>CBDAFS010000030.1:0-82966 GCA_965195285.1 uncultured Aminicenantes bacterium | reverse complement strand
GGAAATGGTCATGCCCGGAGACAGTGCGAATTTGGATATTGAATTGATCACCACCATTGCCATTGAGAAGGGCTTCAAGTTTGCCATCCGGGAAGGCGGACGCACCATCGGTGCCGGTTCCGTAACCGAGATCATTAAATAGAGGATTAGCATGAATACCAAAATAAGAATCAAGTTAAAATCTTTTGACAGTCGAATTCTGGATAAATCATCCACTGAGATCGTGACCAAAGCCAAGCGAACCGGAGCCAAAGTAGCTGGTCCCATTCCGATACCGAACCGAATCGAAAGATTTTGCGTTTTACGCTCACCTCATACCGATAAAAAATCCAGGGAGCATTTTGAACGAAGGACCCATTGCCGGTTAATCGAAATTTTAGAACACAATGATGATACCATAGCCGAATTAAAAAAGATGGATTTACCTGCTGGAGTGGAAGTCGAAGTGAAATCCAATTAGAAGGTGATTACTATGATAAAGGGAATGATTGGAAAAAAAATTGGAATGACTCAGATATTTACCGATGACGGACAGGTCATTCCGGTAACTATTATCAAAGCCGGACCCTGTCTGGTGGTTCAGAAAAAGACCGGGAAAGAAAAAGAAAAGGAAGTGGTGAGAGTACAGCTGGGGCTGGTTGAGGAAAAGAAAATGAAGAACATCAATAAGCCCATGTCCGGTCATTTTGAAAAAGCCAAGGTCCCCCCAACCAGAATCCTGAGAGAATTCATTCTGGAAGCGGATAATGTTAATGTTGGCGATACGGTAAAAGTGGATATTTTTGAAGAAAAAGACAGAGTGAATATAGTGGGGATTACAAAGGGTAAAGGATTTCAGGGAGTCGTGAAAAGATGGAATTTTTCCGGAGGCAAATCAACTCATGGATCCATGCATCATCGAAGAGCCGGCTCTGTGGGCATGTGCGCTTATCCCGGAAAAATTATCAAGGGAAAAAAAATGCCGGGCCGGATGGGAGGAAAGAACAAAACCATCAAAGGGCTTCGGGTAGTCAAAGTGGACCCGGAAAACAACCTGATACTGGTCAGAGGAGCGATTCCCGGATTTAATGGGAATTATGTTTCCATTTTAAAGGATTCCGTTAAAAGGAGATAGAGATGCCAAAAGTCAAGGTGCGGAATATACAGAACACAGCGGTTAGTGAAATTGAATTTCCTAAGGAAATCTTTGATTACCCCCTGAAAGAACATCTCATTTATGAGGTGGTGAAAAATTTCCAGGCCAATCAAAGAAGGGGTACTGCTGCCACCAAGACCAGAGGGAAAGTTGCCGGAAGCGGACGTAAACTCTGGAAGCAAAAAGGCACCGGAAGGGCCCGGATCGGTTCGATCAGAAGTCCTATATGGAGATCCGGTGGCGTCACATTCGGCCCTCATCCCCGGGACTACTCCTATCAGACACCGAAGAAAGCCAGACGCAATGCTTTAAAATCCATATTATCTGACAAATTAAGAAATGAGAAAATCTATGTGGTTGACCAGATCAAATTGGAGTCTAACAGAACCAAAGATACGATGACCCTGCTCAAAAAATTCGATTTTGACAAGATGTTGATTGTTGATAAAAAAGAAAATTCGGAATTAATGCTTTCTTCCCGAAACATCCCCAATATCAAAGCAGTGGATTGCAAGGAAATAAATGTCTATGATTCTTTGAAATACAATTACATCATGTTTTCGGTAGATGCCGTGAAGTATCTGATGGAGGTTCTCAAATGAAACTGGATAACACCGATATCATCATTGCGCCGTTTATCACTGAAAAATCAACAGATCTGAAGGACAGGGAACAATGCCTTTGTTTTAAAGTCCATCGGGATGCCAATAAGATCATGATCAAAAACGCAGTCGAAGATCTGTTCAAGACAAAGGTTGAATGGGTCAGAGTAATGAATTTTAACGGCAAGGAGAAACGTTTTGGTCGCTATTCGGGGAAAAGACCTTCCTGGAAAAAGGCCTATATTAAACTGAAAAAAGATGAAAAAATGATTGAATACTTTGAGGTTGTGTAAAATGGGCATAAAAACATTCAAACCGATTACCCCGGGTCAAAGGGGTAAAACTGGTTATACTTTTGATGAGATAACCAAAGCCAAACCCTATAAAAAATTGCTGGTAGCCCTGAAAAAGTCAGGGGGGCGGAACAATCTGGGCAGAATTACCATCAGGTTCAGGGGTGGTGGCCATAAAAGACAATACAGACTGATTGATTTCAAGCGGAATAAATTTGATATTCCCGGAGTTATCGAATCTATTGAATATGATCCCAACAGGACCACCCGGATCGCCCTGGTGAAATATGCGGATGGCGAGAGACGGTATATCCTGGCCCCGGTGGGGATGAAAGTGGGAGACAGTGTGATCTCGGCCTCCAATGAAGCTGAAATCCTGCCGGGTAATTCTTTAATTTTAAAGAAAATTCCAGTGGGCACCAATATTCATAATATCGAAATGTACGAAGGCCGAGGGGGGCAGATTGCCCGAACCGCCGGATCCCAGGCCTTACTCATGGCCAAGGAAGGGAGTTATGCCCTCATCAAGATGCCCTCCGGAGAATTGCGGAATATTAGACTGGGCTGCCGCGCCACCATCGGACAACTGGGTAATGTTGAACACGGCAATATCAAAATCGGTAAGGCCGGAAGAAACCGGTGGGTAGGTAAACGTCCCCATGTCAGGGGCACGTGCATGAATCCCATTGATCATCCGCATGGCGGGGGCGAAGGAAAAACCAAGGGAGGTCGAATCCCGGTGACTCCTTGGGGTAAGCCGACCAAAGGTTATAAAACCAGAAGAAATAAACGAACCCAAAAGTTTATTGTAAAAAGGAGAAAGTAGATAGATGCCACGCTCAATAAAAAAAGGTGTTTATGTTGATAAGAAATTATTAACAAAGGTGATGACAATCAGAAAGGCGGAAAAAAGGGAAGTGATCAAAACCTGGTCACGGCGATCAACTGTTATCCCTGAAATGGTTGGACTGACGCTGGCTGTTCATAACGGAAAGAAATTCATTCCGGTTTTTATCAACGAGAACATGGTTGGACACAAACTGGGTGAATTTGCTGAAACCAGAAATTACAAGGGACATACTTCCAAAGACAGCAGAGGGAAAAAATAGGAGGATGCCATGGGTTATGTTGCGGTTGCCAAAGGGAAATATCTGAAGATATCTCCCCGGAAGGGCAAATTGGTGGTGGATTTGATCAGAGGGAAAGATGCCGGTGAAGCGCTGACCATATTGAAGTTTTCCAAAAAGAAAAAGGATGCAGATGCGATTAACAAGGTGTTGAATTCAGCGATTGCCAATGCTCAGGTTAAATTTCCAAATATTGATGTGGATAAGTTGTTTATTTCAGAAATTTTTATCGGTCAAGCACCCTTTTTGAAAAGATTCAGGGCTGCTCCCCGGGGAAGAGGAGTTAGAATACTGAAAAAATATTCACATGTAACCATATATCTTGATGAAATGAAATGAAGGAGAAATAATGGGGCAAAAAACACATCCATACGGATTCAGATTGGGTTTTAATAAAGGCTGGCTGTCTCTCTGGTATAGTAAAGGTAAAAACTATATCGAACTGTTTCATACCGATATTAATATCAGAAAATTGGTCAAGAAAAAATACAAGCATGCTGGAATTGCATCCATCGAATTGAAGCGAATCTCTGATACCCTCAGGGTTCAAATCAATACGGCCCGACCGGGAATTGTTATCGGTAAAGGAGGGGCCGGAATTCAGGAAATCAAGAAGACCATTAAAGAACTGACCGGAATGACAGTGGACAAGATTTTAGTTGATGTAATCGAAGTGAAATACCCCGAACTGGTTGCCCAATTGGTGGCCGAGGGAGTTGCCTATCAGATTGAAAGGAGAATCCATTTCCGGAGGGCAATGAGAAAAGCTGTCGATTCTTCATTGAGAGCAGGGGCCACCGGAATCAAGATCAAGGTTTCCGGCCGATTGGGTGGTGCTGAAATCGCCCGCTCCGAATGGTATCTGGTGGGGAAGCTGCCCCTTCAAACCCTGAGAGCTGATATTGATTATGGTTTTACCGAGGCCTTTACCGATTACGGACAGATTGGAATTAAAGTATGGGTGTATTCAGCCGATAAAGACAAGGAAAGATTTAAAAAGCAGTCCATTCAGATAGAAGAAAAGGGAGAATAAAAATGTTAATGCCAGCAAAAGTCAAACACCGGAAGGTATTCAGAGGAAAGCGCAAAGGTAAGGCAACCAAAGGAAATTACCTGGTTTTTGGTGAATACGGTCTCCAGGTACTTGAGAACTGCTGGATTACGGCCAGACAGATTGAAGCCGGACGAGTTGCCATTAACCGATATATTAAAAGAAGTGGAAAATTATGGATCCGCCTGTTTCCCTACAAACCGGTTACCTCAAAACCCATTGAGGTCAGAATGGGAAAAGGAAAGGGAGATCCGGAGTTTTGGGTAGATGTGGTCAAGCGGGGAAAAATTATATATGAGTTGGAAGGTGTTTCGGAAGACATTGCCAAGGAAGCCATGAGATTGGCTCAGGCCAAACTAGCGGTCAAGACCCGGGTTATCCAACGGAATAAATAAGGAGCATTGAATATGAAAATAAAGGATATACGGTCAATGACTCGTGATGAAATCAATAACAAATTAGTGGAGTTACGTGACAAGCTGTTCAAACAGAAGATTCAGAAATCATTGGGCCAGTCCGATAACCCCCATAAACTGGGAAATACCAGGCGTAATATCGCCCAATTATTAACCATTCTTTCTGAAAAGGGGTCCAACAATGAAAAACAATCCTGAAGAAACCAAACAGGTCAAAACAACCATGACCGGTATTGTCGTATCTGCCGATGCGGACAAAACCGTTTCGGTTGATGTGCAGAGAATATTTAGTCATCCCGTCTATAAGAAAATCGTTAGAAAAAAGAAAAAATACCTTGCCCACGATGAAAAAAACAAGTGCAAGCCTGGAGATGTGGTTCGTATTCAACTGGTTCGACCGATCAGTAAACGGAAAAGATGGATGGTACTGGATATTTTAAGAACGGTTCAGGGAGAAGAGGAATTGATTTTGGAAGATGAGGTAATAAAATGATACAGATGCAAACCCGATTGAAGGTGGCTGATAATTCCGGCGCCAAGGAAGTCATGTTTATCAGGGCTTTGGGCGGAGGTGTCGGTAAGATTGCCAGAGTGGGCGATATATTCGTCGGAACGGTCAAGGTTGCCGAACCCAATTCAAAAATAAGAAAAGGCGAGGTGATTCGGGGTGTGGTGGTCCGGACCTGTAAGGAAGTGAGGCGGCGGGACGGCTCCTATATCAGATTTTCCGACAATGCCATGGTGGTCATTGACCGACAGGGTGAGCCCATTGGTACTCGGGTGTTTGGACCGGTTGCCAGGGAGTTGCGGGAGAAGCATTTCATGAAAATCATATCTTTGGCCCCCGAGGTGATTTAGATGAAGAAATTGAAATTGAAGAAAAATGATCTGGTGGTAGTGGTGCGGGGCAAAAAGCAGGAAAGGGGAAAAACCGGGAAAATTCTGAAAATTTTGACTGAGAAGAACCGGCTGGTGGTAGAAAAAATTCATATGGTAAAAGAATATGTACGGCCCAATCCCCAAAAAAATATCAAGGGTGGTATCGTGGAAAAAGAGGGATCAATTCCCATGGCCAGCGTGATGTATTACTGCAAGGAATGTGAGCAGGGGATTCGAATCGGTTATAAAAATATCGGAGATAAAAAACAGCGAATATGCAAAAAATGTGAGACTGTGATTGATTAGGAGAAAAGATGACGAAGATGATCGATTTAAAAGAAAAGTTCAACAAAGAGATACGCCCAGAACTGAAAAAAAAGCTAAAACTGAAAAATATAATGATGGTTCCCCGTCTGGAAAAGATTGTGGTGAATTCGGGGGTTGGGGAAGCAACCCAGAATATCAAGGTGCTGGACAAAGTCATGGAAGAACTGGCAATCATAACCGGTCAAAAGCCGGTAATCAGGAGGGCCAAAAAATCCATTGCCCAGTTCAGGGTCAGGGAAGGGATGCCGATTGCTGCTTCCGTAACCCTGAGAGGCAAGCGGATGTATGAATTCTTTGAAAGAATGGTGGATATCGTCATCCCCCGCATCAAGGACTTTCGGGGTTTGGCAAGCCGGTCTTTTGACGGGAGTGGGAATTATACACTGGCCATGAAGGATCAGCTGGTTTTTCCTGAGATCAATTACAGTAAGGTTGAAAGGACCCAGGGAATGTCTATTACGTTTGTAACTTCGGCAAAATCAAACGATCAGGGCATGATACTATTAAAGCATCTGGGCATGCCTTTCGGATAAAAGGAGGACAAGGTGGCAAAGAAATCAACTATTGCAAAAGCCAATAAACCAAAAAAGTTCAAGGTCAGACATAAGACCCGGTGTCGTATCTGTGGAAGACCAAGGGCCGTTTATAAGAAATTCGAATTGTGCCGGCTGTGTTTCAGAGAATTGTCGTTAAAAGGAGAAGTCCCAGGTGTCACCAAAGCATCTTGGTAAGGAGTTGAGATGAGCCATACTGATCCGATTGCTGATATGTTAACAAGAATAAGAAATGCCATAATGGTCGAAAAGAAAGATGTTACCATTCCGTTGTCAAAAATCAAGTTAGAGATTTCGAAAATCTTCAAGCGAGAGGGGTACATTTCCGATTTCAAAGTCGAAAAGGAATTCCCGGGAAATATTTTTATTGATCTGAAATATGAAAGCAAAAACAAGAATGTTATTGAAGGTTTAAAGAAGATTTCAAAACCCGGTCTTCGGGTACATGCGGATGTTGACCATATTCCCGAGGTCCTGGGTGGATTGGGCCTGGCGATTTTATCCACTCCAAAGGGGTTAATGACCGGAAAAGAGTGTAAAAAAAATAGAATCGGTGGAGAAGTTTTAATATACATATGGTAGGAGGAACCATGTCCAGACTGGCAGCAAAACCAATTGAATTTGAAAGTTCGGTATCAACCGAATTGGATAAAGGCAAGTTGAAGGTAAAGGGTCCCAAGGGTGAGCTCATGGTGAGTATCAGAGAGGAAATTGAAGTCAAGGTTGAGGACAATAAAATCTTTGTGAACCGTAAACTGGATTCCGATAAAGCATTTCATGGTTTGACCTGGAGTCTGATCAATAATGCGGTCATCGGGGTTACCCGTGGTTATTCTAAAAAACTGGAAATTGTGGGAAAGGGCTGGCGTTCGACAGTCAAAGGAGATATTATTAATTTACAGGTTGGTCTGTCCCACCCGGTTGACTTCAAGTTGCCCGAAGGTGTGACCGCCTCACAGGAAAACCCTGGTGGTTTTACCCTTCATTCCCATGATAAGCAGCTTCTGGGCCAGGTCTGCGCCAATATTCAGAAAATCAGGCCGGTGGAGCCCTATAAACTAAAGGGAATCAGGCTTGAGGGCCAGTATTTAAGAAAGAAAATGAGAAAGACAGTAGGAGTATAATTAGATGATAACACCCAAACATGTTTTGAAAAACAAGAGAAAGCAGAGAATCAGAAAATCCATCCGGAAAAAAATATCTGGTACTTCAGAGAGACCGAGGCTGGTAATTTTCAGAAGTAATAAGTATTTGTATGCCCAGGTTTATGATGATTCCAACAGCAAGATTCTGACTCACGTTTCCACTCTGGAAAAGGAAGTGAGTTCAAAACTGAAAAGCCGGAAAGACCAGGAAGCCGCCGAGATAATGGGGAAAGTGATGGCTGAACGAATGAAAAAGAAAAAGATCAAATCTGTTGTTTTTGACCGGAACGTGTACGATTTCAAAGGTCGGGTCAAACATTTTGCGGATAGTGTCCGAAAGAACGGAATAAAATTTTAAGGAGTCAACAGTGTTTAATGCAGATGAACTCGACGTTTTATTAGAAGAAAAAGTGATATCGATCAGAAGGGTTACCAAAGTCGTGAAAGGTGGAAAAAATCTCAGGTTTTCAGCCGCTGTGGTGGTTGGAGACAAGAAGGGCAAAGTAGGCCTGGGTACCGGTAAAGCCCGGGAGGTTCCCCTCGCCATAAAGAAAGCGGTAAGCGATGCCAAGAAGAATTTGGTTGAAGTACCCATCGTAAAGGATACCATTCCGTACTATACCATTGGAGAATTCGGAAGTGCCCGAGTCGTTCTGAGGCCCGCCTCTCCGGGTACCGGGGTGATTGCCGGCGGATCGGTGAGGGTGGTGATGGAATTGGCCGGAATTCGTAATATCCTGACCAAGAGCTTGAGGAGCAAGAATATATTGACTGTGGCCCGTGCCACCATCTCCGGATTGCAATCTTTAAACGATCCGGAATCCATAAAAGCGAAAAGAAATCTCAGTGAGGAGGAACTATGGCAGTAAAGAAAAAGCAGTTCCCTCTTATTGAAATTACATTAACCAAGAGCATGATCGGACGAACTAAAAAACAGCGGGCAGTGATTTCTGGACTGGGGTTGAGAAAGATCAATTCCAAAGTGATCCGGGAAAAGAGGCCCGAAATTCTCGGAATGATCCAGAAAGTTGATTTCATGCTTGAGGTTAAGGAGGTAAAGTCATGATTACACTGGCAAACCTGAAACCGGCCAAGGGTGCGGTTAAAAATAGGAAGCGAGTGGGAAGGGGTCCCGGATCCGGATTTGGAAAAACCGCTGGACGGGGAATGAATGGACAAAAATCCAGAAGCGGTTATTCACGTAAGCGGGCATTTGAGGGTGGACAGATGCCCCTGGTCAGAAGGATTCCGAAACGAGGATTCACCAATATATTCCGGACCGAGTACAATATCGTTAATTTGGAGTCGATTGAAAAGATCGATTTGAAGGAAATCAAAGAAGAAGATTTTTTTGAAAGGCGATTGGCCCGAAACAAACGTTTGAAAATCAAGGTTCTTGGTAATGGGGATTTTTCCAGGAAGGTAAAGATTCATGCCCACCGTTTTTCAAAGACTGCCTTGGAAAAAATTGAAAAGAGCGGAAGTGAAGCCATAATTATTGGAGGAAAGGATCAGTGATTACATTCATTCGAAATATTTTCATTATTCCCGAATTGAGAAAAAGGGTTATTTTTACTTTTCTGATGCTGGCGGTTTACCGGATCGGTTCCCAGATCATTATTCCCGGAATTAACATGGAAGCTCTGGCGATGTTTTTCGAAAACGCCAAGGGAACCATTCTGGGTTTCTTGGATATGTTTTCCGGAAGGAACATGTCAAGAATGACCATCTTTGCCTTGGGGATTATGCCCTATATCAGTGCCTCGATCATTCTTCAGCTACTTCAGGTGGTATGGCCTTATCTGGAAAAGATTTCAAAGGAAGGCGATCTGGGCCGGAAAAAAATTACCCAATACACCAGATATGGTACCGTATTGATCTGTTTGGTCCAGGGATTCGGAATTGCCTATGGATTGGAGAAAATGGGTGGAAGTGCCACCGGAGGCCTGCCGGTCGTATTGAATCCAGGCTGGGGGTTCCGGTTTCTCACCATCCTCACCCTGACAACCGGAACGGTTTTCATCATGTGGCTGGGTGAGCAAATATCCGAGCGTGGAATCGGAAACGGTATTTCACTGATTATTTTTGCCGGGATTGTAGTGGGTATGGTACCCGGTGCCGTCGGTACCCTGGAGGGACTCCAAACCGGAGACATGAATCCCCTGAAAATCCTGTTTTTGCTTGCTTTGATGGTGGGTGTTATCGGATTTATTGTTTTTGTTGAAATGGGTCAGCGGCGAATTCCCATCTCATATGCCAAAAGGATACAGGGCAGAAGAATGATGGGCGGTCAAAGTACTTTTTTACCGCTGAAGGTGAATACCGGCGGAGTCATTCCCATTATCTTTGCCGCTTCGGTAACCACTTTTCCGGCAACCATTGCCGGGTTTATCAAGCATCCAATTGCCCAAAGTATCCAAAGTCAGCTGGGTTTGGGTATGCCCCTGTATAACCTGATTTATATCACTGCCATTGTTTTCTTTACCTATTTTTACGTATCCATTATTTTCAATCCCCAAGATGTATCAGATAATTTGAAAAAATATGGTGGGTTTATACCGGGAATCAGGGCCGGGAAAAACACCTCCGAATATATCGACAGTGTACTATCCAGACTCACTTTTATCGGGGCGATATATCTGGCCCTGGTGGCATTGATCCCTGAATTTTTGATGACCGGGTTCAAGGTGGGTGCTATTCCGTTTATCGGGGATTTTCTGGAAGCCAATTTACCGAAAATATTCTACGAGGGAATGGGGGTACAATTTTATTTTGGAGGCACTTCGATCCTGATTGTGGTGGGAGTGGCCATGGATACCGTGCAGCAGATTGAAGCTCAGCTGACCATGCGGAATTATGAGAGTTTTTCAAGAAAGGGGCGAATCCGGGGGAGACGGTAGAGGAAAATTGAGGGGATTGAATTGATCATACTCAAAACCGATAGCGAGCTGAAATTGATGAGAGAAGCCAACCGGATTATCGCTGTGATACTGAATGATATCGAGAGTATCATTAAACCCGGTACCACCACTTATGAGCTTGATCAATGGGCTGAAATCCATATCCTGGACATGAAAGCCAAACCGGCATTTAAGGGATACCGGGGATTTCCCGCTACCCTGTGTACCTCAATAAACAATGAAGTCGTTCATGGAATTCCTTTAAAGACCCGGAAACTCCAGGAGGGTGATATTATTGGAATCGATGTGGGCTGTATTTATAAGGATTTTTATGGTGATGGGGCCTGGACATATCCGGTTGGAAATATTTCGAGTAATGCTTCGGGTTTAATGGGCACCTGCAGGGATTCCCTCTATAAGGGGATTGAACAGGCCAGAGAGGGAAACCGTGTCAGTGATATATCGAATGCCATAGATAAATGTGTCCGCTCAAAAGATTATGAAATCGTTCGTGATTTAACCGGACATGGTATTGGACGTTCGTTGCATGAGGAACCCCAGATTTTGAATTTTAATTGCGGAATCAAGGGACCCAAGTTGAAAGCAAACATGACCTTGTCGATCGAACCCATGATTACCAATGGTTCTTACGAGGTGAAAACGCTGAATGATAACTGGACAGTGGTTACTGTTGACGGAAGTTTATCCGCTCATTATGAACATACCGTTGCCATTACCGAAAATGGTCCTGAAATAATGACGAGGTTATAATGGCAGCCAAGAATAAAGAAGTAATTGAAGTAAAGGGGATGATCCTTGAATCATTACCCAATGCCATGTTTCTGGTGGAACTGGAAAACAATCACCATCGGATTCTGGCCCATCCATCCGGAAAGATGAGAAGGAACAACATCAGAATTTTACAGGGAGATAAAATACTCATTGAGATATCACCCTATGATATTACCCGAGGAAGGATTATTTACCGGTTTAAGTAGGAGGCAAACATGAAAGTAAGGGCATCGGTTAAAAAAATATGCGATAAATGCAAAATTATCAAGAGAAAGGGTGTCGTACGCGTTATTTGTAGAGATCCCAAGCATAAGCAGAGACAGGGGTAAGGAGGTTATTATGGCACGAATTGCAGGAGTTGAAATTTCCAATAATAAAAGAGTTGAAATCGGATTGACCTATGTTTTTGGCATTGGCAGACCCAAGTCAAAAGAAATTTTAAACGAAACCAAAATCGATCTGAACAAAAAGATCAAGGATTTATCCGCTGATGAACTCGGCCGAATCAGAAAGCATATTGAATCTTCCGAAATGGTTGAAGGAGATTTGAGAAAGCGGATCAATCAGGATATCAAACGGTTGATGGATATCAACAGTTATCGGGGCCGCCGACATAAACGGGGACTACCGGTACGCGGTCAGCGAACCAAAACCAATGCACGGACCCGGAAAGGACCCAGAGGGGCCATGATCAAAAAGAAAAGAGTATGAAAAATCTGAATACAATCAATAAGGCAATATGCGACCTGGACTCAGTAAGTTTATTTATGCCGACGGAGGAAAAATATGGATAAAAAGAAAATGGGAAAGAAAACATCCAAAAAAGAAAAGAAAAGCGTGTCTCATGGAATCATGTATATTTATTCGACTTTTAACAATACCATCATTACCATCACCGATCAGAATGGAAATGTCCTGACCTGGTCAACCGGGGGTGTGGTGGGATTCAAGGGTTCACGTAAATCCACCCCGTTTGCCGCCCAGTTGGCAGCTGAGAAGGCATTGAATGCTGCGCAGAATTTCGGAATAAAAACCCTGGATATCAGGGTGAAGGGACCCGGATCCGGTCGTGAAAGTGCGATCCGAACAGTTGGGGGAACTCCTTTTAAAGTAAAAACAATAAAGGATATCACCCCGATACCCCATAATGGTTGCAGACCGAGAAAGAAAAGAAGGGTTTAAGGAGGAAATATAGTGGGAAAATACAACGGGCCATTGTGCAGGTTATGCAGGGCTGAAGGCACCAAACTTTTTCTAAAAGGCAAGAGATGTTTGACTGAAAAATGCGGATTGGATCGTAGAAGTTATCCTCCCGGACACCGGGGATCCAGGGTTTCTTACCGGAAATCGAATTATAAGATTCAGCTCCGGGAAAAACAAAAAGTGAAACGATTTTACGGGATTGGAGAAAAACCATTCCGGAATATTTTCCAAAAGGCAGCTCAAAAGAAAGGTATTACCGGTGAGACCCTTCTGAGAACTCTGGAGTTGAGATTCGACAATATTCTCTATCGAATGAATTTTGCCTATTCCAGGGCTCACGCCAGACAGATCATCCGGCACGGACATCTCACTGTGAATGGAAAGAAAGTAACCATTCCGTCCTATCAGCTTTGCTTGGATGACGAGATCCGTTTCTCAGAAAAATCAACTAAGAACGAAAGTATTAAAACCATACTTGAAGATTTGAAGGGACTGGTAGAAGTTCCTGAATGGCTGGTGGTGGATGGTGATAAATTTACCGGTAAGGTGAACAGTATTCCCAAAAGGGAAGATGTGTCACTGGATGTTGAGGAGCACCTGATTGTTGAATTGTATTCCAAATAAGGAGGAAATGATGAATTTTAATTTTCAGAGACCTCGGAGATTGAAGGTTGAGGAATTAACATCAAACTACGGAAAATTTGTTGCCGAGCCTTTTGAACGGGGTTATGGCAGTACCATTGGAATTGCCATCCGGCGGGTATTGCTTTCCATGATCGAAGGCGAAGCCATAACCGCAGTCAGAATAGATGGTGTGTTGCATGAGTTTTCGGTTATTCCAGGCGTCTATGAGGATGTGCTGAATATCATTCTGAATTTAAAGTGCATACCCTTTAAATTGAATGTGGATGAACCCCGGATGGTTACCATTGAAAAAAAAGGACCGGGAGAAATTTTATCCGGCGATATTGTGAGTGATAGTGATGTGGAAATATTGGATAAAAATATTCATATTGCCTATCTTGAGGAAGGGGGAAAATTTCAGGCGGAGTTGTGGATAAAAAAAAATGTCGGCTTTAAATTGGCCGAACAAAATTATGATGAAAACCTATCGGTTGATTTTATTCCCCTGGATGCCAATTTCAATCCGGTCGAGAAAGTAAAGTACAACATTGAGCCGGCCCGGGTTGGAAAAACGACAGATTTTGAAAAACTGACCATGGAAATTTGGACCAACAAGAGCATTTCTCCCCAAGAAACCATCTCCATGGCCGGCAAAATTCTGAGGGACCACTTGGCTATTTTCCTGGATTACCAAGATAAGGAGAGCCTGTTGCCGGATGTTGAGCAGGAAGCTGGATTCGGGATCGAAAAGAAGTCAGAATTTTTGGAGAAAAACGTAGAGTCAATGGGGTTGTCGGTTCGGGCACTGAAATGCTTAAAACGGCTGAGCGTGGATTATATCTATGAACTCATTGAAAAAACAGAGCATGAGTTATTGAATTCCAAGAATTTCGGTAAGAAATCACTTGAAGAGATTATTCAGAAGCTGCGTGATTTTGATTTGGCCCTGGGACAAAAAGTGCCGGACCATATAAAAAATGAGCTGAATGAAAAATATAAAAAAGAAGATACCGACAATATGGTGAAGCAAGAGGAGTAGAAAATGAGACACAATAAGGGAGGTTTTAAGCTTGGCAGGAATCCGGCAAGTCGAAAAGCGTTGCTGCGGAATTTAACAACCAGTCTGATTGAAAAAAATAGAATTGAGACCACTATAGCCAAGGCCAAAGCTGTCAAGCCCATTGTGGAGAAGATGATTACCTTGGGTAAATCCGGGACCCTGGCCAGTAAAAGACGAGCCATCGCATATTTATACAAAAGAAAGGCTGTTCAAGTGTTGTTTGATGAGGTAGCTCCCCGTTTTATGGACAGGCAGGGTGGATATACCCGAATTTTAAAGAGTGATTTCCGTAAGGGTGATGGAGCGGAAATGGCCATTATTGAATTTACAGATTTCAAATTTGAAAAGAAAGATAAAAAATCCAAAGCTAAGAAAAAGTCGAAAAAGTAGGCGGGCATAGCTCAATGGTAGAGTATAAGCTTCCCAAGCTTAGGGTTGCGGGTTCGATCCCCGTTGCCCGCTCTTTCTGGTTTATTCGATATTTATTTTTATAAGGGGTCAATATGGCAGTTTTCAAACGTTTTGAAACATCAAAGCAGGAAAGTTATACAGGTTCTGAAATAACCAGCCATTCCGAACATTCAGTAATTGGCAAAACCCTGGTGATCAAGGGCCGTATCCGGAGTTCCGAGGAGATGCTGGTTGAAGGTAAAATTGACGGTCACATCAATACCAATCACCGTGTGATTATCGGCAAGAGCGGTGTCATTAAAGCGGATATCGATGCCAATGAAATCATCATCAAGGGAAAGGTTGACGGCAATGTGAAAGCCGCTTCCAAGGTTGAAATTTTACCCGAGGGCATATTAAATGGCAACATCAATTCCCAGAGAGTGGTCCTGGCCGAAGGCGCGATTTTCAAGGGGAATATCGATATGTCAATGAAAGAGGAAAAGAAAAGCCTTTCGGAATCTTTATCGGCCAAAGTAGTTAAAGAAAAAAGTGATGATGTAAAAAAATAATGCCGGAATGGTATTTGCTGCAGGAAGAACGGCCGTTTTCCGCAGCTGAGAATATGGCCCGGGATGAATACCTGTTCCGTATGTGTCACCGAGAAAAATGTGGTTTTTTCCGCCTGTATTCCTGGGAAAGACCCACATTTTCCTTTGGAGTCTCTCAAAAAATATCCAGGGCCATCAACATTGATTTTATCCGGAAAAGAGACTGTGCCTATGTTAGAAGGATTACCGGCGGAAAGACCGTGTTGCATCACCGGGAGATCACCTATTCGGTGGTTTCTTCTGAAGCCATTTTTTTCGAGGAAAATGATCTGTATAAATCCTATATGCTGATTTCAAATGTCATTATCAGGGCTTTTAAAATGATCGGACTGGAGGCCGGTCTGTCCAAAGGGAAAACCACGGGTCTGGCCAAATCCAATCGTCCCTGTTTTTCATTTCCGACTCCGAATGAGATTGAGATCAGAGGGAAAAAAATTGTGGGGTCCGCCCAGAAAAGGGACAAACATGCCCTGCTTCAACACGGTTCCATTCCCATCAGTATGGACTATGATTTATATGCCGGTGGGTCAAATTCCCGGAGATCATTCATTGAAGCCAACATGGTTACCCTTTCCGAGTTGTCAGATAAATCCGGAGATGCCCTGATTGAGCCTCTGGTAAAGAGTTTTCAGGATTTCATCGGTGTGGATTTCAAATCATATGAGTTTGGCAAAGCAGATAAAAATGAACTTGAAGATATTATCCAGAAGTATCATTCACGCGATTGGAATTTTTGTATTTAGTGCCCTGTGCCTGATACAGCCCGGCGCAAGGCTGTGGCCGGAAACCGGGGAACAACCTGACCGGCTGCGTAAGTTTGAAGTTCAATTCCATTCGGCCAATATCAGCGGCAAATTGTCTCACCGATATTTGCATGAAATGGGGATTGACAAAGTGATTGTCCGGGTTTTTCAGGATAAGGCTGATTCGGGAGGCCTCTATTTCCTGAATTCAATCTTTCGGGTGATCAGTCCGTTTCTGGATCGGTTGATTCCGGAATTCATTTCCCAGCCCGTTGATCTCTATGCATGGATGATCACCCGGCGTTTCAACTGGGTTGGCAATGATTCTTTTTTTGATTATATGGTTGAAAACGGTTCCCGGTACCGGGTACGAAAGTTTGATATTTTCAATCCGGATGCCATTAAGAAAATAATCGCTGTCTACCGGGAGTTGGCTACCAAGCCGATCAAGGGGATTCTGTTGCAGGATGATTTTTTTCTTCGCTATAATGAGGGCTTTTCCAACTGGGGCAAGGCGGTTTTTACCCAGTCCACCGGCTATCCGGCCGATGAAAGTCTGATGATGAATCCCGGAACTCAATATGGCCGCTATTGGAAGCAGGTGAAAGTGGATCAAATCATCAAGGTGCTGAACATGATTATCAGGGCATGTAAGCATATAAATCCGGATATTAAAATCGGCATGAATGTTCACTATGAAACCCCTTATTTTGTTCAAAGGTCCAGGGCCTGGTATTCTCATGATCTGGCCAGACTGGCCGGGACCGATATTGATTATATATATTTAATGTCCTATCACCGACAGATGAAGAAAGAGATGAAATTATCCGAACCCCAAAACCGGGAACTGTTTAGAAAAATCGTGAAAAATGCCCTGAAGATTTGCAAAGATAAACTTGTGGTCAAACTCCAGTGTCGTGACTGGGATACGGCGGGTTTGATACCCATTGTGGAATTGAAATCCTATCTGGATCTGATTCCTTCCCCGGTGAAACGGGTGTGTCTGACCCCGATCAAAAGCCATGATTTCTATTACCTCAAGACCCTGATCAAATCGGATGCCGGGAGATTCTCCGGTTCGGCGGAACAATAAGGAGAGCCGTCCCACATGAAATCGAAATCCCCGGACTGGAAACAGATTGTCGGGAATTTTCTGTTCCAGTACCGTAGTTTCACCCCTCTGCCACTGATGATCCTGATTTTCTTGGGGTTAAAACCCCGGGATATGGGTACCCTGAACATTTGGATTGCCGTGGGGGGGCTTTTGCTGGCTTTTGGCGGTGAACTGATCCGGGTCCTGACGGTCGGTTTTTCCGCTACCGGTACCTCGGGTCGCGAAAATTATCTGAAAGCGGAAAGCATCAATACCACCGGGATTTATTCCCTGTCCAGGAATCCGCTGTATATCGGAAATTTTTTTATTTTTTTTGGATTGCTGGTAATTTTTAACAATGGGTTTGCCCTGCTGATTGGGGCCAGCTTCCTGATCCTTCAATATTATTTCATCATACTGGCTGAAGAAAAATATTTAGCGGAAAGACACGGGGAGGCCTATCAACGATATTGCCGGATGGTACCCCGAATTTTTTTCGGGTTCAGGGCCTTTCAAAGACCGGATACCGGTTTTGATTTCCGCAAGGTTCTCTTCAAGGAGAACGATTCGGTATTTAATTTAATGACGGTTTTTATTCTGATTCTGGCTGTCAGGGAATTTACCTTTTACCGTTTCATTATCCATAAACTTGAATTCATACTGTCTGCTTCCTTTCTCTGTATCCTTTATATAATTATCAAGGTGTTGAAAAAGAGAAAAAAAACGGGCCAGGGATCGAAAAGGCCATGAAAGAGATATCTCATTTTCCCATCGGCCTGCCCCTGAGTCGAATACAGCGGCGGTTGAAAGTTCCGGCCTCGGCTGAATTCAGCAAATATGAACATTTGATTGACAGGTTTTTTACCCTGGTGGAACCCCGTTGCCGTTTTGATGATCTGGCCATTTCCCTTAAACCCGGAAAAATATTGTTTTCCAACGGTTATGAAATGGTTTCGGAGTCGTTGAGAACCCATCTGCAGGATTGCTCGCGGGTCAGTTTAATCGGGGTAACCATTGGCCCCCATATTGAAGAGGAAATGGAATCCTATCAAAAGCAGAGCAAAATACTGGAGCCATTGATTCTGGATGCGGTGGGCTCGGAGTGTGTTGAGGAGGCAGCCATCTATATTTCCAACCTCATCGGAGATCAAATCCGAAAACACCGCCGGGTTCCGACAAAACGCTTTTCACCGGGCTATGGGGATTTAAGCCTGGAAGTCCAGAAATATTTTTTTAAAAGATTAAAACTGGACGAAATAGGTCTGGAGCTGAATGCATCCCTGCTCATGGTTCCCCAGAAATCCATCACCGCCTTCATCGGCTGGAAAAGAGCCTGACTCCGGGTTTTGGCATGGATGAAAAAACCAAACTGGGTATCAGCTCCTGCTTGCTGGGGAACCCGGTTCGCTATGACGGCGGACATAAACTGGACCGTACCCTCAGGGATACGTTGGGGGCATTCGTGGAATGGGTTCCGGTGTGTCCGGAGGTGGAATGCGGGCTGCCTGTGCCCCGGGAAGCCATGTGCCTGGTGGGAGATCCGGAATCACCGAGGCTGGTCACCGACAAAACCGGGGTGGATTACACCGACCGGATGCAAAAATGGATCAGCAAACGTCTGGATGATCTGGAAAAGGAAGAACTCTGTGGCTTTGTTTTCAAGTCCCGCTCTCCCAGTTCTGGAATGCGGGGGGTAAAAGTGTATCCCCGGGCCGGTCATCCCGGTGGCAGGGGATCCGGACTCTTTGCCAGGGCCTTCATGAAACGATTCCCGCTGATACCGGTTGAGGATGAAGACCGATTGAATAATGCCGGACTTCGGAAAAATTTCATTGAACGGGTATTGGTTTACTCCCGCAAGAGAAAACTCTGAAAAAAGGGCCTGATCATGTTGTATACAACTCCGGGTGTTGAATAATATGGGCTGATCCGTTAAAATATCTTTTGGATTCTTTATGAATGAACCAGGTCGAACCGGAAACATTATTTTCTGTGTTGGCTTTATCGTTATTCTGTTTGGGGTTTTTCTGTTTCAGATTGTTCGATTTTCTTCCGAAGAGATTTTTCTGGAGAAAAGATCGTCAAAATCCAGGATTCATTTCGATATCCGTTCTCCCCATGATTTTGTAAAAAATTACCAGACCTGGTTTAATAATCACTTTTTTTTAAGATCATTCCTGATTCGTACTCAAAACCGGATGAGGTTTAAGATTTTCAATAAATCACCCGTCTCAAAGGTGATACTGGGAAAAGATAACTGGTTGTTTCAGGCCAAACAGAACCTTCCACCTGAACACCCCGGCTATTTTTCCTCCATTCAACCCTTCACCTTCAATGAACTGGAGCAATGGCGAATCGTCCTGGAGCAAAGATACCAGTGGCTTAAAAAGAGGAATATTTTCTATCTTTTTATTCCTGTTCCTGATAAGAGTGTAATATACCCGGAATTCCTTCCGGATTTCATAAAGCAATTTTATGCCCATTCACGATTAGAACAGCTGATAACCCATTTACAACGATATTCTGATATAGATGTTTTGAACTTAACAGATTTATTCCGGTCCCGTAAGCGGGATTCTGTGTTGTATTATAAAACCGACTCTCACTGGAATGATTTTGGGGCCTATCTGGCCTATTGCCGGATCATCACCTGTCTATCCTCAACATTTCCCATGCATGTGGATATCACTCCTCTGGATATTTCCGATTTCAGAATAAAAAGACCAATGATGAGGGATGGAAATTTAGCCAGGATGCTCGCATTTCAGGACAAACGGTTCTGGGAGAGGAAGGTAAAATTAAAACCAGTTATTTCCGGAGCCGGGGAAAAGGTTCCCATTCCATCTGAACTGGAAGTGTCCGGGACTCTCAGACCTATGATTATTGAGAGGCCCTTGCCGGCTTTTCCAGGGACTGTGATGTTTCATGATTCCAGTGGAATGGCATTGAGACCATTTTTATCAAATCATTTTTCACGTATCTTATTTCTGAGAGACTGGAATTTTCGATTCTGGGTAAAAGTGATAGAACATGAAAAACCGAAAATTCTCATTGATGTGATTGCCGAACACTTTTTATACAGGCGAAAGTTGTCCAATCCACAGGAGTTGATTGATACCCCGGATTAATCGAAAGGATCTACTCTTCCTTCAGTTCTTTCAGGCTGGCAAAGTAATCCAGGGATTGGGGATTTCGGAGTGCATCTTTATTCAGGACCGGCCTGCCTTCGATGACTTTTTTAACCGCCAGCTCCACTTTTTTCATGTTCAGGGTATAGGGGATGTCCGGTACCTCGATGATCTTGGCCGGAACGTGGCGGGGAGAGGCATTCAGCCGGAGGGTTTTTTTGATGCGGTCTTTTAACTCCGGACTCAGGGCCACGCCTTCGGTCATGACCACGAAGAGTATGACACGGACATCGTTTTTCCAGTCCTGTCCGACCACTACACAATCGGCAATTTCCTCCATCAGTTCAACCAGGCGGTAGATCTCGGCGGTTCCGATCCGCACTCCCCCGGGATTCAGGGTGGTGTCGCTGCGGCCGTAAATAATGACCCCGCCATGGTCGGTGATTTCGATAAAATCGCCGTGACGCCAGACACCGGGGTAGACATTAAAATATGCCTGGAGATACTTCTGGCTGTCCGGATCATCCCAGAAATAAATGGGCATTGAAGGAAAAGGGGCGGTGCATACCAGTTCTCCCTGCTGATTGGTTACCGGTTGTCCGGATTCATCAAAGGAAAAAACCTTCATGGCCAGGCCCCTGCACTGCAATTCCCCGGCATAAACAGGTCCCATGGGGTTTCCCAGGGCAAAGCAGCCGTTGATATCCGTACCACCGCAAATGGAGGCCAGCTGAAGATCATCCTTGATTTCACGGTAGACATAGTCAAAACCCTCGATGGACAGGGGAGAACCCGTGGAGAGCAGTGTTTTGAGCGAAGCCAGGTCATATTCCCGCCCGGGTTTCAGTCCTGTATTCTGCAGGGCGGCAAGGTAGCCGGCACTGGTCCCAAAAACCGAAATCTTTTCCTGTTCGGCTAATTCCCAGAGGGCGCCGGGATGGGGATGGAAGGGATTGCCATCAAACAGTACCAGGGTGGCCCCTGTAGCCAGCGAAGTGACCAGCCAGTTCCACATCATCCAACCGCAGGTGGTAAAATAGAATATTGTGTCTTCCCGCTTCAGGTCGGTGTGAAGAACCAGTTCCTTCAGGTGATGGATCAGGATTCCCCCGGCACTCTGGACCATACATTTGGGCAGACCGGTGGTGCCGGATGAATACATGATGTACAGGGGATGGTCAAAGGGAAGCTGGGCAAACTCGATGGTCGGATCGGGTTGGGACGCTACGAAATCCCGGTAATGGACTGCATTGGGCAGGTGATCGATACCGGGATTTTCATCGACATAGGGGACCACCACTACTTTTTTCAGGCTGGGCAGTGATTTCAGTATTTCGGATATCCGATCCAGGCTGTCTATTTTCCGGCCTTTAAACCAGTAACCGTCAGCGGTAAACAGCAGGCTGGGCTGGATCTGACCGAACCGGTCCAGTACTCCCTTGATCCCGAAATCCGGGGAGCAGGATGACCAGGTTGCCCCCAGGCTCACCGCCGCCAGCATGGCCACAATGGTCTGGGGCATATTGGGCATGAATCCCACCACCCGGTCATTGGGCTGTATGCCCATTGCTTTCATGGACCGGGCCACTCCGGCCACTTCAGTGTACAGCTGGGCATAGGTCATCTTCAGGCAATCCTGATTTTCACCCTTGAAAATCAGGGCAACCTGCTGGTCCCGAAACTGCAGGAGATTCTCGGCAAAATTCAACCGGGCATTGGAGAACCATTTGGCCCCGGGCATTTTATCCGGGCTGTCGATCACCCGGTCATAGGGCTGGCTGGCCTTGATTTGCAGAAAATCCCACAGACAAGCCCAGAAATCGGGGATATGGTCAATGGACCACTGATAGAGGTCTGCATAGTCGTTAAAATTCCGGTTGAATTTTTGGTTGATAACCTTCATGAACCGGAACATATTGGAATTCTCGATCCGGATTCGGTCCGGGCTCCATAGCAACCTGGATTGGGGTGAATCGGAGGGTTTGTCTTTGGTCATATGAACCGGTATGGACTTGATCAGGAATTCTTGAATTCGGGAGATCTCTTTCCCAGAAAGGCCAGGGCCCCCTCTTTTTGATCAGCGGTTGAAAACAGGGTGGCAAACAAGTTGGCCTCCAGGGTGCAGCCTTCCTCAAATCCGAGGTTGAGCCCGTGATTAATCGCTTCGATGGCGGTTTTTACCGCAATCGGGCCATTGGTCAAAATTTCTCTCTGCATCTGAATAGATACCTCCATCAGCTGTTCCAACGGGACCACCTGGTTAACCAGCCCGATCTCCAGTGCTTCCTGGGCGGTGATCATGTTTCCCCTCATGATGAGTTCCATGGCCTTTCCTTTTCCCACCAGCCGGGCCAACCGCTGGGTACCGCCGTATCCGGGAATGATACCCAATTTGACTTCCGGCTGTCCCATCCGTGCGTTGGAGGCGGCAATCCGGATATGACAGGCCATGGCCAGTTCCAGCCCGCCCCCCAGGGCCAGCCCGTTCAGGGCGGCAATTACCGGTTTGGGCAGGTGTTCGATTCGGTTCATGATATCCTGGCCTTTGAGCGACATTTGCTTGGCCTCCATAGGCCCGTATTCGGGAAACTGGGATATGTCCGCCCCAGCCACGAAAGATTTTTCTCCGGCTCCCCTGAAAATAACCGCCTGGACTTTCGGGTCGGTCTTCAGGGTTTGGATGATTTCATCCAGCTGTTCGATGACTTCCCCGTTCAGGGCATTCAATTTATCGGGACGGTTAATGGTAATGATACCGATCCCCTCATGGTTTTCCATCATGACGACCGTATTATCCATTTGTTTACTCCTTATATCGAATTTTTAAATTCAATGGATTTATGAAGGGCACCCGATCAGGCGTGAGATGACCAGCCGTTGGATTTCAGAAGTTCCTTCACCGATGGTGAGCAATTTCTGGTCACGGTAAAACCGTTCTACCGGGTATTCTTTCATGAGCCCGTAGCCACCGTGCAACTGGACAGCCTGATCCACCACCCGGCCCATTACTTCAGAGCAATAGAGTTTGGACATGGCGGCAATTTTTGAAAAGGGCAATCCTGCGTTTTTCATCCGGCAGGCCTTGTAGAGCAGAGCCCGGGCAGTCTCGATTTCAGTGGCCATATCGGCCAGTTTGAAGGCATTGACCTGGAAGGTGGAGATCGGAACCCCGAACTGGTGCCGTTCCTTGGAATATTTCATGGCCAGCTCGTAAGCGCCCTGGGCACCTCCCAATCCCATGGCGGCAATGGCCAGGCGGCCATTGTCCAGGGTTTTCATCATCTGATGGAATCCCTCTCCGCGTTTTCCCAGCAGGTTTTCTTCCGGGACCTGGCAGTCATCAAAATACAATTCCCCGGTGTCCGAACTCCGCCACATCAATTTCTTTTTCATTGTCCGGGTTTCAAAACCCGGGGTTCCGTTGGGAACCAGGATTGAGGAGAGCTCGTCTTTGCC
Source organism: uncultured Aminicenantes bacterium (assembly GCA_965195285.1). Classification (GTDB taxonomy): domain Bacteria; phylum Acidobacteriota; class Aminicenantia; order UBA2199; family UBA2199; genus CAZOWT01. The sequence continues at coordinate 59,437 of CBDAFS010000030.1, read as the reverse complement.
GTCGGCCCGCTTACCGGTCTTGGCCAACGCCATGCAAACCGATGAAATCGGAGAACTGGAATTGGTAATAAAAATCTTGCTGCCATTGATGGTCCACTGCTGGTTTTCCAGTTTGGCCGTGGTCTTGGTGGCGCTGGCATCGGATCCGGCCTCGGGTTCGGTCAGACCGAAGGAGGCCAATTTTTCACCCCGGCAGAGTTCCGGAAGCCATTTTTCCTTCTGCTTCTGATTGCCGAAATAATAGAGGGGGCCAATGCCCAGCGAGTTGCCGGCAGCCACGGTGGCAGCCTGGGAACCATCGATTCTGGCTACCTCTTCCACGGCAATAATATAGGAGAGGTAATCCAATCCCGAGCCTCCGTATTCCGGGTTCACAAAGATTCCGAATAGACCGATGTCTCCCATTTTCTTGGTCAATTCAACCGAAAATTTCTCGTGTTCATCGAGCGCTTCGGCAACCGGGGCGATCTCGCCCTCGGCAAAATCTCGAATTGACGCACGTATCATTTTTTGTTCTTCGCTTAGTTCAAAATCTTCCACAATTACCCCCGGTTAAATTTGGCCTGAATTTGGTGCGGCTGCTTTCGAGAAGATTGGATGGCTATTAAAAGCTGAAGCCGTCAGGCAGCTGATCCGCTTGGGTGCCCTCTACCACCCAGGAGAGATCGATGATGGTATAGCTGGGGTCGACCTTTTTGAAAATGGGGATGACCCGGGTTCCGATTTTGGGCTCGCCGACCGACAGGTAGCTCATCAATATGGTAGACACCCCTTTGAATTCGATATTGATGAATTTAATTGGCTTGTCAAGGGTATTGAAAGCGCCTGACCGTTCGCAGATCATGAAGGTGTGAATATAGCCCTCGTTCTTGGCTGTATCGGTCATATCCAGCTCGGTGCAGCGTGCCAGACAGTCAGGACAGTGTATGCGGTAAGGCTGGTATATGGTGCCCTTGAATTCACAGCCCGGATTGTCGCAGCGGGTTCCCAGGAGCTTGCCCTGGCTTAACCCCTCGAAAAACGGGGCTTCTCCGCCGTAGCTGTGCAAATAGATCATGTGGCGGGGTTTGGTGATTCCCAGCAGGTGGTCGTTATCATCGACATTTCGAATGGGGGATGGGCTATGGTTGAAATGAAAATTTCCTTTTATTTTGTATCTCCAATTTTTTACCTTGGCGTTTCCATATAGACTCATGGTTATCTCCTTATTAAAATTACTAATCCTGCTTCAACAGGTGATCGGGATCCATCAGGATGGTGCAGGTGACATGGGATCCCACCCCGGCATGGCTGATGGCCAGGCCCCGTTTGGCTCCATTGACCTGCAGGTTGGTCCAGTCAGCGGGTTTTTCCCGCCGGAAGGCTTTCCAGCGATTTTCATCACCGTGAATTTTCTCCCAGATTCCCCAGATGTGGTTGGCGATTTCGAAAGTCTGCATGATTCCGGTGGCACCCACAGCGTGCATACAGCCGATCAGGCCTCCGGACAGATTGGAAGGAAGTTTTCCCGGCTGGCCGGTTTTGGGATTGGTATGGTAACAATCACCGGATTCCACATAGGTCCTGCCCTGACCATAGGGCCGGATTCCGATATCTTCATAGGTCTGAATATCACTGATGGTAAAAGCATCGTGAAGTTCGATCACATCGAGGTCTTCGCAGGGATCCTTCACACCGGCCATGCGATAGCCGTAGTAGGCGCACATCCGGGCTCCCAGGAAAGCCGAGAATCCGGGATAACGTCCGGCGCCCGGGAAGCGATCTTCCAGATCTTCATATAAATCCGGGGTTTCGTTGGGAAGCAGGGGAATGTCCATGGGTCGCCGGTCTGCCGGTCGCAGGGTATGGGAACCGGCCGTTACCCAGATACGCAGCGGTTTGATATCGGAATTCCGGGCAATTTCCATGGCGGTCTTTTCATCGGCAATAATCGCGCAGGCCGCCCCGACACTCATCAGGCAGCAGTCCAGAGCCCGCAGGGGATCGGCCACCACCGGTGAATTGAGAACATCATCGACTGTGATTTTCATGGGGGATTGAGCAAAGGGGTTCATGCGGGCATAGCCGTGGTGCTTCACTGAAATTTCGGCTAGGGTTTTGCGGAAGGATTCCTCTTCCTTGCCGAATACCTGCCAGTAGCGCTGGGCCATGACAGCATAGTATCCGGTATAGATATAACCCAACGGGGATTCCCAGTCTTTGTCGGCAGCACAGGAAATAAGAAAATTGCCTTCATCGGTGGGAACTTCATCCATGCGTTCCCAGCCCATGGCCAGTACGCAATCCGAGTAACCGGAGGCCACGGTTTTGGCGGCTTCCCACAGGGTGGAACCACCGGTGGCCCCGCCGGTCTTGATCCCCACATTGCCTAAGGGATCCAGGCCCAGACGGTCATGTATGACCGCTTCTCCGAGCAGTTGATCTCCGAAATGATCGGCAAAATGCCCGTAATAACAGGAATGAATATAACCCTTCAATTCGGCCGGTGTCAGGTTGACCAGCTCGGCCGCCATGGTCAGGGCATCCACACAGAGCTCTTCGGTCTTTTTTTCGGGAATGGCCCGGTCGAATTTGGATTGACCGGCAGTAACCAGATATACCGGTCTCATAAATTGCGGTGTCTTCAACTGATTCTCTGTAAATTTGATCATATGGTTTACCTCACTTATCTTTGATGATTATTTTTGGCGGAAGTAAAAAGCAATACTCATTATTTTATATACTAAGAAAAATAATCCGTTTTGTCAATACTGTAAATCGACTAAACTGGGATATTTACCGGAATTTTTTGCAATTCAGTCGATGATGCCCTGTCTGATCAGGCGGTTATGAATGCGAACGGATATATCCCGGGCTCCGATTTTATTGAGGTGCTGGGGATCCCAGAATAAACCGGCTTCATTTTTAAAGTAGATTTTTTGGAAATCAAAGATACATACGCGGATTAAATTCCGGACCAGCTGTTGTACCCGGGTATCAAGCCGGGGAATATCGATCAGCTTCCCGGCCTGTTTGTAATAGTCCTCGGTGATGGGTAACTTGAGCAGGATCACCCGGAGTTGCCGATCCTGACATTCCTTCAGGATACGTTTGAAAAACAAGACCATTTCCGGGCTGAAAGGATCAAAACCCTTGAGTTGCCGGCTGGCCCTTTTTTTAGCCTTTTCCTCCCGGTTGTGAAAGAAATAACCCTCCCGGGCCACAAAACCCGGTTCCTCCTGATTGATTTTCCGGGTGAGGCCGCGATTTAGCAGCGCATCCCCGAATTGCCGGTAGCGGCCCTTGAAGCTAAAAAACCTCAAATTCAGATATTTGATCAGATAGGACAGCGTCTGTTTTTTTATCCGTCCCAATTCCGGGTAATCGAGGGTGCGGAGCCAATTCAAGTTGAAATGGATGCGGTCTTTTCTGAAATCACTGAAAGAGTGAAGATCCAGGGGCAGGATGACCGCTTTCAGTGAGTGGTTTCGCTTCAGGGCAAATTTCAGTTTGTAGTAATTGTGGATATAACTTTCCCCGGAACTGCCGAAGTTGAAGACTTTACCGATAAGAACTGGATCCAGGGCAAAGACCGTGTGGGAATCGCCCAGGATCAGTATTTCCGTGTCTTCGGGAATGGTTGCCCTGTCCGGATATTGTATGCGGATGTTCAGGTGAGTCAGGTACAGGGATATTCCTAACAGGGGAATCAGGAATAATACCAATAGTAAAAGGGACATGACCTTCTGGCGGTATTTCATTTAAAAACCCTCGTATATGAAAATATCAGATTCGAATACCCCAAAAAACAGGATAATGAATATGACTGCATAATAGATGAGCCAGCGCTGCCAGATGGGAGCGGTTCGGATCCGTTTCCCGAATTTCACTATAGGGAGAAACCATTCGATCAGCAGCAAGAACAGGATGGCTACTGTTGCGATCAAAAAATCTATGGGAGAGAATCCGGTTGATGAAAGGGTTAAAAGACGGCTGCTGTCTCTCCCGGCTCCGCTACCCAGAAAAATACGGCCCACAATTTCAAACCCCTCGGACAGGGAATTGGCCCGGAAGAAAATCCAGGCAAAGGAGACCAGGGAAAAGGTCAGTGAGGTTTGAATGAAACGGTCCAGCACGGGGAATTGTTTTAATTTCAGAAATTTCCGGATTTTTCTTCTGGGTTTTCGGGTAAAGAAGGACAGGGCCAGAAAAAACCCGTGAAGAAAACCCCAGAATAAGAAAGTAAAACTAAACCCGTGCCACAATCCGCACAAAGACATGGTTACTATCACCCCGAAGCCATAGGCCAGCAGGTCGGATTTGATTTTAAAAACCGTTTCACTTTTTAACTTCCGGGAGGCATAATAGGCTAGTGGTAAAAAAAGGTAATCCTGCAGCCATTTGGACAGTGATATATGCCAGCGTTTCCAGAATTCAACTATGGATCGGGAGAAATAGGGGCGGTCAAAATTATCCGTGAGCGAGTAGCCCAGGGTATGGCCGATACCGATGGCCATATCGGTGTATCCGGAAAAATCACAGTAAATCTGAATGGAAAAACCCAGGGTGGCCAGGGCCAGGTATCCGGCGCCGAAATGATCCGGCTGGTTGAAAATCGGGTTGACCAGGCCGGCCAGCCGGTCGGCAATAATCAGTTTTTTAAACATCCCCCATAAGATGAGCTGAATGCCCCGGAGAATCTGCTGGCGATCAAAATCCCGGGTACTGCCGAACTGGGGAATCAGGGTGCCGGCCCGATCAATGGGCCCGGCTGTGATTTCGGGAAAAAAGATCACATAGAGCAGCAGTTTGGCGTAATTTCTTTCCGGGGAGTGTTTTCCCCGGTAAGTATCTATTAAATAGCTCAGTTTCTTGAAAATATAGTAGGAGATTCCCAGGGGCAAGATCAGGTTGAACAGAGGGGAGACGGTTTTCAGGTCCGGACTGTGCAAAAGCCGGACCAGCCCGGTGTAAATCGGGTTCAGAGCCTTGAAAAAGAATAGAATCAGTATGTTGGCACCAAGCCCGGAGATAAGAAGTATTTTTTTTCTGTTTTTGAATTTTTCCAGAACAAAACCTTTGGCTATGAAAAAATCAATGACGGTTAAAATGATAACCAGAAAAAGGTAAGGCAGGCTGATTAATCCATAAAAAAATATGCTGGATAAGAGGAGATGCACCCATCTCCAACGAATAGGAACAAGATAATAGCTAATGATTACAAGGGCAAAGAAAAAAATAAATTCGAAGCTCAGGATAGACATCGGTTTTTTAAAGAATTCATTATACAATAAAACAGGTGATTTTTTCTACTCTTGTGATGCATTAATACCAGGTGGTGTGGTTCGATCACCACACGTACCATAGTAACAACAGTTCATGTCTCGCTCACCCGTCCGATAATTGACCGGAATACGAACTCGTCTCATTAAAAATGTCCAACTCGGCCTTCGGCCTCAGACAGAGACATTTTTTCCACTGAAGAGAGGACCATTCGACTCGTTCTCGCCGGTGCCCAATTACCTCCCTGAGGTTCGCTCGATCATGAACGGTTGTTATTCAAATTTGAGAATGCCGGCAGATGTTGTGAAGGAACGCAAATGGAGGGGATGGGCACCATCGCATATTCTTCTGCGTCAATAAATGTGGAGCTGTTGACGTGCACTACTGGTGAGGCGGCCGTCATTGCGACGCATTTATAGAATAAGAATATGTTGATGGTCATACCCGCAATGGTGAACGAATAACATCTCCCGGCATTTTAATAATTGATTATAGCGTTTCCTTCAGGTTGACTTTTTCTTGAAAAATATATAGTATTGATTATACAATCGTTGTTCAAGAGCAATAAAATGCCGAAATTTCCTGAAATTCCCGGATATAAATTTATGAAATTATTAGGGCGCGGAGGCATGGCCGATGTGTACCTGGCGGTTCAAAAAAATCTGAACCGGATGGTGGCCATCAAGATTCTGATCCCCTCGATTTTCCGGGACTCACTTTTTCTAAAGCGGTTCAAACGCGAGGCCCATACCCTTTCCAAACTGGTGCATCCCAATATCATTACGGTCTATGATGTGGGCAAAACCGGGGATAGTTACTACATTGTCATGGAATACCTTCAGGAGAGTTTGAAGGAACGGTTAAAGGCTTATCGCCGTGGCAAACCCGAAGAATCGCTGTTACTCATCAAGCAAATTGCCGGGTCCCTGTTTTATGCCCACCGCATGGGTTTTATTCATCGGGATATAAAGCCGGATAACATCATGTTTCGTAAAGACGGCACTCCGGTGGTTCTGGATTTTGGCATTGCCAGCCCCATCAATGCCTCGACCAAATTGACCAAAACCGGCATGTCCATCGGGACCCCCAGTTATATCAGTCCCGAGCAGGCAAAAGGAGAAAGGGTTGATGGCCGCAGCGATATTTACAGTCTGGGGGTTGTCCTTTATGAGTTGCTGACCGGAAAGGTCCCCTATGATGCGGAAAATACCCTGGGGGTCATTCTCAAGCATATCGAACAACCCATTCCCCGCTTGCCCTCGAATTTAAAAAAGTATCAGCCCCTGATCAACCGGCTCATGGAAAAGGACCGGCGCAAACGGGTTCGCACCGAAGAAGCCCTGAACGGATTGTTGAAGCCACTGCTGGATGCCCGGATGGTTTCGGAAACCCGTCCCGGAAAATCCAAAATGCGGAAAGCAATTAAGATTTCCGATCAAACCAAGGAGATTTCACTCCCATTGACCCCATCAACGTTAACCCGGTCTTCAAAATCCATTCCCAGGAAAGTCGATTCCAGTCTGAAATCGAATAAAAAAAAGTCCAGGGGACAGAAAATAAGATTGATGGTAAAAACCATATTTTTTTTCATGGTGCTGGCCCTGGCCGTGGTAATTGCCCTTAAATATATACGGGTTGGTTCTGATCCTCGGATACTGGATTCGGATTCGGTTAAATCCATGATCAAAAGGAATAATTTCTATGACCGGATCTGGAACAGATACGGGCGTTTCAACAATCAGTTCGAGAAAAAAATCATCGGAAAACGAATGGTTATTGTGGATACGACCACCGGATTAATGTGGTATTATTCCGGTTCCATCCGGCCCATGAAACATGAGCGGGTCAAAGGCTGGGTGGAATGGTTTAACCGGCAAAAATTTGCCGGTTTTGGAGACTGGCGCCTGCCCACCCTCAAAGAGGCAGCCTCGTTGCTCACCAGTGCCAATCGAGAGGATTCACTTCATATTGATAATATATTTTCCAGAACACAGAAAAATATCTGGACCAGTAATCAATACGGCATAAACGGGGCCTGGGTGGTGCGGTTTGATGAGGGCTATATGTTAGGCTGTCCGTTTGATCTGGAAAATTTTATCCGGCCGGTGCGTTCACTGGAATAAGGGGCCGATATATTCAATATTGTTCGGGTTTTGGAAAACCGACTCCACTGCTTTTCTGACTAATGCATGTTTTCGCCGGATGACCAGCCGTGATGGTTCCAACCCGGTCTCATCGATCAACAGCCACCCGGGTACCCGGCCCCATCCATTGATAAAACCGGATTCTTGGATCAGCGGTGTGTTAAAATCAGAGGTCTTCCGGTTCAGGTATTGGGATAAGGCCATGCTGAAATTTTTCTCCCGGTCTGACAGTTGATCCGGGGGGAGGATTTTATTTTTTCCCCGGGTAATTCGCCTGTATGTTGATTTCCATTTGGCCATCATCCTTGAGATCCAGCTTCTCATCCGGGAATGCCGGCTGGTCATTGGCAGAAAACGAATGGGGATACTGACATGGTTAACCAGATAATCGGCTTGCTGCTGACTCAGTCGGAGTATGGTTTTTTCAATGTCCTGATATTCGGATGCCGGGGCATCGGGCGGAATGGCCAATAATCTGCTATCAATGGCTAATTCTCTTAATTGGGGCAGGGTCAACAGGCAGGGTGAATTCAAGGCCGGGAACACAGCTAATTTTTCCACCAGGGTTGAATCTCCGCTCAGCCGGTGGTGCTTGAATATCAATTCCTCAATCCGTTGCCCGGTCAGTGCAGGGAGTTTCGGGTATTTGGTTATTAAATGTTGGTAAAGGCTCCTGACTTCGGTTAATAGGCGGTCCAGCAGTTCTGTGGTCAGGTCATCGCTGTACTCGATGGCCGCATCAAATACGAATCCTCGCCAGGGGGCAATGATTTTTCTGGTCAGGGGAATTCCCTGGCTTAACATCCAGATTCTGCAGACATCTCCCCGTTTGGGGATTCCGACTTCTCCCATTCCTTCATTGATATAGTGATCGAATCTCAACCAGGCCAGCTGGTTGCGGATGATGGCCTGTTGACTGATGGGTTGTCCGTTCAGCAGAATGCTCCGTACAACTCCCCGGCAGTATTCCTTCAGGATTTTGATTTCCAGTTCCCTGGATTGGCCCTTTCGGTACAGAAGGATGCGGGTACCCGGAACAAAAGGCTCGGTGCCGGCTCCGGAGTTGTGTCTGGAAAATTCTCGGAGCTTGCCTTCCTGAAAATCTAAGTAATGCCCATGGTTCGGAGTTGAATTTTTTATGATAATCCGGAAGGGAGAGGGCGAAAACATGGCCAATAAACCGATGCCTTCGGAGTTTTGCAGGTCGAGCATGGCTTGTTCCCTGATATCATCGGCATGAGAGGCTTGCATCAGGGATTTCAATTCATGGATAAGGGTGTCTTCGATGCCGGTTCCATTGTCCCGGATTTCTACCTGGCTGTCATTCAGGTTGACAGAGATCTGAGAGGCTCCCCTCATCAGGGCCAGACGAACCAATTCCACCGGGTAATGGGAGCGGGAGCGATAGGTATGGCGGGTCAATTTTTCCAAATGGGCATCCACATCTATGGAAAAGAGATTCTCAGGATTCATGGGATCAGGTCCTCTTGAAGCAGAATGCGCGAGGTTTTTCTTAACAACTTCTTTTTTTGCTCCCCTAACAATCCGGCCTGGTTGATGACCATTTTAATCATCCGGAACCTGGCCAGGGAAGGGTTTTTAGCATACAGGTAGACCAGGTCCCGGATCCGTTGGCTTTGGGGATTGATGGCTAAGAATTGCCGGGGAAGCCCGGACACATGGTTTCGGTTTCCCGGCCAGTATGACCGCAGGATTCCGCCCGCTGATACCGGTGGCCCGGGAAAGTTGACCCGAAGCATTTCCTGGTGGTTCAACCCGGGGCCGGGCAGGCAGGGCGGCAATGAGCTTTTTATGGTTTTCAGGGTTTGATTGACCTGTTCCAGGAAGCCGGACAGGGACGGATCTTCGGGTATTGGCAATACCCTGGCTTTCAAATCCCGGATCAGGTTCAGATCAACCACGCCGGGGATTAAGCGAATCAGTCCTGAAAAGGCCCGGTCATCCAGGTCCAGAACCGGGTGCCCCTGTTGACTGAATTCTGTTGAAAGCGGGTTGGTCGGTCCACCGGCTAACAGTTTTCCCTGGTCAGCCAGGGTCAGTGCCCTTTTCAGGGAAATGGCCTTATTGTTTACGGTGGGAATGATCCGGTATTCCCGGAAGCTGGCGTGGTCATCCCATAACCGGGGCTGGACCAGGGCGCCGATGGCCATCCTGGCCAGGTTCTGTTTTATTTCATCCATCTGTTGGCCTTGAGGAATTGATGGTTTTTGATTTTTTTTGAATACAAAAAACAAGACCGGGATCAGGCAGATCAGGATGGAGAGCAGCAGATATAGCCATAAACGGGATTTTTCCGGTGTGCTTGGCCCGGGAGGTTCCTGGAGGAACTGATTCGCTGCCAACGGGGTTGCCCTGGCAGTCAGCCGGGAGGTATCTAAGATTTGCCAGCCCTGAAGTTTGTATTCGGTCCAGGCGTGCAGGCTGGTTTGGATGGTGCCCTGAACGCCGACCAGCCCGATAACCAGCCGGGCCGGGATACCCATCTTCCTCAGCCACAATACGGTGAGGCCATTGATGATATCACAGTCTCCCCTGCCGATGTTCAGGACCTTTTCAACCCAGTCGGAACCATTCCCGGCTTGCTGATAAGCCCGGGCGGTTTCCGGAGAGGTGTCGTATGACAGGTTGTCGATGCTGAGTTTAATGGCTAATTGGATTTTCTGACCGGGATTTAATTCAGCAGCGGATTCCAGAATCCTTTCGAGCCGGGCCGGGATCTTCAGCCGTACGGGGAGCCGGGTCCATTGTCCCGAACTTGATGGCAATGTGTCTTCCCTCTCGGTTGTCGGGCAGCATAAATAGCGGATTTCCCCGTCTGAGAATGACAGATTGATGATTGTTTCACCTCCGGAAGTCATCTTAGCCCCTTGGACCGGAATCCTGTTGACGACCAGGCTGTCGGGCTGAATGTCATGGCCGATTGGCCGGGGCAGGAACAGGCTGCCGCTTCCCGGTATTTTCAGGCGAACCAATATTTTTTTATCCGCACAGGACCGGTTGGTTGCCAGGGGGAAGACCGGTTGCGTTGAAGAGCGGATGAAACCCTGTCTGGGGCGGTAGGTGCCGGCGGTGAAAACCTTGAACCAGATATCTGTTTGGGGAGAATAGGACATGTTCAGGGGCTGGGGCCGGGAAAACGGTAATACAGTGGCCCCCGGATAGGATTGGATTTCCGGTTTCAGAAAGGCATTGGCCCCCGGTCTGGAGCTGTTGTTGGTTCCGGCCCTGGATGGCAACAGGGTCTTGAGCAGGACAATTTCCAGGGGAATCAGGATCAACAGTAAAATGAACAGGGATACCCAGAAGCGGGGTTTCCATTTTTGACCTATTTTTATAATCCGGAGCCGCAGTTTTTGAAGCCAGCTGTGGTGAAATATCCGGTTGGAATAATTGTCGATTAAATGGGACATTTCCCTTTCCGCGATTTTTTTAACTTTCTCCAGGGCCCGGTTTTCCATGATGGTTTTCCGGGAAATATTTACATCCAGGTGGTTTCCGTTGATTAAGAACACCGGGGCCAGCCCCGGGCCGATTTCCGATTCCGGTTCCTTATCAGGGGGGAGGTGAAAGAGCTCATCCAGACGGGTACCCTCCCATACCGGCAATCCCCGGGCGTACAGGATCACCCGGGGTTGATGATCAAACCCGACCAGGCCTTCTACCGGTCCCCTTTTGAAAGGAGATCCGATAACCAGGGGCAATTCGAATTCGCGGGAAATGCACCGGTCTTCAAAGAATACGGGCAGGGGGCTGGCCTGATGGTTGTTGCGACGCAGATAACCGCAATAATGAATGGCCCGATCTTTCACGACTTTCGTAAACGGTTCCGGGTTTTGGTTTATGGATTTCCGGATCAGGGTGATCCGGGTACCCTTCCGGCTTAATTGGCAGGTGGTGGTTTTGACCCGGAATCGGGAATCGATCTCAATGGACCAGGATTGATCTCCGGTTTTGGATTCGATGACAATCAACTCAGGCTGGAATCGCAGAACGGTCCAGAAACCGATGCCATACATGCCGGCCGAATATTTGTCATGGGCTTTGCTGGAGGCATACAGGCGAAACAAAAAATTCCGGGCATGGGCAAAGGACATCCCGCTGCCGTCATCCAGGAAGGCTAAAATCTCCTGCTCCCGGTCGGATGAGGCCACGGATATCCGGACCGTTCTGGCTCCGGCATCCCGGCTGTTCTGGGCTAATTCCCTTAGAAAAAACCAGGGATCATCACCATAAGTCCGGAATCCGGCTTCAATCCATTGGGGAAAGTGTGTTTCCTGCATGACCGTTTTCACACCACCCATTATAGCATTCATTGGGATGATTGGCATCATAATTTGTGCTCTCTTAACCTTAGAATTCAGAAGATAAGAAGTTCTGAAGTTAAGAACAAATCAACTTGTCATTTACTCGCTTCGCTCGTGTCATTAGCACGCGATGCGTGCGTCATTAGCATGTAAAACATGCGTCATGAGTTCACTGCGTTCACGTCATTAAGAGCTCTGTAGAACTATAATGACAAGTTATAATAGTTTTTTAATGACAAGTTCTTTAGAGTTTCAATGACAAGTTATGATAGTTCTAAATGACAAAAGTCAGAGAGTTCTAATGACCAGCGGTTTTCCTTCTTTGCCTTTACCTCTACCTTTGCCTTTACCTTTACCTCAATCTCAGCCTTGACTTTTATTTTTCTCCATACTACCATTCTTCTGAACAACCAGTACGATTTGAAAGGAGGAAAAATGATGAAAAAATTATGGCTGCTTTTGCTTATCCTGACTATGGTCCTGCCGGTTTATTCAGCGACCTTTAAAGGAGTGGAAATGCCCAACACCGTGACCGTGGAGGGGACCAAGCTGGTTCTCAACGGCATGGCATTGAGAAAAAAAGTGGTATTCAAAGTTTATGTGGACGGCCTCTACCTTCCCGAAAAGGAGAAAGACGCCGACAAGATATTAAAAGCGGATAAAATGCGCCGGAACCTCATGCATTTTTTGCGCAGTGTGGGAAAAAAGAAGCTCAATGGAGCATGGATGGATGGCCTGGAAGCCAATACTCCGAATCATTCACCTGAATTGAAAAAACAATTCGAAAAACTCTGTAGCTGGATGGAAGATGTCAAGGACGGAGACCGGATTGCCTTCACCTATATCCCGGGAAAGGGCACCAAGGTCACCGTTAAGAAATCCTTCAAAGGCATCATTAAAGGCAAGGCATTTGCCGATGCGCTCTTTGCCTGCTGGATCGGTCCCAAACCGGGTCCGGGCCAGGGATTCAAGGATGACCTCCTGGGAATCGATTAAGAAAATAAACTGAGGTTAAGGTGAAGGTAAAGTTAAAGGTAGAGGTAAAGGAAAAGACGTAAGGCGTAATACGTAAAGCGTAAAATGTGATTAGTAATTGGTTAACTGTAGGGGCGAATGGAAATTCGCCCTATTCTTTTTTGATCAATTTGTAATAGATTTCTGATTCGGGCAAACCACCGTTTGCCCCTACAACAATTTTTTTCTTAACCTTAACCTCTACCTTAACCTGAGCTAAAATGATTTAAATTTCGGATTTATTTCTTCTGTCTTCTAACTCCTCAGTTAATCTTAAGATTAAAAATTGTAATGAAGGCCCAGGGAGATGTCTATGCCCTTGGCCGGGGGGATGTCCGGATCCGGGTTGGGATAGTACAGGGCGTTGAAAAAGTTGGAGATTCTCAGGTTCAGGCTGAAACGAGTGGAAAAGTAACAACCGGTTTTTAGACTGACCAGTTGATAGGCTTCATTTTTGACCTCGGCCGGTCCAGGGTCTGATTTTTCAAAACTGTGCAAATAGTTGATCTCCACCCAGAAACGGTCCACTAAAATTTTACCTCCTAACAGCAATTTAGGTGAGGGGATATCATTCAGCGGCTCATCCCGATCTGAATCCCGCCCATGGTAAAGGAAATAGTGTCCGAAAATTTCCAGGTTTCTGAAAGGGAAATACTGAAACTCCACTTCCCCGCCCCGGATATGGCCCCGGGTGATATTGTCATATGTATAGATGTTGTCCTCATTCTTGTAGCGCTCGATCATGTCATCGATCCGGTAGGAGAACAGGTAAATCCCTAAGAAAAACTGTTTCAAAAACACCTTGATTCCCGTATCCAGGTTGAAACTGCTCTCCGGGATCAGGTCCGGGTTTCCGATCACATACTTCCGGCCGGTGAGCCCGGTGTAAAAGGATTCGCTAAGGCCGGGCAGGCGAAAGGCCCGTCCCATGTTGAAGAACAGGGAAACCGACTTTCCGAATTTCTTGGTTGCTCCTAAAAAAAAAGACGGGGCATTCGAGTTTTTGACCTTTTCCTGGTCATCCACTAAGGCCTGCAGCGAAAACCAGGTGTAACGGATCCCGCCCATGATATCCATACCGGGAATGCCGCTGTAATCGGCGGTCAGAAAGAGGCTGGTGTCATCCCGTTTACCGTCTTTCAGGGGAAAGGTTGTCTCACGGCCTTGTTGGTCTTCCAGGGAGTTTTCAAAATCAAAATCCCGCCGGCCGAACCATTCCACACCGGTCTGAAAAGAAAAATGCCGGTTGAGGGATTTTTTAAAGGTTGCTTTTCCACCCAGGTTATAGCCGCTGCTCCGGGTATATTCGTGAGATAATGTGTCTGCCCGGTACTTTTCCAGGGCATACAGACTGGGGTTCAGATACAGCAGCACGTCGAGTTTGCCGTTTCCAGCCAACTGTTTTTCACTATAGTGAAACCGGATGAAATGTTCCCCTTCTTCAGAAACCCGGGTGTAGTTATCCGGGTCATTGTCCCGGTTGGGCTTACCCAGGTTAGTACCATATCCGCCGATATAGCTCAGGCTGAACTTCCGTTTTTCATTATTGCTGTGCAGGGACAACAGGCCCGAGTAGGTAGTATAGCCGGAATGATAGATTTCCTGGACCGGGGTTGAATAATTATCCGCCCGGGCCAGCTGAAATCCCCCGATTAAATTCAAACCGAAAAGGTTCTGCCGGGTCAACAAACCGCTGTTCATGCGCTGGCTCGAGGAACCGAGAGAAAGGTTCAGACTGTTGCGCAGGGTCGGATCAGGGCGGGGACTCTGGGTGAGAAGCTGGATAACACCGCCGATAGCATCCGATCCGTAGAGAACCGATGAGGCCGATCTGACCACTTCAATTTTCTCCACGATTTCCGGCGACAGAAAAGTGGCGGAAACCCCGGCCCGACGGTCTCCGATGACCCGCATGCCGTCCACCAGGACCAGTACCCGGCGCCGGGCAATTCCCCGGATGCTGGGCGTGATGGAAAATCCCCCGCTGCCGATAAAATGAATTCCCGGAGTGTTCAGCATGGTGCTGACAATATTTTCGGGGATTTTTTCCTTGATCTCCAGTTCGGATACCACACTTTCGGCAGCCGGTACATCCACTGATTTTTCTTCCCGGTTCAGGGCGGTGACCGATATCTCCTCTTGAAGGTATTCCTTTGGAATAAGCACCACCGAGAGCGGCTTCCGGGTTCTGGCAGCGGAAATACGGAGCTTGTAGGGGTGAAATTTGGCATGCTCAAAAACCAGGGTCAGGGTGCTGGTAGCCCCTGAAACCTTGAGGACAAATTCACCCCGGGAATTGGAAAAACAGATGGGATCCAGGTTCTTCAGGAATACCCGGATATCTTCCAGGGGATTCTGGTGAATGTCCTGGATCACCCCGGTAATCAGCAGAGTCGTGTTTTCGGCTTTCTGTCTTTTTTTGGCTGACAGGGGTAAATATGTTGCTAAAAATAAGATGAATATATAAACAAGAATAGTCTTTTTCATATGATTTCTACGTTATTAGCGGTTAATTGGTTATCCGATAATATATCATTTCCGATTTACTTTGTCATCCCCAAACTTGACATTGCCGGAGTAAATCGTTAGCATAATTTTATAAATGGCGGCCAAAAACAGGAAAGTATCCACCCTTCAGACACTTGCCTTTGTGATACTGCTGATCTATGTCCTGAACCTGGCCGAGGGCATTTACATCGTGATCAAGACCGGGCAGTGGAATTCATTAGTGGAAAAATTGCTGTCGCTGGTGATTTTCGGATTCATTGCCTATCGTTCCTGGGAATCAATCCGTCACGGACGCGAATCCTACCGGCAGCGGTTCGAGAAGCAAAAGGAAAATGTGGGATTGAAGGATGCTGCCATGTTTTCCCTGACCTGGAGCAAGGAGATTTACAAGCGCATTCCCCAGGACCGCAAACCGCTGGTCCAGAATGCCTTTGTGTTGATTGCCATTGCCATGGGTATTGCCTATTTGCAGTTCGGGAGCCCGCTGACCATCCTGCTGATTGCCACCCTGGTGCTGGCCGGGGTTAACCTGTTGATCTGGGCGGTGGCCAGTGAGCGGGAAGAGCGCAACCGTATTCAGATCGAGATGGAAACCGCCCGTAACATGCAGATGAGCCTGATGCCCGAACAGGACCCGGAGGTCAGGGGGTTTGATATCTCAGGATGCTGCATCCCGGCCTTTGAAGTGGGAGGAGACCTTTTTGACTATGCCTGGTTTCAGAAGCAGAAGCAAAAATTAGGCATCACCATCGTGGATGTCTCGGGAAAGGGCATGGATGCGGCTTTTACCGCTGTGTATACCAGCGGGGCCTTCATCTCCGAAATTCAGCACCAGAACGATGTGGTAACGGTTTTGGAAAACATCAACTCGGCCCTGTACTCCCGTCCGGACCGAAACCGCTTTGTGACCGCCTTCATGTTGGCTCTGGAAGTGGATTCCCGGCGGATGGATTTTGTCAATGCCGGTCAGACCCGGCCCCTGCTGCTGCGCGCTGACCGGATTGAGGTGCTGAAAAATCCCGGAGACCGTTTCCCCCTGGGGGTCATGGCCTCGCCCCGCTATGAATCCGTTTCACTGAAGTTGCAGTCCGGTGATATTTTGCTGCTGTATACCGACGGGGTGAACGAGGCCATGAACAGTGACCTGGAAATGTATGGCAATCAGCGGTTGGAGGATCACCTGAAGCTCCTGGGCAAACAACGGCTCAGCTCCACCGATATGATCATGGGCATCAAGGATCGCATCCTGGAGTTTTCCGCCCCGGCCCAGCAGCACGATGACATCACCATTGTTTGTATCCAGGTTGAATAGGAACATTCTCAACCTTTGAGTCAGCTATAGAACTCCTCCGGGCTTTCACAAACATCTCCTTCACTTTACACAAAAATGTTCTCATTTTTGTGAGCGTTCCACCATTTTTCGATATTCGAGAAAATGGTTTCACAAGCCGTTCCGGAGATAGTTTGCTACGCCCGCCAATTTTTTCTTTTTACCTTTACCTCTACCTTTACCTTTGCCTTTAACTCAGAAGTAAGAATCCAGAAGAAACAAATCCGAAATCCCAAATTCTAAATCCGAAACAAATTCAAAACTCAAATGTCCAAAATTCAAAACAAAAACAAATTTAGATTAGGAGAAAAATTGTTGTAGGGGCAAACGGCGGTTTGCCCTGAAAGAGATGATTATTACAACCAATATGAAAAATCGATATAAACAATTGGGCGAATTTCCATTCGCCCCTACAGTTAACCAATTACCAATCACATTTTACGCTTTACGTATTACGCCTTACGTCTTCACCTTTTACTCTTTACGTTTCACGTCTTTACCTTTACCTTTACCTCTACCTTTACCTTTACCTTAACCTAAACCTTCATTTCCCTCTGTCCAATCCGGACTCCTTGTCCGACCAAACTCCCGGAGATGTCAAACCATGAATGACAGACTTTTTTTTGTTGAGAGAAATGTGGTATAACCAAGTCAAACGAGGAGAATCGAGATGACCAAATTCAGGTTTATTACTATCTGTATTTTTTTAATCGTCCTGATGCTGTCCCAGGGAATCGGCCAGCAGGGAGATATCAGGGAAACCGACCCCCGGGTGTTATGGAAAAAAGTCAACCAGGCCGAAAAAGACGGACTGCCCAAAACAGCGATAAAATACCTGAACCGCATATACAATCTGGCTCTGGATCAGAACCGACAGGCGGAGGCCCTGAAGGCCCTTGTCCAGCGAATCGTTCTGGAATCGGTGATCGAGGGCAACCGGCCCGAGGAAAAAATTAACCGGCTGAAAGCGGAGATTGAACAGGTCCGGCCGGAAATGAGACCCCTGATGCAGGTGGTGCAGGCCCAGTGGTACTGGCATTATTTTTCCCGCAATCGCTGGCGTTTTCTGAACCGTTCCCGTACAGCCGGGCTGAATGAAAAGGATTTTACCACCTGGGACCTGCCAAAATTGTTTGATGAGATTTCCTCACTCTTCAAGGCTGTTTTAAAGGACGAGAACCGCTTGAAAAAAATTCCCGTTGATCGTTATTACGATTTCTTAGTCAAGGGAAGCCTTCCCATTGGCCTGCGTCCGACCCTGTATGATTTTGTGGCCCAGGAGGCTCTCCGTTTTTACAGTTCCGGTGAACAGGTTGCGGCGAGACCCGAACAGGCCTTTGATATCCGGTCCGATAGCCCGGCCCTGGCCCCGGCCCCCCAATTCATGGCCTGGAACATCAAAACCATTGATACCGATTCTCCCCGTTATTTAGCCCTGCGGCTCTATCAGAAGCTCATGCTTTTTCACCGGCATGATAAAACCCGGGATGCCTTCATCGATATTGATATTCACCGCCTCAGGTATGTCCGAAATGAAGCCGTTGGAGAGGCGGTAGCCGATCGTTATAGCAAGCGGTTACAGGAAATCATGTCGAGCTATCCCGATTCCCGATTGTCAAGTCTGGCCGCTTATTACCGGGCTCATGAGTTGAAAAAACAGGGAAAGTTAATAAAGGCTGTTAAGATTGCCAGCCGTGGCCATGAAAATTTTTCCAAATCCCGCGGTGGACAGAATTGTCTGGCCCTGCTGTCCCGGATCAAGGAAAAGCAGTTTCATCTGAAGACTGAAAAAGTCATCATACCGGATCAACCTTATTGGTTCACAGTGGAATATAAAAATATCCGGACAGTGAACTTCAGAATTGTCCGGGACAACTTGCAAGACTATCTCCAGGGGAAAAATAAAAAACAGTTTAACCGATTACCCGAATCAGTACTCCGGCAGATGCTGACTGAAAAACCAATGGCAGAATGGTCGGTTTCATTGAAGCCTACCGAGGATTACCAGAGCCGGAAGCAGTCTGTTGAGGTCCCGGCCATGAGCCCGGGTTTTTACCGGATTTTGGCCAGTTATAAAGAGGATTTTAACGATACTTCCAATAAAATCCAGAGCAGCCCGCTCTGGGTCAGCCGGGTGGCCCTGGTACTGCGGGGTCGAAATCGAATTTTTGAAGGTTATGTCCTGGATGCGGTTTCCGGTACGCCCGCTTCCGGGGCAGCGGTCAGGATTTACCGTTACGACTATCAGTCCCGGGCATATCATGAACAACAGCTCCTGCATACCGATACGAGGGGATATTTCAGGGAACAAAAAAGCGGGTCTGAAACCAATTACAACCGCCTGGTGACAATAACCTCCGACCGGCTCGGATTATATTGCGATACCGGGCTTTCCCCCGGTCATTCAATTCATAAAAAACGGAGCTTTAAAACCGTTTTCTTCACCGATCGTTCACTCTACCGCCCGGGTCAAATGATCAGCTTCAAGGGCATCTGCCTGGAGCTGGATCCCCGGACTCATAATTACCGGGTTTTTCCCAACCAGAGGGTTGGAGTCAGTATTCGGGATGTCAACAACCAGGAAGTTGCCCGGCAGAAACTGGTTTCCAATGATTTTGGCAGTTTCAGTGGAACCTTCATGGCTCCCCGGGACCGTCTGACCGGCCGGATGACCCTGGTTGCCGATTCTCCCCGGGGTGTTACTGCCATCCGGGTGGAAGCCTATAAACGGCCCAAGTTTCAGGTCGATCTGAAGCTGCCCGACCGTGAGTTCCGCCTGAATGACCGGGTAACGGTCTGCGGTGAGGCTCGCAGCTACACCGGGGCCCCCATCGACCATGCCCGGGTCAGTTACCGGGTGGTGCGTGAAGTCCGCTTCCCCAACTGGTGGTATTACTGGCACAGGGGGCCACAACGGGCTGAAGCCCGGGAAATCATCCACGGTACCCTGAAAACCGATAAAAGCGGTAAGTTCTGTATTACCTTCAGGGCCCGGCCTGATCTCAGCCTACCTCGTTCCAGCCAACCGGTTTTTTCATTTAAACTCCAGGCTGAAGTGACCGATGGGGCAGGGGAGACCAGGGGGGATGAAACCCGGGTACGCTTGGGTTATACCTCAATGGAAGCCTCCCTGAATTGCCAGAACTGGCAGGAACAGGACCGCCCGGTATGCATTACTGTCAATACCATCAATCTCAATGGTCAGCGAACAGGGGCTGTGGGAAACGTTGAGATTTTCGCCTTGCAAGGGCCTTCACAACCTGTTCCCCGCGACCTGATTGGTGAAGTGGGTATTCGGGAGATGGAAATCGCTTCTCCGGACCAGCCGGGAAACTTCAGAGATTCCCCGGACTGGAAAAAATGGCCCTCGGGCCGCCGGGTATTCAAACAGGCTTTCCGGACTTCAGAAAATTCCGGTCATGCCTGTGAAGTGAAAGCCAAACTAAAACCGGGGGTATACCGGGCCTGTCTGACCAGCCAGGACCGGTATGGAAACCCGGTACGGGCCTATTTGCATTTTTTAGTTCACCAGAAGGATAAAAAACATTTTCCAGTAAAACTGCCTTTTTATTTTACCGTTAAACAGGCGGTGCTGCCGGTAGGTGAGACCTTCGAAGCCCTGTGGGGGACCGGTTATGAACAGGGACCGGTGCTGATTGAAATATTCAAGGATAACCAATGGCTGAAAAAATCCTGGACTTCTCCGGGCCAGACCCAGGGATTGATCAGGATTCCCATCGATGAAAAATTGCGGGGTGGATTTACCCTGGTAGCCACCCTGGTCAAGCAGAATCGCCAGTATCAAACCACCACCCGGGTCTATGTGCCCTGGTATAACAAACAACTGCAACTCCAGTGGCAGACCTTCCGCTCCACCCTGGAACCGGGCCAGAAGGAAACCTGGTCTCTTAAGATCAAGGGTCCGGGTTCTGAAATCAGGGCCGCGGAAATGGTGGCCACCCTCTATGATGT
The DNA here is from genome assembly GCA_965195285.1 of uncultured Aminicenantes bacterium. Lineage (GTDB taxonomy): Bacteria > Acidobacteriota > Aminicenantia > UBA2199 > UBA2199 > CAZOWT01. The sequence continues at coordinate 38,882 of CBDAFS010000030.1, read as the reverse complement.
GTCACTGGACCAGTACTATCCCCATTTTTTTCAGGGTTTTTCAAACCTTTTCGATGCGGACAGTACTTCCCTGCGTTTGCGGTTTTCCAACCAAGGGATTGATTTCTCAAATTTTATCAACCGCCTGAATGTCCGCTATTCATATTCAGCAGCCAATTATGCGCACTTTCCCCAAGAGGTGATCCAGAGCCTCTTCGGTTACCAGTACGGGTCCAGACGACATGTCAGCAAACAGAAGGTGTTAAGGCCCGAAGAAATGTTCAGTAAAGCGCTTGGGGAGGCCCTGGTGCTGTCATACGAAGATATTAACGGAGTTTCCGGAGGAAAGGATGCCACCATAAAGGAGACAAAACGAAATGGAGACAGGGATAAGGGTGGAAAAAAAATTGATCTTTCCAAAGTCCAGGCCAGAAAGAATTTAAATGAAACCGCCTTCTTTTATCCCCATCTGAAGACCGCCGGGGACGGGTCCGTGACCATTGAATTTAAAATGCCCGAAGCCCTGACCGAATGGCGGTTTATCGGTTTTGCGCATACCATTGATATGAAATACGGCAGCATCGAAGGCCGCTCCATAACCCGCAAGGACCTCATGGTCCAGCCCAACCCGCCCCGGTTTTTAAGGGAGGGTGATGAGCTCGAATTCACCGTAAAGGTAACCAATATGTCGGATAAACCGGAAAGCGGGTCATTGAGGCTCCAATTTTTTAATCCACAGAATGAAACCTCCCTGGATGATTCCCTGAACAACCGGGATAAAGACCAGACCTTCTCCATCCCCTCCAAACAGTCCCGGACCCTGAGATTCCGGATTAAGGTCCCGGATGGGTTGGATATGGTGGCTTTCCGGGCCGTGGGTGCCACTGAAGAATATTCTGACGGCGAAGAGGGAGTTCTGCCGGTTTTGAGCCGCCGGCTGTTGGTGCGGGAATCCATACCCCTGTGGATCAGCAAGCAGGGGGAAAAACGGTTCGAGTTCAGAAAACTGTCCCTTTCCTCCGGCTCTAAAACCCTGGTTCACAAAGGACTGACCGTTCAGATGACCTCCAATCCGGCCTGGTATGCGGTCCAGGCCCTGCCTTACTTGATGGAATTTCCCCATGAGTGTTCCGAGCAGGTATTCAACCGGCTCTATGCCAATGGCCTGGCCCGCCACATCGCCCATTCCGATCCCCGAATCCACCGGATTTTTAACCGCTGGAAGGCAAGCGGGGCTCTGAAGTCCAACCTGGAAAAAAACCCGGATCTGAAAAGTGTGTTGTTGCGGGAAAGCCCCTGGGTGAGGCAGGCCCAAAATGAAACCCAGGCCAAACACCGGGTCGGCCTGCTCTTCGATGAAAACCGACTGGACCGGGAATTGAAACGCGCCTACCTGAAATTAGAAGACATGCAGCTGAGTGATGGCTCCTGGCCCTGGTTTCCGGGGGGACCGGGTAACCATTATATTACTCTCTATATTGTTACCGGTTTCGGCCGGCTCCGACACCTGGGCGTGGATGACATTCCCCTTGACCTGACCGGAAAAGCCATCCGGTTCCTGGATAACCGGATCCTGGAAGTCTACAACCGTATTGTGTCCAGGGGACATCTGAAATCCAATAATCTGGGTTCCCGGGTTGCCCTGTACCTGTACGGCCGCAGTTATTATCTGAAAAAGCATCCGCTTTCTTCAAAATACCAGAAAGCCGTGGATTATTTTCTCCAACAGGCCCGTGAGTACTGGCTGAAGCTGAGCCATCGCCAGAATCAGGCCCAGCTGGCCCTGGCCCTGAACCGCTTCGGGGATTCGGTAACTGCCCGTAAAATCATGCATTCCATCAAGGAAAGGAGCCGGTTCAATGAGGAATTAGGCCGTTACTGGCGGGAAACGGAACTGTCCTGGTGGTGGTTCCGGGCTCCCATCGAAACCCAGGCCGTGATGATCGAGGCCTTTGATGAAGTAATGGGAGACCACCAGGCTGTTGAGGAATGTAAGGTGTGGCTGCTGAAACAAAAGCAGGCCCGGGACTGGAAAACCACCAAGGCCACTGCCGATGCGGTGTATGCGGTGCTGCTGCGGGGAGACGACTTGCTGGCTTCGGATTTACCGGTAGAGGTCACCCTGGGTGGCCAAAAGGTGGAAATCGAAAAACCGGAAGCCGGGACCGGTTACTATGAAAAGGTCTATCAGCCCCGGGATATTATTGCGGATATGGGCCGGATTACGGTTTCCAAAAAGGACAAGGGCATTGCCTGGGGCGGGGTTCACTGGCAGTACCTGGAAGATATCTCAAAAATCACCCCCCATACCGGAAATCCCCTGAAACTGAAGAAGCGCCTGTTTGTGCGCCGCTTCACCGACAAAGGACCGATGATCGAACCCTATCAAGGGAGCCTGGGGGTGGGTGATCTGTTAGTGGTCCGGATCGAGCTGCGAACCGACCGGGATATGGAGTATGTCCATATGAAAGACCATCGGGGCAGCGGCCTGGAACCGGTGAATGTGCTATCCCGATATAAGTTCCAGGACGGACTGGCTTATTACGAATCCACCCTGGATACAGCCACCCATTTTTTCATTGATTACCTGCCCAAGGGGACCTATGTGTTTGAATATTCCCTTCGGGTGGTACACCGGGGCCGGTTTCAGAGCGGCATGGCCCACATCGAATGCATGTATGCCCCGGAGTTTAACAGCCATTCACAGAGCTTTGAACTAAAGGTAAAATAAAGGCAAAGGTAAAGGTAGAGGTAAAGGTAAAGGTAAAGGTAAAGGCAAAAGTTAAGGTAAAGGAAAATAGTATTTAATTTTGAATTTCGAATAATGAATAACGAACAAGGAATGATGAAGTGTAAAAAAAAATGAATCTTTCACTTTGACATTCATGATTCGACATTCGGTGATCATCATTCACTGTTAATTAAGATGATTATTTTCCTTCGACATTCGATATTCTTTGTTCAATGTTCAAATTTCAAGGTTTGTAAGATATTTCTTTCCTTCGATATTCGGTGTTCGTTATTCGATATTCATCATTCAATATTTGGTGTTCATCATTCAATGTTTATTAATAATCTCTTTGTTTCGGATTTAGAATTTGGGATTTCGGATTTCTATCTCCTGACTTCTTAATTCTAAGGTTGAGGCAAAGGTAAAGGTAAAGAGATATGAAAATTAAGGAGGTTTTAATAGTTTTATTTTTTTTCTTAACCTTAACCTCAACCTTTACCTTTACCTTAACCTAAGTCCTGTTTTTTGTTGGTGAATCCCCAAACTCCTCCCCTGAAACCACGGTGTAATGATCCACCTGCATATCATCGCTGGTCTTGGCCTGCTTTTCCCCATTTTGGGCCAAAGACATTTTCCACTGAAAGAGCCGTGTGTAGCAGTGTTTGACCCGGTCGATCAATACCTGAAACTGTCCACTCTGTTCATAATCTTCCGCAGCCCGCTGGTTTTCCCAGACGGTGATGGACACCACTTCTTCGCCGTTCTGCATGTTTTCCATCAGATAGGCCGAACAGCAGCCCCGGGTTTTTTCCAGAACGGGAATAATGCTTTCCCGGTACAGTTTCCGGAATTCTTCCATTTTACCCGGCTGGATCTTATGCTGGACAATGCGCACAAACAGAGGTGAAGATACGCAATTTTCCGGCTTGACCAGGATTTTCTGGGTGGATACCGGGAAGGCCTGGGTCACCGGTTCCTGGGTTTTGGGCCGGTATTCCAGTTCCAGCTTCTGGCTCAACTGTATCTTCCAGACCGAACTATCGGCTAAAAATACGGAAAACTCGGCCATCATCTGCTTGAAGACCGGACTCTGCTGGAAGGCCTCGGCATCTTGCCGGCGTTCCCACAGGGTCATGGATATCAAATCACTGGGCTCGGAGTGGTTCTGGATCAGCCGGGCAAACCGGCATCCCGGCATGGTGCGTAACCGGGGCACCACCGTGTCTTTGTAATAATGTTGGGCCAGTTCAAGGCCTTCGGGTTTAATTTTTAATTGAAGCAAACGCATATACATGATATCCTCCCCATTTATATCAAAAATATCTTTGGTTTAACCGATACGTTTGATGATCATCAGGGTCATGTCATCGGTCTGGGGCGCATCCCGGCTGAAACGGGTGACCCCGTCAATGATGGTGTCGATCATCTCTACGGCGGATTTAGCAATATTTTCCTTCAGCAACTCCATCAGCCTGGCCTCGCCGAATTCCTGATCATGGTCATCCAGGGCCTCGGTGATGCCATCCGAATAGATTAGCAGGATATCTCCGGTCCGGATGGGGATTTTCTGTTCCTCGAAGCTCACGGCTTCCAGGCAGCCCAGGATGATTCCCCCTTCACTGAGCAGCTGGAAATCTTTTTTTTCCGTCATAAGGATGGGCAGGTTATGGCCGGCATTGCAGTAACGGAGTTCATGATTCCGGTAATCCAGCCAGCCGTAAAACAGGGTGGCAAATTTCTCAGGGCTGGTGTTGCGGAACAGCAGCCGGTTGGCGTTTCCCATGCATTCGGGTATGGACAGGTCAAGTTGGGACTGGCCCCGGATGGTGGCCTGCAGATTGGCCATGAGCAGGGCCGCTCCCATGCCCTTGCCCGACACGTCTCCCAGGCAGAAAACCAGCTGGGTTTCACGGTCCGGGATAAAATCAAAATAATCCCCCCCCACTTCCTTGGCCGGGATGCTTTTGCCGAATATGTCATATCCCTCTATGGCCGGGGGATTTTCCGGCAGCAGATTGGTCTGAATCTCAAAGGCCAGCCTCAGCTCTTCCTGCATCTTGATCAGTTCCTGTTCCTCTTTGAGCAGCCGGGCATTTTCAATGATCTGGGCTGACTGGGCGGCGATGATAGAGATCATGCGCTGGTCTTCACTGCTGAATTCCTCTTCTGATTTTTTGTTAAACAGGGTCACCAACCCGATCATGCGGCCTTTCAACATTAGGGGCGTACACAGCAGCGAACGGATGGGAATGGTCTCCGGGTCGGCCAGGTGGAAGCGCTCATCCTTTTTCAAGTCATTGATGCGCAGGGGTTGACGGTTTTTCAGCATCCAGCCGGTGAGCTGGGTGTCCAGACGGAAGGGCAGGGTATCGGTGGTGGTATCCCAGCCCCGGATCATGGTCTGGAAGGGTTTTTCCTCTTTGTTCTCATCCAGCAACAGCACCGCCCCCTGTTCGGCCTTCATGTGTTTAAGGCTCTTCTGCACCACCAGGTCCAGAATCCGGTCCAGGGACAGGGTGGAGCTGATGGCAATGGCAATCTCGTTTAAAATAGACACTTCTTCCAGGGCCCGCATCAGCCGCTGGTTTTCCTGTTTGAGTTGATATAGTTCCTTTTCCGCTTCCACTGAAAGTTTCCTCTTTTTCGTAAATAAATGTAACATACAGGATAAAAAAAAACAAACAGAGTTTTTTCTTAACCTTAACCTTAGAATTAAGGAGACAGAAGTTCAGAAGATAAGAAGTTTTGAAGATGAATATCACTAATCTGGTCATTTACTCGCTTCGCTCGTGTCATTAAGATCTATAGAGAGCTTGTCATTAGCACATAATGCGTGCGTCATAAAGAACCCTGGAGAACTGTAATGATATGTTATGATAGTTCTTAATGACCAAAATCAGAGGGTTTCAATGACAAGAACTTGATAGATATAATGACAAGTCCCCAGAGAGTTCTAATGACCAGTGGTTTTTTTCTTTTCCTCAACCTCAACCTTAACCTTCTTTCTTAACCTCAACCTGAGTACTTTTTCTTTTAAATCTCTTGGGGACGTGTCTTAACATTTGACATTTAAAATCTACTGTGATACATTTCTCAAATGGCTCGACAACCCCGTATAGAGTACAAGGGCGCCTGTTACCATGTGATGTCCCAGGGAGACAAGCATGAGAAGATTTTTCATGAAAAGGTTGACCGGCTGAAATTCCTGGAAAAAACCGGCGAGGTGGTGGATAAGTTCAACCTCAAGGTCCACTGCTATACCCTTCTGGACGATCGTTTCCACATGCTCATCGAAACCCCGGAGGGCAATCTCTCCCGCTGTATGCACCATTTAAACTCCAGCTACTCAAACTGGTTCAAGCTCAAGTACGGGGTCAAGGGCTCGGTTTTCCAGGGCCGCTACCGGGCCGTTCTGGTGGAAAAAAACGGTTATTTGATGAGGTTGAGCGCTTACATCCACCTGACCCCGTTGCGGGAGGGTAAGGTTAAAAAACCCGAAGATTACCCCTGGAGCAGTTTTGCCCGCTACATCGGCAGAGAAAAACGGCCGCTATGGCTGGTCACCGCCGAACTCCTGAGCGAATTTAATAACAAAAAGAAATTTTACCGCAAGTATGTCTATGACCTGCTGAATCAGGATGAGGGGATAAAAAAAGAAGATTTCTACGGGGTGCAGTCGATCGTAGGCGGTGAAAAATTTCGCCGAAAGATTGCCCGCAAGATAGAGGCTGACCTGAGAATGGGAGAGATCCGGGAAAAACCGGCCCTGAAGAGTCTGAGGCGGCTCCAACCCGAAGATATCTCCCGCATCATATGCCGGCGCTTCAGGGTTAAAAGAGAGCTGCTGTACAAAAAGCGCAAAAACAACCACTTCCGAAAGCTGTTCCTGTATGGTTTGAAGAAATACAGTGACCTGCGGCTGCGGGAGATCGGGGAACTGGTGGAAATGGATTATGTGGCGGTTTCCCAGATGGTAAGGCGTTTTATGCTGGAATCCATTGAGAACCATGAAATAAAACTGATGATTGATGGATTTGAGCGGGAATTAAAAAAATTCAGAAGATAGAAGAATTCACTTTCAATTTTACTGTTTTCTGGTATAATTCCTGACTTGAGCCATAAATGAAAATCATCAGTATGAGCCAGATTGATGAGTTTGAGCCTGTTTTTGGTTGGCCCGGTAAACCCCGAAAAAGGGTACCGGCGGAAGCCCAGGCGGCCGAAGGCCGCAGGAAAGATTGGATGACTGAGGTAAAGATAAAGGAAAAGAATAAGAGAGATAATCAGGAAAAATTTTCTGTTTTTTTCTTTACCTTAACCTCAACCTTAACCTATGATATAAGGAGACCTTGACCTTGAAGATCTTAATAACTGGAACCGCCGGATTCATCGGCCATTCCCTGGTCAAACAGATGGCAAACAGTGGTCATACGCTGATAGGCCTGGACAATATCAATGACTACTATGATGTCAACCTGAAATACGGCCGGCTGAAGGACACCGGAATCGATTCGGAGAAAATTCAGTATGGAATCCCCGTGGAAAGCCAGACTCTTGACAATTACCGGTTTATCCAATTAAACCTGGAGGATCGGGAAAAAATAACCGAACTGTTCGAACAAGAACCATTCGACCGGGTCTGCCACCTGGCAGCCCAGGCCGGGGTGCGCTATTCTTTGCAAAATCCCCAGGCTTATATGGACTCCAACATCCAAGGTTTTCTGAACATCCTGGAGGCCTGCCGCCACCATGAGATCAACCATCTGGTCTATGCTTCCAGTTCTTCGGTATACGGCCTAAACCAAAAAATGCCCTTTACCACGGCCGATATGGTAGACCAGCCCATGTCTCTGTATGCGGCTAGCAAGAAGAGCTGCGAGCTCATGGCCCATGCCTACAGCCACCTCTACCAAATTCCCACCACCGGGCTTCGTTTTTTTACCGTATACGGTCCCTGGGGTCGGCCGGACATGGCGGCTTTTAAATTTGTCAGGGCCATTATTAAAAACCGGCCTATTGATGTCTACAACCAGGGCCGGATGAGCCGGGATTTCACCTATATCGATGACATCATCGAAGGCATCACCCGGGTTATGGACAGACCACCAACTCCCAATCTTCGAACACCGAATCACGAATCCCGAATATCGAATTCAGAAGTAAATCAAAAATCAAAAACTCGAAATTCGGCGTTCGATATTCATCATTCGACATTCGAAGACTCCCAGCCCCTCACCTCCGACCTCTCGCTCCTCACCCCGTATAAAATCTATAACATTGGCAGAGGAAAACCAGTAAACTTGATGGAATTCATCACCGCTATTGAAAAGGCCATGAATAAAGAAGCCAAAAAAAACTTCCTTCCCCTGCAAAAAGGCGATGTGTTGGAAACCTGGGCTGACACCACCAGTCTTGAAAAGGATACCGGATACAGGCCGGATACCCCGGTGGAAGAGGGAATTCGAAAATTTGTGGAATGGTATAAAGAATTTTATAAAATCTAGTATGTAGTATATAGTAAGTAGAAAAAAAACAATAAGAAGTAAGGAGTAAGAAGTAAGAAGTAAGAAGTAAGAAGTAAGGAGTAGGGAGTGAGAAGTACATAATGGAAAAAACTATGTATCGGGGTTACAGAGATCTGATTGCATATCAGTTGAGTTTTGATCTAGCGGTTGAAATCTTCAACATCAGTAAAACTTTTCCAAAAGAAGAAAAATATTCTTTAATTGATCAGATCAGAAGATCATCACGATCTGTTTCCGCTAACATTACTGAAGCATGGGCGAAGCGAAGATATCCGAAATCTTTTGTTTTAAAATTAACCGATTCGATCGGAGAAGCAAGTGAGACAGAAGTATGGCTGGATTTTGCTTTCAAACATGGATATCTTCAGGAAGAAAAGCATACGAAATTGTATGAAAAATATCAGGAACTCGGAAGAATTCTTTTTGGAATGATAAATAAGCCTGAAAAGTTTTGCATTATTACGGAGTAAATATTGTCTTCAGAAAATCGTTTATTTTTTTACTTCTTACTACTTACTTCTTACTACCTACTTCTTACTACCTACTTTTTACTACCTACTACTTACTAAAGAAATGAGAGATTACCTGTGCAACAACTAACTTACACAAAAATGAAGGGTGTCATACGGATTCTGGAAGTTCCCTTTCCGGTATTAGGCCGGGGCCAGGTGTTGGTGAGAAACCACTATTCGGTAATCAGCGGCGGAGAAGAGGGCAACATGGTCAAGGCGGCCCGGGGGGGATATATTGCCCGGGCCATATCCCGAAAAAACGAGGTCAGTCAGGTTATTGAACAGATCAAGAAGAGCGGTTTGGCCGATACCTACCGTATGGTCATGAACAAGCTTGAAGCATCTTCCACCCTGGGCAACAGCTGCTCCGGAGAAGTCATTGCGGTCAGCAACGAGGTCAATGACATCAAAATCGGTGATCAAGTGGCCTGTGCAGGAAAAGGGGCATGGCATGCCGATGTGGTGGCAGTCAACCGGAACCTCTGTGTGAAGATCCCCGGGAAAAACGATTTGAAACAGGCTGCCTTTGCGGGGATTGCCGCTATTGCCATTCAGGGGGTGCGCCAGGCTGATCTGCGCCTGAGCGAGAAGGCGGTGGTGATCGGACTGGGGTTGATCGGCCGGCTGGTCATCCAGGTATTGCAGGCAGCCGGCGTGGATGTGATAGGAGTTGACAGTGATAAAGCCCGGGTAAATGGGTTGGCCGGCTTGAAAACCATAACTGCCCTGAATTTCCTTGATCCGGAATTGGAAAACATCGTTTCCGAAATTTCTCAGGGAAACGGGGTGGATGCGGTCATTATCGCTGCGGATTCCACCACCACCGATCCGGTGAATCTGGCCGGGCTATTGTGTCGCCAGCGAGGAAAAGTGGTGGTGATCGGAAAAGTAGCCACCGGTTTTGACCGTAAACCCTATTTCCGTAAAGAGTTGGATTTGCGTATGTCCTGCGGCTACGGACCCGGCAGCCAAGATCCCTTTTATGAAATAAGGGGAAAGGATTATCCCATCGGCTATGTGCGCTGGACCGAAAACCGCAATCTGCAATCTTATATTGAATTGTTGAATAATAAGAAATTACAGGTGGATCAATTGATTTCCCATACGGTTCCCCTGGTGGATACCCCGGAGATCTACACCATGATCCTCAGCCGGTCCGAGCCTTTTTGCGGCGTGGTGATTGATTATGACAGCGAAAAGGAACTTTCCAAAAAAGTAACCTTAAAGGAAAAACCAACCGACCCGGTCGATCCGGCCGTGGGATTTGTCGGTGCCGGAGGATTTGCCCGCAAAACGATTTTACCGTTTATCCGGAAACACTGCAATCTGGTGGGGGTGATTACGGCCCGAAGCCACAATGCCCGCCAGGTAGCTGACAAATACGGCTTTGCCTACAGTACCGGCAATGCCGATGAGATCATTGCCGATGACCGTATCAACACGGTATTTATCACCACCCGAAACGATCTCCATGCGGAATTTGTTGTCAAGGCCCTGACCATGAGCAAGCATGTATTTGTAGAAAAGCCTTTGGCCATGACCAAGGATGACCTGAAACGCATCTGGGAAACCCACCGGCTATTGGTCAACCGCAGCCAGCCGCTTCCTGTTCTGATGGCAGGTTTTAACCGCCGCTTTGCTCCCTTTATTCAAAAGGCAAAAGAACTGTTTCCTCCGGAAAAACCAAAGGCTATCAATTACCGGATCAATGGCGAAAAATTTCCCAAAGACCATTGGGTGCATGATCCCGAAACCGGTGGCGGGGTAATCATCAGTGAAGTGTGTCAGTTTGTGGATCTGGTCATCTTCCTGTCCGGTGGCGAGGTCTCATCCATTTCGGCCAAGAGCCTGAGAGATCCGGCTCACCTTCAGGATACCTTGGTGATCAGCCTGGGTTTTGACAATGGCAGCATCGCCACCATCAGCTACTATTCCAACGGACATAGACGGTTGCCGGCCGAATACTTGGAAATTTTCTGCAGCGGACAATCGGTGACCATCAATGATTTCAAATCCATGAAGATTTACGGTAATAAAATCTCTTCTTTCAGGCTGAGACGACCGGATCGGGGTCATCAACAGGAATTATTGGCTTTCTTCAATGCCATCCAAACCGGTTCTCACTCTCCCATTCCTTTCGACGAACTCTATGCTTCATCTCTGGCTACTTTTGCCGTGCAAGATTCAATCAAGAGATAAGAAGTTTTGAATATCGAATAACGAATGTCGAACAAGGAATGATGAAGTATTATCAACCAATGAATATCGAATATCGAATGATGAATAATGAATGACGAAATGTAAAAAGATAAAAATTGAATAATGAATTTTGAAGCATGATTGATGAGAAAAAAAAATATGATTTGGAAGAAAGATTGATTTCTTTTTCTGTTAATATATTAAGTTTAGCTGAACAGTTGCCAAATACAAGAAATGGAAATTATATCGGAGGTCAAATAATCAGGTCCGGAACTGCTCCTGCTTTAATATATGGTGAGGCCCAGAGTGCAGAGTCCGGAAAAGATTTTATCCATAAAATGAAAATCGCACTCAAGGAATTGAGAGAAACATACATTGCACTGAAAATTATTAAAAGGAAACCGCTTGTTAAACATTCCGATAAAGTAGATGATCTTATACTCGAATGCAATGAACTGATTTCAATTTTTGTTTCCAGTATAAAAACAGCACATGATAATATAAAATGAGCCTTTTCACTTCGCTATTCGATATTCGATATTCATGATTCACTATGAATAATATGTTTTTTCCCTTCAACATTCGGTGTTCGTTATTCGATATTCATTATTCAATGTTTTCAAGATGATTCTTTTCCTTCAACATTTATTATTCTTTGTTCGATGTTTAAATTTCAAGGTTTGTAAGATATTTCTTTCCTTCGATATTCGGTGTTCGTTATTCGATATTCATTATTCAATGTTAATAAAATGATCTTACTCAAATTTATTAAACAAAACTCAAAACTTCTCTTCTTCACCTGGCTCATTCTCATCTTCATCGCTTCTTCTCTTCCCCAGCTTCCTACTCCAAAGATCAAAACTTCAGGAGGTACTACCATCCGTCTCGACTATCTCATCCACTTTCTTGAATTTTTTATCCTGTCGATATTATTTTTATTATGGATTATAAACGACAAACCCAAACAAAATTTACAGTCCTTGATTTTATTTCTTATCATTGGTATCGGTTTTGCCTTTTTTATCGAGTTTTATCATCAAATTATTCCCGGTAGACGATTTAATATAATAGATTCCATATTCAATATTATTGGAGTTCTTTTTGCCTTTATTATTTTTCATTTAATAAACATTAGACTTATTAATAAAAAAATGAAATCCTGATTTTCTTTAACAGTGGTCATTATACAATTTGTTATGGATCTTTTTATGTTGAACACCCACTGCTTAATTTTTTTATTGATTCCTTGGGATAATGTTATTACATTTTAAAAAATATTATTTTTTTAATATCTATTCTTGGAGGATAGATGAACATAAATGATATGAAAAAAAACTTTGGGCAATATCTTGATGAATTCAAAGTAGGTGATTTATACAAACACTGGCCCGGTAAAACGATAACTGAAAGTGATAATAATCTTTTTTCATTAATAACCATGAATCATCATCCACTACACCTTGATAAAGAATATTGTAAAAGTCAACAATATGGAAAAATTCTTGTTGTCGGTACATTGGTTTTCAGCCTTGTTGTTGGGTTAACTGTTAGAGATATTAGTGGTAAGGCAATTGCTAATTTAGATTATGAAAAAGTAACCCATGATGGTCCTGTATTTGTAGGTGATACAATTTATACAGAAACAGAAATTCTGTCTATAAGAGAATCAAAAAGCAAACTTGATCGTGGCATTGTTTATGTAGAAACAAGAGCATATAATCAGAAAAATGATAAAGTTTTAACACTTAGACGTCATGTACTTATACCCAAAAGAGGAGCATAAAATGTCGGAATATTTAATGAGAAGTTTGATGTTTGTGCCGGGACATAACGCTAAGTTGCTAAAAAGTGCCTCAAAATCAAATACCGATATATTACTTTTGGATTTAGAAGATTCAGTATTACCTGTTAAAAATAAGCAAATTGCACGAGATAAAATAGAACAATGGGTAAAAACAGGAGCATTTAATAAACATCTTGTATTTCCCAGAGTGAATGATCGAGAAAGCGGACAACTTTTAAAGGATGTTCATCAATTGACTATTGAGGGTATTCATGGCTTTATGTATCCAAAATCTCAAAAAGGTGAAGATGTTTACTTTTTTGACAAACTACTTGAAACAATCGAATATGAAAAAGGATTACCTGTTGGTAAATTTAAAATAATTCCATTGATTGAAACGGCAGCAGCGGTAATGAATGCTCAGGAAATTTGTCAAGCTTCCACAAGAATTGTTGCTATTGCCTATGGATGTGAAGATTTTATTGCTGATCTGGAAGGAATTCATGACCCTAATGGGCAAAGTCTTTTTGTCCCAAGGGCAATGATTGCTATGGCTGCTCGGGCGAATAATGTAGTGCCAATAGATACTGTTCACATATATGTTCATAATTTAGAGGATTTGGAAAAAAATTTAAAAATTGCTAAAAACCTTGGTTTTGAAGGCATGCTGGTTTTGCACCCCAAAGAACTACCCCTTGTGCATGAATATTTTAGCCCAACAGAAAAAGAAGTGAAAGACGCAGAAGAGATGCTTCACCTTTCTGAAGAAGCTGAAAAAATGGATAAAGGTGTTGCCGTTCTTAATGGAAAATTTATCGGACCTCCAATGGTGATTACTGCTAAGAAAATATTAAAGAAACACGAGTTAATCCAACGAAAAAATTAATTACATAATAATATGCGTTTGTTAGGGATATTAAAAAATATTTATAATTCTAAATTCGGGATAATTATTAAGATTATAATAAGTTCAATTATTTTAATCTTATTTTTCAAGTCAGTAAATATTAGAGAACTGCAACAATTTGCATCTTATATAAGTGTTATTTCTTTAATTGTATTGCTTTTATTAACTGTTTTCAGGAATTATTTAGGCGCTATTCGATTTAAATCATTAGTTGCTATAAAAAAAAAAATATCTATCTTTGAAATTATGGGGCAGTATTTTATTGCTTCATTATTTAATAACTTTCTTCCGACAGCCTTAGGTGGAGATGGCGTTCGTCTTTTGATGGTAGCAAAATGTGGAATTTCTAAAACTGAATCGGGTGTAATGATTTTTACGGAACGTTTAATAGGTTTTTATGCCTTAATTTTTATTTCATTTTTCAGCTCTTTTTTTTGGGATTTACCCTTAAAATTTTTTTTGCTAATCTCATCCATGATGTTGGTATATTCGATTGTAATCATACTTTTTTTATTTTTAAAAATTCAGATTAAAACAAAGAATATTTTTCTAAATAAAGTTTGTAATATATTTAATATTATGCAACTAAGGAAAATTGTGATATATAAAGTTTTTTCCCTTTCGATTATTTACCAAATTATTTCTATTTACATTAGTTTTTTTGTTGCCAAGATTATTAATGTTGAAACTTCAATTTTGCCTTTTTTAACTTTAGTTCCTCTTGTGTGGTTTTTTACAATGGTTCCTATTAGTTTTGGAGGGGTTGGGGTTAGAGAAATTTCATTTGCATACCTATTTTCGTTTGTTGGTTTATCAAAAGAGGAGTCGTTAATTATCTCATTAGGAACATATTTAACTTTAGTCGCGAATGGGATTATAGGAGCAGCGATTTTTATATCAAGGAAGATTAAAAAAGATAACATTTTTTAATATAATTGTCGTATTATGATTAGAATTGCTATTCCTGTTTTCGTTTCTAATGATTAAGAAGTTTTTATAATAGATTGATAATCTTTGTATGAAATTGGATATTGTGTTAGTTTTAGTGCATCTTTATTTTTGGAATATATTACAAAGGCTTAATAAAATTCAAAAACAAGATGTTTTAATTAAACTGTATTCTTATAAATATACTAAATAGGAAATCACGATGATTAATCAGGTAATATCAGAAATAAATATAAAAGAGGAGCAAAAAAAAATTCATGTGCAATCAGAAACTTTATTCAAGAAATTCAGTTCTTGAAGAATTAACTACTATAAGTGGAATACCTTTGAATCTACTTAGAAGAAATCTAAAAATAGATATTTTGGAGATATTTTTTTATGAAATTATTTGAACCAGGGGAAATAGGGAATCTTAAAATAAAAAACCGTATTACAATGGCTCCAATGGGTATTGGTGGTTTAGTCAATTCTGATGGCAGTTTATCCCAAAGAGGTATTGACTACTTTGTGGAAAGAGCTAAAGGTGGTGTAGGTCTTATTAGAGTAGGGTTTACCAGAACAACAAGGGAATTTGAGCAAATTCCTAATACAATCAGAACACGTCATTTATTTGTTGATGATAGATTACATATAAAATGGTTAAATGAACTTGCAGAATCAGTTCCTGATTATGGAACAAAAATTTCAATTCAATTATCAGCTGGGGTTGGTCGTATAGCAGGAGGTGAATTGCAAATTTTTTGCTTCCATTTGGTTTTTCTTTACAGCAAACAACCTTATTGTCGCTATTGTCTTTTCCCCCATTCATATTAGTTGGAGCATTTGGCGGGTTTTTCTATATTGGTGTATCATTTAACATAAAGGATATTGAAAAATGATTAATGAAAACAATGTAAGTAATGAGTTATTAGATTTCTTTAACACACAAGCAAGTACATTAGCGAAAAAGTTCATTTCCAGAAGAATTAATTTTTATACTTGTAATAATAAAACAAAAGCACAAGAAAAGGTTTTGGAGTTTGTAAAAAAATTTAAGAATAAAGAAGAGATTACAAAAGTTGGTTTCGCTGACAGTGTAACCTTGCATCAATTAGATATTTTTAATCTTATAGAAAAAATTTCTGGATTAGAAATTATTAATCCAATGAAACGCTATCCAGATGGGAAATATGAAGTATATGGGACGCTCCCACCAGGGAAAATGAATTTGCCGAAAGAAGAATATTATATTTTAATGGAAAAACTGTTTGATAAGATGAGAGAAAGTTTAAGAAGCGATATATTCATAATCGGGGCCAATGCAATTACAATGAAAGGACAGATTGTATCTACAGATGGAACAGGGAACCGGGTAAGTGGCATGATATTCGGACCTAAAAAAGTAATTATTATAGTCGGTAAGAACAAGATTGTTGAAGATGTAGAGGCGGCGATTAAAAGAAATCGGAATATTGCAGCACCTCTTAATTATATCAGACATAATCTTAAACATCATAATCGTTTTGATAATCCATGTTTAAAATTTGGATACTGTACAGATTGCAGATCAGAGAGGCGAGGATGTCTGAATACTGTAATTATAGATGGCGCTATGGAAGCATTCAAAGATAGAATACATTTGATTTTGGTAAATGAAAATTTTGGATTTTAACAACGGATGAAGAACATGGAAACAAAAGAATTTTCGATTGTGGTTCCTGTTTATAATAGCGCCCCATCCTTAAAGGAGTTATATGAAAGAATAAACTCTATCTTTGTCAAAATGAGCAAGACATTTGAAATAATATTTGTAAACGATTGCAGTAAAGACGATAGCTTGAGCATATTGAAGGAAATCCATGATCAACATGAAAATGTAACATTGATAGACCTTTACTCCAATTTTGGGCAGCAAAATGCTTTAATGTGTGGCTTTAATTATTGTAATGGCAATTATGTGATTACCCTAGATGATGATTTGCAAAATCCACCGGAAGAAATTCCGAAATTGGTTGAAAAGATTAATGAGGGTTATGATGCAGTATTTGGTTCTTATGCTGATAAACAGGATAAATTATATAAAAATTTTGGAAGCGCAGTTATCAGAATGCTAAATCATAAAATATTTAATGCTAAAAACAATATGAAATTTTCCAGTTTTCGTATCATAAAAAAAGAGATAATAGATCAGATCAAAGATGATAGAACAAATTTTCCATATATTTCCGGAATGCTTTTAAGGACAACTAAGAATATTTCGAATGTTACCCTGATGCATAAAAAAAGGAAATATGGAAAATCAAATTATACAGTTAAAAAATTGCTAAAAATTTCATTCAACCTTCTGATAAATCATTCGACAATACCCTTACGGTTTTTCGGTTATATAGGATTAATAGTTTCATTTTTTTCTTTTTTCATTGGTACAATATTTATAATCAGAAAAGTTATTTCCGGACAGGCACCTACCGGCTGGACAAGTTTGATTGTATTGATATCTTTTTATAACACCTTGATTCTGATAATTTTTTTTGTCCTTGGAGAATATATATCAAGGTTGCTTAAAGAATCATCAAATGCCAAGCAGTATTCAATAAGGAGAATTTTGAAATGAAAAAGCGCTTGTTAATTGTTGGAGGGCATGGCAGCGGTGAAATTGCCATGTCAGTATTTCAAGAAGCCAATAAGGTTACAAACGAATGGGATATTGAAGGCTTTTTAAATGACATTATTGAACCTGGAGGTGATTTAGGTAAATTTAAAGTGCTCGGACCAAGTGAGGCAGTAAAAGATTATGTTTGTAGAGGATATTTTATTCATTATGCTTTGCACTTTAATGCAAAGGATAAGGAACATAGAGTAAAAAAATTCAATGAAATTGAGATTCCAATGGAAGCGAATGCATCTGCTATTCATCCTAGTGCCTACTTGGATCCTTCAACAAAAATCGGATATGGAACTTTAATTTGTGCCCATGCATGTACCTCTTTCGGCTCAGTTATCGGCAATTTTGTTCATATTTATACCAATGGCTTCATTGGTCATGACTCAATTATAAAGGATTTTTCAACTATTACTGCTCATTCAGTAATCGGAGGCAGAGTTACAATTGATGAGGGTGCTCATGTCGGGTTGAATTCCACAATCCGTGAAGATTTAAGAATTGGAAAATATTCAATTGTTGGCATAGGATCAGTAGTGACAAAAAATGTGGAAGACTACTCTATTTATATTGGTAATCCAGCTCAACTTCTTAAAAAAGTAATTTAATGCATATAGAAAAAATTCCTTTTAATAAACCATATTTTACAGGAAAGGAAACCCAATACATTAAACAGGCGGTAAAATCGGGCAAAATTTCCGGCAATGGGATGTTTACCAGGAAATGCCATGAGTTCTTTGAAAAACGCTATGGCTTTAAAAAAGTTTTATTGACCACTTCCTGTACCGATGCCCTGGAAATGGCTGCCATTCTGATTGATATTCAACCAGGTGATGAAGTGATTGTTCCCTCATATACGTTTACATCCACTGCCAATGCCTTCATATTGAGAGGTGCTAAAATTGTATTTGCCGATAGTGAAAGACTCACTCCCAACATTGATGCAGACAAAATAGAATCGCTCATAACATCCAAAACCAGGGCCATTGTTCCGGTCCATTATGCCGGTGTGGCCTGCGACATGGACAAAATCATGAAGATTGCCGATGAATATGACATTTTCGTGGTTGAAGATGCTGCACAAGCCATTGATTCTTATCATAAAGGCAAACCTCTGGGTTCGATCGGTCATCTGGGTGCTTTTTCATTTCACGAAACCAAAAATATCATGTCCGGTGAAGGCGGTATGTTAGCCATTAATGAAGATAAATTCATAAAGCGTGCCGAAATATTATGGGAAAAAGGGACCAACCGGGCCGCTTTTGTCAGGGGCGAAGTGGATAAATACGGCTGGATGGATATCGGTTCTTCCTATCTTCCCTCAGATATTTTAGCGGCTTTTCTCTATGCCCAGCTGGAAAATATCGAAGATATCCAGGCCAAAAGAAAAAAAATATGGAAACAATATTACGAAGAACTGAAAGCTCTTGAGGATAAAAAAACAATAAAACTTCCTCATATCCATGCTTACGCCACCAATAATGCCCATTTATTTTACATTCTTTGTAAAAATGAAAATGAATGGAGTGACTTATTAACCTATTTAAAAGATAATGGAGTTTGGGCCATTTTTCATTATCTTCCCTTACATAAAGCATCCTATTTTAAGAATAAACATGATAAACGGGATCTGCCCATGAGTGAATTTTACAGTTCCCATCTGATCAGATTGCCTTTCTATTATGATCTCTCCCCGGATGAGGTAGTTTATATCTGCAATAAAATAAAAGAATTTTATGGATGTTAAAGATTTCAAATTTAGATGAATAAACAGTAGTTTTTTTGGTCTTTATAAGCTAGACTATTATAAGCATATAGGAAATCAAATAATTCACTTTTTTTAGTAAATTTAGTCATACTATTAAATGAAATTAGAAAATAGACATTTTAAAAATGAATTATTAGAATTTTATTTTATATTTTTTGCTTCGGTTCTTTTTGTTTACTTTGTACCTGTTACGATCTCACGTTTATATTTTTTAGTATTGTTGTTTTTGTTTTGGAAATCCAAGAAAGATTATTTCTGGTTTGCATTGGTATTTCTAATAATAAATGAACCCGGAGCTCTTTTTCATGGCGAATATTCAAGAGGAATTAAAGGTATACCTAATTATACTATAGTACCAGGATTAACTTTTACTTTTTTTCATTTTTTCTTCATATTTTCGTTCTTTAAATCTTTAATTAAGGGAAGGCGTACAAGAGTATTACTTAGAAATCCCTTATTATTTATTTTATTTTATTTTTTATTTTTATGGTTGTTGACCTTCAGCTTTGGAATCGATTATAAAAATTTAAATTATTATGTAAAAATATTTTTTGTTTTTCTAATTTTCATATCATTTCCTTTACTAGTGTATCGTAAGGAAGAAATATATACATTTATTCATTTAATTCTCCCGATCATTTTCTTTCTTTTCTTCAGTCAGATGTTCCAACTTTTTACAGGGAGTAAATTTGGGAACTGGTTATCAGGTGTAAGTGAATTCTCGTTAGCAGAATTATCAGCTTCAGAAGGATATTATGATTTCATTAGACTAACAGTTGCTCCAATGTTGGTTTTTTTCTGTTATATATTTTCACTATTTTTTAGTATAAAAAAAGATTATAAAGGCAGTAAGATATATCTTTATTTGATAATAACGATCTGCTTATTATTGGCCTACCTTTCTGCAACAAGATCTTGGATTATTATGTTTCTTTCAATTTTTGTATTCTATCTGATCTTTTTTAGGAAAGATATTCGGCATGTGATAACTCTGATAGGATTGATGTTTTTTATCGCAATCCTACTGTATAAATTTGTCCCACGTTTGGATTATAGAATAGAGTATTCAACAAAACGTTTGGCTACCGTTGAAATGCTTCTTGAAGGGGATGTTACCGCAGGAGGTACACTACGCAGAATTGATGTCCGTCTGCCAAAGGTACTCGAGGGTTTTACTAAAAATCCAATTTTCGGATGGGGTTTTTCTGATACTTATCGAAAGTATGCCGATGGTCATGTTGGGAATTTTAACTTATTATTACAAGGCGGGATAGTTGGTTTTATAATATTTTTGTTTTTTTGGATAAGCTATTTAAGAATGATTTTATCAACAAAAAGAAGACTATCCAATAACAATCATTTTAAAAAGCCGCTTCTGGTTCTTTCTTTTGCTTTTGGAGGAATGCTTTTACTACATTTTACAAGCTATCAATTTTTTTCATATGGTGGAGTAGCTTCTAACATTTATTTTATTATTATTTTTATTTTTATATCTGAAGCTATGGTAAAAGAGGCAATAAACTTTGAAGTAAATAGTCAGAATAATTTAAATTATAGGTAAAATAATTTTTCTTTTTAAATATTCTGTTAAAATCAACAAAATTATATTATGAAAAAAAATAATATTATTAAAATTCTTTTTTGCTTTTTTATTCTGATTATTATTTTATTAATATTATCGATTTCAATAGAAAAAGATTTTATTCTTGAGAGTGCATTATATTTTTCAAAAGATAAGGTGATAAAGCCAACTACTATTGACTTTGTTAGATCTAAAATTAAAAAAATTTTAATTTTATTATTTTTTGTAAATATAAGCTTAATTTTAATATTAAAATTTAAAAGAAGTATTGAATTAATTGTTTCCAAGTTTTATGCGCAATTACAATTACTAAATTGGGAAAGGATTTATAATTTATTAAAAAAGAAAAAATTTATAATATTTCTAATTGGGTTATGTTTAATTATTTTTATTGGAACGTGCCTTTTTCTTACATTTAACAATGATGTGGGAGCCGATGAAGGATATTATATATCTTCAGTAAAAAGTTTTTATACAGAAGGTAAGTTTAGTTTTCCATCTCGTGAAAGTCCTTCATTATTCTTACAACTGATTTATTATCCTTTTTTATTAATCAAACCATTTACAAGTTTCTCAATATATTCATTAAGAATTGTTGTCCTTATTTATTCTTTGATATTACTATTGTTTTTAATGTATTTAATCAATAATAAATATTCTTTAGAATGCTTTCTGATATTTTTAATTCTATTTATATCAGATCGATCAATTATTTTTGTTGCATCCAGTGGTTTTGGTGAAATTCCGGCTTTTTTGCCTTTTGTAATTGCGATATTTTTGTGGACTAAAAAGCAAGAAAAAAAATATACTTTTTTTATTGCATTATTATTTGCATTAGCAGCAAGCACAAAACTGCAACTATTGTTTTTTATTCTTATTCTTATTATTGGAAGTATTCTTTTCAGAAATAAAGATATTAAAAGAAATGTTAACCTACTTTTTTATACAATTCTTTTATGGTTTTTTGTTGTGTTTTTCTGGGGGATTATCCAAGGATACCAAATAGATGATATTGGGAGAACTTTCTGGAGATTAAGTAGTTCATCAAGTCAAATGCTGCATAATATACCATTGTCAAATAGATTAGCTCATATAAATAGTTTTTTTTCTACTTTCAACTTAGTAATTTTCTCAATAATAATTTTTTATTACTTGATAAATTATAAAAAGGTTACTTTATTTGAAAAAACAATATTTATTTTTTCTTGTATTGTTACTTCATGGTGGATATTTTCTTATTTTGCTATAAGTACAAGAAATTTGACTTATTCAATTATTATAAATTATATTTTATTATCAATTATTATTACGAATATTATCAAAAAAGAGAAGAGAATAAATAAGAAAATGTATTTTTCAGGATTTGTAGTATTTTTTTTAATTATAAATTTTTTAAATACTACTGTTTTTATTTATAGACTTACTATAAAAGGAATTAGTGATGAATTTATTTTTTCTATTAATGGGTATGAAACGTTCTCGAAAAAAGACTTAAAAAGTGAGCAAGAAGATTTCTTTAGATTCATCAATAAGAATATCCCTCAAAATGAAAAAATATTTAGTATATCAACCGGTTATTATGAATCTGTTTTTACAGATAAAAAATTTCTGACAGTCAATCAAAAAAGAAAAATATTATTACCAAAAGGTTCTTATGTGATTATCACCTATATTGCTTATAAAAATGACCATGTTGGTGATGATTTAATGAGGTATTTAAACAATAATGCGGAATTAGTGTATAAGAAAAATTATTATGAAATATACAAAATTAATAAAAATTAAAGAGGACTAAATGAAAGTTCTAATTTTAGCTGGGGGTCTCGGGACCAGATTGGGTTCCCTTTCAGAATTAATTCCCAAACCCATGATTGAAATCGGTGGGAAACCTATACTCTGGCATATCATGAAGATTTACAGCCACTATGGATTCAATGAATTTATTATTTGTTTGGGCTATAAGGGAAATATAATCAAAGATTATTTTTACCATTATAACAACTATGCCAGTGATTTCACTGTTGATTTAATGAAAAAAGATATTAGTTATCATAATTCTTCTGGTGAAGATTGGAAAGTAACTTTGGTTGATACCGGACTTGAAACATTAAAAGGAGGACGTATAAAACGAGTTGAGAAATACCTAGATGATGATATTAATATGCTCACTTATGGTGACGGTGTGGCTGATATTGATATCAATAAGCTGGTGGAATTTCACAAATCCCATGAAAAAATGGTCACGGTTTCAGGAGTTAAGCCCCCATCTTTATTCGGAGAAATAATCGAAGAAAAGGGGAAAGTCATATCTTTTGAAGAAAAACCCCAGACCAGCCAGGGATTGATCAGTGGAGGATTCATGGTGTTTGACGGAGGAATGATGGATTATCTTTCAACGGATAAAGATTGTGATTTTGAATTTGGTCCATTAGAAAAATTGGCCCGGGAAGGTCAGGTCATGACCTACAAACATGAGGGTTTCTGGGAATGTACCGATACGGTCAGGGATATTGATCATTTAAACAAACTGTGGAATGAGGGAAAAGCCTTCTGGAAAGTCTGGGAGAAGTAAAAAAAGTTTAAAATGAAAGAATTCTTATTTGAAACTTTCAAAGACGAAACGGTTCTCGTGACTGGTCATACCGGTTTTAAGGGTTCCTGGCTCTCTATTTGGTTAAAACAATTGGGAGCAAAAGTTGTGGGATATTCGCTGGACCCATATACTGAAAAGGATAACTTTGTAGAATGTAGATTGGCAGATAAGGTGACTGATATTAGAGGTGATATCAGAGATTTTGAACATCTAAGGCAAATATTTGACCAATATACTCCCGAATTTGTTTTTCATCTGGCTGCCCAGCCCCTGGTCAGAGAAAGTTACCGGAGCCCAAAAGAGACCTATGATATAAATGTCGGGGGTACCGTCAATGTTCTCGAAAATTGCCGTCTTTTCACATCGGTCAAAGTGATCATTAATGTAACCAGTGACAAGTGTTATGAAAACAAAGAGTTACAAAGGGGATACCGAGAGGATGATTCTTTGGGAGGCTATGATCCCTATAGCTCCAGCAAGGGGTGTTCAGAACTGATTACCACTGCTTACAGTCGCTCTTTTTTTAACCCTGAAAATTTTGCTGACCATGGAAAAGCTCTTTCATCGGTCAGGGCCGGTAATGTGATCGGTGGCGGTGATTGGAGGACAGATCGAATTATTCCGGATTGTATCAGAGATCTTGAAAATGGGAAAGAAATTCTGATTCGGAATCCCGATGCTGTCCGTCCTTGGCAGTTTGTCCTGGAACCGCTGGGAGGATATTTATTGCTGGCAGCAAAAATGGCTGAAAATCAAAAGAAATATTCCGGTGCCTGGAATTTCGGTCCTGAAAAATCCTCGATTATCCCGGTAAAAAAACTGGTCGACCTGGTCATTAAATCATGGGGAAAAGGGTCCTGGAAGTCAGCCGAGGAGAGAACCCTGATGCATGAAACTCACAAATTATCGCTTAATATAGAAAAAGTGAAAAATGAATTGGGCTGGTTTCCATTATTATCCGTTGATGAGGCTGTTAGGCTCACCATTCAGTGGTATCGCTTTTATAAACAGCATGAAAATCTATATGATTTTTGTAAAAGTCAAATTACTGATTATATGAATAGAATGGATAGGTTCTATGAAAATAATTGAAAAGAGGCTGAAAGGTGTATTTGAAATCAACCCGGATTCCCATCTGGATAACCGCGGTTTTTTCTTGCGTATATATGATGAAAAAATTTTTATTAAATCAGGAATTAACCATAAATGGGTACAGGAAAATCACTCTAGGTCAACCAAAAAGGGAATCATCCGCGGGCTTCATTTTCAGTTCCCTCCATATTCTGAAACCAAGCTTGTTCGTTGTGTGAGAGGGGCTATTTATGATGTTTTTGTAGATTTAAGAAGGGATTCAGCCACATTTGGCAGGGGGGATTCGATTGAACTTTCAGAGGATAATAAAAAAATAATTCTGGTTCCAAAGGGTTTTGCCCATGGGTATTGTACTCTGAGCGAAGAGAGTGATGTGTTGTATAAAGTGGATGCTTATTATAATCCTAAAGCAGAGGGTGGAATTTTATGGAATGATCCAGACCTGAATATAAAATGGCTCATTTCCAACCCGATTTTATCAGAAAAAGATAAGAAAAACATGACGTTAAGTGAGTTCAAAGAGAAATATAAGTGGTTAGATATTTGATTTTTCTATATGAATGTTTTTCCTATTTTTACATTTACGCTTATTCTCAGTAAGGAGTTTTTATGAAAATTAGATTATTCAAGCCGTCTTTGGGAAAAGAGGAATTGGATAATATAAAAGATGCCTTTGAACGTTCCTGGATCGGTCTGGGGCCCAAGGTTGCTGAATTTGAACAGGAATGGTCAAAATTTATTGGGTGTGGAGCTTCATTGGCCGTGAATTCAGCTACTGCTGCCCTTCATCTAGCATTAATGGCTTTTCGGTTCCCCCCCGGCAAAAAGGTATTGGTACCTGTCATTACCTTTGCTTCCACTGCTTTTGCTCCCATTTACAACCAGCTTGAACCGGTTTTTGTAGATGTGGATGAGGATACGATTTCAATGTCTCTGGAAGATCTGGAAAGAAAATATACTTCTGATTGCGTGGCCATAATCCCGGTTCATTTGGGGGGGCATCCGGCAAAAATTGATCAAATAATGGATTTTGCCAGATTAAAAAATCTTAAAGTGATTGAAGATTGTGCTCATGTGGCAGGATCTGATTACAAAAGTAAAACATTGGGAACCTGGGGTGATATCGGTTGTTTCAGTTTTGAAGAGAAAAAAGCCTTGACCACCGGTGATGGTGGAATGATGTGTTCGGATGATGTTGATCTGATAAAAAATATTCAACCGGCACGCTGGGTGGGAATTGATAAAGATACCTGGAGAAGAGCGTCTGGGTATACAGATTCCAGTGATATGGATACAAAACACTGGTACTATGAAATAGCCATGTTAGGTTATAAATATAACATGAATGATCTATCGGCGGCTATAGGACTGGCTCAGCTAAAAAAATTACCACTATTTAATAAACGAAGATCAGAATGTGTGTCCAGATATTTGGATGGAATAAAAGGTTTAAAGTATATAAGATCCTTGATGCCTTATAATCCATTAAAAAACAATTACTGGTTTTTTGGTGTCAGAATTCAAAACAGGGATGATTTAATTATTTTTCTGAAATCCAAGGGAATTGCGACCGGAGTTCATTATATGCCGTTGACTTTGCACCCGTTTTTTTCTAAATATAAGTCTGATTGTAAAGTGGCTGAACACATATGGGAAACTTTTGTAACCTTACCATTACATGTAGGCTTGACTGATGAAGAAGTTGATTATGTATTATTTGCTTTGCAAAAATTTGATAAGGAAATATAAATGTAAATATGAGAAATCCTAAAGTTATTGTTCTGATATTAAGCTATAACGGGAAACACTTACTGGATGATTCAATATCTTCTTATCTTGAAAATGATTATCCCGATTTTGATGTGGTGGTTATTGATAATGGCTCCGGTGATGGCACAAAAGATTATGTGGATAAGAATTTTCCAGATGCTAAAGTCATTCGATTGGAAAAAAATCAGGGTTACTCCGGTGGATTTAATTTTGGGTTAAAATATGCCTTTGAGGAGAAGAATGCTGATTATGTATTGATCACCAATAATGATGTAAAGGTTGATAAGCATGTGATTTCTGAGTTGGTAAAAGTTGCCGAAACTGGTAGCAAAAATGGTTTTGTTTCAGGAAAAGTTTATTATTTTGACAATCCGGAAATTTTACAAACAGTTGGGAAAAGTGAGGATCCGATCCGATGGAACGGGGGTCATATTGGACATAAAGAAAAGGATGTTGGGCAATATGATCAAATAGAGGAACGGATATTTTGTGATGATATTTTTATATTGGTGAGAAAAGAATTATATGAAAAAACCGGGGGATATGATACCACCTTTTTTCTTCAGGGGGAGGATTTTGACTGGCAGGCCCGGGCCAAAAAAGCGGAATATCGAATTATGTATACACCTCATGCCAAAATATGGCACAAAGACAGTATGACCATTGGAAAGGAATCTCCTCAAATCATATTTTATAATATACGGAATCCAATGCTGGTTATTTTAAAACATAAATCGCCCCAGTTTTTTAAGAGATATTTTTGGAACCATTTTAAAAAAAATGTTTTAAAAGCATCAGTAAAAAATGTCTTAAAATACTTTAATCTCAAAAAAGCACTTTATATTTGGGCTGGACTTTTTTCCGGGGTCATGTGGGGTTTCAAAAATAAAAAGCTTTCAATTAAGCATTTTTTTTAATGAAAATTGTAAGAACAACCATTAGCGATCTAACAGAAGAAAAACAAAAGTCGATCAATGAGTTTATTGAAAAAAACTGCGGTCTGGTTTTTCACGAACCTGACTTCAACAAAATTGTATCAGAGTTTTCAGGGAGCCAGTTCAATTATCTGTTGGCTTATGATAGTTATGGTGAAATGATAGGGATTTGTCCAGTTCACACATTAAAAAGAGGATTTTTAAAATTTTCTTATTCAAATCCAACTTCATTTGAGGTTCCCTATGGAGGATGGGTATTTAACAAAAATCGTACAAATATAAAAGAACTAATAAAGAACATGAAGTTATCACCCAATGAATCTTTAACCTATTGTTCCAATATACAGATTCATGGAGATGATTATAAAAATATAAGCAATTATCATTCAATACCCCGCCAAACAGCTGTTATTGATCTTTCTCTTCGAGAACAAACAATATGGAATGATGTGATCCACTCAAAAAGAAGAAATATGATTCGAAAAGCCTTGAAGTCAGGATTAAAAATAAAAATATTTGGCCCTGAAGGTTTTGACATTTATTATAAGTTAATGGTCGATACTCATCAACGTATTGGTTTCAAAAGTATGCCTAAAGATTATTATTTTAGAATATTTGATCTATATTTTAAAAAAAAGAAAGCAGCGATTTTCATAGCAGAAAAATCTGGTCAGGCAATTGCCGGGTTAGTTTTAATTGGGAATCGAAATGTGATGCACTACTGGCAGGGAGCCAGTAAAGGAGAAGTGCCCAATCTCGGGCAGGGAGAATTGCTCCAATGGGAAACGATCAGGTGGGCCAAAAACAATGAGTGTTGTTATTATGATTTATGCATTGTCGAACCAAAAAGGTTGCCAAATATTGCAAAATTCAAATTGGGGTTTTCTCGAGAGTTGATAAAAACCATTGAGTTCGTTATTAAACCTGTGGTATTCAGAATGTTCAACAAATTATATAAAATTTTCCATCTGCATAATCATTGATATGGATGAGTAAACGAACTATCTGGTTAAAACTAAAACAAAAAGGATTAAAACCTTATATTGCATTAATATTCAAAAAATTCAAGGTTATTGCGGTTCCTAAATATGATAAACTTTATGTTTTTGAAATTTTATTGTCCGATATTGGAGCAATAACATATGATAAAAAAATCAAAGTGAGAATTGCCAGAAAGATTGATGACATTGCATCTCTTATTCAAAAGCGTGAAACCTGGTTTCAAGGACAGGCAAGGAGTCTCTTTGACCAGGGAAATTTATGTTTTGTTGCTGAAATTGATGGTCAGATAGTCAGTTGTCTTTGGACATCCTTCCACGAGGTTTATTTACCCGATGTGAAATATTTATTAAGGGTTACCCATGATGTTGTTCCATTAATAGATGGATTTACTTTGGAAGAATACAGGGGGGGGGGTATCTATAAATCATTATGGAATTATTGCCTTGAATATTTTAAAAATCTTGAAGGTTTTAATAAAATATATGGATTCATTATGCCGATTAATAAAAGTTCATTGATTGTTCATGAAAAACTACAATTGAATAAAATTATCCTTGTGATCAAATATTTACGTGTGTTCGGTTTTTCATTTCACTTTGTAAAAAAGGTAAAAAACAGGTTTTAGATTAATGATTGGCCGGAAGATGTCATTTTCCTTGGTGATAAATTTCACAGAACAAGTCCTGGGATATGTATCATTGTTTTTTGTGGCACGGTTTATGGGACCTGAGGCATTGGGGATTCTGGCCTTCGGTATGGCATATATTGCCATGTTCCAGCCGTTTGGGGATCTCGGCTATGGTACAGCCCATACAAAAAGGATATCCGAAGGAAAAGATCTCGGCACATGTAACGGTATCTATTTTACCATACGCATGATCCTCCTTGGTGTGATGATGGCTTTGGTATTGGGCTCCATAGTGGTGACCAAGTACATTCAAAAAAAACCATTTGTAAGTCCTGAACATGAAATTGTACTGTATATTTTGCTGGGTTATTATTTTCTTTCCGGAATTTCCACCATGATCAAGGCCACCTTCTCTGCCCGGAAAGAGGTGGCCAAGGTTAATATTGCCAATTTGGCTGGGAAAGTGGTTACAGTAGCAGGAAAAGTTCTGGTAGCTGTTACTGGTCTTGGGGTGATCTGGTTGGCCGGGGCCAATGTAGCCGGTGCAATCATTTTACTGGGACTCACAATTTATTTTTTTAAAGGTTATCCGGTAAGAAAACCGAACCTTGAATATTTTAAAAGTTACACCCGTTTTGCCATCCCGGTTATATTTATTGGATTTGTTTCCAAATATGCAGCGAATATTGATAAAGTAATGATTCAGTTTTTCTGGTCAGCTACAGATGTCGGTTATTATGCGGCAGCCAAGCAGATAACTTTAATTTTCTCCAGTGTGACGCTTTCAAGTGCAGCTTTGATATTTCCAACGGTTTCTTATTATTATGCAAAAGGGGACATCGAGTCTATTCGCCAATTAAGTGACCGGGCTGAACGATATCTGTCAATGATTCTGTTTCCTGTAGTGGCATTCAGCCTAGTGTTCTCCAAGCAAGTGTGCCAGTTATTGCTGGGGAATAAATTTTCTGCTGTTGCTCCAGTAATATTTATAATCTTAATTTTTGTGGTCTATGTGAATGCCATTACATCAAATTATGCCTCCCAGATCAGTGGTACGGATAATATTAAATTGCTGGCAAAATTGTCGATATTCACCCTGGGTTTGAATATCATCCTTAATTTTATTTTTATACCTCCTCGATTATTGGGAATTCCTCTATTGGGAATGGGGGCAATCGGGGCATCAGCTGCCACGCTGGTTGCCACTGTTATGGCAGGTATTATATATCGTTTTTTTGCGTTCAGAATAACCAGAGCCAAAACAAATCCAGTTCTCTTGATTCATTTATTGGCTGCTGTGGTGATGGCTGGTTGTTTATTTTTGTTAAAAAATTGGATTGCTGTGGTGTTTTGGTATCACTTAATAGTCGTTGGTTTGTTAGGAGTATTAATATTTTTTAGTGTTTTATTTTTATTTAAAGAGTTTAGTCGAAATGAGTTCAAGTATTTTTTAAAAATCTTAAATCCCTTAGAACTAAAAAATTATGCGGTAAAAGAAATCAAGGAAGGCTATGAAGAAAAATATAAATAGCACCCAAAGGAA
The DNA here is from genome assembly GCA_965195285.1 of uncultured Aminicenantes bacterium. GTDB lineage: Bacteria > Acidobacteriota > Aminicenantia > UBA2199 > UBA2199 > CAZOWT01. The sequence continues at coordinate 8,744 of CBDAFS010000030.1, read as the reverse complement.
GAAAATCATTCATATCTACAACCGTGGTTATTCTCCAAATTTTCCCACAAAGCATTCACCCTATTTTTATCTTGCTGGCTGGGCTCAGCTACAGGCTGTGAATATCTTGAAATTTACAAACCTGTATGAACAGGAAATATGGCGACCTGAGAGGGAAGTTAAAGAAATATCGGTTAAAAAAGTTGAAGGAGTAATGTGTCGGTTATTTCCTCAAAGTAAAAAATACAGTTTATTAAAGTTGCCCCTTTTGATGATAAAAGCACTCAGGATTGAAGCAAAGAAAAATTTAATATTGATCGATCTGCATTATATTCACTATATACAGAGTATCTGGTTGATATTTTTATTCCACAAGTGTCCAATATTTATATCCCATCATGGCAGTGTTCCTTTTGAATATCAGAAAAAAAAAAGTCTTTTGAAGAAAATAGTATTCAACAAAGTATTTGCAGCGATTGATCGAATGGTTTTAAAATGGGTGGATTATTTTTCTGTAGTATCAAGATTTGAGCGAGACCACCTTTCTCAATTTATAGAAAAACAAAAAATCGTACTGGAATCTGGGCGAAAATTTTTTAAAGATTGGAAACCGGTTGAAAAAAAAATTGCGAGGCAGATATTGGGGATCCCAATTCAAAAGAATGTTATTTTATATGTTGGATCATTCTATGAATTGAAAGGAGTTGATATACTCTTAAATGCATTTGATATACTTCAAAATGAAATTGATTTGGAATTGCTTTTGGTTGGAGGGCTGGAATCTGATTCTCTTTATGAACATGCTAAAAGAAGTGGCGCAAAAATTTATGGGAAGATTCCTAATGATCAAATGGATAATTTTTTTAGTTCTGCTGATGTTTATTGCGCACCTGCACTTGATGGAACATGGGTAAAATTTGGTGGAATCAGTACTGCCATTATTGAAGCTCTTGCTTGTGATATACCGGTGGTAAGCAGACAGTTACTTCATTTTCCCAGCGATGATTGGAAAAAGGTTGGAGAAGTACCTGAGACAGAGGAGGATGTGCAGGAATGCATTCGAAAGGTTTTGCGAAATCCTCGAAAATATTCACCTCGAGAGACTTCAAAAAAATATTATGATTTTGGATCTATCATAAAAGGTAATATCAAAGTTTACAATGATTTATTTTCCAAATATTATGGAGTTTAGATGAAACTCCGTGTCATTAACATTCTACCTCATCCACCGGCATATGAGTATATTCAAGATGATAATCGTCCGGATATCTTTTGGGATACCCCATCAGGAAGTTGGGTGGGATTATTCAGAGGAGATTGGCCTGATTTGATTGGCAGGGAATTATTGAAGATTTCCAATGAATTCAACTATGAAGTCTGGCGGCCGGACTCGCGGGCCGAAAGAATATATAGCCATACTTTTGATGATGGTCTGGTTCATAAAATTTTTCCTGCTACAAAAGAAAAAACAATATGGAGAAAAAAAAAACGAATTGATGTCAATTCTGATTTTATGTTAAAAAATCTGGAACAGGAAATAAATTCTGAAACAATTCTCCATCTCAATGGCACCGGGCACAGGATCTGCAGAGAAATCATTCAAAAATTTCCAAATGTGCCCAAACTCATTCAATTTCATTCCCGCCTGTCACATCCTTATCTGGAGTTTAAACGAATACGTAAAAATTTCTTCCGGAATATTCATTATTATTTTTCATATAAAACTTTAAAAAGAAATAAACCGGTGTTTTTTGTTTATAACAATTCAAAATATGTATCAACGCTTTATAGATATCGGCCGATTGGAATTGAACGCATATTCATGGGGTGTGATTTTGAATTTTGGAAATCTGGCAATAAAAATCAGGCCAAGAAAGAATTCGGAATTGAGTCCTCTTCCGAGGTGTTTTCAATGGCTTCCCGGTTTTTTGCACTGAAACAAATCGATCGGGTGATTGAGATGTTTACTCATATTCACCGGAATCAACACGCTGATTTTAAATTACTTATTGCCGGACATGGGGAACAGCCATATGAGGAATATCTGAGGCGAGTCGGACAAGAGTTGATAAAGGTAGAAAAGCTGGAGTTTTTGGGATTTTTGAACGATACGGATATGCTGCAATTATATCAAGCGTCGGATCTATTTATTTCCGCATCCAAAACAGAAGGCGGTCCGGTTTCAGTTGTGAAAGCCATTGCCTGTGAGACACCGGTAATGGTTACGAATGTGGGAGGTGTTGACGATGTTTTGAAGCACTTGGCCGCGGGAATATTGTTTGATCCGACCGATTATGGGAACTGGGAAGCCAAAATTTCAAACTTCATGAGTGGAGATATTGTTGTAAATGTAGCTGAAAGAAAGAAAGTAAAAGAAATATTTCATTGGCCAAAAATTTGTAATAAATTTTTATTTTTATATAGACAATTGGCAGGTACTTAAATGAAAGAAATAGCTCCAGTTCATGAACAAAATTACAGTGACTATTTTGTAAAAAAGACCCGAGAATATTTTCAAGGAAGAAGTAGAGACTGGCAGTATGAAATAGCATTGATTGTTGATAGAGCACGGAAGTTTAAAAAAGGTTGTAGAGTCCTAGAACTGGGATGTGGTGTGGGGACTGTTCTGCTTGTACTGGCCCGTGATGGCTATGATTGTTATGGTGTGGATTTTGATCCAATTCAAACAAAAAATGCACGCATGTTAGCAAAAGAGTTTAAAATTGAGAATATCAGGTTCTTCCACAACACTTCGGATGATTTATGTTTTAAAAAAACCTCATTTGATGTTATCGTGAGTAACAATCTGTTGGAACATTTACCAGATAGAGAGCTTCACAAATATTTCAATAAAGTTCATGATATGCTTAAAAGTAGTGGAATATTTATCATTCAGACCAAACCAGGAAGATATACCTATCTAACGAAGAGAAATTATATTTGGTTACTTTTGCCGTTCTTTTTTTTGTCTGAATCAATTTTTAACAAGTGGTTAAGACTGTTAGACAAGTGGGTTCCAAAGATTTATAAAAAAATTACGGGAAAGAACCTGTTAAATACTTGGCAGGGTAATCCACCTGGTCACTGCAATTGTCATGAATATGAGAATTTGTTAAAAAAAATTCAGAATTATGGATTTATAATAGAATCCAGCCAGACCTTTACTTATCCCTGGTCTCGATATTATCGGGTGTTAAAAACAATATTACCCTTTGAAAATGTTAATACAAATATCTTTGTTGTTGCTAAGAAGGATCTAAACAATCAGGAGGAATATTTTGAATAATATCACAATGATCATACCCGTATATAATGAGGAAAATGGAATTAATGATACAATTTGCGATTTAAAACTTTTTGCTGATAAAAATAAATGGAACATAATTGTGGTAAATGATGGGTCGACTGACAATACAAGTAAAATATTGAAAAAAATAAATTGGATTACAGTTGTTAATCATCCATATAATAAGGGATATGGTGCGGCACTTAAAACTGGAATAAAAAATGCAAATACTGACTTAATTGCTTTTTTTGATGGTGATGGACAACATAATCCTGAAGATCTCAAAAAGCTTGTTGAAAATTTCGGAAACTTTGATATGATTGTCGGAGAACGGATAAAAAGTTCCCATAGAGAGTGGATTCGAAGACCAGGGAAGTGGATACTGTCAAAAATAGCTAATTTTTTATCAGGTAAAAAAATTCCTGATCTAAATTCAGGTTTGCGTGTAATTAAAAGAGAGGTTCTTTCAAAATTATTACACCTTATGCCAGATGGTTTTTCATTTTCTACTACATCCACAATTGCATTATTTAATATGGGATATAGTGTTGGCTATTACCCGATTACAGTAAAAAAAAGACAAGGCAAGAGTTCAGTCAGACAAATAAAGCATGGTTCCAGTACAATTCTCCTTATATTAAGGCTTATTGTATTATTTAATCCACTTAAAATTTTTTTACCCGTTAGTTTTTTTCTTTTAACTATTGGAATAATTTATGAAATTTTATATGGAATAATTTTTATTCCTCAAGGTGTACGTTTAATACCTGCTGCTCTCTTATTAATCCTATCTAGCATTCTTGTCTTTTTTTTTGGACTTGTTGTAGATCAGATCAGTGAAATGCGTAAGTATTTAACAAAATAATAATATTGATATCTAATATAACTTTAAATGAAAATTAAAAAAGACTTTACTCTCCAGGATTATTTAATACATGGTTTTTTTTTCTCTTTTTATGGACTCGTTAAATATTTCCCTGCCCCATTGGGAAACGTTCTTCGTTTTCTTTTTACTAAACCTTTTATAAAGAAAATGGGAAAATGTAGAATTGCAGAGGGCGTAACTCTATGGTATCCATATCGGATTATTATTGGCAATCATGTTACATTAAATGAATTTGTTTATCTGTCCGGTTATGGAGGAATAAAGATTGATAAGGGTGTGCGAATCGGGACCAAATCGACCTTTATAACATCGGATCATAAATTTGATAGACTGGATGTCCCGATCAAAGATCAAGGGATTGTTGCAGGAATGATTCACATAAAAAAAAATGTTTGGATTGGAAGCAATGTAACCATATTAAAGGGAGTAACAGTTGGAGAAGATGCAGTAATAGCAGCCGGTTCAGTGGTGACCAGGAATGTCCCTAACAGAGCTATTGTTGTTGGAGTTCCAGCTAAGGTGATTAAATATCGTGAATAAAAAATTTAAATCCCTTTTAATTTCTGCTCTATTTACTTCACTAATTCTGGTTATACTGTTTATGAATATCTCGATTAATGAAGTTGTCACTGCCTTAAAAGGGGTACCAATTAAATTTATACTATTTGGGTTTCTAGTTCACTTGTGTGCTTATGTATTTAGAACTATGGCACTTTACTTATTTCTGAAAAATAATATTGGTTTTTTGGATTTATTGTTGGTTCATTTCCTACATAATTTTTATGTACATATAGTTCCGGCCAGTTTAGGAGAATTCTCTTTTCCTCTATTCATGAAAAAACGGATTACAATAGAAAAAAGTATGTCTGTATTAGTTATATTAAGAATTACAATTATGGCTTTAACCATCGTATTGTTTTTAATATCGCTGCTATTTCTCTTTGAAGTCCTACCTATATTTAAGCTAGAAATAAAAAGAGTTCTTTTCATTCTGCTCTTGATTTTTTTTATTTATCTTATTTATAGGTTACGAAAAAAATTTTTATTTGTATTTAATCGTGTACATATATTTAAAAAATTGAATAATAGTATCCAGTCGATTCTGAAGAAAACAAAAAGTGAATTTTCTAAATTAAAGAGTATTGAATTTTTTATTAAAAATGTTTTTTGCGTTTTTCTAAGTATTGCTGCTATTATATTGTTTTACCTGGTAATTTTAATAGGAATGGGGCTTTCGATAAACATTTTTCAGATAATTTTTGTTTCCTCAATTGGAATCACTTTTATGATATTGCCTATAAAGAGCTTTGGGGGATTTGGTACTACAGAGGGTAGTTGGGCGATAGGTTTGATGCTACTTGGTTTTTCTAAGGAGATTGCGATTAAAGCTGGATTTGTCACCCATATTTTTGCTTTGCTTAATGTGACCGTATTCTTTTTTATAGGGCTCCTGTTGAGATTATTTTATAAAAAATATAAAAACAGTAATAACTCTGTTTAAATGACAATAATTAACTTAATAAATCGTCACCGTCTTTTGTTTCTAATCCTTTTAGCAATATTAATCAGATCTCTTATTGGGTGGGTAGCTTATCAGAAAAATGTGATGACCTATTTTGAAGATGATCTGGCATATATGAATTTTGCTGAAAATATTTTGGAGCAGGGACCAATGGTGCTTGATACTCACAAGCTTGATATAACTGCTCAGGTTGTAGGACCTGGATTGCCCTGGTTAATGGCTATGTTTAAGAAAATATTTGGGGATGGATGGTTGATGATTTTTTTGGTTAACGCCATAATCAGTAGTGTTATCTGTATACTTATCTTTTTATTGGCAAGAATAATATTTGATTATACAGTTGGGTTATGGGCATCACTTTGGTCAGTTATTTATGTTCTTTTTTTAAAATATATCCCCACTGCAGGTAAAGAAATCTGGATGACTTTCCTCTTTACACTTGTTGTACTGTTTGTTATAAAAAATGAGAAAAAGGATTATGAAACAAGGTTTAAATATTTAAATGTGTTTGTTATGTCCGGAATATTTTCCTTGCTTATCCATATGGATGAGCGTTATTTCATGTATTTTCCATTGGTGTTATTTTTTTTAATTTTTTTAAATAATAATGGCTGGAAAAAAGGCTTGACCAAAGGTTTTATTTTTGTTTTCCTTGTGCTTCTGCTTATGGTACCTTGGTTTATACGAAATTATATTGTGTACCAAAAACCGGTTCTACTATCCCTAAGAACTGCTCGCTTCACTGATAAAATACTGGGTTATAAGGAGGAACAGTATTTTGTGCCTGTTGAGCAAAAGTGGTATCTTGATGATGAGCAGATTCAAAAAGCAATTTCTGGTGAGAAGGTTAAAATGAAAAATGATAAATCCATACGTAAAAATCAATTAGATGCCATGAAAGATGGGATTATTCCTCACCGGTTTTCGAGACTGGAAGGTTACTGGTCTGTATTCCAGATTTTGTGGAAGCCCGTGGATTTTAATCGCAGTTATTCGACCACTGGATACCGCTATGATGGTGTGTGGTCATGGCGGCATAATATTTCGGTTGGATTGACCTATGGGCTGCTCCTTCCTTTCATGTTCTGGGGATTTGTTGGTCTTTACCGTCAAAAAAGAAAAATTGCGATATTCCTAGGATCGATTCTGGTGTATCATTCATTGATTCATATGATTTTTATTCCCTTTACCCGGAACAGATACCGGATCTCCATTGATGTCATTGTGATTGTCCTGGGTGTTTACGGGATGACAGAATTTTTCAAATGGGTCAAATATAAATTAATTCGTAGCTCAACTCATTAAAATAATGAATATTCCTTTTCAATCATGGATATCCCATCAGTATCGACGGAGTTCGATTAAACCCCTTCAATATTTGAAATTCCTTGATAAGAGCCAGTGGTGGGAACGGGATCGACTTGAGAAAATTCAGCTCGAGAATTTTAAAAAATTGATTCGAAAAGCCGTTGAAAAATCACCTTATTATCAAGATTTGTTGAAAGATCTGAATCCGGATATGTTTACATTAAAAGATATTAAATCCCTTCCTGTGCTTACCAAAGAAATCCTGAGGGCAAAAACCAGGGAATTGAGACCTGAACAAGACAACCATGAAGTGATCGAAGCGGTAACCAGCGGGAGTACGGGCAGCCCGGTAACGATTTTCAGGTCAAAGGAGGCTTCGGCCATTCACCTTGCCGGTCATTTCAGATTCCATAGCTGGTGGGGAGTCAAACCGGGAGATCGACATGTGCTTATATGGGGAAATCAGAAAAAAAATGAAAAAAATAGAATATTAAAAAAAAAAGTGAAAGAAAAAATATTAAAACCTCCATTTGTAATTGATGTGTTTGATTTAAATAAAGATACAATTAAGGATTTTATTCAATCGATGATTGCCTATAATCCGATCTATATACGGGGGTATGTGTCTGCGATTAAATATCTATACCGGCTTGTCAGGGAACACGATATTGATATTTCCGGTCTCAGACCCAGGGTCATTATCGCCACTTCGGAAGTGCTTTATCTTCATGACCGGGAATTTATTGAAAAAATATCCGGAGTGCGGGTGGCAAATGAATTTGGTTCCCGGGATGGAGGTCAATTTGCCTATGAATGCCCTGATGGAAGTTTACACCTTGAAGAGGAGTATGAGTATGTATGGACGGATACGAATTTCGAATTGGTTGGCACTGAATTGCATAATTTTGCAATGCCCATGGTTAACTATAAAGTCGGAGACCGGGTAATTGTTTCAAATGAATTTTGTCCATGTGGCAGAAAATCGAGGATTCTTGAAAGCATAGAAGGTAAAACCAGAGATATGGTTGTTAAACCGGATGGATTGAAAGTAAGTTCAAGGATATTTTTTGATATTTTTAAAGATCCTGGATTAATTGATTCTGAAAATAATGTCAAACAGTTTCAGGTTAAACAAAGAGGTAATCACTTTGATTTTCAGATTGAGAAAGAAAAAAATTTTGATCGAAATAAATTACTGTATATCGAAGATAAAATGAAAGAAAATATCGGTTCAAATATTGAGATCTCATTCCATTTCCCTCAAGATATCCGGAAGGAGAGAAGTGGAAAATTCAGATATTTTGTACAACTCACTTAGCTATTAAAGACAGTGTGGTTCAATTGATGAAAAATTAAGAATGAGGATGTATCAATGAATATAGCAATTTTCGGATTGGGGTACGTGGGTTGTATCAGTCTGGGTTGTCTGGCTCAGAACGGACACCGGGTTATTGGTGTTGATATAAATCAGGATAAGGTTGACCTGATTTATAAAGGAAAACCAACCGTGGTCGAAAAAGATATTGAGCAGATAATAAAAGACAACTTTATTCAGAATAGAATTTCAGCAACCATGGATCATCATAGAGCTGTTATGGAATCTGATATTTCGATTATTTGTGTGGGTACACCTGCGGCGGAAACCGGCCATTTAAACTTGAAACATGTGTACAGTGTAGCCAGTCAGATTGGCGAGGCCCTGAAAACAAAAAATGACTTCCATGTGATTCTAATAGATCGGAAGAGCACACGTCTGAACTCCA
>CBDAFS010000029.1:0-33745 GCA_965195285.1 uncultured Aminicenantes bacterium | reverse complement strand
TATTAAAAGGAGACATGAACCATGCCAACAAATAAAGGGGCAAAGAAAAAAAGTGAAAAACCAAAAAAGGACAAATCAGCTCCCAAAGAAATGCTAACGGTATTAATCATGGGAAAGGCCTACAAGGTACCGGCTGATGCCCCCATAATGGGAGCCATTGAATATGCCGGTTATCAGATAAAAAGAGGTGCCGGATGCCGGGAGGGATTTTGCGGAGCTTGTGCCACTGCCTACCGACTCCCCCACGATTACAAGATATATACCGGTCTGGCCTGTACCACCCTGGTGCAGGACGGCATGTGGTTGGCCCAGCTACCCGCCATTCCGGCTGAAAAACCCACCTATGACATCAATGAGCTGGAGCCCGATGTCACCGCCTTTCAAAAAATCTATCCGGAAATATTCAGGTGTGTGGCCTGCAATACCTGCACCAAGGCCTGCCCCCAGGATCTGGAAGTCATGGATTATATTCAGGCAGCCATAAGGGGGGATATCGAAATGGTAATGGATCTTTCCTTTGACTGCCTCTCCTGTGGCATGTGTGCCATCCGTTGCCCGGCGGAAATCACCCAGTTTAATGTCGGAATACTGGCCAAAAGGCTGTATGGCAAATATTTATCCAAAAAGAGCGAACAATTGGAAAAACGAATCAAAGAGGTCATCGAACGAAAATTTGACCGGGAATTCAAGCAATTGATGAAGATGACCAAAGACGAATTAAAAAAGAAATACTATGAGAGAGATGTGGAATAATTTAAGGAGCGACCTATGTATCCAGAATATATGAGACCTTCATTGAAAAAAGTTGCCCAGACCCGTAAACAGAGGTTTGAGCTGGCCAAGACAGACAAACCGGTCTTTCCGCCCATGAGTGCCGAGGAAAGAGAAGAAGTCCTGAGCAAATTTCATCCGGATTATAAACCGGATTCCAAGCGCAAAATAAAAATCGGTGTAAATAAAGGAGATATGTTCACCACCGAAGTGGCCGAGATGCTGGAATCCCGTTCCCGGATAAAACCGGATATTTTTGATTTATCCAAGCCTGACCTTGAAACCGATATACTGATTATCGGTGGAGGAGGGGCCGGCTGTGCCGCCGCACTTATTGCCGCTGAAAAGGGCTCCAATTCAATCATCTCCACCAAGCTCCGACTGGGGGATGCCAACTCGATGATGTCTCAGGGAGGCATGCAGGCGGCTGTATCCGCCCTGGACTCTCCCCCCATCCATTTTCTGGATGTTATGGGCGGCGGACATTTCGATAACAAACCGGAACTGGTACGGGCCCTGACCGAAAACGGACCCGATGTGGTCAAATGGCTTGAAGAACTGGGAATGGTCTGGGATAAAAATGAAGATGGTTCGATGGTGGTCCGGCACGGGGGCGGAACTTCCAGGAAACGGATGCACTCCTCCCGGGATTACACCGGTGCCATCATCATGCGTACCCTGATGGACGAGGTCCGGAATCACCCGGAAAAAATCGATGTCCAGGAATTCATGCCCACCATTGAATTGATACTGGATAAATCCGGCAAATGCGCCGGGGGAATCCTTTACAACCTCGAAACCGAGGAATATTTTGTGGTTAAAGCCAAGGCCACCATCATTACCACCGGTGGTTACGGCCGTCTTCATATCCGGGGATTCGATACCACCAATCACTATGGGGCCACCGGAGACGGACTGGTCATAGCCTACCGGGCCGGAGCCAAACTTCTCTACATGGATTCGGTTCAATACCATCCCACCGGGGCTGCTTTTCCGGAACAAATCGGAGGCTTTTTGATTACCGAAGCCATCCGCGGTGCGGGCGGACAGCCCCTCAACAAATTCGGTGAAATCTTTGTGTTCCCCCGGGAACCAAGGGATGTGGAAAGTTCCGCCTTTATCAGGGAATGTGAAGAACGGGGAAACGGAATCGAAACCCCCAGCGGGCGCCTGGGCGTCTGGCTGGATTCCCCGCTAATCGAAATGCTTCATGGGGAAGGTTATCTGAACAAACAGTTTCCGGCCATGCACCGCCAGTTTATCCGCTACGGTATCGATATTACTACCGAACCCATGCTGGTCTTTCCCTCACTGCATTATCAAAACGGGGGCATTGAAATCAATACCAAATGCGAAACCAATATCCCCGGCCTCTATGTGGCCGGAGAAGCCACCGGCGGGGTACACGGCCGCAACCGGTTGATGGGTAATTCAGTACTGGATTACAATGTCTATGGCCGGCTCTCGGGAAAGTATGCAGCCAATTATGCCAAGTCGGTGAAACTGGGAGCCCTATCCCTTCAGCATATTCAAACCCATGAGGATGAACTGAAGAAAGCCAATATCAAAACCAAATTGATCACCCCGATACTGTTACCGTCATATACACCGGAGGATGTGAGGAAACGTCAACTCACCGCCCAATACGAAGGCACACTCAGATAAAAGCACAAATCTTTATTTAAATTTCCAGTTGGAAAATTTCTTATGTTACCGCATCGATGGCCATTTGCAGGGCCTGCTCGAGTAAGCTATAATCCGGGGGTTTGATGAAGTTATTTTTCATCAAAACATCCATGGTATCCCGGGCCAGCTTGATATCCTTCATGGTATGGTCATAAACAGTCTGCCAATCGGCTTCCAGCCGGGCCACTCCGTTCTTAATGGCTTCCATGGCCACATCAGCCGCCTCATGAGCAAAGACTTCGGTTTCATCCATGGTGGGCATGATGTAGTCGGGTTTAATTCCCTTCTTCTCGGCAAAATTGGCCACCGAATAAGCCGCGGTAATGGCCATTTCGTCGGTTACTTTTCGGGCCCTGACCGTTAATGCCCCTTTCAGGATGCCGGGGAAACCCAGGGAGTTATTCACCTGGTTGGGAAAATCACCCCTGCCCGTGGCCACAATATATGCACCCGCCTCTTTGGCGGCATAGGGATATATCTCGGGTACCGGGTTGGCACAGGCAAAGACAATGGGTTTGGAACCCATGGCCCGGATCCATTCCGGCTTGACCACATCCGGACCCGGCTTACTCAGTGAAATTAACACATCAGCACCACTCATGGCTGCATTGATATCCCCAACTCTGTCCGGGTTGGTCTGTTCACAGAGTTCCCATTTGCGGTAAAATCGGGGATCGGCCTTGATATCATCGCGACCACGGTGAAGCGCTCCCTTGCTATCAAACAGAATCATCTTTTCGGGATTACCTCCAGCCTGAAGAATCAGGCGGGCAATGGTGGTATTAGAAGCACCGGCGCCGTGAAAAACCATCCTTACATTATTTATTTCCTTGTTTACAATTCTCAAGGCATTGATCAAGCCAGCCAGAGTAACACACCCGGTTCCCTGGGCATCATCATGCCAGACCGGGATATCACACTCCTCCCTGAGGGTATCTAAAACCTTGTAACAATTGGGCTGGGATATGTCTTCCAGGTTGATTGCCCCGAAACTGGGCTGCAGCATCTTGACGAAATCTATAATTTTGTCGGGATCGTGTTCACCTTTTTCATTGTAGCTGTCCATACACAGGGCAACCCCGTCACATCCGCCCAGGTATTTCATCAGGTAGGCCTTTCCCTCCATCACACCCAGTCCGCCCGGAGGTGTACAATCGCCATCTCCCAGAACCCGGGTTGAATCGGAAACAACCGCCACCAAATTTCCCCGGTTTGATAATTCAAATGACCGTTCCTCACCTTCATCTCTGATAGTAGTTGACACTTTGGATACGCCGGGCGTATACCAGACATTAAACCAGTTAAATCCGTAAATGCCTGCCTTGGGCACGGTAATCATTTTTCCGCCGTAAAACTTGTGAGTTAGAAAAGCCAGTTCCTTCAAGAAAACTGTTTTTGCTTTTGCCAGCTGCTCTTGAGAAAAATTTTCAGGAAAAACTTCATTTAGATTTGCCAGTGAAAGTTCTATTTTTGGCATTGGTACCTCCTATTGAATTCTAAGATTGATTTGTTATAAGATTTAACTATATGCCTTTTCCCATATTTGTCAAGCATTTTTTTTGAAAAAACTGCGGTGGTTTCAATTATGTTGATCCGATCTTGATATCCTTTAACCTCTTGGGACCGGCTGATATGACTTCCGCGGGACAACCCGAGGCATACATTTTGAAATTATCTATATATCGGGAGGCCAGGGCATCATACTTCTGCCAGTACTCCTTCTGGTCGTTCCATGCATTTTCAGGAAAAAAAATCTCATCCGGTACTCCGGGACAGGTCAGGGGCACATCAAAGCCAAACAGCTTGTCCCGGCGGCATTTGACCTTATCGAGTTTTTTCTCCAGGGCCGCATTCAACATATTTCGGGTATAGCGGATGCTGATGCGCTTCCCGATTCCGAATTTTCCACCCACCCAGCCGGTATTGACCAGCCAGACCTTGGTCCCCGCTTTTTCGATTTTGCTCCTGAGCAAATCTGCATAGAAGAAGGGATGGTGAACCATGAATGGAGCGCCAAAACAGGCACTGAAAGTAATCTCGGGTTCAATTCCCAAGCCCAGTTCGGTACCGGCGATTTTGGAGGTATACCCGCTGATAAAGTGGTAAATAGCCTGGTTTCGGTCCAAACGGGCAATCGGAGGCAGAACACCCTGGGCATCGGCTGTCAGAAAAATGATATTCTGGGGATGTGATTTTACCATTTTGTTGTCCACTGCATTGGGAATAAATTCCAGTGGGTACGAGGCCCGGGTATTTTCGGTGAGATGATCGTCATTCAGATCAATGGTTCGGGAGACCGGATCAAAAATCACATTTTCAAGGATAGTGCCGAACATGCGGGTACAGGCATATATTTCCGGCTCATTTTCTTCAGATAACCGGATTACCTTGGCATAACAGCCCCCTTCGTAGTTGAAAACACCGTCATTACTCCAACCATGTTCATCATCCCCGATCAGTTTCCGATCAGGATCAGCCGAAAGAGTGGTCTTTCCGGTCCCGCTCAATCCGAAAAAAAGAGCCACATCGCCTTTTTTACCCACATTGGAGGAACAGTGCATGGACATCACCTCTTTCAGGGGCATGAGATAGTTTAAAACCGTAAAAATTGATTTCTTGACTTCACCCCCATAGCTTGAATTGGCCACCACAGCCAGCCGTTTGGAAAAGTCAATGGCAATGGCGGTTTCACTCAAGGTTCCATCCACCCGGGGATCCACTCTGAACTTGGGAGAGGCAATAAGGGTAAATTCCGGTACAAATCGCTTTAACTCACGGGAATCCGAAATGGGTAGAAACATATTTCGGGCAAATAAACTCTGCCAGGCCGTATCGGTAATAATCCGCAGCGGTAACCGATAATCCGGATCACCGCCCACATACACATCCTGAACAAATATGTCCCTATCCTGGAAAAAGGCTTGCAAGCGGGCTAAAATTCCGTTGAATTTTCCGGGGCTCATGGGCCGGTTATATTCACCCCAGTCAATTTTATCCTCGGTAGAGGGTTCACGGACAAAATACTTTTCATTGGCAGCCCGGGCTGTCCACTTGCCGGTTTCCACCAGCAGGGGACCACCGGCCACGATTCGTCCCTCACCCCGGAATATGGCTTCTTCATACAGAGCAGCTTCGGGTAAATTCCAGAACACCTGTCCTGGATAGACCAGGCCGTGGTTTTCAATGCCATAATCACTGGCCAAATCACCGGCCTGATGGAATGTCGGAGAGCCGCATTTTGAATAATCCGTCATTTCCAATCCCTCACCAATTTGTGGTCTCCAACATACAATTCACTGGGCGCATCGGGATCAAGGGCCCATTTGATACGTTCTATACCTTCGATTATCTCCTTGATCGAACCGCAGGTGGAAAGGCGCAGGAAACCATCCAGTCCGAATTCAACACCCGGCACCGTGATTACAAAAACCTTTTCCAGCAAAAAAAGGGCCAATTTGGCGGAATCTTTTCCAAAGGCATTGAAATCGGCAAAACAGTAAAAAGTACCGTCCGGTTTGGTCACCTTTACCCCGTTCAGGGAATTCAGCTGCTCCAGCATTACTTTCCGGTTGTTCTCCAGGGTTAGCCTTAAACTCTCTACACCGGATTGATCCCCATTGATCGCTCCCACTGCCGCATGCTGGGAAATAACCGACGGACCCGAGGTCTGGTGGGCCTGGATGTTGGTCATGATCTGCCTTAATTTTTTGTTGACCACGGCCCAGCCCAGACGAAATCCGGTCATGGCATACTGCTTGGATACACCATTGATCACCACCAACTTGGATCTTTCTGACATATCCTTGGCATATTGATAACAACTGATGGGTTTTTTGCCATCAAAAATCAGGCGGTGATAAATATCATCCATAATCAAAAACAGATTCCTTTTCTCACAAAGTTCCACAATGCCCGCCACGAATAATTCGGAATACATTACCCCACTCGGATTGTTGGGGCTATTGATAATCATTGCCCGGGTATTGACGGTAATACTTTTTTCTATATCCGCTAAAACAGGGTGAAAACTGCCGGTCTCGGGCAAAACCGGAACCGGAATCGCTCCGCACAACCTCACCATTTCCGGATAGCTAACCCAGTAAGGAACCGGGAATATAACCTCATCCCCGGGATTTAATATGGCTTGAAGACAGATCATCAGGGCCTGTTTAGCACCACCCGAGGCAATCACATTTTCCGGGGCCACCCGCTGACCATAAAAAGTTTCGGTATATTGAATAATGGCTTGTTTCATGGCCGGAATCCCATCGGCGGGTGTATATCGAACCTTTCCGGTACTCAATAAGGCGGCCGCACTGGTAATTGCATCCAGAGGTGCCTTGCTTTTGGGTTCACCGCCTCCCAGATGAATGACCGGCTCTCCCTTGGCCCGGAGAGCAGCGGTGGTGGCATTCAATTTCAGGGTGGCTGATTCTCGAATGGATTTTCCAATCAGGCTGTAATTCATTTTTTTTTGATTCTCCTTATATATCTGAAATCTTGAATATATCAGAAGATTCAACTTATAGCATATTAATTTTTTTCTGTCAATTTAGCCCGATCCACCCTCTCCATAAGCCAAAACTCAACCCTCATTATTCTGGAAAACATATTGACAGAAGTGTTGATTCCTGATAATAATGGAAGGTTGTATTGGAAAAAATTTCATAAGCAGAGGAGAAAATCATGTCTGATTCAAATGGTTACGACATTGTTATCATCGGGGGCGGAATTGTGGGGATGGCCACAGCCATGGAATTATCCCGGCCCGGAAATCTTTCGATCCTGGTCATTGAAGCTGAAAACCGTCTGGCTGCCCATCAAACTGGCAACAATAGCGGAGTCATTCATTCAGGCCTTTACTATAAGCCAGGTTCATTGAAAGCCAAAAACTGCACCATCGGCAGGGAACAGTTATATGAGTTCTGTCAACTGCATGATATCCCGGTTGAACGATGCGGAAAGATCGTGGTCGTTACCCGAAATAACGAATTGGACCTGCTCAATAATTTAAAGGAACGCGGAATTGCCAATGGGCTGAAGGGATTGAAAAGCTTGAGTGCCGAAGAAATAAAAGAGCACGAACCTCATGTAACCGGATTGGCAGGACTTTTCGTTCCGGATACCGGTATTGTCAATTATACCCAGGTCACGGAAAAATTCTCTGAATTATTTTGTAAAAACGGCGGAGAAGTTAAACTCAACACCAGAATAAAAAAGGTAGAAAAACAAAAAAACGAAATCATCCTCCATTCAAATAGAGAAACAATCAAGTGTAAAAATCTGATCAATTGTGCGGGTCTTCTGTCCGATAGAGTGGCCCGGATGTGTGGTATAGATCCTGGATTAAAAATTATTCCCTTCCGGGGTGAATATTATAAATTAATAAAAGAAAAGGAATATCTGGTTAAAAATCTCATCTATCCGGTACCGGACCCCCAGTTTCCCTTCTTAGGCGTTCATTTTACCAGAATGATCGACGGGGGAATTGAAGCAGGCCCCAATGCCGTGCTGGCACTGAAACGGGAAGGATATAAAAAGACCAGCTTTTCTCTGAGGGATTTCTGTGAAATCATATCCTTTCCGGGATTCTGGAAAATGATCAGCAAGCATATGATCATGGGAATCAAGGAACAATACAGATCTCTGGTAAAAACATCATTTGTCAACGCATTACAGCGGCTTATTCCTGAGATTTCCAAAAAAGATGTTTACGGTGAGGGTGCCGGTGTCAGGGCCCAGGCCCTGGAACCCAGCGGTTTTTTAGTTGATGATTTCAGGATAAAAGAGACAGAAAATATGGTTCATGTATTAAACGCTCCTTCGCCTGCTGCGACTGCAGCAATCAATATCGGTAAGACCATTGCGGAAATCGCACTAAAAGATTTCAGCCTTTAAAATCCATTGGCAATGCCTTTCAAAATCAGAAAAGCTGAAATCAATGATTACCAGGAGGTCATCCACCTGTGGAAAATGGTTCAACTTCCCCTGAAGCCCAAAGGCCGGGATAAGCGTGAAAATATAGAAAAGGAAATTTCAAGACCCGACTTCGCTATTTTTCTGGTGGCCGTGAATGAAGACAGTGTGATCGGAACCATCATCGGGACCCATGACGGCCGCAAGGGATGGATCAACCGGCTGGCTGTACATCCTGATTATCAGCGCCAGGGAATGGCCAGGCAGCTGGTACGGGAAGTGGAAAATCAGTTAAGCAAAAGCGGAATTGACATCACCGCCTGCCTCATTGAAGGTTACAACCGGGATTCAATGGAATTCTTTAAAAAAATCGGCTATGTCAAACACCGGGATATCTTCTATTTTTCCAGAAGAAAACATCCATATACATAATAAAATTAATACTCATCGAACCTCATATAAAAAAGCACTGGTTTTCTTTCATTTGATTTACAAAAAAAAAAGATTATTATATAATCTTGATTTTTAAATTACACCTTTCAACGATTTTTTTTATTCAGGTTGAGAATATAAAGAAAGAAGGAGAATTCTAAAATGGCTATAACAGTAAATAGAAAAACTATTCGTTTTTACCCTAATCCAAAAAGAGTTATTACCCGTTTCTATATGCCAGTAAAAGAGGATAGGGCAAACGCCATTGTGAATATAATAGTTCAACTTTCTGAAGAAGATGCGAATCGCAAACTCAACCAAATATTAAGTAATTTTTCCAAACGACATCGAAATATCTCAAAAATATTTGAAAACAGTTTTAACTCTCTAAAAAATATTTTGGGTAATATTAATAATAAGAAAAAACCACTTAGTTTGAAAAAAAAACTACTGATTGGCTCATTTTTCACCATGGAATTCGCCATTGAGTCAACTGCTTTTTTTAATCCATCTATTGTTGAAGCCCCTGATCAAAGTAATTTGGAAGAAGGTCAGAAACGAATAATTGTTAGTTTTCGCGCAACAGGAGAAAAACATATCTCATCCATTGTATTCCGCCAAGGAATCATTGATAAAGATAATAGTTTAAAATTCCAACCGGAAGGAAGATTGGTAGATGTGCCCGAAATCATCAAACGTTATGTATATAAAAAAGCTATTTTTTTAAAAAAACTTACGGAAATGCATATTCATAAAGATGTAGTAAATTTAGTGATGGATAAATTGGGAAAAACTTTTATCTATGGAGAATTAAAACACAGTATAGAGGAAACCTTAAAACAGATCAAAATCACTCCCAGTAAAACGAAGGTTTTAGAAGCTCTCATGTGGTTGGCCAGATCTCATTATGAAGTTAAATTTTCACTGGATACGGCAATCTCTGAAAGAGTTATTTTTCCTGTCTCATACACTGAAGTTAATGGTATTGAAGACGCTAGATTTGTAAAATTTACTGATGATAATGGAAAGGTTACATACTATGCCACATACACTGCTTATGATGGTTTTACCATCCTGCCAAAATTGATGAAAACAACAGATTTTTATCATTTTAAAGTGATGCCTATCAATGGTGCATATGCTCAGAATAAAGGGATGTCTCTCTTCCCACGCAAGATTAAAGGAAAATATGCCATGATTTCGCGATCTGATGGTATCAATAATTATATTATGTTTTCAGATAGTATCAATTTCTGGGAAATCGCAAAAAAAATTCAAGAACCATTACATTCATGGGAATTCATTAAAATAGGAAATTCCGGATCACCTCTGGAAACCGAAAAAGGATGGTTACTCATAACTCATGGGGTCGGCCCCATGAGAAGTTACAGTCTGGGCGCTATCCTTCTGGATAAAGAAGATCCCACAAAAGTTATTGGGCGCTTAAAGGAACCAATCCTTATACCCAATGAAGAGGAAAGGGATGGTTATGTTCCCAACGTAGTATATTCTTGCGGTTCCATCATTCATAACAATGAATTAATTATTGCATATGGTATGGCTGACTATGCTTCAGGTTTTGCCGTTATCCCCTTGGATGAACTCCTTGAAAAATTAACCAACCATTGATTGTTTTTATATTTTGTGTTTCTTTAATTAATATGATTTGTCTCCCGCTCATAAGCCATAAGAACAGTCAGGTGGGCAATTTTATAAGCAATAATGCTTTCTGCTCCTTGATTTCTGTTTATGCCATGAATTTCTATCCCATCAGAACATCCGCAGGTTTTAAAATCATACAAGGGTTTATTTAAATCATTCTCTCCCAAAAACCACATGTATGAGGTAAACATTTTTTTTAAAAAAGTTTTATCTTTTCTGACCAGATAAGCCTTATAATACATCAACACCATGGCTGCAGTATCTATTGGTTGTTGAGCAAACTGTGAACACTCTCCTCCTTTTTTATACCAGTTGTCACTTCCAACCGGAGCCAGGTATCCCTTATTCAGGATTACTTTTTCTAGAAATTTTATGGATTCATTAGCAATCTTTAAAATATTTTCATCATTAATTTCTTCATAAGCATATAAAAGCGAGAGAGGAATAATACCGTTATCATAAGACAAAATAGGTTCAAACCAATGCCAGTCATCTGTTTTCTGTTTTTGATAACTCTTTATTATTTTGTTAGTTATCTTTACAAGGACATCTCTCATTTCATTGTTGTCCGGAAAACTTTTTAGAAAATGACAAATACCAATAATACTATTGGCTAGGCCCCGTACAAATTTTAGATTTTTAAAATTGGGAAAAGATTTTGCTAAGATTTCCACAGCAATATCAAAAAAGGAAGTGTTTGGAGGGTATTTAACAAGATATCCCAGTGCCCAGATGGTTCTACCAAATGAATCTTCCGAACCCACTTCATCAATAAAATCCCTTTTGAAACTCAGGTAATTTCTAAAGGTACCGTCATCATTCTGCATATAATATATAAAACTCAAGTAAATGGACATCAGCTTTATTGCCTCTTTACTCTCTCTTTGCCTGAAAACCATAAGAGACATCAAGAGTGCACGGGCATTATCATCCAGACTGTATCCTTCCTTGAAATTGGGAACTATGTATTTGGCATGCTGGATAATTCCAGTATTATCGGTTAATCTCTGCACATGATCCAGACAAAAATCTGGTAAAACCAGAGGATTAATAACCTGTTCTTCTTCAGATTCCAGCTCACGAAATGATTTTAAGGCCTTGGCTATAAGCTTAAGATAATGGGTCCCGATCTCAGGCCAGATGGTTTTTCTACCGTATTGATAAGCTTTTTTCCTAATCTTGATTAACTCTACAGGATTATCAAATAATTCAACCAGTAAATCGGCAAGTCTTTCAAAATCCTTAAAATTGAATATTTTTCCCCGACCTTCTGACAAGAGTTCTTTGGCATGCCAGTATGGTGTTGAGATAACAGCGGCACCGGCTCCTATTGCATATGATAACGTTCCGCTGGTTATTTGAGCTTCATTCAAATAAGGTGTGATATAAATATCAATGGCCGAAAGATATCCGAATAACTCCTCATTGGATACATATCTGTTAAAAAAATAGACGTGTTTTCTTAAATTGTTTTTCTCAACCAGGAGTTTTAAATAATTTCGATATTCTTCTCCAACCGATCTCACCACATTGGGATGGGTTTTCCCCAATATAATATAAATTATGTCTGGATGTTTTTCTACTACCCTGGGGAGAGCTTGAATAACCGTTTCAACACCTTTATCTCGACTCAATAAACCAAATGTAAGCAAGGATTTTTTGTCCTCAAGATTGAGTTTCTTTTTATAAATCTTTCTTTTCATGAAATCAAAATCCGGAACGCCGTGTGGGATAAGTTCAATTTTTTGATGGGGCAAATTATAAATTTTCACCAAAAAATCAACAGCCAATTTACTCATTACTACAATTTTCTCTGCTTTTTTTCCGATTTCCTGAACAATCATTTTTTCATTACCAGATGGACTTTTAAGGACCGTATGGAATGTTACAATCAGTGGAATTTTCAGTTTGTGAATTAAAGGGAGTAGATAAATTCCATTTTTTCCACCATAGATACCAAACTCATGTTGCAAAATACAGATTTCTGCATTACTATAATTAATAAATTTTACCGCCTCCAAATAATCTTTCTGGTATTCCTGTCTGATTGTATATTTGACAATATCCGGGTATTCATAAGTTTTATTTTGATCATTCATCGCCACAACAAAGGCTTCTGCTTTTATATTTTTATCTATATTGTTTTGAATTATGGATTCGGTGAGGTCTCTGGTAAAAGTGGAGATACCACATTGACGGGGAACGTAATTCCCAATGCAAACAATTTTAAATTTTTTCATCTCATCCTCTCTTTTTAGCAGCTACTCCATAGATAAATGAGGAATCCTTATTTATTAGATTTAATAAATTATATAAAATTTTTTTAAGTTATTCAATCTAAGCAGGTATTATATAAAAGTTCTACAAAAACAGATGAAAATATTTTATTATCCGGACATTTTATATTACAATAATAAATGAATGAAAAAAATTCAAAATACTACTTTTTTAAGTAAGATTAATTGTTGAGGTGTGTCATTACTTTGTTAAAAAATTACAGATATGTAGAATATTATTCTCCCCAAAAGCATCAGGATCAGAATTTAATCGATTATAACAAAAGCCTGGTTCCTTCTTCAAATAGAACCATGACAATTTATGAGACAGTTAAAATATATGAAAAAAAAAATTTTCACCATCTTAGGATGACTCCCATAAACAACTCTCCAAGGATTTTTCTTAGAACTTTAATCAATATTCACAATGATGATGGTATAAAAAATATGTCCCAAATTGCACATTTTTTTTCGAAGATTAAAAAAGGAAAAAATATTCTGCAACCCGGGGGGCTCCCCAACATAAAACTGGCCAGGTTAAGATCAAAAGATTTTCTGGTGTTTGATGGCCATCATTCATTGTTGGCTTACATGGCAGCGGGGAAGATTTTCCTTGATGAAATTCCTCACATCATCGTTTCAGGGAAAAAGGGTTTCCTGAAAAATGAAGAAATTCTTATTTTTTGGGGGCAACATGCCTCTAAAATTCCCGCAAAAGATTGGAAACTTTTTGTCATTAACTGGCAGAATCCGGAAAACAAGCAAACATGCCCGAGAAAACACAACAATATGGGAGAACTTTTTGATGCTTTACAGAAGAGAATTGCGGTTCAATTGAACGACTCTACATAATTTTTATAAAACCCGTTAGTACAAAAAATTCTGGTTGACAAATGGATTCAACTTAATATATTATTATATCAAGGGAATGTTGGAAATCAGAGAACTTTCAAAAAATTACAACCATACTTCAGCTATTAATCAGGTCAGTTTTTCCATTCACAAGGGAGAAATTCTGGCCCTGCTGGGCCCGGAAAACGCCGGGAAAACCACAATACTTAAAATTCTGGCCGGTATTCTGGAGCCCACTTCGGGACAGATCTATTACCAGAGAAAAAATATATTTGAGGACCTCAATGAATATAAAGGCAGAATTGGTTTTGTTCCGGAACAAAGTGACATATTCCCTCATTTGAGTGCCTTCGAATATCTTGAATTTGTGGGGAGGCTGTACCTGATACCCGACCATATACTGGAGGAAAAAATTCATGGATTGATGAAACAATTTTCCCTGGTCAATGACATGCACCTTCCCATCTCTTCCTATTCCACTGGAATGGTCAAAAAGGTCATGATATCATCCGCCTTGATTCACAACCCCGACATTCTTCTCCTGGACGAGCCGCTTCTGGACCTGGATTTCAATGCCACCCTGATACTGCAGGATTTGCTGAGAAAACTGGCTGCTGTCGGTAAGAAAATTATCTGTGCCTCTCAGGTTCTGGAAGTAGCCGAACAATTGTGTACCCATGCCATCATTATCAATAAAGGCATTCTGGTCTCCAACAACCTGACCAAAGAGTTGAGAAATCTGCTGGATCTCCCTCTGCTTGAAACCATCCTGAAAAAAACCATCCAGCAGAAAGATATTGAAAAATCAGTGGAGGATATCATTGCCATTATGCAAACCTGACCCGATTTATATCCCCAACTGCGGCATACCCGAATGAAATCCAATATCTTCAAAAACAGCCTGGATCACATCTACAGGTCCGGACTCTTAATCAGACATTTTATCCTGCGTTTCATCAACAATAAAACTCTGCTGTTTGATAACCAGCACCGGGTCAATCTGATTGCTTTGCTTTCATTGCTGGCTGTATCCATCGGCTTTTTATCTCATCTTCTGCTCCGTCTCTATCTTTTCGGCCTCAAACCGGATCTGCTGAACCTATGGCTGGAGAAGGCCTATTTCATGACAATAACCATGGGCCTGGTGGGTATCATATATACCATTATGTGGGACAATCTGTCCATTGACCGCCGGGACTATGCCAATTTGTTGATGCTTCCCCTCAGACCCAGAGTGCTTTTCGTCTCGAAATTCCTGAGTGCACTGGTATTGGTTACCCTGACCACCCTTATTTTCAACTTTCTACCCACCCTCATTTTTTCCTTCTATTTGACCCGCCAATTGCATTTTAACCCGTTTAAATTTGGTATCATTCACCTGTTCACCCATTTCCTGGCCTATCTGTTCATATTTTTTTGGATTGCCATCATACAATCTGTGGTCAGAAATCTGTCCAAACCCAGGTGGTACCGAAAAATATCCACCATCATCCAGACCTTGCTGCTAATGGTTTTTATTTCCCTGTTGATCTGGTTTCCCACCGTATACCCGCTACTGTCATCCTTAAAAGAGGAATTCTCGTTATTCGTATATGCCTTTCCCCCCTTGTGGTTTGTGGGCATCGGAGAAATATTGATGGGAAGCTCTGATTCGGTATACGCCGTTTATCCCCATATCACCCTCATGGCATTTACCATACCCATTGGACTATACCTGCTGGGTATGCCTATGTATTTCCGAAAGTATTTAAAAACCAGAACCGAGGCCAAACCTTTTTTTAGAACCCCCAGATTTAAAACATTGTTGAAAAATGGATTTAACACCCTGGTACTGGGACCTCCTCCGGTAAGAGCCAGTTATTATTTCTCCATAAAAACCCTGAACAGATGTAAAAAACACAAGATTCACCTGCTGACCTTCTGGATCATTCCCCTCAGCCTGATCTTTGTGGGCCTGGCCGTTCTGTATGTCAAATACGAAGCTGGATTTTTTAAAACCATCAATCTATACCTGGTTGCAGTTCCCCTCATACTCCTGTTCTTTCTGGTTTGGGGAATCAGAACCATCATCACCTATCCGGTCAAGCTGGAAGCCAATTGGATATTCAGCTTAAAACCCAATACCAATCACTGGCTGGTGGCCAGGGGCTTAAAAAAAGCCTTTATGTTCTCAATCGTGTTCCCTTTGATGGGAATCATGTTTTTTTTCTATTTATACCTGTGGGGATTTCTACCGGCCCTCGGTCATGTGTTGTTTTGCACAACCATCACCTTTTTATTGATCAGCATCCTTTTTGCCAATTACAGGAAATTGCCATTTATCAGCCCCCGGAAAAATCAGAAAACAAATCATCTTATTTTAAAACTTTTTTTTCTGGCCTCATTTCTTTTTTTCATCTATTTATTCTCAAGACTGGGGAAATATCTTATTGAAAATCCCGAATATTATTTTCTGTTTTACCTGTTTATTTCCATGGTATTCTTTCTGATGCAGTGGATACGATATTATCTGCAAAAAGAACTGGTATTCAGTTACAATCCAATCCTGGAAAGGGTCATGGTCGGGACATATCATGACCCGCCCCCGAAACATATTGATCTGATTTAGTCCTGGTCTGTAATCCGGTTTTTCCGGGCATCCGGGCAACATTTAATAAAAAATATTCAGAATATGAACCCCTTTATTCGGATTCCAATCCGGATGTCTCAAATAAGTGACAGGTTTAGGGGGTTCGAATTGGCATTAAAATTGCTGTGGGTAGTATAGAGATTAAGGAGAAAAAAATGAGAAAAATTGGTTTTGGAATCATGACTGCGGTTTTAATTTTGCTGTGTGGCACCCAGCTTTTTTCAAACATTCAAGATATATACTGTCATTTTGGCCTGGTAGAAGGCGAGGTATTCATATTCAGATTCAACCAGGACGAGGCCATTCAAGCAGTTGTCAATTACCCTCTGGTCCCGGGCGATGTTATTTATACCAACAGTTCCGGGAAAGGCGAACTTCAATTCAACAACGGTACCATCATGCGGATGGACAAACATACCGAGTTGCAGATCAGCACCATTCTCTCATCCAGTTTGACCTCCAGGGAAAAAATCACCACCCTCCACCTGAAAAAGGGCCAGCTCTATTCCATGAACCAGGTTTACAAGGGGGAAATTTTCCAGGTCATCACCCCTACGGCTTCCATCAAGATGCTCTCCCGATCGACCAATACCATCACCGTTAATCCAGAGGGCGAAACCCATGTATTTGTCAAACGTGGTCAGGTGGATATTCTTTTCAATGGCAAACATCAGACGGTCCGACAAAAGAAGGTAGGTGCCGGGAACGGATACTGGATCGGTAATGACCACCAGCTGAAAGTGCAAAACAAGAATACTGATATCGAATTTGCCCTATGGAACCAGAAAATCAACCGGAATTTCAAGGACCTGCATTATGGAAAGAGTAAAATTCCACCGGTCATATACAGGCGGTCACCTGGAATTGTTCACTTTGCCGAAAGGTTTTCCACCCGTTTTGGCAGCTGGGAATATACTGAACTGTTCGGTTATGTCTGGAAACCGGGAGATTTCGTATTTCACGGGAAACGCCCGTTTTTTGATGCCAACTACGTAAAAATAAATCAAGAACTGGTACTGGTTCCCAACCAGGCCTGGGGCTGGGCTCCGGCCCACCTGGGGACCTGGTTCTGGAGTAAAACCAATGGCTGGATCTGGATTCCCGGAGATGCATTTTCACGGGGAATATGTTCAACCGGTCTGGTCAATTATCCCTGGGATTTGCTCTGGGCCACTATGAGCCCGTATTTTTCCGACTCCCTTTTCCCGGGTCTCATACTTCAGGATCTCTACTGGAACTGGCATTATCTTACCCCCAATTACTGGATCAATAAAGTATATGGAAATCCGGAGTTGTACAGTATATATCGGAAGGGAGGAGCAAAAGCATGGCGCAGTGGCTATTTACAGGCGTTCAAACAAAAGCCGCCGAACCGGAAACCTGATTTAAAAAACCTGCCGGAAAATATTCAAGCCATCATAAGCCGGATGAACCATATTCCGGTATCCCGGGTAGAAACATATTTGGCTCAGAACCGGATCGATGGCCGAATCCGGGCAAACATATCTCCGATAAAGATAATGGATAACCGGATTCAAAAAAAGAAACTGTCAGTTCCTGTCCAGCTGAAAATGGATCATTACCGGATCCGGTCCGGAACCCAGCCGGAGGGAGTGCCCATTTCCAGAATTGACTGGAATCCCGATGCCAGGTGGTCTGAGAAAATGAACCTGAGGATTTATTATTCGAACCGAAAAAATGAAGTGCGCTGCCCGGAACTAAAATTGACCTCGGCAACCATGAACCAAATAAGCAGAAATCAGCTGAAACGCTCGGTTATATCCACGGGAAACCGGGTGATGGGCGGGATCAGATGCACCTCCCAATGTACAACATTCAACACCAGCAGTAATAATAACAGCACCACTGGCAGCCGCAATTCAAGCTCCTCCGGCTCGAATTCGAATAGTTCGTCAACCAAAAAATAACATTCTTAAATAAGTAAATTTGATTTAACGGATTTCCCCAGCCTGATTGATTCATGTTCTCTACAAAACCAGGGCATAGCCGATTTTTAAGAAGAAGGTGCGGTCCGCCCTGGTGAGATCAATGCCATTCATGCCAAAATGATTGTCCGAATAACCCAGGAACAGAACGGTCTGGGGGTTAATCTTGTAGGAAAACAAAAACTGGGTGAAAAATTGTTTGGTGCGGGCCTCCGTTTCAACACTGTACAGATCCAGGTTCCGGTCAATATCGATATATTGAATAATGGCCCTGATGAAAGAACGCACGCTGAAATTATAGACAAACCTGGTCTGAAGCAGGTTGGCTATATAAATTTTATTCCCCTCTAATGACATGCGCTCATAGATATGACTGAGATTGATATTGATATGTTTCCCAATGGCAAACTCCACTCCGGGATTCAACAGCGTTGATGCCGCCAGCCGGGTATTGGTATAGTCGATGGAATCCCCGAACCTGGAATACCAGGAAATCCGAAGTCCCCCCATTGGCTTCATTTCCATATAAATATCCGGTTGAACGGTCTCAAACATCTCCTCATTGTACAATTCTCTTGAGGCCACCAGGGCCGGGGAGATCTGGGTCTGCAGGGGACCGGTATAGACCGAAGAAAGCGTTAGACTCTCATCGGTCAGATGGCCATCCTGATCCTGAACCAGATTCCCGGTCAGGCCGAAACTCAGGCGGTTGAACCAGCTTCCCTTTTTGCCCCAGATAACCGGGGCAATATACCCGGTCACCTGGCGGTAATCCACCCGGGGGATAAATCCGTAATCGGCCCGGAAGTCCGCATCCAGATCGAAATAGCGAACCAGAAAAATCAGGTTGCGACTGTTGTGATACAATTCGGTACGCAGTGCATGGCCGCTGAATGATTCGGTTTTCTGATCGAATTCATGGGCAACAGAGTCTGAATAATCCGTCTCGGAATGCAGGTATTGGAAGCTGAGTGTGTCGGTTTTGGACAAGCGGAGGAAACCGTCAATCCCGGCTACATGGTTATGGTATTCGTCAGCCACGCGTCCGGTATACAGCAAACCAATGGTTGATCCCGCCCCGATATCCCTCCGGTAACGCATCACCCCACTGAACACATTTTCCTCCAGTGATGTGGAGGCAGATCCCTGGTTGGAAGGGAAGAGCAGGTTGTTGAACTCATCCTGGGTAGCAAAAAAACCCAGGACATTTTCACCCAGTTTCCCGGTCATTTTTACTCCCCACAGGGGATCAAATACGGTTCGGGTAAATACCGCTTCCAGGGGGGTCAGAAAAAAATCAGCCCCCTCCAGAAAAAAGGGCCGCTTTTCCGGATAACGCAGGGCAAAGCGGGTATTGACTCCCAACTGGGCCACATCCGCCTCAATCTGGGAAAAATCGGGGTTCAGAGCGGCATTGAGAATTAAATTGGGTGTGATTCCCCAGCGAGCCGTAATGCCCGGTTCAAAATTCAGGCTACCGGATTCCAATTCACCATGGGGAAAATCTGTCCGCTCATCGGTCCGGTTCATTGTCAGAGTGGGAGCAAATTCCAGGTTACGCCCCGGTGAGATGCCTGTAAAACCACTGATTTCATCAAACTGACAGAGAATACACATTTTATCCCGATCCCGGACATGGGTGCTCATGCGGTGTCTGACATTCCGGGGATAGGAACGATCGGCTTCAAATCCCCAGGTCAGCGGCTTATTGCTTTTGGGAAAACGCAATTGGTTAAAGGGGATAGACATTTCAACCACATATCCGAATCCGGTTATGTTGCCAGCGGACTTCCAGATGGCATCCCAGGAAAAATCCTCATACCCTTCCAGCTCACTGAAATTGGCATCGGCCTGGACCCCCAGGGGGTTAACCCGGAATTGAAAGCCCCGACGTTTATCATTGAAGGTATCAATCATGATACTGATATGATCATCCTGTATGAATGTATCAATGGCATCCCGGTCCATCAGGTGGGCCCGGATCTTTCGGGGGTTCGGATCAAAGCAGCGAAACCCCACATAGAGTTTGGTTTTATCAAAAGTGACCAGCACATCGGTATCCACGGGAGCGGGAATGTTATCTCCGGGCAACCATTCGTAAAGAATTTTCAACTTTACCGCATCCTGCCAGGCCGGCTCGTTCAGAATTCCATCCACTTTTATGACCGATGAGGCCGGTTTGACCACATACTGTCTGGGAGCGGGCAATTTCGGTTCCCGCGATTCCGGCGACCCTCCCCACACCGGAAACACCTGAAAAAAAAGGTTAACCAAAAAAATGAATCCAGACAAACTGCGAATGATTTGAAATCTTCCTATCACAGGTGCCTCCTATGATTAATCAATTTAAGTATATTATTTAAACGAAAAAAATCAAAAAAAGTTATCCCGAATCAATAAAATCAGTAGGGCATATCCAATATATTTTGACCGGTTGACTGGGATAATCATTTATGTTATTTTCTCTATATCATGGAAAAAATTCTAACCTATGTGATTCAGTTTGCAGTAGTTTTATTTGCCATTTCCATACATGAAGCTGCTCACGGCTGGATGGCCAATCTCTTCGGAGATCCCACTGCCAAACTGCAGGGCAGGGTCACCCTGAATCCGATTGCCCACATCGATCTGGTAGGGACCATCATTTTCCCCCTGCTTTTAATCGCCATGGGTGCACCGGTTTTCGGCTGGGCAAAACCGGTGATGGTGAATCCCTATAACCTCAGAAACCCCAAACGGGATCACATGTTTATCGCCGCTGCCGGACCGGGATCCAATATAATAGCCAGTATAACGGCCATTATCATCTTTATCATCTTGAAAAGACTCAATATCATCTCCCTCATGAATCCCGGTATTATTGCCCTGATCCTGTTCTATCTGATTGTCATCAATGTTTTTCTGGCCATTTTTAACTTAATACCCATCCCCCCCCTGGATGGCAGTGGAATTATCGAGGGGTTGTTGAAGGGACAGGCCCTGGAGTCTTATCAAAAGATTAAGCCCTATGGCTTCATCATTCTCATTGTTATTATTTATGCGGGATTTCTGGATATCCTGGCCAGGCCAATCCTGAATTTCATCATCAATATACTGGCCTGAGACGAGTCAAATGGATAATGATTCGATTGCCCGAAGCAGGATTAAAAGCAGATGAACGAAACTGAAATATACCAAGTTCAAACCGAGGCTTTCGAAGGTCCGCTGGATCTACTGCTCTACTTGATCCGCAAGAACAAGATGAACATCCTGGATGTAAGAATCTCGGAAATCACCTCCGAATATCTCTATTACCTCCAGAATTGCCAGGGAATCAATCCAAGCCAAGAGGGGGATTTTCTGATGACCGCTTCCACCCTCATCTATATTAAATCTCGCTCCCTGTTGCCCAGAGCAGGAAGCTCGCAAGAAGAGTCCCTCGAGGATAAATTAATTCATACCCTGATCGAATATGACAAAATTCAAAAAATTTCCAAACTGCTCCGGGAAATGGAAAATGATACCCTGTTACTCTGGAAAAGAGAGGAAATCTCCGAGCATTTTGAAAACAAGGAATTCGATATCGAAGAAGTGTCCACCTTTCAGCTGGCAGAAATTTTCCTCAATGTCATAAAAAAAAGAGAAAAGGAGGAATACCTATACCTGGAGTCAAAAAATTATTCAATCGAGCACAAGATAGAGGAGATTCTGGCACTGGTGGAAGCCAACAAGTATATGAACTTTTTTGAATACACCGAAAGTTTGGATTCCATTGAAGAAATCCTGGTCAGTTTTTTCGCTTTGCTGGAGATGATCAAGCAGCATCTGGTTGTGGCTATCCAAAAAAAAAATTTTGATTCCATTTCGGTCTGGAAAAAAGGCCCTGAATCCCAACTGCAATGACAGAGGACCATCCATTCAACCTGGATTCAATCGATCAACAGATCGCCTTTATTGAGTCCATTCTCTTTGTTTCCAAGGAACCGGTGGAACCTGAAAAAATAATGAATTACCTGAACTGTAAAAACATCGGGGATTTCGAAAAACTCATATCCAGAATGGAAGCCGTTTATCTCGATGATGGAAGGGGTATCCTCCTGAAGAGATCCGGCGGAGGTCTTCAGCTGGTGACCAAACCGGAGATCCATGAGCATTTAAAGGATTTTTTTACCACCAAAACCTCATCAAAATTAACCATCCCCTCCCTGGAAACACTTTCCATAGTGGCCTATCGCCAGCCGGTTACCATAGCCGAGGTGTCGGATTTGCGCAGCGTCAACTCCATCGGACCGATCAAAAGCCTTTTGCAGAAAAAACTGATCCGGATCTCCGGCCGGAAAAAGGTTCCGGGATTGCCCCTGCTGTATTCGAGCACCCAGGAATTTTTGCTCTATTTCGGTTTGAACGATCTATCAGAATTGCCTTCACTCGAGGAATTGACCGAGATGTTTGAGGAAAAAGAGCAGCCGTCATTGTTTAAGAGAAACAATCAGGAGTGATGAATGAAAAACTTAATAAATCCCAATATCATTGGCTTGAACCCCTATATTCCCGGAATTCCCCTGGAGGAGATCAAGGAAAAATACAATCTGGAGAAAGTGGTCAAGCTGGCCTCAAATGAAAATCCTTTCACCCTGCCCCGAAATGTCTCCGACATAATTCAGAAAGAAATCCTCTCTTTAAACCGATACCCGGATTCAGACAGTCATGCGCTTCTGAAGAAAATCGCCCGTTATCATGGTTTGGATAAAGAAAATGTCATTGTGGGCAGCGGTTCCGTGGAAATCATCAAAATGATTGTCAGGACCTTTCTGAAACCCGGACAGCGGATTTTATCTTCCAAGAATACCTTTGTCATGTTCAAAATATCCACGGTGGAGCAGGCCGGCGATCAGGCCTATGTGGAGGCCGAAATGGATGAGGGGTACGGATATGATCTCGATAATATGCTCAAGCGAGTAGATGAAACAACCAAAATCATATTTATTGCCAATCCCAACAATCCCACCGGCACCATGCTCCCCAGGCAAAAAGTTCTGGACTTCATTGAAAAAATTCCCCCGGAAATCTTTGTCATCCTGGATAATGCCTATGAAGAGTATGTATCCGATCCCCGGGATCACCTGAGCGGGATTGATCTGGCCGTAAACCGAAAAAATATCATTGTATTAAGAACCTTTTCAAAAATATATGCCCTGGCCGGCCTGAGGATTGGCTATGGCATTTCCAATGAAAAGACCATTTATTACCTGAACCAGATCAGACCTCCCTTCAATGTTACCCGCATGGCCCAGAAAGCCGCCCAGGCCTCTCTGGAAAATGATGACTTCAAACTTCAGTCGGCCCGGCTGAATCAAAAAAACAAAACCCGGTTATTCAATCAGTTAACCGATATGGGCTTCAGGGTGATTCCCTCGCAAACCAATTTTTTACTATTTTTTCCGGGAAAAAACATCAATATACTGCATCAAAGATTATTAAAGGAGGGAGTCATCATCAGACCGCTGCAGGCCTTCGGGATACCCGACGGGATTCGGCTGACCATCGGATTTGAAGAGGACAATGACTTCTTCATTGAAAAACTGAAAAAAGTCCTGCCCGAAATGGATTGATGTCCGGAAATCAGACCCGTTTTAATTGCCGGATGGCCTGAATTCGCTCCAGCACCGGCGGGTGGCTGTAGAACAGAAATACCTTCAGGGGATGGGGAGTCAAGTTGGACAGGTTGTCCGCACTCAGTTTTTTCAGAGCCTGAACAAAGATCTCTCCTTGTTTCGTGGTCTGGACTGCAAATCGATCGGCGCTATATTCATATTTCCGGGAAATGACATTGGTAAAAACCGACAGCAGGGTTGAAACCGGGGCGTACAAAAATCCGAAGAATATCAGACTGGCGTAAATGGACAACTGCTCCATTTTAAAGGCCGCAAACAGATATTGATTGTTCATCAAAAATGAGAGCAAAAACAGAAGCAGCCCGGTTTCCAGAATAGAAAAAACCATCATTTTAAAAATATGACCGAGCTTATAATGGCCCATTTCATGGGCCAGAACTCCCACCAGCTCATCAGCAGTGTGATTTTCCACCAGAGTATCAAACAAAACGATACGGCGCGATCGACCAAAACCGGTAAAAAAGGCATTGGATTTGGCTGACCGCTTGGAACCATCCATGGTATAAATCCCCTTCAATTTGAAATTATGATCCCGGGCATACCTCTCGATTTCAGATCTGAGTTCACCCTTTTCCAGGGGAATGAACTTATTAAACAGCGGCATAATCACCACCGGAGCGATAAAAGTCAGAAAAATTTGAAATAGGGATACGGCTATCCAGACATACAGGGGGGCCAGGCGGCCGGTCTCCTGAAAAAACCAGAGTACCATGGCCAGCAGGGGCCCGCCGATAATCAAAAGTAATAAAAAACCCTTGACCAGGTCCAGTATAAAGGTCAGGGGCGTGGTTTTATTGAAGCCGTATTTTTCCTCGATCACAAAGGTCGAATAAATCCGGAATGGCAAATCCAGAATACCCGAGACCAGGATCAGAAACAAAATATAAATCAAACCGGTTAAAATAGATCCGAATGATAGCTTCCGGACCAGTTGATCAATCACATTGAATCCACCGGTTAAAATGAAGGCCATGATAAAAGCCGTGATGATGGTATTTTGAATCAGGCCGAATACGGTTTTTCCCCGGGTATACTGCTGGGAGCGGAAATACTTTTCCTTGTCATAGAATCCATTGAACTCCTTTGGAAGGGCTGGTTCTAAATGATGGACATTCAGCCAGTCGACCCCGAAATCCAGCATGTATTTGACCACCAGGGTGATCAATATCAAAATCAGGTAGATATTCATGTGAATACAATTTTTCGATTCAAAGAAGTCAGGTTTTTTTCATCACCGCAAAATATTTATCAATCTCTTTTTTCATTACCGGGGTCAATAGCAGAATGGCAATCAAATTGGGAATGGTCATAAAAGTGATGACCATATCCACAAAATGCCAGACCAGCTCGATTTCTCCCAGGCAGCCCAGAAAAACAAAAACCCCGTATACATACCGGTAGGGTTTTATTGATTTGGTTCCGAAAAGATACTGGCTGGCCCGGGTTCCGTAATAAGACCAGCTGATAATGGTTGAAAAGGCAAAGAGTATCAAACCGGCGGCCACAATATGCTTGGCCAGGACGCCAAGGCCCAGTTGACCCAGTCCCCGGTTAAATCCGATCAAAGTCATTTCAACGCCTTCCTTACCGCAGTCCCAGGCTCCGGTGAGAATAATCACGAAGGCAGTCAGACTGCAAATAATGAGGGTATCCACAAAAGGACCCACCGAGGCTACCAAGCCTTCCCTGAGGGGATACTTGGTTTTGGCCGCGGCATGGGCAATGGCAGCCGATCCCTGCCCGGCTTCGTTGGAAAAAAGCCCTCTCCGGACCCCCCAGGTCATGGTCATGATAAATGCAGAACCGAGAAAACCACCGGTGGCCGCAGTGCCGGTAAAAGCATCACTCACAATCATTTTCAGAACCCCGGGAATAAGACTGTAATTAATGAGAATAACCGTTAAGGCACTGACAAAATAAAAGAAGGCCATGAAGGGAACCAGTTTGGAGGTGACTTCAGCAATCCGCTTGATGCCGCCGACAATGACCATCAGCACCAGCCCGGTAATCATCACTCCAGATGCCCAGGTCGGAATACCATAGTTGGCCCGCATCACATCGGCCATGGAATTGGACTGGGCCATGTTTCCGGTTCCCATTGAACACAGAATGGCGGCAAAGGCAAAAATCACAGCCATTTTCTTGGCAAATCCACCCAGCTTATCCTTCAAGCCCATTTCCATATAATACATGGGGCCGCCTGAAACCGACCCATCCTCGTTGACGATCCTGAATTTCAGGGACAGGGTGCATTCAACCAGTTTCAGCATCATTCCCAGAAAGCCGGTTATCCACATCCAGAATATGGCGCCGGGGCCGCCGTAATAAATGGCCAGGGCCACACCCACAATATTTCCGGTACCCACGGTTGCAGACAGGGCTGTGGTCAGGGCCCGGAAATGATTGATATCTCCGGTATCTCCCTTCTTATCATATTTACCGCTGATGATCCGAAACGAATGAAACAGTTTGGTGACATGGAGAAATTTAAACTTGATGGTAAAATAGATCCCGGTCGGTACCAATAAAATCAACAGCAGGTATCCCCCCACATAGTCGTTGTACATGATAATCAGGCTATCGATAAAGGTTAAAACTGAATCCATAATGACCTCGATTTTTTAAGCGCTTCAAATAGCGGTGATGACACAAAGCTAAGGTATAGCCCATCAAAAAAAAAATGTCAAATAAAACAAAAATCCATCCCCTTGCCTATACAGACTTTTTCGATTAAAATACCCCACAGGATTACTCAGCATGAATTTTATGGATTTTCACTGCCACCTGGATGATAACGTTTTTGATGACACCCGGGTTGAAATTATCAATGAATGTTTCAACTCCGGTTTTTCAAAAATAATCACCGTAACTGATCCGTATGAATCTGGATCAATGGAAAAAACAAAGGATATCATAGAACTTGATGAAAATATCTTTTGCATAGCTGCTGTTCATCCCCACAATGCGGATCATTATCATATGGATTTAGAACAGAAAATGATCCGTTTTACAGAGAATAGGAAAACCATTGCCATCGGTGAAACCGGCCTGGATTATCACTATAATCATTCCTGTCCGGAAAACCAGCTACATGTTTTCAAGAGACAAATTGCAATCGCCGCCGAATTAAATCTTCCCTTGGTCATTCATGCCCGGGAAGCCGAGAACAGGGTTCTAAAAATTCTGGAATCGGAAAAATTTCCACTTCCGGTAATTTTTCATTGCTACAGCGGCAGCCTGGACCAGGCCCGGGAGATCCTCAACCGGGGATATTACATTTCTGTATCCGGTATCGTTACTTTTAAAAAAGCCATTGAATTACAGGATATTGTAAGAGAGATTCCCCTGGATAGAATCTTTACCGAAACCGATTCCCCTTACCTGTCGCCGGATCCCTTCCGGGGAAAAGTCAACAATCCCCTCAGGGTTAAACTGGTGGCCGAGAAAATCGCTGAAATCAAGAATATACCGGTCGTTGAACTCAACCGGGCCGTGAATGAAAATTTTCAAAAACTATTTTTGTAATTCCATAACCTTCCCAGTATCTGTTTCAAATGTACCGTCTTGAAGCTGTCTGCATTTCGATAACCGGAAAAAAATATTTTTTGTTGACAAAACCTATTTGCTGTGTTATATTAGTATAACAGTTGGTGAAAACAATGAAAAAATCCGAAACCAAATCTTTTGAACTGGATGTCGATGTCAAATCGGCCATCCCCATTTATGAACAGATTAAAGATGCCATCAAGATGGCCATCTTCAGCCAGAGACTAAAAAATGATGACAAGATTATCTCGGTAAGGAACCTGTCGACCCGGAACAATATTAATCCCCTGACCATTCTGAAGGCCTATGGTCAGCTGGAATCCGATGGGTTCCTGTATTCGCGGCGCGGTTCGGGCTATTATGTCAGAACCAGTTCGAAAAAATTCGAAACAGCCGGAAAGGCACTATTAAAGAAAGAAGTGGCTGATTTTTTCAAAAGAATCTCCAGCCTCGGTTTTACCCTGAAAGATCTGCAAAATGAATTAAAAAATCATCCGGAGGTCACTGAAAATGATCAAACTTGAACATATCTATTTTTCCTATAATAAACAACCGGTATTCAGGGATTTCAGCCTGAGTATCGAACCGGGGGAATCGGTTTTAATCACCGGAATTAATGGTGTCGGCAAGACTACCCTGCTGAGGCTGATGGCCGGGGTTCTGCTTCCCCGGCAGGGTAGAATAACTTATTCGGAAAAACTGGGTCCGGACCCACGATCCAGAATCGGGTTTATTTCGGATAAGATGAATTTATACGAAAACATGTCACTACAGGAAGCCATTCGCTATCATTCGCGGGTTTATGATATTCGTAGCTTTGATACGGAAATGATCGACAAGGCCAAACTGAAAACCGGCCAAAAAATCACCGAAATGTCCCGGGGTCAGAAACTGGTCTTCCACCTGAGCCTGATTTTAGCTGCCCAACCTGAAATGTTATTGATTGATGAAGTCATTCACTCCATGGATGTCTACCTGCGGGATATTTTTCTGAACCGGTTGCTGGAAATGATTGAGGAAAACCGGGTGACCCTGGTTCTGGTCAATTTGAACTTTCATGATATTGAAAAAATCCCCCAGCGGATTCTCCTCCTGAAGGATAATCAGATTGCCGTGGATGAGCCCATGGAGTCATTGAAAACCCGGATTAAAAAAGTGGTGTCCGACCGGGAAATCTCAGGACTTCCGGTTTTAACCCACAAACAGCACGAAGACGGCCATGAATATTATGTCTACCCGTTCCAGGAAGAACTGGTCTCCGGTTCAGGAGGCCAGGTGGTTGATTTGAATTTACACGACATTATCAAGGCCTTCATAGGAGGCGAATATGCTGAATAAAGAAATAAAAGACACCCTGAAACTTTCCATCGGAACCATCCTGGTATTTATGATAACCCTGATTTACTCATTCCTCATCATCCGCCTGATTGTGGACAAGACCTTCCCTATTGGAGAATTTATTCCTTTGCTGATTTACATAACCATGATGGGGATTGCTTTTTATCTGGGTATATCACTCTTTGCCGAGGAAAAGAACGAAAGGACTTTCGAATACCTGTTCTCTTTAAGATATTCGCGCTGGAAAATAATGGTCTATAAAATAATGCCCCGGATTGGAGCAGTACTCTTTTTCCTGGGTTTGTATGCCCTCCTCTCTTTAATCATAAAACCTTTTCCCATTCCTGCCGGCTGGTTCACCACCATATTTCTTTACCTCTCCCTGTTTTTCTCTTCTGCGGCCATGTCTCTGATTCACAAAAACCATATCACCAACATTGTCTATGCCCTGGCTATCTATATGTTCATCTACGGAATTTTTATTTTTATAATCATCCAGCTCAAAGGCATGGCCATAATGGTGGGTTCCGGGTTTATAACCATTCTGGCTGCCAACATTTTTGTTCTCTCCCTGTTAATTTTTCTGGCTTTTATGCTTGATTTTAGAAAAGCGGATCTTAGTAATATGACCACCATATTGTTCAAAAAAAGTGGTATGAGTTTCTCAAAATTTATCTTGCTACTCCTGGCCGCACTGTTTATCCTGTGGATATTTTTAAACCGTTTTGATGCCGGCCAAAATCCTGATGAATTTAAACTGGAGGATATTCCAATAGCCGATTTTAGTAAAAATAACGGTTTTTACCGGCTCTGGACCTTGATAATGCCACATCAGACGGACATTGAATCTCCTGAAGTGATAAAAAAATACCAGCGGCTTTTTGATCCCGGTTTCGACAATGATAAATTTTTAAAAGAATGAGACTCCACCTCTTACAGGGTTATGTTCAGTTCATATAATAAAAAATGGCGGAAAATTTTAAAAACCGACAGTCACTGGATAGATGAGCCAATAAACGCTAAAAGATATCGAACCTGGAACCATCAGATACTGGCAAAACATAATACCATAGAGAAACTCAAATCAGAGTTCAGTATCTTGCTGGAACGTTACCAGAAACTGATTAATAGTGAATTTTTTTCTGATTTTACCCTCCCCCGCTATGACAGTCCCATTCCCAATTTACTGGCCTGGATACAAATAAGTAAGTTATTCAATATTATATCCATGCAGATGGCCCTTGAAGGAGATTGGGAAAATGGAATATCCCGTGTTATCGATCATATAAACTTTTTTAAAAAAGCAATTAAAGGAAGCCGGGTGTTAATTACCAACCTGGTTGCCAAAAATAATTTCCGTCATTCCCTGCAGGTTCTATCCAGTCTGCTCAATCACCCCCAATGTCCGCAAACAACTTATAAATCTGTTCTTGACCGATTAATCCCCATCCGCTATGAAGAATTCGGTTCTGCTGCCTCGTTTAAAATTGAATATCTGACAGCTGTTAATTATATAGATAGAATATTAAACTCAAAGGATACAGGTGTTCTGAAAAAAATCGGCTTGACCCTGTTTTTTCAGCCCAACCGTACCAAATATTATATTTTTACTCCCTATTCCGAGATCATTAATATGGAAAAACAACCACCATATCAATGGTCGCAAGGAATAGAAGAATTAAAACAAAAGTATACAAAGAAAAAAAGAAACTGGTTCTGGTGGGTGCGGAATCCGGGGGGAAAAATCATAGTCGAAGAAAGTATAGTTTCAGCCAATATGTTTTCTTTAATGTCAAAATCATTTCACCTCAAAACCCTCTACGATATGTGCCGGATACTGGCAGAACTACGCCTTTATTATCAACCCGACACATCGGTCAAGCAAATCCTAAAAGGGCTTGAATCATACAAAACCGTGGATCCCTGCTCCGGAAACCCCTATATCTGGAATAGTGAAAAACAAATTCTATACAGTCTGGGGGTTGACCGCGATGATGATGGCGGAACATTCTCCTACAACGCCTATTACGATACCGATTACATCCTGCCGGTTATGTTGTCACCCCGGCAATAAAAATCGGGACCGGATATCCCGGTTTTCAGTCTATTGATTTGAACATGGATGAATGATATCATTGATATTTCCGGATTCAATGAATCTTCGATTATGGCAACCATGGACCGTATTCAAAATCAGGACCTGACAACCCGCGATATCGGTCTGAAAAAGTGGATATTGATTTTATCCACGCTTTCGCTACTGGCCTATATGGCCATTGATCTTCTGGAAATATTAAACCGGGCCAACGGACTTCCCTTTGGATTCAGATATACTGCGGTTACGCCCGATCAATGCCTGAACGGACAGATCCCAAGCCTCACTCCCGAAATTGTACGGGTACAGATTTTCAATAAATTAATCGGCAAACAACCTATCAATTCCCTGACCTTCCGGACAGTCGTTTACAGTCCGGATGAGAAAAGCTACCGCTATTTCCTGCCGGAAATCAAAAAAGTGCAATTATACTGCAATGGAACCCGGATAAAAATCAGGCCTGACGGATTCCGCAAGCAAATCCGTTTAAACCAAGGGTTCAATGAAATCGAGATCCGCTACCAACAGGTCAAGGCCAACCCCCAACTGTTCAGATTTTTTCTGCGCTTTTCAACCCGGAAAGGGGTGGCTTCCCGGCCCCTGCCGTTTTACCACTATGTACTGCCTGATTCAGTGATATCGAAAGCCTTATTTCAGGGAATTCGATTCCTGGATTCGATAAAACCGGCCGGGTTCCTGATGGCCCTGATCCTGGTCCTCTACATGCTCACGGCTATTATTGTCAAATTCCGAAAACCATCAGCTTTGCCTATCTCCGGACTTTCCCTGGCCTTACTGGTGTTTGAATTTTTCTGTCTCTGGCTGGGCCTGATTTTCTCCATCACTTTTCTGAAAAACCGGTTGAATGTGGTTCTGGCCAATGGATTGATATGGGTGTTTTGCCTGCTCCTGGCCCTGTTGGTTCTGCTAAAATCCCTGAAGGGTGGTAAAAAAATCACCTTCAACCCGGACAAAGAAAAAATCCTGGTCATCTTTCTCATCTCCGTGGTGGTATTTGGATACCTGTACTGGATATCAGGCCAATGGCTGCCCCTGGAACCGGTCGGGGCCGGTGACCTGCGCAATCATATGGTAATGGTTCATCACTATCAACAGTTCAATGAAATCAAGACCGATGAATTCTGGATGGTTTACCCCCAATCCCTTCACGCCTTTATTGCCGTGTTATCCAGGGGGTTGGGAACCCCACCGGAGACCATCATCACCCTGTTTCTGGCCCTGGTTTTCATACTGGTCTATTTCCTGATCTACCTGTTGAGCAAACATTTTTTTCCGGACCTCAGTCCGGTATTTTTTCTGACTGCCCTGTTATTGATGAATGTTACCTTTGTATTGGATACCGGTTTCAAATTTCACTATTTCCCGCCGTTGGTATCGACTTTCTTCTTTTTATCCTCCCTGTTATTCTTCTTAAAAAACCGCTTACCCGTATCATCCCTGCTGCTGGCCGTGTCAATCATCGTGTATCCCTATTATGTGATGATATTCACCCTGACCCTGTTTTGCCTGTTTCCGGTTAACTTTCCGGTTAAAACCGTCCGGGTTGGCCTCATGATCCGGAGGCTTTTTATTTATTTTCTGCTGCCGATGTTCTTTATCGTCATCTACATATTCATCTATAAAACCTACGGATTCCCCCAGCACCAGCAGGGATTTGTCACCTTTACCAAGCTGATCCCCTTTTCCGCCCTGAAACCGGTCAACACCTTCCTGATTTTCCTGGGAATCTATTATCTGATTTCCCGGCCAAGGAAAACCAGGGACCTGGAGATTCTGATTTTCAGCACTATTATTGGTTTTTTGATTTATTATATCCCTTATTATTTTTTCAACCTGGGCTCCTCTTATTACCTGATCAAAAACATCCTGTACCTGGTATTGACGGGTGTCATCCTGGAATCCCTGGCCCTGCAGGAATTGGCTATCGGGTTGAAACGGAAGCTCGGGTGGAAAACAATCCGGAAAAATCGATCCGCCGATTAGGGATTCTATTTAAGCGGATTTTCCTCGCAGCGGGGACTTTTGTCCATATCGATCTGGATGGCCTGCAAAATCAGCTGGAAACCCAGAATGATGGTCAGGGCGATCAGCATGATGGTGCCGGTGGAGGTGAGTATTCCCCGGGAGGCATTGGTGATCCAGACTATCAATCCGTAAACCGTTCCGAACAGGAAAAGCGGAATGCCGATCAGCATATAGAGGGAAGCCATGTTGAAATCATATATAAAATATTTCAGGAGCAAGCGCCGGATGAATACCCTGAGAAGCAAAGGAGGGAAACAAAACAACTCCTTCCAAACATTCAAGCCGGATGGTTCGCCCCGGTAGATGGCGGGCATGACTACATCCTTGATCCGGACCCGGTGGAAATACAATTCGGCAATCAACGAGGTTTCAAAAAAATAGCGTTTATGTAACCTGTCAACATTGACTTTTCCCAGCAAATCCGCCCGGATGGCGAAATAACCGTTGTTGGGATCAAAGTTATTCCAGTAGCCGGTGGCGATCTTGGTCAGAAAAGACAGAGTCAGGTTGCCAATCCGGCGCCAGAAAGGAATGGCCTTGATACCCTCAAAATCCTGGAAACGGTTGCCCTTGGCGTATTCGGCCCGTCTGTCGATCAGGGGATCCAGCAAATCCGGAAGATAGCGGGGATCCATCTGTTCATCGGCATCCATTTTAACCACGATATAGGGGTTGTATTCCAGCAGTTTTTTAAAACCGGTCACAGTAGCGCCACCCACCCCCAGGTTTTTGGGCGTACGGATCACCTTCACCCGTTTATCAGTCAGGCGGGGCAGGGGTTGGGTACTGCAGTCATCCACCACCACAATGTGGTCAATAGAATCGGGAATACTCTCGATCACCGAACCGACATGATTGGCATGGTTGTAGCAAGGAATCACCACTCCGATCACCTT
>CBDAFS010000028.1:0-2252 GCA_965195285.1 uncultured Aminicenantes bacterium | reverse complement strand
AGATGTAACGTCTGATGGGTTGATTATTTTCGTTCAACTCAAACGACATATTATCAGCTTCCCAATGGAAGTTAGTGATGGTGCCGTTGACATTCTTTTGGATGCGGCGGCCGTAGATGTCATATTTATACTCAGCTACTGTGTCTGCCGGTTCAACTTCGGTGGGGTAATGTTCATACTTTATCATTCAATTTTCAGCATTGTAGTAAAACTTTTTGGTTTCTGTGGTTGCTGTGTTTTGTTCCTCCACTATATTGCCATCAGCATCGTAAGAATAGGTGTGGGTGGTGGTGGAAGCAAGCTGGTTGAGGTCATTGTAATTATAAAAATTTGTAAATGAAGTAAACTTCTTGCCCAACTTTATTATAGGATATTATTTCATATATTTCAGCTCTGTTTTTGATCTTTTTGCAAATATATTTTGAGGACCTCCTGCTTTTATTGCTTTTTCAAATTCTATTTTGGCATTTGAAAAATCTCTATTATGTTTATGAATTATCCCAAAATGATAATGAACTTCAGCAAAACATTCATCCAATTCATTCAGATCCTCTTTGAAATATTTAGTGTAAATGGGAATCACTTCATTATAAGTCTTTAATGCCTTTTCAATTTCTTTAGTATTATAGTATACCCATGCTTTTGTTTCCAAAAATAACTCTTTAAGTTTATTCCAAACATAGATATCCTCTTTCATTGTTAATTCACTTCTTTTTAATAGTTCAATTGCATCTTTATATAATTCCTCTTTTTTAGAATAGATATAAGATTTTGCTAGGTAATCCATTGAGAGGAAGTGTGATTTATCATATTTAAGAACTTCTGAAAAGTAATCAATTGCTTCATTATAATCTCCAAGCATGAAGTAGCAATAACCTATACTATATTTTGTTTCAATATCATTCGGCCTCATTTTTAAATATAGAAAAAACTGATCAGTTGCTTTTTTGTAGTTTTTTTCATTATTGATTAAATTTATACCATTTTCATATATTTTCTCTAGATTTTTTATTTCTTTTCGAAAATATAACCTCATGAAATAGATTGCAAACATAATCACAATTGCTATTGCTACAATCAAATATTTCCTCTCTTTATATAATTTTTTCATCCTTCACTTTGAGCTTTTAAATAAACAGATCATGATATCAAGTGACAGCAATGCCATATTTATTCGATTTGCAAA
The DNA here is from genome assembly GCA_965195285.1 of uncultured Aminicenantes bacterium. GTDB lineage: Bacteria > Acidobacteriota > Aminicenantia > UBA2199 > UBA2199 > CAZOWT01. Next base: position 1,066 of record CBDAFS010000028.1, on the reverse strand, counting down.
TTTATAGGGTCCTTTATATCTGATTATATATTCAGGCAATTTTGAAGAATGAATACCAGGTTGTTTTTTCGACCAGTATCTTTTTGGATTTTCTTTTACCATTTGGGTTCTGGGATAATCAATATCAAAATGAGATAAAACTTTTTTGGTTTTTGCTTCATCTGCTGCGACTCCACCCATACAATCTCTAAATTTACACCAATCAATGTCGAGTTTAATAATATTATTTATTTTTATTTTATATTGGTGTTCCAATTCCCAATACCATCCAAACCATTTTTTCATTTCATTACCAAAATCTTTAAGTTTATCTAGCCCGAATGGATCATCATAATTTAAAGAATCATTGTCAACAAATAGATACATATTCAAACCACCACTAAATCCAATTGGATCTTCGTTTATGAACCTGCCTATTTGGGGATGGTAATACCTGTGATAGAAATAGTTTAATCCACTCTCTTGATCGTAGTACTTTGATTGAAAACCCAGATTACCGTTTGATGAGCCTGATTGATTAACAAGATTTCCAAAAACATTATAGGTTCGGGTGTTGATCATTTGTTTGGTTTCGTGTTTGTAAATTTTGGTAATGGTGCCAACCTGGTCTTTGATGTAACTGTACCAGCCCTTTCTTTCAAAGGAAAAATACTGTGGATCATCTACTTCTGAGTATTCAACATAACCCTGCACATCATCCTTTCCATTTTCATAAACATATCTTCTGATGGGTTGGTGGTTTTCATTCAGTTCAAAGGACATGTTATCACCTTCCCAATGGAAGTTGGTGATGGTGCCGTTGACATTTTTCCGGATGCGGCGGCCGTAGATGTCGTATTTGTATTCAGCAACGATGTTTGCGGGCTCGATTTCGGTTGGATAGTGTTCGTATTTGATCATCCGGTTTTCGGAACTGTAGTAAAACTTCTTGGTTTCTGTGGTGGTTATGTTTTTTTCCTCTGTCATATTTCCATCAGCATCGTAAGAATAGGTAAAGGCAGAGGAAGATGTTAATTGATTCAGGTCATTGTAGGTGTAGCTGTTGGTTAAGGAGCTAAGTCTGTTG
>CBDAFS010000027.1:0-28315 GCA_965195285.1 uncultured Aminicenantes bacterium | reverse complement strand
CTATTCTTACGATGCTGATGGAAATATGACAGAGGAAAAAAACATAACCACCACAGAAACCAAGAAGTTCTATTACAACTCGGAAAACCGGATGATCAAATACGAACACTACCCCACCGAAATCGAGCCCGCAAACGTCGTTGCTGAATACAAATACGACATTTACGGCCGCCGCATCCAAAAAAATGTCAACGGCACCATCACCAACTTCCACTGGGAAGGCAATAATTTGTCTTTTGAATTGAATGTAAATTTTCAACCCATTAGAAGATACATCTACGAGAATGGAAAGGATGATGTGCAGGGACATGTTGAATATGCAGAAGTTGATGATCCCCAGTATTTTTCCTTTGAAAGAAAAGGCTGGTACAGTTACATCAAAGACCAGGTTGGCACCATTACCAAAATTTACAAACACGAAACCAAACAAATGATCAACACCCGAACCTATGACACGTTCGGAAATCTAATAAACCAAACCGGAAGTTCAAGCGGCAATCTTGGCTTCCAATCCAAATATTATGACCAGGAATCAGGACTTAATTACTATTATTTCAGGTATTATTCACCCTCAATTGGAAGGTTCATCAACGAGGATCCGATTGGGTTAACCGGTGGATTGAATATGTTTCTAATAACAATAAACAATCCAGTAAATTATATTGATAAATTTGGATTATATGATCCCCATAATAATATTCCCAAAAAAATGAAGGAATTTGATAAATTACTGAATTCTCCATATCAAGTTATATGGGAAAATGGTGAACCTTGGTATTATATTCCTTTAGATCTTCCAAATAATTATTTACTCGTACGCCCAAGGGAATGTGATGAAGGAATGATTGGTTGGGACCCATATCAAGGTCTTCTAGATATGACTCAAATGCTTTATGATTTGTATTCATTAATTCCTCCTACAGATATTGTTGGTGTCATTAAAAAATTTTTTGATGAATCTTTAATAAATAAGCGATATAACTGATTTAAAAATTGGTTATCTGTTAGCTTTTATTTAATTTTTTAAATAAATAATATAAAAAGAAAAACTAATAAAAATGAATCAAATGAATAGTGATCTACGAACAATAAAAAATACAGGAGATTATTCTAATTGGAAAATAAGTGAAGTAAAAGTAGGAATACTAATAGTTCTAACAATTACTTTTATTAATCTATCTATAAATTTTAAAATTGACTCCTTATTGTTGATGTTCATTTTTGATTTCATTTTAATTACAATTATTTTTATTTTTTTGTTACGTAGAAAAAAGTATTGGTTGCAATTCCTTGGCTTGATAAAATTTAAGAAAGAATTTTTGGTTGAAGGGGCTGGTATTCTTCTTTTATGTTATTTTATTATCTTTCTTTTTAAAATTTTTCTAAAATTATTAAATATAGAGATCCCATCAATAGATTTAAAATATATTTTTGATGTAGGTCATAGTATTGGGTTGCTCATTTTGGATTTTTCTATTATAGGTCCTTTTGTTGAAGAAGTCTTTGATAGGGGATTTATTTTTGCTGGTCTTTCAACATATTATGGATGGAAGAAAGCAGCGGTTTTAAGTTCATTAATTTTTGCTTTAGGTCATATCTCTGTGTATAATATTTACAGTTTTTTTCCATCTTTTTTGCTTGGATTTGCTTTTTGTTATTTATATTATATAAGTAAATCAATTGTTCCAGGATTCATAATACATGCATTTCATAATTTTATTATTCTTGCAATAAATTATAAACAATTCATTTCGAGTTAAAGAAATATCTCGATTTAAGGAATGGAAATGATTTGTTCATAAATTTATCATTTACATGTAACATGACACATGCAACATCTAACATGTCTCTGGATCAGGTCGGAACCATCACCAAAGTCTATAAACACGAAACCAAACAGATGGTCAATACTAGAACCTATGATGTTTTTGGGAATATAGTAAATCAGACCGGCTCATCATCAGGAAACCTGGGTTTTCAGAGTAAATATTTCGACCAGGAATCCGGACTAAATTATTATTACCACAGGTATTATTATCCTTCGATTGGAAGGTTCATCAACGAAGATCCGATTGGATTTCATGGAAAAGAAAACTTTTATGTTTTTGAAGGAAATAATCCAGTGAATTTTATTGATCCCTCAGGATTAAGGCATTATTGTAATGGTCAGTGGGTAATGGCTGGATGGACTCGTTCATTTAATATTGTATGTAGATGTTACTGGCTTTGCATCCCATGTAAAGGTAAGGTTATCTGGAGCCTGACATTCATTCATACCTTACCTAGTTCAACCGGAGTTTTGCGGCACACTGGTCGTGATGTAAAGAGAGGTGATAGTTGTTTCTGCTCTCCACCAGGTCCACAAAAAGGTTGTCCAGAGTGTGAACAAAAGAAATATAAAAAAGGAGAATATTACTTTCAAAAAGATCTAGGGAGAAGATGGTAAAATGAAAAACTTTTTATGCTTGATATTATTCATTATAATATTTTTACCTGGATGTGATTTAAAAAAATCTAATGTTAAATTAACTTCTTTTTCATTAATTGGGCCATGTGAGAAAAAAATCCAGTTGTTTGAACAAAAACCAAAGTGGGTGATTGAGAAGAAAAGAGCTTATATTCACTTTAAATATGAAGATGAATATCCATCAAAAAAAGCTTTTTATAATCTCGAAAAACAGTTGTTACAATGTGGATGGAAATTTTATGAAGGAGATATTGAATTTCTTAAAGGCACTTCTGATTGGGTAAATTATTTAAAAGGTAGACCAGACAATAAAACTGAGTTAGTTCATCACTTTATAAAAAATTATACTGATGAATCCAAGAAAAGAATTGCTTCAATTCTTCTTATATATTATTCTCAAGAAGAGAATATAGAAGAATTACGTAATCTTTGTAAACCCAATAATAACAAACAATATATTACTATTCAAATTGATAGATTTGGTGAAAAAGATCACAAGAAATTAAATGAGTTAATGGAAGAACAATTGAGAGATGAAAAATCAAAAGAGAATAAATAATTTGATTTTTTCTCAATCAATATACAATCAAGAGTGACGGTGCTTGACATTTTGACATTTTTGTTATAAAGATTATTTATGCGCCGAGCAAGGGTAACATACCGGGGAGCCTATCACCATGTTATGAACCGGGGATATGATGGGAAACCGATCTTTAAGGAGAGAAAAGATAAAGAAAAATTTCTGAGTTTATTAGGGTTATATTCTCAAGAGTTGAAAATAAGAATATTTGCTTATTGTCTGATGGATAACCACTATCATTTGATCCTTGAAAACAGTTCCGGTAGGATGTCAGATTTTCTTAAACAATTGAATGGGAATTTCGGAAGTTTATACAGATCAGAACATGGTGGAAAGGGATATGTATTCCAGGGACGATTTAAATCTATGTTAATTCAGGATGATACATATCTTCTTTTATCGATAGCCTATGTTTTAAATAATCCTGTTCGCGCAGGGATATTAAGTAATTTCCATGAGTATGAATGGTCGAGTGCATCTTACTATTATAATAAGTATAATGATTGTGAAATTATAGACAGATCATATGTTGAAGATCTTTTTCGGGATGAAAATAATTTAATTAATATGGTTAACAGTTCTAATTTAGAATCACTTCCGGTTATTGAGACGAGAGTTGGAAAAATAATTGGGGGGAAAGGTTATATTTCAGAAGCAAAAAATAAATTTGACCGCAGAAATAATAGAGAAAGTATGGAAGGGAAAAGGATTGATGATCTCTATTTTGAACCGGTTAAAAAAATATATATGGAATTTGAGAAAAAGTATAAAATCAATATCGAAAATATTGATACAACAACTCATTTTGGAAAGAGACTTAGAGGTGAGTTGCTTTTTAATCTCAGGGAGAGGGGAGGCTTAAAATATACTGAAATTATAAAAATGGATTTGTTCAGTGATTTGAAACTTCATTCGATCGGACAGTTGTATAAGAGGACAAAATTGAGACTGAGGGAAAAATGAAATTGTCAAATTGTCAAGCACCGTCACCCTCCTTCCCTCTTCCCACACCCTCCTTCCCTTCTGAGTTAAATTTATTTTGAAAACCGTTCCCGGAGCACCCGGTGAAGGATTTTTCCCGAACCCGTACGGGGCATCTCTTCGGAATCGATAAAATCAACGGTCTTGGGCCGCTTGAATCCAGCCAGCTTATCCCGGCAAAAATCGATAATCTCCTTTTCAGAACAACTTACATTTTTTTTCAATATCACCACCGCTTTAGCCGCTTCCCCCCACTTGTTATCGGGTACCCCGATCACGGCTGCCTCAAACACGGCCGGGTGTTGGCAGATGATTTTTTCTATTTCAGAGGGAAACACATTTTCTCCTCCGGTTATGATCATGTTGTTCTTGCGATCAACCAGGTAAAAATATCCGTCGCTGTCCTGATAGGCCATATCACCGGCTGAAAAGTATTCACCGACAAAGCTGTCCGATGTCTTTTCCGGATCCTTGTAATAACCGTCAAACATCATGGGCCCCCGGCTGTATAGTTCACCGATTTCTCCTCTTTTCACCGGTTTTTTGTTTTCATCCAGAAGCTTAACAAAGTCCGTACCCAGGTTTTCCCTCCCGATTGAACCCGGTTTGGTGAGCTGCTCCCGGGGAAAGCTGGTGGTGACAATTCCGGCTTCGGTGGAACCGTAGGCTTCATAGAGTTCTACTCCCCTGAAATATTTCATGATGGCCTTTTTCTGCTCCACCCGGGCCGGGGCAGACGAACACAATAATTTTTTAATGGATGACACATCCACCCGGTTCCGCTGCTCCGGGGGCACATCCAGTATGAGGGCATAGTGGGTTGGGATCAAAGAAATGAAATTGATCCGGGCCTTTTCAATGATGCCTAAAACTTCCCGGGCATCAAATCCACGGGCCGGGTGCACATAGGTGGAACCCCCGATATAGGTGAAGGTAAAGGTAAAAAAGGTGGTGTTTACATGGCAGAGAGGCATGACATTAAGCACCCGGTCGTGGGGCCGGAAATCAAAATCAATGGCATTGATCAAATAAAAGGCAATGTAGGATTCGTGAGAACGGACCACGCCCTTGGGCCTGCCGGTGGTCCCGGAGGTATACAACAGTATCCAGGTTTCCTCGGGTTTCACCTTGATTCCCGGTTCATTGGGCTTTCCACTGTCCAGAAAAGATTCATAGGAAATAAATTGATCCCGGGATTGTCCCACCACCACATAGCGATTTTGATCAATATGTAAGCGGGGGCGGATATCTTCAATAACCGGACAGAACTCATCATGAACAATCAGGGCTTTGGCATCGGCATGATTGGCAATTTCAACCATTTCCGAACCCACCAGCCTAAAATGGATGGGATTCACCACCATGCCGGTTTTCGCAGCAGCCAGATATATTTCAGCAAATTCAAGGCAATTTTCCAGCAACACTGAAATGATATCCCCCTTGACAAGACCGAGTGAAAGCAGGGCATTGGCTAACTGGCAGACTCTGCGGTTGGTTTCCGGAAAAGTAAATGACCGTTCCGCATCCATCAAGCAGACGGTTTGCGGATACTTATGGGCATTCAGTTTCAACATTTCACCCAGGTTCAGCCAGTTGGTCATTTCATCCCCCGCTCTCGGATTGACATATCTTGATTCGGAAATCCACCACAGCCACCGGTTTCCCGGCTGGATAAGCCATAACCGGATTCAAATCAAGTTCAACAATTTCCGGATGATTTTCCAGCAATTCCGATATCCGCAGCATGATATCCGCCACACTCATCTTATCAATTCCAGGCTGGCCCCTGACCCCGTCCAGCAGCGCTGAGGCCCGGATACCTTCCAGCATTTCCAGAGCCTCTGACCGATTGAGAGGTCCTAATTTGAACATGACATCCTTGAATACCTCCACATGAATGCCGCCCAGGCCGAACATGATCATGGCGCCCAGTCCCGGTGCCCGGCTTCCACCGATAATGATCTCCAGCCCCGGATCCAACTGGGACTGGAGTAGAAAAGCCAATTCCGGATGGTTTCCGACTTTCCTATTTAAACCCTCATAGGCATTCTTTAACTCGGATTCATCATTGATATTCAATATCACGGCTCCGGCGTCGGTTTTGTGAATCAGCGAAGGGGCTTCTGCTTTGAGCACTACCGGATAACCGATCTCAGCAGCAACTGTCCTTAATCCATCCCAATTTTCAGAGCGTTTTTCCCGGACCAGGGGAATACCATAGATCGTCAATAATGCACTGGCATCTCCGGGAGCCAGGAAACCCTCCGGTCCCGGTTTTGCCTCCTTCAATAACCGATTTGCCTGGTCCACTTCAACCTGGATTTCTGCCGGCTTCAATCGGGGCCGATCCCGGAGTTTCCGGTAGCGGTTCATATTGACCAATACCCTGGCCGCACTTTCCGGGAAATAGTAGACCGGGACTCCGGCCTGTCGAACCCGCTCAACCGTTTCCTGCCATTCCGGTTTTTCATCCGGGTTGGTCATGGCCACAGCAATCAAGGTCTTCTCGGCTGAAGCAGCGACCTGTTCAATGGCCTCTGCAATCTGAAGGGTATCAACAAAAAAGGGAGTCATGAAACAGACCACAATGGAATCGATACCCGGATCCCCAACCAGGGCATCCAGAGATGCGCGGTACTCGATCCCGGCTGCCGTGGCCATCATATCAATGGGATTGGCAATACTGGCAATGGACTGGAGTTTATCCTGTAAAAAAACTTTTGATGCAGGGCTTAAATCCGGGACTTCCAGTCCCGCTTTCACCACCTCATCGGTGACAATAATGGCCGGTGAACCGGCATTGGTGACCATTCCCACGTGCTTCCCTTTGGGGACGTTCTGGGTAGCAAAAGCCTGAGCGGTTTCACACAGTTCCAGAAGGCTGGCAAACCGTAAAACCCCGCATTTATCAAACAGAACGTCGGTGACCGTATCCGCTTCCATCAGACCTCCGGTATGGGAGGAGACCGCCCTGGCTCCCTCGGCCGTGACACCGCTCTTCAAGGCCAGAACCGGTTTTTTCTCTGCTACCGGGGCCACCCGCTCCAGAAATTCCCGGGGATCGGGAAAACTTTCGGCATGCAGAACAATGACATGGGTTTGTTCATCCTGTCCATAGTATTCAATGATTTCAGGAACCGAAATATCACAGGCATTGCCATTGGAGGCATACATTCGCTGTCCCACCCGGTTCATGCCAAAATAATTGTTGATCACCTCGGCCACACCCCCGCCCTGGGCAACCATGGACACATGTCCGGGAATCATTTCGGCAAAGGTAAAATTCGAATACAGGCTGACCTGGGGATCGGAATTCATGACCCCCTGGCAGTTGGGACCGAACAGGCGCAGTCCGGTTCGTTTTCCGATCGCCACCAGTTCCCGTTCCAGCTCAGCACCCTCGGGGCCGGTCTCCTTGAAACCGGATGTATTGACAATGGCAACCTTAACTCCTCTGGTCGCACAATCCTCAAGGGTCTGAGCCACCAGGTTATTGCGTACGATTATATGAACCAGATCCACCTCGGGGCCAATATCCAAAATGGATTTATGAGAAGGAATATCGAGAATGGGCTCTCCCTTGGGATTCACCGGGAACACCTGACCTTTGAAACCATATCTATTCAAATTTGTCATGATCCGGTGTCCGATGGTCAGGGGACGGTTGGATGCACCGATAATGGCAATATTCCTGGGTTTAAACAATGCATCTAAGTCTGGCATGGTCATTTCCTCCTAACAGCCTGATCACTCTGAGCCTTCAGGCCCGGGAGCTACCGTTGATATGATTTGATTCTAAATAAAAATGACCAAAATATCAAGACAATTTATGAGATCAGATCGTAATCCTCTTCCAGTTCACGGGCCAGGGACTTCAGGTCCTGTTCTACTTTGGGGTGCAGAATAACCCCATTGACTTTCCGATCTTCTTCAATTTCAAATTCCTTCTCACCGTGAATATAGACCCGGTCCTGACCGCTGGCTTTGGGAACATTACGGAGCCGGTTGATGAGGTCATCCATGGTTTGCTTAAAATCATCAATGGGCCTGAAACCATCTACGCGCAGAGCACCAAAAAAATGTCCGACATTGGCCGGCTTGGGCTGGCCAGACGGCTCTTTGGTATAAATATTATCCGCATAACCGGCTCCGGAAAGAACACCGGACAAAATATCCACCATCAGCGCCAGGCCATAACCTTTATGTCCACTGAATAATTCGCCGGAGCCTCCCAGGGGCAACAGGCCACCCCCTTTCGATTCAACCAGATTATTCAAAACCCGGCTGGCATCGTCAGTGGGATCTCCGGTTTCATCGGTCGCCCACCCCATTGGCAACAGTTTCTGCTGACGGTTGTACACTTCCAGTTTTCCACGGGGCACGGTGCTTGTGGCCATATCCAACACAAAAGGGCGTTCCTGTCCGGCCGGGGCTGCCAGACTAATCGGGTTGGTTCCCAGCATCGAATGGCGGCCAAAGGTGGGAACCACCAGTACACCGGAATTGGTCATGGAAACCCCGATCATGTCGTATTCCAGCGCCATCATGGCATAATACCCGGCAATACCGTAGTGATTGGAATTCCGTACATTGACAAATCCGGCGCCGGCTTCCCGGGCCTTTTGAATAGCCATGTGCATGGCCCGGTTGGATATGGGCTGCCCCAGCCCACCGCCTCCATCCAGGAGGGCAGTGGCCGCGGTTTCCATCACCACCCGGGCTTCGGCCCGGGACCGTATGATTCCGGTCTGTATCCCCTTGACATAACGCCTCAAACGGGCCACACCATGAGAGGCGATTCCCCTCAGGTCAGCAGCAACCAGGTTATCGGCAACTACTGCGGCATCCTCGGCAGTCACATTCAACTTTTGAAAAATGCGGATGCAGAACGACTTGAGTGGTTCTGCCCTGACTCGAATTTCTTCTGACATTTCACTCACCTCTAGATTTGATATCAACAAGAATATATAAATTGATTTTGCGGTAAAAAATAAAGATTGTCAATATTACCATTCAAATGTCAACCGATTTTCTAATTCTTTTTAAATAAAAAGGTAATTTATTTAAGTTGACTTCAATGAGGCAATATGATACAAAACAGATTGGCTTACACCCGATACCCATCGGTAAAGGAAAACAGTTAACCCATGACATTTGATCCGAAGCAGAATCTTGAAAAAACCCGAAAAACAGTCGGGTATGTGGAGCGTAGAAAAGCGGACCGGAAAATCTATGAGTCTCTGGGCTATCGCTGCGGGCTTGAAATTCACCAGCAACTGAAAACCAAAAAAAAACTCTTCTGCCGTTGTCCGGCCGGAATATATCAACAGAGCGATGATTATGATGCCGAAATCATTCGGCATATGCGCCCCACCCTGAGTGAACTGGGAGAATACGATGGAACCGCCTTGATGGAATTCAAAACCAAAAAGAACATCTTTTACCGGATCAAGCATCGAACCGCCTGCACCTATGAAATTGATGACACACCCCCCTTTAAATTGAATCGTGAAGCACTGGAGATTGCCATTGAAATTGCCCTGCTGCTCAAGACCAGTATCGTGGGTGAGCTGCATATCACTCGCAAGCAGTATCTGGACGGAAGTATCCCCACCGGGTTTCAACGCACCGGTATTATCGGAATCGAAGGTGAAATCCCGCTCAGAGAAAAAATTATCCGTATCATCCAGTTGAGTGTGGAAGAGGATTCCTGCCGCGAGGTCTCGGATATCCGGCACGACCGGGTATACATGACCGACCGCCTGGGCATGCCCCTGGTGGAAACCGTAACCCATCCCGACATGAAAACACCGGATGAAGCCGCCGAAGCCGGGCAGTACATTCGTTTTTTGTGCCGAAGTACCAATCATGTCAGAACCGGTATCGGTGCAGCCCGTCAGGATGTCAATGTCAGCATTAACGGTGGTACCCGGGTTGAAATCAAAGGCGTGGCCCATCTGCGTTCCATTCCCGAACTCACCCACAATGAGGCCTTCCGCCAGAAATCACTGTTGGAAATCCGTAAAATTCTGAAAAAACGAATCCCGGACATCAATAAATGGAAATTGAAATCCAGTGCATTACCGGACCTGAAATTAAATTCCGAGCCAAACAACCGGTTTATCGGGGTGAACCTGCCCTTGTTCAAGGGGATTCTCAGCTTTTTCACCCAGCCCGGAAAAATATTTGCCGATGAAATTCATGACCGCTTAACCGTTATTGCCTGCTTGAATAGGCCTAGTATGACCCATTCGGAGGCACTGGCATCCCGGCTGGAGGCCAAAGACTGGGCCCGGGTCAGAAAAACCCTGAAGAGTGGTGAAAACGATGCCCAGATCATCCTGTGGGGACCAGAAACTGACATGCCGACTGCCCTGGAAACTATCGATGAGCGCTGTCGGCTGGCCCTGCAGGGAGTTCCCAACGAAACCCGCAAAGCCCTTAAAAACGGGACCACGATTTTTGAGCGGGTATTGCCCGGACCCGACCGCATGTACCCGGACACCGATTCCTCTCCTATCCCCATCGATGACCGGATGATCCGGGATATCGAAAAGCAACTTCCTTCCGAGGTCACTGCCCATATCGACCAGATGATAAAATGGAAAATTCCGGCCACTACCTTCACCTATATTCTGAGCAAAAACCTCTTCCCCCTGCTGGCCGGTATCATCACTGATTTCCAGGAAAACCCACTCCTGGTCGGCACCCTGATCGGCCATACCCTGAAACATATTGAGGGCCAGCAGGTTGGGAATGCCTCCATAGATTATCAAAAAGTCTACGAGCTTTTTAAATTTATCCGGAAAAAAAAGCTTAAAACAGACATCATAAAAAGTATGCTCCCCATTGCTTACCAGCATCCCGAATCCGATTTTGATTCGGTCCTGAAAATCCTGAAATATCGCAACAAATCAGAGAAAGAAATCCTCTCCATATTGCCGGCCTTGAATGTCAAATTCAACAATATTAGAACATCAAAAGCTCCGGGCGCCCGGGAACGCTGGCTGATGGGCCAGCTGAAACCGGTGGCTTTGGGCAATATTGAATTGAATACACTCAGAAAACATATCAACGGGGGTCGAAAATGAACGATCTCTACAAAGGATACAAGGGCAGAGGATTGGATATACTAAAGAAATATAAAGTCCGGGTCTGGAGCGAGGTTTCCATCGAAACCACGCGTGGAGGATTCCATGGGATCATTCTGCCCCGATCCGAGTATGATGATGATATCCACCTGGTCCTGAAACTGGGCAATGGATACAACGTGGGTATCGATATCCAAACCATTACCCATATCAAGGAATTGGGCTACAAAGAGGCCCATTACAAGATTCCGGAAAAGGAATTTCCCATATCCGAAGATAAGCCAAACATCAAACTTTTTGGTACCGGCGGCACCATTGCCTCCAGGCTGGATTACCGTACCGGGGCCGTGATTCCGGCATTTTCACCCGGAGAACTATACGGTGCCGTACCGGAACTGGCTGATATCTGCAATCTGACTACTGAAAAATTATTTTCCGTGTTCAGTGAAAATATGGGTCCTGACCAATACAAAACCCTGGCCATCGCCATCGGGGAAGAGATCAGGCAGGGTATTGACGGCATTGTTATCGGACATGGGACCGATACCATGCATCATACCGCTTCGGCACTGGCCTTCATGATACAGAATTCACCGGTTCCCATTGTTATGGTTGGATCCCAGCGATCATCAGACCGGCCCTCCTCGGATGCGGCTCTAAATTTGATCCATGCCACTACCACTGCCAGCCAATCCGATATTGCCGAGGTCATGGTCTGTATGTTCGGCACCACTTCGGATGATTATGCCCTCCTTCACCGGGGAACCCGGGTTCGTAAAATGCACTCTTCTTACCGGTCCACCTTCCGGACCATCGGAGATATTCCCCTGGCCACGGTCAAAAGGGATAACATCACTCTCCTGAGACATGACTACAACCGCCGGCGTCAGGACCGCCGGGTTGATATCTATCCTTATTTTGAAGAACGGGTGACTTTGCTCTATTATTATCCCAACATGCATCCCGATATGATTGACTCGCTGGTTGAAAACGGTTATCGCGGGATCGTTATAGCCGGCACTGGCCTGGGTCATGTCAACAAACCCCTGTATCCGGCTATCGAAAGGGCCAGCAAGGCGGGAGTGGCCATATACATGACCGTTCAGACCCTCTGGGGATTTGTTCACATGTTTGTGTACGAAACCGGCAGGGACATGCAAAAAATCGGTGTGATACCCACAGAAAACATGCTTCCGGAAGTGGCCTACATCAAGCTGGCATGGGCACTGGGTCAGACCGATGACCTGGACAGGGTCAAGGAAATCATGCTCACTCCCATATGCAGCGAGATAACCGAAAGGGAACCCTTTAACGGTTATTTGATTTTTCAGGGAGGCATACCCGAAGTCGAGGCTTTTTTAAAAACCGCAACCGGTAATAAACCACCGGAACCCGCCAAAAAAAATAGATTCTCAAGAAAATGAGGGACTGATTTTTTTGACCTTGAATTCTTTTTCAGATTAAAATAGAATAAAAATTAAAATGAATGTAAAGGAGGACCATCATGGCATTAGACTGGTTACCACGTGACAACGAAATCAAGGATCATCAGATATACGGTGATGAGCACTTTGGTACAGAATCCCCCTGTACGGTTTACGAGAAGAAACCACTGATCAATCCGGAAACCGGAGAAACGGTTGATGGATTGTATTCGGCCTGGATCACCCTCAACAATCCGGGCCAGCTTAACTCTTACACAACCCAGATGATCAAGGGTGTGACCGCCGGAATGCATAAGGCATCCATGGAAAGAGATGTGATGACCATTGTATTCACAGCCGCCGGAGACCGGGCATTTTGCACGGGAGGAAACACCAAGGAGTATGCCGAGTACTATTCCCGGAGACCCCTGGAGTATACCCAGTACATGGATCTCTTTTCCGGAATGATCGACGGTATTTTAAAGTCGCGCAAGCCGGTTATTTGCCGTTGCAACGGAATGAGAATCGCCGGTGGTCAGGAAATTGGCCAGGCCTGTGATTTTACCGTAGCAGCTGATACGGCCTCATTCGGCCAGGCCGGAACCCGTCACGGTTCCACCCCAACCGGAGGATCAACCGATTTCCTGCCCTGGAACCTGAGCATGGAACAGGCCATGTGGCAGGCCACCGCCAATGAGTTGTGGAGTGCGGCCAAGATGGAGCGAATGGGATTGATCACCAAGGCCATTCCCATCAAAAAGAACAGCCAGGGTGAATGGGTGCGTGATCCCAGGGTGGTCACCGAGCGGTATGTGGAAAACGGCGAAATTGTTTACGGGGAGTTTAAAAAAGGAGAGGCATTTAAGGCCGCCAAGGACGAATTGAAGGGCCTCCAGACCGATTGGAGCCAGATGGATGCCTTTGTCGATAAAATGAACTGGACCCTGACCAACACCACCTTCCTCTGCCTGATGAACACCATTGAAAGCATCCGGGTCAAAAAGAAATTTTATTGGGATATGCAGAAGAGCAGTCAAATCTACTGGCTGGGTGCCAACATGAACATGGAAGCGGATATCGGTTTTAACGCCTTCAATACCCAGAAAATAACCGGACAGAGAACCATTGATTTTATCAAATACCGTCAATTGCTCTCCCAGGCCAAGACCTTTGATAGCGATCTCATCGAATCGGTTCTGCCCAAACCCAAAGAAGAAAAATAGTAATCATTCACCCCGGTTGAACATTAAACGATTTTTTTTTTAGATCTATTTTTCCGTTTTTTTTTTTATTTTCGTATATCTTTAATGAATTGGTTATAAAAAAAATGGGAGAACCATATTGAAAAATTCATTCTGCTTATGGCTCATGATTACATTTCTATGGGGTGGATTTCTGTGTGGCCAGCAGGAAGACGAGATTCTTCAGGAAACCGTGAGGGTGGTCAATGTCGAGGTGCCGGTGCGGGTGGTCTACCGGGGTAAACCGGTGGACAACCTGACCAAAAACGATTTCAAACTGTTTGAAAGGGGAAAACAACAGGATATTCACGGATTTATTTTGAAACGAAAAAAGATCAAAACCCAGGAGTTGAAATTGAATGCCGAACAGGTCATGACCCGTGAACCCCGTTTCTTTGTCCTGGTATTCCGTTTCACCCACTACAACGATGATATAAAAAAAGGCCTGGATCATATATTCGATACCATTTTGACTGATGCTGATCAACTCCTGGTTTTTGCCAATGACCGAAGCACTTATTTTAAATTCCTGAATGATAAGCCTTCTGTGAAAGCCAAAGTGGCTAAAATCCTCCAAGAGGTATCCCGGAACGCACGAAATAAATTGCTCATGCATTTAAAAGCAGTTGAAAGGGAAGTGGAAAAACATAAATTCGAATTGAAACTGATCAATACGGAACGGGGGGGTATGGAACTGCATTTTATAATTTACAATTATCTGGAGAAATTTCTGGAGATCTGGAGAAATTATAAAAAGAAATACCTGATTCCGGACATCAACAAGTATTACAATTTTGCCCGGTTCTTGAAGAGAATCAAAAAAGAAAAGTGGGTTATCAATTTCTACCAGTTCGAGCTATTTCCCGATATTCTCATCAACAGTGAAAGCATGAGACGGATCAGGCGGCTGATCGGAGCCTGGCAGACAAGTGATAATCCGGAATTAATCACTTTTTCACGGCTCATATTTCGCCTACTGAGTGAAATTGAAAGGGAACTCAGTGTGGCCAAGGATTTTCCCTCGGACGAGGTGGCAAAAATATTTCACAATGTGGATACCACTTTTCACTCGGTGTTCATGAAAAGCACATTCTTTACCCTGCTGCAGGATGTCGAGTACCGGGAAGTTGCCAGTGAGCTGGAAAACAGCCTGCGCGCCATCACCAAGCGAACCGGCGGAAAACTGGTGGTTTCCAATAAACTCGAAAAAGCTCTGGATCGTATCGTCGAGGCTGAAGACATTTATTATATTTTAACCTATGCCCCGGCCAATCCGGATAAGGTGGGGAGAATTAAAGTGAAACTGAAAAACCCCAAATACAAATTGATTTACAGCCCCAACCTCAGAACCGGTTACCTCGGCCAGTACCTTGAGGAAAAACAGGTCAAGGGAAAACCCATTAATATTGAAAATCTGAGGCTGATAAAAGGCAAACTGATGTTTAATGTTTCGGATTTCTACATGGATAAAGAAGACGGGGGAATACTCCGTATCCATATTCGAATTGAAGACCAGCAGGGAAAATCTGTTTTTGACCAGAAAAAAATTATGAAGGCCACCCGGAAAAATATTCATATAAATATTAATTTAAATATCAGTGCCTTAAAAAACGGGGAATACAATGTTGTGGTGGATGTCAATGATCTCTACACCACCATCAGCGACACCCAACTCCTCAAAACAACCATTTCCAATTAGGCCTGTGAGGTCAGACCTTTGGGGACGGTTTTTTGTTTTTTTGATTTTTCATAAATACATTTTTATAAATAATAATTAAAAAAAACAAAATTTCAAAAGATCCTCCCCCATATTATAAAATTATCTGTAAAAGTATTCATTGACGCTATCAGCTATTATTGTTATTGAATATTTTCTATTTTTTAAAATCAGCCTGCTTTCTTTACCAAGGGTTTTATTAAATTTATTGATATATTGAATATCTATATATTTATTCTCTTTATATGATTTTACTAATCCTGACCACCCACTCTTTTCAGTAGGAAATGTAATATTAACAACCTTTCCAATAAATTTTCCTTTGAATATATTTGTTATTACTGATAAATCAGGAGAATTAACAACTAATCCCAAAATTATTGTTAATATTATTAGAATTACTATTTTAAAAATAATATTATCACTCTTTTTCTTATTATAGATTTTTAATTCCGGTTTTGTGTCCTTTTCTTCTGAAATTTTTATTGTTCCCAAATTTTTCGAAATATTATTATCTAATTTCTTATCAATTTCTTTTTGTTCATCTACCCTATTTATTTTAGAGCCACATTTCCAGCAAAAATTTGATTTTAATGATACTTTTTGACCACAATTACCACAAAAAATTATTGAATCATTTTTATTTTCCATATTTCCCCTTATTTAATTAATATTATTTAATTTTAAAAATAACATATAGCAAATACATTTTCAAACAAAATGAATATTACATTTTTTGTATGACAAAGATCAATTATTTTCTCTCATTCTGATATCAAAAAACATTTATTGTTAACGATGTCGTTCTGGTTAATTTAAATTAGTTTATACTATGATGCATTATTAATCCAATCTATAGCAATACACATATTATTATTACTTGAATCGAGAAATGATTATATTGTATCGATATTTTTATTCAAATTTCTTTTTCAGAGTTTCAATTCAAATATCCCTATTCCCGTCTAATTGAAGTTGGCGACTCAACATGGTAAAATTGAAAGCAAAAATGGGAAGGCACTCAATTCCAGATCGAGATTTAGTGTTTCTGAGTTATGCAGATGAAGATGAAAAATTTGTAGAAAAAATATTCACTGAGCTGACAAAAAGACGCTTGAATGTTTGGTTCTCCAAGAAATCTATGCGACCTGGTAGATGGAAACCTCAAATAAAAAAAGCAATTTATAGAACTAAGTTTTTCATTTTTTGTATAAGCAATAACTCACTAAATAAAATCAGTAATTTGGAAACATCAACCATGCTTGATGAAGAATTGACTTTATCTGTTGAGATCGCAAATAATCAACCTGAAAATGAATTTATTATTATCCCTGTACGATTAGAAGATTGTGATAGGGGAGACAATAGACTGTCAATGTGGCAACAGTACGATTTATTTAAAAAATTTAATGAAAACATAGATCTACTTTCAACTAGAATGGGCGGAAAATCATTATCTAAAATTCAAAGTGAAGATACTTTCACAGAAGAAGACAATCTAATTAAAGCCTTAATGGGAAAAGCTTTTCTTGCACTCGGAAAAAAAGATAATGAATCTATTTTATCAATTTTAAATTCAATACTATATATAAACAAAAATCATAAAGATGCTCTTATATTAAAATCACTCACTTTATCTGTATTAAATAATAATGAAGAAGCAATGAAAATTGTTAGTGATTTAGAAGATTTTTACCCAAATGATTCAGAGATATTGAATATAAAAGGATTCCTATTAATTCAAAAAGAAGATGTTTCAGATTCAATATATGCATTTAACAGAGCACTAGAATTGAATCCAAACAACAAGATTGCTTGGAAAAATAAAATCAATTTATTACGACTCCAAAAAAATAATAATGAAATTGAGCAATCTTACACTGAAGTACTAAAAATCTTTCCCTATGATTTTGAGATTTTAAAAGAATTTAGTTTATTTCTGGCTTATATCGGAAAATACAAAAAATCATTAATTACCCTAAACAAAACTCTATCATTAAAAAAAGATGACATTGAATTATTATTAAATAAGGGTAAAGTTTTAGGAAATCTTGGAAATATAAAAGATGCAATAGAAATTTTTAATCAAATAATCAAATTTGATCCTTCTAATCATGAAGCTTGGCTTGAAAAAGGATTTGCTCTTGGAAAACAAGGACTCATTGAAAAAGAGTTGAATGCATATAATAAAGCTATCTTAATAAAAAATGATTATTATGATGCTTGGGTAAACAAAGGCACAGTATTAGAAGATATTAAAAAAAATGATGCAGCTCTTGAAGCATACGAAACGGCAATAAAAATTGACTCTAATCGGTATGAAGCATGGTTCAATAAAGGTTCATTACTTGAAAAAATGAAAAATTATTCAGAAGCTTCATTCGCTTTTGATAAATCGCTGTTGATTGAACCAAAATCTTTTAAAATTTTAAAAATAAATGGTAGAGTTAAACTTAAATTGAATCAATACAATAAAGCAATTGATATTTTGAAACAAGCACTAGAACTTGTTAATGATGACCATGAAATTTATTTATGGATAGGAAAAGCTTATTTCGAACTAGATCAATATAAAGAAGCATTAAGTTTCCTTTTAAAAGCCGATATATCAAAAAAAGATAATATCTATACTGCTAAGCTGAAAGCTGAAACTTTATTCCAATTAAGAAAGTATAAGGAATCACAAAAAATATTTACCCAAATCACAAAACAAGATCCAAAAGATTTCATGTCTTGGTTGAGAATCGGCATAATAAATCTAAGAATGAAAAACAATATTCCATCTCTGAAAGCATTCGAAATTGCATCAGAACTAGATCCATCGAATGCAGAGTTATTAAAATATAAATTTTCTCTATTCTCATCTATTAATGAAATTGATAAAGCTGTGAATGTAATAAATCAGTTGATTGAAATTGATCCAAAATGTAATGAAACATGGTATAGAAGAGGTATTATGTATGATAAAAAAGGAGACAAAATTGAAGCAAAAAAAAGTTTTATAAAAGCAATAAAACTGACACAAAATTATAAAGACTTACTTCGTAATGGTCTTGAATTCTGCAGACATGGATATGTAGAGGAGTCAATATTAACATTAAAAAAAGCACTTAAAATAAATAATAAAGATTATTCTGCATGGAGATACTTGGGAGATATTTATTTTCAAACAAACGAACTAAAAAGAGCGTTAAATTGCTATCAAAAAGTTATTAGGTTAAACGGAGAATCTCCAGAAATATTAAATAATATTGCAAATATTTATAACATAAACAAAAAGTATCTTGAGGCAATTAAATATTGTGAAAAAGCAATTGAACAAAAAGAAAATTTTTTGGAAGCATGGTTTACATTAGGCAGCGTCTATCACAATATGAAATCATATAATGAAGGAGAAAGATGCTTCACAAAAGTTATTAAAATAAACGAAAAAGACCATGACGCTTGGAATAGAATTGGAATTATTTATTACGAAAAAAGTGAATTCAAGAAAGCTATAGAGCATTTTAAAATGGCAATAAATTTAAAAAATGATTGTGCTGAATACTGGAAAAATCTGGGAGAAGCATATAAAAAAGTCGGGAATATAAAAAAATCCAAAAAATGTTTAAGTAAATCAGATGAATTAATAAATTGAATTATTTATTTCAGAGATGCTTGAGATAAGTAACTTGAAATTATTCAAATTGAGATGGAATAATTAGAATTAAATTTCTAATTTTGTAAATTCGTTAAAATCAAAATTTTATTAAGCGGTTGACTTTAAAACCTTTTTTGGTAATAATTTTTTCTTCAAAAAAATACTCGGTGCGTAGAAACGTAGAAATAGATATATGAATGCATGAATGAACGTATGCATGGATGCATGTAAAAAAACAATTTTTTCCCAGCCTTACCTTTGGGGACGGTCTTTTGTTTTTTTGATTTTTTATAAATATATTTTTATAAATAAAAATTTAAAAAAAACAAAATTTCAAAAGACCGTCCCCCGCACTTAATCTTCACACTTGCATTATCTTTTCCGGTGTTACAATAAGGCATATAGTCGGTTCATAGTTTCTTACAAATAAAAGCTTTTTATAGGTATTATTATCCGTCTGAGAAGCGTTTCCACCATGTGGATGGCTATGCCATGTTCCTAAATAAGTAACTTTCGCATTTGTTTTTATCTCTACTTTTTTAATTTGTTTTTCCAACCCCTCTGTTCCCAACATAAAAAGACATGGACTTTCGACACTATCGGGTGGAGCCGGTAAAATATCTGTAACCACAATTGTTTTTGCATATAAAAATACAGTTCCCAACAAAACACCGCCTGTTTCATTGGGACTTTTTTGAGTCATGAGTTCTTTCATTTGAATAAGTACTGTTTCAGAAAGATAAACTTGCCAATCTCGTTTCTTTACAGACAGGACCAAAATGCTTTTAGGAACCGATATAATTTCTTTCGTTAAAGAGTAATTATCATCGTATTTTAAAAATAAAATCTCGCCATTTTCAAGGAAACCATCTTCAAGGAGTTGTTGAATTTTAAGACTCATTATTGCAGCCATGAGAGAGATACGTGCATCATCAACAATCAGTGTTTGAGAACTACAGGCTTGTCCAATTTGTGCGCGATTTATCTGTGATAAAAACAATACTTCTCGTATGGAGCTATCCTTTAAGGATTGATAATATAAATGAGCCCAGAGGTTTGTTAATCGATTAGTCTTTGATTTGTTTTCAATAAGTAAAATACCATATCGTCCCTTTCCATATAACCCACCAGAAATAATAGGCGGTAAATCAATATTTCTCATTAAAAAGTTTTTAACTGAAAGAGAAGCTGTTGTATCAATTATTAATCTAGATTTACTATAATCTGCATTAAATGCAGACTCGGGAACTGCTTCGGCTAAAACCTTACTAGTGTTAAACATAGACATTGATAAAAGTTCTGCCTTGTTTTTTGCCCAAGTGAAGGTTAATGCATGACGTGCATTGTTGTGAGGCATAAAAATATCATTATCAATACATAGAAATGGACCATTCCCATTGCGAACCAAATGCATTCCGATTTTTGAACCAAGGCTGCCACAACCTACCAATGCAATACTTTTTGATTCATTGATCCTTGTCTGCGTCCCTGAGAGATGTTTTAATAAATTGGGTGTTCTCTCTGCTATATGCAACAGCATTCCAACTTTGCAATCAGGAAGAACTCGTTTTTTCCCATTGCTTGGTTTAGATTTATGAATTACAAAATTTAGGAACTCAATATCACAATCAGAACCGATAAGTTTGACCGGTCTTTTAACAGACAGTACCACAAATAATTTATCTTCATTTAAATGACTTAAATCAATTTTCTCTATAGCTTCTTCAAGGTCACTGATTCCTATAGTTTTTGCATAGAAATAAAGATCAGACAAATTTGTTATTGAATTTGGAACATAAGTTTTTATAGAGTAGGGACTCATATAGTATACTGCACGAGCTGTCTTCTTTTTTTTATAATCACAAAGAGTACCTGTAACAATAATATTCTTACACTCTTCATAAGAAATCTCCTTAGTCAAATATAAACTATTTTTACTGGTATAAGCAGAAACTACTTCGTTGAGATCATAAAGTATAAATCCAGAGTAATGATCGTTTCTCATCGGCTCCCATCCTTGATCATAATTCAGCAAATCATTTGAAGCTGCTTTCTCAAGCCAATCAACCAATTGATTCAAAATACCATTCATCCATTCAGATTGTTGCAAAAGTTCTGAGAGGTCTCCTTCGTAAATACATGGAATTACATCGGACTTTGATGGATTGATATGAGGAAAACATCTTGGAAAATCATTTCTTAGAAGGATTCTTGGAGCTTTTAATGGAAACTGATCGGTAAAAATAAATCTAACTTCTTCATTACTATTAACCCCTATATCAGTAATTCCTACTTTGATAAATTTGCTGGGCAGGCCAATCGAAACGATTGCTGAAATAGTTGCATTTTTGGATGTATCAGAAAAACTGAATTCTGAGACGCCCTCAAAAGCATTATGGTCTCGTATATATTTTCGAGCTTTTTCTAACCAAAATTCAACCATGAGGATATGATTCTTTGGTTGATGATAAAGCAGCAGCAGAAAGCTTTGATTTTTCCGGTACACCTTTTTTTTGAGGCCCATCTCCCGTCAGATTGAATTCAAGTGGTTCTGGTTTGTTGTCATTAGGGTGCTCATTTGTACAAATAAACTGACCTTCTCCAACAATATCTAAATACTCATCTTTGGCTGCCTCACTTGGTGGATCTTGATCAGCATTTTTTATAATTTTGCTCTGTGAAACAATAAAAGCACCTTCTTTATTCTGACTTAAAGCCATTTTTGCATCTTCACAAACTTGTGGATCATCATCATTTGACTGACTATCATAAGACAATGAATGCCAAGAACAGTGATGAGGAGCAGAAAGAATATCATATTCTAATTTACTAACATCATTTTTATATTTCCCCCAAAGAGTTTCCCACACAAGACATTCTGCATCGGCTGCCATCAGCAGTTTATTTTCATACCCACCTTGTTTTACAGTTAATTGAAGTGCTATGCTTTGACGGTTTTCATCAGTAAAGCAATCATCCTCTTCATCTTCTTGTTTTTCTATTGGACTAAGAATAAAACCATTAATCTTAGATGAAATATTACAGTTGTTTATTTTTGTAAAAAGAAATCCAATATCATAACTGATTTCTTCAAGGTTATCTGTTCTGCCATCAGGATCTTTACCTATTATAATAGCCCTATCACCTTCAGATTGGATAGATTTGTTATCCTCAAAAAGCTTTATACGGCGTTTCATTTCTTTATTGAACGCTTTGGCATCATCACATAGTATATAGTTGCTTGAGGAAGGCTTCCAAAAATTATAGTTGCTCCATAGCTCTTTGATTATAATTTTTAATTCATCATCATCATCTTTATAGTTTTCAAGTGGCCCCAGGTGAAAATGTTTTTGGAATCCTTTAATGTGATCCTCATGTCTATGAGTTAATATAAAAGCATCTATATAAGGACATCCATTCGAATCTGTTGGCAACCGGTCTCTAAGTTCTTGATTGACATCACAGTGATCAGCAATTGATTCGTCACCAATAGAGCAATCAATCAAAATAGTTGTCATGTAAGAATCATTTAGTTTAATAAGAATCATACCACCGTTCTTCTCACCTACGGGAAAAAATGAAATTATTGAATTAGACATTGTTAACCTCCTTTATTTTGATTTAAGAATTCATTAAAGAGGGCATCTGCATAACTAAATGCAAACTTTTCGAGGATCGCTTTTTTAAAAAGAAACATAGTTAAGTGAATTACGAAAAAGACAATGAAGAAACTCATAGTCTTCCAGTTATTGTTTATTCCATAAATGATAGAACAACCAATAGAACCAACTGTACTCCAAATTACACCACCAATGAGATTTCGAAAGAAACCATAGCGAATATTGTATTGAAGTATCATGGCACCCTTACCAACAGTACCTCTCACATGCCCAACAGCTTCACGAGCCTGTAATCTTGCATTATCAGGATTATTCTTTTCTTCAGCTCTTGATGATAATGTAGAGCTGAACTGCTTGGTAATTTCACTATGTATTTGTTCTTTCCTCTCAAAAGAAATCAATCCCCCATTGTAGAGAAGCATATCTGTGGTGGGAAATCGTTCGCCACCTTTTCCAAAAACTGATTCCTCCACCCAATGCTTTGAAAATCCACATTGAATTTGGACAAGTGTAAGCATAACTAATAATGAAAGGCCTAAATTAGTAACAACGAGCATCCAACCAATGTTACCAATTAGTTCTTTCCAGAATACTTCACCTAAGAACAATGTTAAAAAATGAACCAGTGGTACAACTGATAAAAAAGTTGGTAAATACCTGGCCTTTATTTCGTATTCATCCCAAAATTTAATTTTATTCATAATAATCTTTATTCTACTGGATTAATTAAAGTATTTGCAATTATGCTTTATCTCTATAATACTAATACAATATTCCCCCTTATGTTATTTTACTATTACTCTACTTCACACTATATTATATGTATTATAAAAATATTTTTTGTAAAAATCAATTGAAATTTTGAAAAAAATTTCGAATAATATATTAATTTGTATTTAAATATAATATTATACTACGCGAAAAAAAAATGATTGGTGCGTGCAAAAGTGCAAATGTTGAAATAGAGTGCTGGGTGAAAAGTTTTACTCCATACCATTGATAATTGTTTTTATCTTTAATCTATTGATTTATTTCAATACTTTCAATAAAATATTCCTGTGGTTAAAAAACAATTTTCCTATCAGCCAATGGGAGCAAAAAGGGCTTTAGTATCAGGAGGTGACAAATGAGGGTTTCTTATTCATCTAAGTTCGGATGTATTCTTATTCCTTTAATAATACTCTTTATCGCAGGCTGTGGGAAGTATGCCAACCTATCCTGGACGGAAGTTCTGGAGCGAGGGAAGAAGATTCGTGCTGATACCAGTATCCCTGCGCAAGAACGATTTATTAGGGCGGAAGAAATATATCTTTTAGCTTTGGATAAGTTGGAAAAAGCTTTAGGCCGGGAGCCTGTGCACACCAAGGACATGCGAGAATTATTTGGTGAGATTGAGACTATTTTCCGTACCCAGAACAAACACGCTGAACTTGAGCCAATCCTCAAAAAAAAGATTAATATATATACGAAATATCTTGGGCGGAACAAGATGTTGACAGGAGCAGCCCATGAAAATCTTGGCCATCTGTATAAAAAGTTGGGGCGAAATCAAGAAGCGACAGATGAATATGGAGAAGCCATGAATGTTTACCAGAACAATAATCGGGATAAAGCGGTGGAAAAAATGAGAAAGCTTATCTCTGCACTGTGAAAAATAGTACTCGGTGCGTGGAAAGGTAGAAATTGATTGGAAACCAATGGGATTTGGTGGCTGGTTAACTGGTCTTCTTGTTTTTTCTCCCGACCTTAACCTTCAAATCAAAACCAGGTAACAGTACATTACCCCTAAAATTATGAAAAAATGATAAACAAATTTTTGTCAATTCTAAATCTGGCCCCCTCCCTCTAATCTTATTTTCATCATAGAGAAAAACCATGGATGTCTCTATTTTTTCTATTTATTACAAATTTGTTAGAAACAAAATTTAATTAACCGGTTGACAATTATTTCTTTTTTCGTAATAATTTTTTTCAGGAGAATGAAATGATATCGGCTGAGATAAAAGATCGGGTACTTCAACTAAAAATCAATGTTCCACCGGTAAATGTGATTGACATCAAAACCTGCAATGAACTGGCTGAACAACTGAAAGCAGCCGCCCTGGATCAGTCACTGGCCGGAGTGGTTATTTCCGGAGAAGGAAAATGTTTTTCCGCCGGCGCCTCGGTCGAGGACCACCGGGAGGAACGATCCAGAGAGATGATACTGGCCTTTACCGAAGCCTGTAGGGCCCTGTACCGGATGCCGGTCCCAACCGTTGGCCTCATTCACGGTTTTTGTTTCGGGGGCGGTTTTGAACTCACCATGTATTGTGATTTTTTAATTGCCGATCCATCGGCCAAATTCGGTGTGCCCGAGATAAAGCTGGCATTCTTCCCCCCCTTTGCCTGTTCGGTTCTGGCGGGAATCGTGGGCCGTCAAAACGCCTCATACCTGATTTATACCGGGGAATCCATCCATGCCGAGCATGCCTTGCAGATGGGACTGGTTCAAAAAATTTCCCCCCAGGCTGAATGGGAACAGATGATCAACCAGTTGAATAAAACCAGTGTTCCGGTACTCCGACTGGCCAAAAAAGCATTTAAATTAGGCGAAAAAATCTCAGTTGAAGAGGCATTCGAATCAATTGTCAATGACCTCTTCCTCAAGGATTTATACCAGATAGATGATTTGAAGGAAGGTATTGCCAGTTTTACTGAAAAGAGAAAGCCGGAATGGAAACACGAGTAGACGTAAAAAAAAAGTAGTTCTCTATCGAAAGAAACTGTTAAAAAAATTATAGGAGGATGATGAAATGTCCGATATTCTATATCAGGCAAAAGGGGATAATTCGGGAGTAATAGCTTCTGAGGATGTCCCAACTGTTATGAAGGCAGTTGTGGCACTAGGTAAAAAAGATGGTGACAGGAAAGGGGTACCATTGGGACATGAATTTAAAGAAAATCGTGATACACCGCGGCTTGATAATGGTGAAGTTTTACTAAAAGTAGAATATTCTGGAATTTGTCATACAGATCTACTATGTCTTGATGGGATTCTGGTAATAAAAAAACCTAGAATTCCAGGGCACGAATTTTCAGGGACGGTGGTTGCTGCTGCGCAGGATGTAGATGCAAACTATTTAGATAAACAGATGGTTGCATTGGCATTGTATGGTGGGACCGGCAGGCAGCCAAATTTAAGTAGAGATGCAATTTTCACGGGAGTTGCAGTTGATGGTGGATTTGCCGATTATTTTAAAATTAAACCGGAATACCTCATATCCATACCCAAAGATATTTCAACCAAGCAGGCATTCGCAGCAGGAGATGCATTAATGACTTCGAGACACGCTGTTTCAAAACTTATGCCAGATTATGAGAAAGGCGAGACTCCAAAGGTTGTTGTTTATGGTGCCACTGGCGGATTGGGTGTGGCTACTATTCTTAACCTAATTGGAGCAGGTGTCAAACCCGAATACATATATGCAGTCGATGTAAGACAACAGTATTTGGATGAGCTAAAAGAGAACTTGGGACTTAATATCATTAATTCAGAGGGTCAAAAAGTAGCGGGACAGATTAAGCAAATGGCTGGAGGTAGAGTGGATGCAGTTATTGACTGTTTTGGATCGGGTGGCAACATCAAAAAAGCCTATGCCTCACTTGAAGAACTTGTAAAAGCTGGAGTTGGTGATGAAGAAAATCAGTTTAACAAAAAGAGTGTTAAATATTGGCTACTTGAAAATTTCATGTCTCAAGGAACAATTTCTGATGCCTATGATATTGTAAGAAACGGTGGTCATGTTGAGGTTATTGGAAGCAGAGGAGATCATATATTGCGCCCCACTGGAAAGTTCATGGAAACCGAAGTCACCTCAAGTGGTCCATGGGGGGGTACTCCGGAGGATGCAAAAATTGTGCTTCAGTATATAAAAGAAGGTAAAATAGGAATAAATCAACTCGAGCTCCTGCTTGGAAAGCAACTTCCATTCACAGAAGCGGGATTTTCAGAAGGAGTAGAAGATCTCAGGACGAGTAAAGTGATGGGAAGGGTCTATTTCAAAATGTAATTAAAACATTGACTCCTATTAGAAATTAATTTACGATTTGTTATGAATAAAAAGGAAATAAATGAGGTACGCAGAGACAGGATTTAATTTAGAAGTCGATCTGACCCGAGGAAACATTGAGAGGGTCGAAACTGACCCAAGAGACACCGAGCTTTATCTGGGGGGGTTAGGTACTAACGCCAAGATATTATGGGATAGAGTTCCCCCTGAAGTTGAACCCTTTTCCCCTGATAATCTACTTATATTTGCCACTGGTCTTTTATGTGGCACACCTGCTACCGGATGTAATCGTACCATTGTTTCTACCATTTCACCTCAGACCAGGTTAATGGCATTTTCAATGATGGGGGGATTTTGGGCACCAGAATTGAAGTATGCCGGTTATGATAAAGTGATCTTTCGCGGCAAGTCCCCCAATCTGGTTTATTTGTGGATAAACAATGACAAAGTAGAAATACGTGATGCCTCTCATTTACAGGGTAAAGGCGCTATTGAAACAGCAGAACTTATTCGGCAGGAGCTGAAGGAACCGAAAGCCCAGGTGGCTGCTATCGGCCTGGCCGGTGAAAACAGGGTTTATTATGCTTCCATCGAGCAGGGCAGGTCCAGTGCCAGCCGAGGCGGAATAGGCGCCGGTATGGGAGACAAAGGGTTAAAGGCAATCGTTGTTCGAGGAACACAGGACGTTAATATTGCCAGGCCGGCTGAATTCATGGAACTTTGCAACGAAGTGCTGGAATATATAAAACACCGAGAAGAAAATCCGATTCCGGGGGTAATGACCATTTTAGCCGGGCTTGGGTCACCGCAGGAGATGAAAGTCCATGATGAGAAGTGGCACACCGAGAATTTCATGTGGGGAAATTCCCGCCACCGCAGAAAAGGTTTTTGGACCGAGGAAATCGAAAAGAATTGGACCGAGACTATGGAAAATGTGCGGACACGGCTAATAAGTTGCTATAACTGTCCGATGAAATGCGCGGCAACAATTTCCATGCCGGGACTTCCAACATACATGATGAAATGCTTCACAAAACTTACGTATACAATGGCGGCCATGTCAGACCTGGATTTTGGTTTAAAAATCGCCCAACGTGCTACGGAGTATGGAGTGGACGGATTTTCAACCCCGCAGGTTATGGCCTTTGCCCTTGAACTTTATGAAAACGGAATTTTAACTGACAAAGACTTTCCAGGAATGCCGGCCGATAATGAGGAAAGATTTTACTGGTTACTTGACAAAATTGTCCGGCGGGAAGGGATAGGAGATGTGTTGGCCAATGGTACGTATTGGGCGGCCAAAGAGATCGGTAACGGTGCAGAAGCATATGCTCATAATAATATTAAGAAACATGAACAGCTGCCTCTCAAACTGTCAATGCTGAATCCCATTTATTTCCTTATGTATTGTACCGGCGAGAAGATAAATATTACCCAGATTGAAGGACAGTTCCCCCAGGCACCATTTCCTGAGAGAGAGCAAAGAGAAGAGTTTGTAAAGG
>CBDAFS010000026.1:0-2028 GCA_965195285.1 uncultured Aminicenantes bacterium | reverse complement strand
TTTATCAGTCAGGCGGGGCAGGGGTTGGGTACTGCAGTCATCCACCACCACAATGTGGTCAATAGAATCGGGAATACTCTCGATCACCGAACCGACATGATTGGCATGGTTGTAGCAAGGAATCACCACTCCGATCACCTTATTTTTATACACTGTTAAATGCTCCTTTTCCCTTTGATAACAAGACCATATTCTACCCGATATTCCACCATAAATCAAAGATTGGAAAAAATATCTGAAGGGTCAGGTCTTGCATTGCAACGTTTCAACCTACCGTCCCTCATTTTCCATTTTCTCAAGTTTGTGAAGAGTGAGGTAAAAAGTTTGAATTTAGAAGATAATAATTTTTTTTCTTGATTTATCCTTTAAAATAGAATAATTTTAATGTGTAATTAAGTGGAGGAGAAATGAAAAAAGCATTGTTGATTTCGTTATTTTCAGCTATTATTTTATCTTTACTTTTAATCTCAAGCTGTAAAACAGCTGAAACCTTTGTTTGGAATCCCACCGGAACCTGGGTGTTAAATCTCGATTATAATGGTAATACATGTGAAGAGACAGTCACCCTTTCGGGCAGTGATAGTACAGGTTCTGTAACTGGTTTTGAGTATTGTAATTGGTCACCCCCCCAAACCGGCACTTTTGCTAAAACCGGTGATTACTCCATTACAATATTTATTACCTGGTTAGCTTCGTGGGGAGAAACTATTATTATTACTTTAAATCTTAATTCTACTGAGGCAAGCCCAAATACTGTAACCGGTTCTGGTAGTTCCCAGGAGAATGGGGGAATCTATCCATGTACTATCACTGGAATCAAAACAACCAATTTACAATAACCACCAAGTTTGAGAGTAATTGGGGTCAGGTCTTGCATTGCAACAAGACTTGGGGACGGTGCTTTACAATTTGACATTTTTAATTAGCACCAGTTTTCCTATTTTTTTTTGCTCGTTGATACATCATTCCAAGAGAATTCAACTTCACGTCACTAAACACATCGATCTTGATAATTTCGCTATACCTTAATCCAGCTCTATCTTTTAGATTTACCAGCAATTCTGCTCTCAGTTTTTTACCGATATGATTTTTGGTATCAATCTTATCTGTTTTCATATGGTGTTTTTTTTCAAATTCAAAAAAAACCTTCTCCACCGGTTCATAATATTTATCGTCAATCCTTTTTCTCTCCAAGCTTTCTTTTCCACTTCTCCGATTAAACTTTTCCAATGCTTCTCCAACAAAATCTTCCCCCCCAATGATATTACCAACATCGGTTTTCATTATTGGTAATTCTTTTAAATTCATACTCATGATAAAACTCTCAAGATTTACTTTATTGCCAAAAAGTTCTTCTACAAAACCAGTATCAACAATATTAGTGGATTTATCACTAAAATATAAATTACCACTGGACCATTCATAATCTGAAAAGTTTTCAACCAATCTTGCGCGCATGGGATTATTCAGAACATATGCAATAACCATCAACAGATAAGCATCATCCTGGATCAACATTGATTTGAACCGATCCTGAAACACGTACCCCCTGCCTCCATTTTCCTTTCTATAAAAAGTCCCGAATTGACCGTTTAATTGTTTAAAAAAGTCAGACATCCGGCCAGAACTATTTTCCAATACAAGATGATAATGGTTACTCATTAAACAGTAGGCTAAAATCCTGATTTTACAGAATTCCGAAATTTCAGCTAACAATTCTAAAAATACCTTTTTTTCTTTTGACTTTGAAAATATAGTTTTTCCATCATAACCACGATTCATACCGTGATAAAAAGCCCCTTCGTAGGTTATCCTCGCTCTGCGCATATAAGGATTTTACAATAAAAATGTAAAATTGTAAAGCACCGTCCCCGCTTTTCGCTTTTTTTTAGTACCTCTTAAACGTTCGAAATTACAATTTCGTACCAATCGAACATCATCTTCGCTTTGGGATTTGATGGAATCAATCCAGATGGCAGTGATTCAGGACCAAAGTATTTATTGTTTTGACTTTTGCTTGAACTGGGA
>CBDAFS010000025.1:0-15163 GCA_965195285.1 uncultured Aminicenantes bacterium | reverse complement strand
AGGCTTTCCATAATATTGGTGAAGGGCACCTTGTAGCTCCCGGCCCTTTCCATGCGTCTCAGCAGTAACATGCCCATGGCCCGGGGCGTTTGAACCAGCAAAACAGTAACGACCCAGTTTGCCCGCTTATGACGGGCTTCTCCGTAAATAGTCTTGAAAAAAAGGTTGTTGCGGGTAAACCGAGGCCCCTCCCGGGTAATCCGGAAGTCTTGAATTTGGGGTTCCAGAGACGGCCGAAAGGTTTTTCGAGCCTGTTTCATGTTGTGGGCTTCCAACCGGATATACTGCACCACTGCCTGACCGTCGGGGGAAATCCCGTAATAGGCTTCTCCGACCTGGCGTACTTCCCAGTGATTTGGAAACCAGATAGAGACTCCGGTTCCCCGGTGAGGAAAACGTCCGGCCATGAGTAAAAAAGTACTAATAAAAAACAAAACCAAAAAAACAATAACCATTACTCTTTTCATGAACCAACCTCCTGTTAAATGAATGTAATAATTTCCCATCGCTTGGTTTAAATCTTACAAAAAGAATTTCCTAAAATCAAATATTGATATTCAGTTCAATTAACGAATTGGGTGAAATTCAGTTGATTTTTATTGGGGGTACGGTTATTAATATAACATGAAAACATACACATATTTTTTAATAACCATTGTTCTGTGCATGATCCTGACGCCGGGAAATGCATCAATCCAGGCCCGGGAAAAAGTCGAATTAAAGGTCCAGAAAGTTACCGAAAATCTGCACTGCATTTCCAATGCCGGCGGTAATATTGCCGTTCTTCAGGCTGACAGGAAATTATTGCTCATTGATGCCGGCCATGCCCGCCTGGCCGATGATGTGTCCGAAACACTGTACGGGTTCAGCCCCTTTCCGGTCAAGATGCTGATCAACACCCACTATCACCGGGACCACACCGGAGGCAACCCGGTGCTGGGAAAACAGGCCTTGATCCTGGCCCACGAAAACTGCCGCCAGTCCATGATGGCCGGCCTGAAGCCCGAAGAATCCCCGGCCAATATCGGTATTCCCTCGGAAACCTTCAAAACCCAAAAAGAAATTAAATGGGGAAAGGAGACCATCAGGCTCATCCATTTCGGACCCGGCCATACCAACGGAGACATTGTGGTAGTTTTTACCAAGGCCAGAGTGGTGCACACCGGAGACCTGTTCTTCAACGGCATTGCGCCCTATATTGATGTAAAAAATGGATCCGATACCGGTAACTGGATAAAAATCATTCGAGTGCTAACCATGACTTACCCGGATTTTACAGTGATTCCCGGACACGGTCCGGTCACCGACATGAAGGAATTTTCAAAATTTGCCGACTACCTGGAATACCTGAGGCAAGAGGTGAAAAAAGCCATTGATGCCGGAACAACCCGGGATAAGGCTATGGAAACCGTGGATGTCACGGCCTACAAACACCTGAAGGAAAAAGGCAACTTCATGACCCGCAAGAACAACATCGGCTGGATCTACGACGAACTTACCCGGAAATAGGCCTTGCTTGAGTTAATCAACCGGGTAATCAGGGACACGGCAACCAGCCTGTGGTCTTACCCCATGCTCACTTTTTTGACCATAGTGGGGATGATGTTTACCATCCGGTTGAAGGGACTGCAATTCACCCGTTTTTTCACTGCAGCCAAACTGACCGTCAGCTACCGCCGGGCCCAGGGGCCGGGCAACATGACCCCTCTCCAATCCCTTTTCTCAGCCCTTGGAGGCATGATCGGCAACGGGAATATTGCCGGTGTGGCCACCGCCATTGCCATAGGCGGCCCCGGAGCGGTTTTCTGGCTTTGGATTTCCTCTTTCATTGCCATGGTCATTGTATACGCGGAGACCCTGCTGGCCATTTCCAACCGCATCAGGGCAACTGACGGTACATTTTCCGGCGGGCCCATGTTTTATATTGAAAAACTGCTGAAAATCCGCTGGCTGGCCGTGCTTTTTGCCCTGGCCATGGGATTGAAAACCCTCCTGGCCACCTCAACCATTCAATCCAACTCCATTGCCCTGGCAGCCGGAAAGGCATTCAACCTGTCCGGCATGCCCGGCTGGATACCATCCTTGTTACCCTTTAGTTTAATACTGGCTGTTCTAACCTGGCTGGTTGTCATCGGCGGATTAAAATCCATTGCCCGGACTTTGGAAAAGATCACCCCGTTAATGGTTCTCATGTATTTAATCCTGGGCGCCATAATTATCATTCACTTTCACCAGGAGTTCGCGCCTATGCTCCGGCTTATTGTCAAAAAGGCCTTTACCCCGGCCGGTGCTGTCGGCGGGTTTTCCGGCTCTTCTGTGTTATTGGCCATGCGTTACGGCGTGGCCCGGGGATTTTACAGTAACGAGGCCGGTACCGGCAGCTCAGCCATCATGTTCAGCACTGCCAGAACCGACCAGCCGGTTAAACAGAGTCTGATCGGCATGTTCGGGGTATTCATTGATACCCTGGTCGGTACCCTGACCGCCTTCATTATCCTGATCACCGGAGTATGGAGTACAGGCGAAACCAGCACCGCCCTGACCACAGCTGCCTTTGCCCAGGCCTTTGGAAGAAGTGGAATATATTTTGTGTTTGCCGCTTCCTTTCTCTTTGGCTACTCCACCCTGATTGCCTGGTGCTTCTACGGTGAACAGTGTTTTGTCTATATCTGGGGAACTTCTATGAGAAAAGTTTTTCGCTGGGTCTTCTGTGTGGTGATCGCCTTTGGTTTTCTTGAACCGGAATTGGTGTGGAGCTCAGCCGATATCCTGAATGCATCCATCGTCATTATCAATGTGACCGCCCTGATTTTCCTCTTTAAACATGTGCTAAAAATCACCGGCCCGATGAATCCGGATAAGAAAATTCAAACATATGATTAATAATCAAGCGCATAATCCACAGCGGCCCGGGCATGGATGGCGGTGGTATCAAACAGAGGGATATTGCCTTCCTCTTGCTTGACCAGCAGGGGAATCTCGGTGCAGCCCAGGATAATGCCTTCGGCTCCCTGATCGGCCAGCCGGCCCATGATTTCCCAGTAGGTTTGTTTTGAGGTTTCCCGGATCTCTCCGATGGCTAATTCCTCTACGATGATGCGGTGAACGGTCAGGACATCTTCTTGTGAAGGAATCAATACCTTCAATCCGTGTTTTTGCTGCAAACGGTTGCAATAGAAGTCCTCCTCCATGGTAAATCGGGTGCCCACCAGCCCGATGGTTTGAAACTCCCTTTTTTTTATCTGTTTCGCGGTTGCATCAATGATATTCAAAATCGGGATGCCGATGCGGGCCTGGATCTCCGGGGCCAGCTTGTGCATGGTGTTGGTGCAGATGACCAGGAAATCAGCCCCGGCCCGCTCAACTGACCGGGCCGCTTCAATCAGAATATCCCGGATCTCATCCCATTTTCCGGCTTCCATCAACAGGTCGATTTCTTCAAAGTCCAGCGAAAACATCACGCTCCGGGCCGAGTGAATACCGCCTAACTTTTCCCGTGCAACCTGATTGATGATCCGGTAGTACTCGGCCGATGATTCGGCAGTCATCCCCCCCAACAATCCAATGGTTTTCATCTTCACCTCTGTCTTTTATCTTAATCGCTTTCCAAATAAATTTCAATCCCAAGGAGAATGTAAAATCAAGAAGAAGTACGCTACCGGTAGCCGACCGCCAGGACTGTCCGACATGGCGAAAAATATTTAATGTCAAGGTCTGTCCCTTTGGGATATATGAGTTGATGGGTTAATGGGTAGATGAGAAAATCACCAAAAATTTGTTGACTGGTTTTCCGCATTCACTCATTCTCCCATTTACAGGATATGACTGTATTGAATATTCAAAACAAAACCGCTATAATGTGAATCGGAAAAGACGTTTTTTCCGTCAACAGGAGAAAAGAGGAGAACAACCATGAGCACGGTTTCAGCCATTACGTCATTTGTGGGGCCCATTCTTCAACACCCCCTTTTTAAGGTGGTATGCTATATCATTGCCATACTGGCCATCATCACACTCAGTATATTGTTCATGAGAAGCCGGAAAAAAACCCGGGACGCCTTCAAGCAAAAGGAGATCGTATCCGAGAGCCATCCATGGACCGCGGCCATTGCCATCGTTTTCTTCTTATCCCTGTCATTCGGAATCATGGCCGGCATCACCGACTGGAACCGGCCGGGTAAGATCACCGTTCTGGACAACGGCAAGGTCATCACCGACTCCAAACTATATTTTTCACTGGGCACCACCCCCCAGGCCGTCTACGAACACTCGCATTTATACTCCCCCTCCAGCCAGCCCCGGCAAAAAGAGGAACTGGTCAAGATGAAATTCAAGGATTTCGGATATGCCGAGACCGATTACGAATTCAAAATGGACCTGCCCCGTGAACCAGAAAAAATCAAAGAGATACATGAAAATTTTGGTAACCAGGAAAAACTGGTATCTGAAGGGGTCAAACCATTCATCACCGAGGCCCTTAAAATCGGGGCCATCCTGTTGAGCGCCCGCGACTCCTCAAAGGAAAAGGAAAAAAAACTGTACGTTTATGTTTGCGATCAGCTGAAAAAGGGACACTACGTGATTGAAGAGGGGAAAATAAAAACCGATGAAAAAGGCCTGGCCATCAGAAAAAAGAACCTTCTGAGCCAGTTTAAAATCAAACTATCCGGATTCAAGTTTGAAAATTTCCATTATGACGAATTGCTCAAAAAACTGGACAAAGAAAAAGAAAAACTCATTATCGAACTCAAGCAGGTTGAAGCAATGGACTTTAAAAACATTCCCTCTCTGGACGATATTCAACAGGAAATCGAAAAGCATGTCCTGGAAAGCAAAAAGTTATCGAAACACCAGAAAAAATTGATCAGTGAATCGATCAGCAGTGTCAAGCAATTGATCAAGGACCTGAAGAAAAGGGATAAAAAAGAGGAAGAAGAACCGGAAAAATAAAAACCGCATTAATTGCCTTCCAGTTGAAATATTACTTTTTATAATGCTATAATTGGGTGTGAGTATAGTAAAAATGTTCAGAATTAAAGTCTATCTATTTTCTTTCATATTGATATTCAGTGGGTTATTAAGGAGCCAGAAAATTCTGACCCTGAAAGATAACCAGCAAAAATACCCGCTGGGATTGTACCTGGAGATATTGGAGGATCCCGGGGCAGAATTGACTTTGGAGCAGGTCACCTCACCGGAATACAGTTTACGGTTCAAACCCAACCGGGAACGGGTGCCCAACCTGGGATTTACCCGCTCGGCTATCTGGGTACGCTTCAGGGTATTAAACCGGGCCAGCACCCGCTCGCCCTGGACCCTGGAACTGGACTATCCCAACATGCATTAT
The DNA here is from genome assembly GCA_965195285.1 of uncultured Aminicenantes bacterium. Taxonomy (GTDB): domain Bacteria; phylum Acidobacteriota; class Aminicenantia; order UBA2199; family UBA2199; genus CAZOWT01. Next base: position 9,816 of record CBDAFS010000025.1, on the reverse strand, counting down.
GCCGATCTTTACCATCTGACTGAATCGGGTCAGCTGATGAGAGCCAAAAAAACCGGCACCCTGCTGCCGGTAGAAACCCGTGATTATCCATACCATCACATGGTTTTTCTTCTCCCCCTGCCCAAAAACACCCTCCAGACCGTATACTTGCGTTTTCAAAACGATGAATCCATGACTATCCCCCTGATCCTGTGGTCCATGACCCGGTTTATGAAGCGAAGCCAATCCAGCCATATCCTGCTCGGGGCATTCACCGGTATTCTGCTGATCATGATCGGGTTTCATGCTTTTCTGTTTTTTTTGCTGAGAGACAGGAGCTATCTATATTATATCCTGGCAATTGCCGCCTGTCTTTTTTTCTCTTTGACCGCCAATGGCATCACCTTTGCCTATCTCTGGCCCAAGCTCACCTCGTGGAACCAGATGGCTCTGCCCTTTTTTGGCAGTCTGATGGCCATGTCCATCATCAAATTCACCGACTACTTTTTAATGGCCAAAAAAAAGATGCCCCTGGCCCACAAATTCGCCAACATCCACCTGATTGGAATGATGTTGCTGGTAGTGCTGATTCCTATCCTCAACTACCGGCTTATCGTCCGCTCCATGGTTATCTGGGGAATCCTGGGGGCCGTATTGCTGCTGCTTATCGGCATCAATTCCATGGTAAAGGGATTTCACCCGGCCCGTTACTATTTAATCGGGATTGCCGCCATCGGTATCAGCGGCATCAACCATCTGCTGGTCAGGCTGGGAATGATACGCAGCAATCCCCACTTCGATCACGGTTTCTCCCTGGGAATTATCTTGTTCATGTTATTGATATCACTGGCCCTGGCCGATCGAATGAGACTACTCAGGACCGATAAGGAGCGGGCCTCCCGGGGATTGAAGGAGAGCGAAGAGCGCTTCCGTTCCCTGGTGGAAACCACCCATGACTTCATCTGGGAAGTGGATCAAAACGGGGTGTACACCTATGTCAGTCCGAAATGCATGGACCTGCTCGGTTTTCGGCCCGAGGAGATGCTGGGAAAGAACAAACTTGAATTGATAGCCCGGAACGAAACCGCCCGGGTGGAAAAACTATTCAACCGGAAGGTGGCAGATCGCCTCCCTATCATCGGACTGGAAAACAAGAACATCCACAAGGACGGCCACACCGTTATACTGGATACCAACGGACTCCCGTTTTTTGATGGGAAGGGCAATCTGCTGGGTTACCGGGGAATCGATAGGGAAATCACCGACCGCCGGCGACTGGAGGAAGAACGCCAGAGGCTTCATGCCCAGATCCAGCACAGCCAGAAATTGGAGAGCCTTGGGGTGCTGGCCGGGGGCATCGCCCATGACTTCAATAATTTACTGATGGGTATCCTGGGCAATGCCAGCCTCACCCTGAAGAGCCTGGACAACCCCATCGAAGCCAAACAATATGTTGAAAAAATCGAAAAATCATCCCACCAGGCCGCCAAGCTCACCAATCAGATGTTAGCCTACTCGGGGAAGGGTAAATTTGTGATCCAGCCGGTGAACCTGTCGGAACTGGTCGAGGAGATGACCCAGCTGCTCAAGGTGTCAATTTCAAAAAACGTGAGCATACGCTATGATTTCAGCCAGGACCTGCCGGATATCGAGGCCGATGTATCCCAGATCAGCCAGGTGATCATGAACCTGATCGTTAACGCCTCTGAAGCCATCGAAGACAAAGTCGGTGTTATTTCGGTCCGGACCAATATTATGACAGTGGACGACACATATCTGATTGAAACCTTTTTTAGCGATAATATACCGGAAGGCGAGTATGTATTCCTTGAAATCTCGGATAATGGCATTGGTATGGACAAGGCCACTCAGGAAAAAATATTCGATCCTTTCTTCACTACCAAATTCAAGGGCCACGGGCTGGGCATGGCCGCAGTGCTGGGAATCGTACGCGGTCACAAGGGGGCCATTAAAGTGTACAGCGAACTCGGCCAGGGAACCACCATCAAGGTATTGTTTCCCGCGGAAAAGACGATAAAACCGAAAAAGATCCCCCTTGAAACCACCAAACAGGCCGAGCTGGGCGGCAAGACGGTACTGGTGGTGGATGATGAACAAACTGTCCGGGAAGTGATTAGGGACATGCTAAAGAGCCATGATATGAAGGTTATTGAAGCGGCCAACGGCAGGGAGGGAATCGAAATATACCGCGAACACGGGGACAGCATATTCCTGGTTTTACTGGACACAACCATGCCGGAAATGAACGGGGATGAGGTCTTCAAGCAACTTCGGCAGATGAATCCGGATGCGAAAGTGATATTGATCAGCGGCTACAACGAGCAGGATGCCACCAGTTTTTTTGTGGGAAAAGGCCTGGCCGGATTTATTCAAAAACCCTTTACCCTGGAAAAATTAATTGAAAAACTGAATGAACTGCTGGTTGACAACCCCAAGGCACCCTAATCCAACCGATCAGTGACGGTTCAAAGACCAGGCCCTGGGTTTATCTACAAACCACTCTTTGGCCCGGGCCCAGGTTTTTTTGAAAAAATCGGAATTTCGGTAATTCTCCAAATCCTGTTCTGATCGCCAATAACTGTAGGAGAAAAAAATATTTTGCCGGGCAACATCCTGGAGAATATCCAGATGTTCACAGCCGGGAACTTTTATGATCTTGACCCGGACCTCATCCAGGAATTCCTTCACAGCTTCAATTTTATCTTCCTGAAAGTTCATGAGTACGATTCGAACAATCATAATGGTGGCCTCCGTCTTTACTGATTGCAACACTCATATTCTGGTAGTTTATTTATTTCGTTTATAGTGGCGTTTGATAATACCCAGAATCCAGCCATACTTCTGCTGCATAGCCTTGAGGAATTCGATATCCACGGTCAGCTTATGCTGTTTGCCCTCGGGTCTGGCAAAATCAAGCACACCGTCACCATTGCTGTCACTCAATAAAAAGATTTTATTGGCGGGTGTTTTCAACAGCATATCAATGGCATTTTCAGGAAAATTTTGCATCAGATCCCGAATGCGGGAATCCCTTCTCCTGGCCCGAGTCGCTGTCCGGAATGTGACGGTAATCCAGTAATTTTTTTCATTCAGGTCCAGCACATACTGGTCATAGAACACATCCGGATTAAATGTGGCATTTTGCGCTGTGGCTTCCCGTTTCTTAACCTCGGCATAGCTCAGGTGATCTATGGTCTTATTCCCAAACCGCTTGATCACCTGGAGAACTTTGTACATTCCCGGATCCGGTGCAATATTCAGCTTGGGAACATCAATCATGGTTGACGGTTCGGTACCCGCCTTTTTGCCGGCACATCCGGCCAGCAGAATCAACACCAAACAAAACCCTGTTAATCTGAACATCTTCATGTCAGCCACCTCATTTCCTTTTTGCGTACCCGGATCTATTTTCCCCTGTTTTCCTTTTTCAAAAAAGGAAACAGGGAGCTTTTTTTTCGTTTTCTTTTTGAAAGTTCCCTCATGGCTTTCACCGCTTTGCTGTGGTCTTTGGAGATCCTCATCACCCGTTCAAAACAGGTCGCAGCCTGCTTTGTCTTCCCCTGGATCCGGAACAAAATTCCCAGGGCATAAACCGGATCGGAATTCCAGGGATTCAACTCAACAGCCTTTTTCAGATGCCGCTCCGCTTCCTCCTGAAAAAACTCCATATGGGTCTGACAGAGCCCTAAGAGATAATGGTATTCCGCCCTGTCGGGATTTTTTTTCAAAGCTGCCTTTAGAATTCTATTGGCCTCATGATACTTTTTTTCGGAATAGAGCGCTTCTGCATCTTCCAGGATATCGGCTTCCGATACCTTGGGCGGGACAACCTCTTTTTCCCGGTCCTTATCCTGAATCGGGACTTCCCCGGTTTTTAAGATACCGGGCTCAATGATTTCGTTCATCTCTTCCTTAACTGAAATAATTGAAGGACCGGGTTCCTCCTCCGGTTCAGGAACAGGCTCCTGTATATCTCCGTACATTTCTTTTTGAATATCCCTCTCGATTTCAATCATTTCCGCCTTATCCGGTTCAGAGGCTTCCGGATCGTCCGAACCCTCCAGATCAATTTCAAAGTTCTCGTTAATATCCTGGTTGAAATTCAGATTTTCAATTTCCTCCATGATGACCCGGTCCTTTTCCCGCACTTTAGTCCGGCTCTTTTTATACTTTTTCTTCAAACCTTTGTAGGCGGTTTCGATTTGCTTGAACACATAACCGGCGATCCGCTTGATCTCCGGTGCCGCTGCCGAACCGTAACGGTCGGGATGAAATTGTCTGGACAATTTCAGGAAAGCCAGCTTGGATTCGGCTTTTGAGGCCGAATTGGAAACACCCAGAATCTGATATGGGTCCAGGTTCTTCTGCTTGAGTTTGGCCTGAAATTCGATGAGCTTCCGGATATTATCTTCTATACTGTATTCAAGGCGGTTCCGGGCAAAATCAATGATATCAAGCAGTATGAACAACACCATGTTTTTCCAGTAAAACTGGGGATCCAGGTTCAACTTGGAAATTACCTCCCGGTTGGACATGTGTTTACAGTCCTGAAGCCGACGGTACAGGGAAATCTCTTCACCGGTTAGCAACTGCTTCAACGGTTCCGGAATCCGGGAGGTTCGGGGAGTCAGAAATTGAATTTTACTCAGGAAAAATGACAGGTCCTCTATTTTCCGGGCTCCTTCGACAATGATCGGAGGCAATTGAATCCGCTGTTCCGGATTCAGCTCAAAATTCACCTCCTGGGTATTCATTTCCCATTCGGCTTTGCTGAGTTTAAAGGCATTGATAGCCGCTTTTTTCATCTGGAAAAGGGTAGTATAAAAAAGATCATCTCGGGTTATAAATTGATTCTGGACCAAAATATCTCCGATCTCAAGGTCATTGGAATGGTAAAGCTTGCGGATATATTCATATTGCTGATCATCGAGTTTACCCAGCAGATACAGGATTACCCCTATACGCTCGTCAAAAACATCACTCCGGGCAAATACAAGATCCCCGTCCTGAAAATACAGGCTTTTGTTGAGGTTGTTTTTTTTGATGACCAGTTCCCCGCTGAAGCGGTCGGTCAATATATTTTTCAGCACCAGTGAAATCGGATATGTTTGAGTGGATACCGGCATCATCATCCCCGGTTTATTATGACAGTGGAATTTCTATTTGTCAATGCCAGGGACAGGGCTTTACATTAAAGTCGTGTTTGACATCGGAATCGAAAAACATGGGGCTTGAAACAGGCTATTTTTTTTTTGAAATAATAGGGTAAAATTTGGAAAAAAATTGATTTTATTTTATACTTTATTCAGAAGGAGGCGGTTTTTTGAATAAAATCCGAATGATGGAATCAAAATGAACATCTTCAGTTTTAAAAAAAGACCGGTCCAGATCAAAAGAACCATTCTCAGGGGCGTTTACGAGGAAAACCTGAGGATGATGGGCCAGGAATACAGTTACCAGAAAAGACAGCGCATCATCACCACCCTCACCATGATTGGGTCCATGGCTCTGCTGATGATGACCGCTTACCTGGTATTCAATCACTCAAGCCTGCACAAAAATCCCTTTTATCAGTACAAGAAATACCAAATTTCAGATTCCGGCTCCCTCAGTCCGACCGAGGATTCCGACCGGCTCAGTTCCCGTCTCAGCAACTCTACCCCCTCACAATACCAAAGCTTCTTGAACAACCTGCAAACCCCGATCAGCCGGATATTCGGGTTGAAGGTCAAAACCATCATCATCGATCCCGGCCACGGCGGCAAGGATCCCGGGGCCATCGGAAAGCTGGGAACCCGTGAAAAAGACATTACCCTTGACATAGGTCGAAAGCTGCGCAATCGACTAAACCGGTACCAGACCTACAAGGTATTGATGACCCGGGAAACCGATATCCATCTGTCACTTGAAGACCGGATCAATTTTGCCAACACTCGCCAGGCAGACATCTATATTTCCATTCACGTTAATTATATACCCAACCGGCCTACCAATGTTATTGAAACTTACTTTTTCGGTCCCAATTCGGATAAAAACACCCTCTCACTGGTGGAACAGGAAAATAAAGGGACCCAGTATACCCTGAGTGATTTTAAAGACATCATCAAGAAAATTGGCAACACCATCAAAACCCAGGAATCCAATCTGCTCGCCCTGTGCATCCAGAAGAGTTTATTCCGGAACATCAGCAAACACCACCGGGACATTGAAGACTGGGGAGTCAGAAAAGCCCCATTCATCGTCCTCCTGGGAGTAGATATCCCCAGCGTGCTTTCAGAAGTGACCTGTCTCAGCAATCATCTGGAAGAAAAAAAATTAAACCAGGAGCATTATCGGGAAGAAATTGCCCAATTTTTAGAGGAAGGCATCGTGATTTATTTAAACCAAAAAAACAGTAAATAAAAGCCAAGGGAGGTGCATCATGGAACAGGAAGCAACACCGGGAAAAAATGAAAATTTATTCGTCGGCATTGACCTGGGAACATCCAGCAGTGCCATTGTGGCCAGCAATGGGATCAAAAACTGGACTGAAAGCTATGTGGGCTGGCCCAAAGACTTTATTGCGGCCAAAGTGGTAAAAAAACCCATACTGTTCGGAATGGAAGCCATCAAGAATAGATTATCCCTGGACATCCGCAAACCTCTGGAGCGCGGGGTCATCAAAGAGGGAACCGAAAAGGATGAGGAATCGGTCAAAGAACTGATCCGCCACCTGATCGGTCTGGTAAAACCCGATCAGGACCAGAAGGTATTGGCCGTGGTCGGCGTGCCGGCCGAATCATTCAAGGTCAACCGCATGGCCATTCGCAACGCCGTATCCGATTTTGTTCATTCCATCATCGTGGTTTCCGAACCCTTTGCCGTGGCCTATGGCATGAATTTACTGAACAATGCCCTGATCATCGATATCGGTGCCGGAACCGTTGATTTTTGCATCATGCACGGTACCATCCCGCTTGAGGAAGATCAGCGCACCATTCTGACCGCCGGAGATTACATCGACCAGCATTTATTCAACCTGCTGAAGGATAAACACCCCGAATCCGCCTTCAACCTGAACATGGTCCGCTCCTTTAAAGAGGAAAACAGCTTTGTGGGCAACAGCCAGAATCCTGTAAAAGTAAAGATACCGGTGGCGGGTAAACCCACCATTCACAATATTACCGATGAGATCAAAAAATCCTGTGAAAGCGTCTTCCCTCCGATCATTGAAACCCTGGCCGAGATGATTGCCAAGTTTGATCCGGAATACCAGAATAAAATCAGGAATAATATTGTTATTGCCGGTTGCGGAAGCCAGATCAAGGGAATCCGGGAATACCTGGAAGATTCCATGAAAGAATATGGCCACTGCCAGGTAAAAATTGTGGATGACCCGCTTTTTGTCGGAGCCAACGGCGCCCTGACCATGGCCCGGGAAATGCCCAAAGATTACTGGGATAAATTGTCAAAAATCTAAAAAAAAGAATTCAGGAGTCAGAAGGAGAATATCCTCTTCACTTATCCTTGATCTCAGCCCCGGCTTCCAGTCCCCAACCAAATATTCAGATAAGAGAAGCTTCAACGCTGCAGCTTGGAAATCAGGATCTGGGGAGGTGCGACTTGGACGCTTCCTTTTATGGGATAGGATTCTTCAATCGGAGCTATAATCCAGGCTTCCTCAGGTTTTATATCTTCGAGAGCAGTCCAGAAACTCCTTGAAACCAAAGGTGAGGTGGACACCTTGAATTCAACAGCAACGCGCCTGGTTCCTTTCTCCAGGATTAAATCCACTTCAGCCCCAGAAGCCGTCCTGAAAAAGGAAGCCTGCCAATTGGAGATAGAAGAGAGAATATTCTCCATGGCAAAACCTTCCCAGGAGGCACCATAAACCGGGTGGCCAAAAAGATCGTTTTGCCCCTCGATAAGCAGCAGTGCATGCAGGAGACCTGAGTCCCGAACAAAGATTTTTGGAGATTTGATCAGTCGTTTTTTCAGGTTGGCTTCAAAGGGAGGTAAAACCCTTAGAATGAATGTTTCAGAAAGTATATCCAGGTAGGATTGCACAGTATGATGAGACACTCCCAGAGACTCTCCCAGTTTTGAACGGTTAAGCACCTGCCCATGAATATGGGCACACATCTTCCATAATCTTTCCATATTCTTTGTGGCTATTTTAAAACCCAGATTGGGGATATCTCGTTCTAAAAAAGCGCGGATAAAATCTATTCGCCACTCAAAACTATCGGTTTCATCAGCTGCCAGATAGCTCCTGGGGAAACCTCCCCTCAACCATATTTTCCTTAATTCCTCTATACCGTCATTCTGTATCAACTCCTGGATTAAAAATGGTGTTAATTCCAGATAAGAAATACGTCCGGCCAGGGATTCAGAACTCTGTTTTATTAGGTCTGGTGAGGCGGAACCCAGTATAATAAACTGCCCGTTTTTATCGCTTTCGTCAACCACACTGCGTATCAAAGGAAACAGTTGCGGGCTTCTCTGGATCTCATCCAGGCAAATTAGCTTATCTTTATTGAGTCTAAAGAAGGCCTCGGCATCCCTGAGTTTATTCATGTCTGATGGACGCTCCAAGTCCAGGTAAATGTTGTTTTTCAGTGATGGAAGTAACTTTTTGACCAATGTTGATTTACCGCATTGTCTGGGTCCAAGTATAGCCACTACGGGTATATTTTTTAATTTTCTCAAGATATCGTTGGTTAAAACTCTATATACATAATCATTCATGGAATTATTATATGGATTTTGGGCCAAATAGTCAATGAATTTTTCCTAAAAAAGTTTGTAATTTGGAATGCCAACTTCCAATTTGCATAGAATAATAATAACCGCTATTAAGAGTTATTAATGAGCAATTCATCTGGATCGATAAATATTGTCAAATAATATTGCAAAAAAAATCTTAATTTGTTATTAAGAACATGAAGAAAAAACACCATTTTATAAAAATGTGGATGGATGATAGGAGAAACCATAAATCAGTGGATAGTGAAAAAATTCAAATATCATCTTAGAATTAAGGAGACAGAAGGAAGGATGATCTATTTACTTAACCTCAGCCTCAACCTTAACCTTAGATCAAAAAGAGTTTAAATATGATCGGAAAAACTATATCTCATTATAAGGTTTTGGAGAAGCTGGGTGCCGGGGGGATGGGAGATTTTAATGGCAAATGTATCATGTTTAATATCAAATGTGAAATAGAAATTAAATCATGATTGGAAAAACTGTTTCTCATTACAAGATATTAGAAAAAATTGGTGCAGGTGGTATGGGGGTGGTCTATAAGGCGGAAGACACCAAACTCAAGCGAACGGTTGCCTTGAAATTCCTGCCGCCTCAACTAACCAGCGACAGGGAAGCCAAAAAGCGGTTTCTGCATGAGGCACGCGCCGCCTCTGCCCTGGACCACCCCAACATCTGCAATATCTTTGAAATCGATGAAACCGAAGACGGGCAAATGTTCATAGTCATGGCCTATTACGAAGGCCAGACATTAAAAGATAAAATTTCAGGTGTAGGGGCGAATGGCGGTTCGCCCTTACCCATACATGAAGCCATCAACATCGCCATCCAGATCGCCGAAGGACTTGATAAAGCCCATCAAAAAGGAATTGTTCATCGTGATATCAAATCAGCTAATATTATCATCACCCATGAAGGAGTGGCAAAGATCCTGGATTTTGGCTTGGCCAAACTGAAAGGTCAGACCAAACTCACCAAAGAGGGAACCACATTGGGAACCGTGGCCTACATGTCTCCGGAACAGGCAACCGGAGACAAAATGGATCACCGTTCCGACATCTGGTCCCTGGG
>CBDAFS010000024.1:0-71152 GCA_965195285.1 uncultured Aminicenantes bacterium | reverse complement strand
TGCAACTTTTCAATATCGGCAATATCCTGGGCCCTTCCGCTTGCTTTTTTATTTTTGATTAAATCCGGTTTTGAAATATAGTTGGCCGTAATATCCCCGTATTTTCCTGTAACACAATTCCCCCAGGCCGATGAAAAGTCAATACCATCAATCGAGGTTACGATATCGATTCTCAGCGGGGAATTCCCGAGCTGAATGATCTGATCTGCCACTAAAAAATCCGTTTTTTTTAGCTTTGTATTTTTGAAACCGAAGTCTTCCAGGGTTTTAAGCATTTTTACGGCATTTTCAGAAGACATCTCTATGAAAATATCGATATCCTTGGTGAATCTTGGTTCCGCATGAAAACTGAAAGCAAATCCACCGATAATCAGGTAGTGAACTTTATTTTTGTTTAATAACCCGATAAACTCTTTGAAATCCTTTTCGACTCTCATTTTTAAACTCGAAATAGACATCTCTCAGATACTGAAGTATATCCAGTTTTTCTTCGGGTGATTTGCTTTTCCAGTATTGAATATCGAGCTCATCACCGTCTTTGAGATGTACTTTCCGAACCTCTTTCTCCATATTAAAATTATAATCAATTATTCCCTTAATTTCAATGTTTTTAACTATATGAGTTCCTCAAAAAATTTGCTAATAGCATTCGAATAATTCCTTCTTTAAAGGGTTTATGGAGATAATTGATTAAAAATGTAAGGAGATGTTGTGAAGAAACGTAAATGGAGGGTATGGGTACCATCACATATGAGTCTGCCCCAAATGTTTAATAATGTAGGGGTTTGATTAATCAAACCCCTACTGATAATTTGCGTCATTGCGACACATTTATAGCAGATACATATGATGATGGTCATGCCCGTAATGGTGATTGAGCAACATCACCTTGCATTAAAGGTTAAAAAACTGGGAGAACTCCTGCTCCAACTAATATTGTATTTCTTCAATCGTGTGCTTTACAAGGGGAAAGGGGTGGGGTAAAATGTGTAAATAAATCGGTGAAACCCATTGAACAAGCGTATTGATTACGATCGGGTCATCAAGGTTCCGGAATCAGGTCTTTGCTCGCCCGGAACCGGTGCAGAAATAATCAACCATGACTATTGCCTGAAAGACCGCATCAAGAATGTGCTTATCCCGGAGAATATGTTGCGGAAACGCATACAAGGATTGGCCAGACAGATTGCCACAGAATATAAAAACAACAAGCAGCTTTATTTGGCACCCATTTTGAAGGGAGCCTTTGTTTTTGCCGCTGATCTGGGAAGAGAAATCGTTAGCTGCGGAGGCCCTGAAATCAAGATTGATTTTTATGAAGCCGAAACTTATGGGATTGAAATTAAAACAGAGGGAGAAGAGAAGCGAAAGGTCAACATCATCAGAAGGCCGAAGATACCAGAGGGGATGGATGTCATATTGCTGGATGATGTGGGAGATACGGTTCAAACCGTAACCGCGATTTTAAAAGATGCCGAAGAGTCCCTTGGTATTGATCGATCACGAATCAGGGTTTGTTTTTTATTGGATAAAATATTGAGAAACCCTTCGGAGGAAGTGAAGCAGCTCAAGGAGATGCTGAAACCGGATTATGTCGGGTTTGAGGTACCGGATGTCTGGGTGGCCGGATATGGGATCGATGCCGGTGAGGATTTCAGATTGCTCTCTTATATCATCTCGGTTAAAGAAGAATACTATGCCTGAAGAACCTGTTAAATGGATGACCCATGGTTGATTTGATTTTGAAAAACGGAAAAATTGTGGATGTGTCTGCCAAAAAGATTTATCCGGGGGATATTTTCATACATGACGGTATTATTGTCGGAATTGATGAACCCGCTGAACAAAATGCCAGACAGGTCATGGATATATCCGGAAAATATGTGGTTCCCGGTTTCATTGATTTTCATCTCCATATTGAGAGCAGTCTGCTCACCCCGCTTGAATTCTGCCGGGCTGCGATCCGACATGGAACCACCGCTGTTTTTGTTGATCCGCATGAGATCGCCAATGTATGCGGAAGGAAGGGCATCGAGCTTTTTCTGGATCAATCACGCCTGGTCCCCCTGGATATGTTTATCGGTATTCCATCCTGTGTCCCTGCTACCCATCTGGAGACTTCAGGTTCGCAAATCACCCTTTCGGATATACGGGATTTAATATCAGAAAGGCAAATATACGGCCTGGCTGAAATGATGAATTTCCCGGGCATCATCCAGGATTTCGGAGATGCCCGTGAAAAAGTGGATCTGGTATTTAATTCCGGAAAAATGGTAGACGGACACTGTCCCGGCCTCCGGGGTGATGACCTGAAAACTTACATTTCCAATGGTAAAAATGACGGTGTGGTCCGGATCATGTCCGATCATGAAACCATTGATTTTGAGGAAGCCGTGGAAAAGGCCAATCTGGGAATGGCTGTCGGATTGAGATACGGAAGCGCCAGTCATGACATGGAAAAGATATTACCGGGATTGATAAGGGAAAATATTGATCTTGACCGTTTTATGTTATGCAGTGATGATCTGGATCCTCTTGATTTGTTTCAACATGGCCATGTGGACAGAATAATTAGAAGAGCCCGGGACATTATCATGGAAAACAGCCGGCAAGATCTTGAAACTGCCACCGTAACGGCCATATCACTGGCTACCCTGAATCCGGGAAATTATTTTTCAACATATTTCAAACTTCAAAAAATGAACGGTATGGGGGAGATAGCGGCAGGGAACAAGGCCAATCTGGTGGTTCTGGATTCTTTGGACAGCTTGAATATCAATTCGGTCATTCAAAACGGGGAAATCAAAGTCGAAAACGGTCAGAATAGGGACGGGCAAACCGGATATGATTATAAACCCTTTTTCAATAAGGTCAATGTGGGTAGAAAATTGAACCCGGATGATTTCACTGTTCGTGCCCCGGCTGCTACCGGCCCGATCAAGGTAAAGGTCATTGATGTTATACCCGGAAGTATTGTTACCGGATTTGAAAAAATCGATTTCAAAGTCGTTAATAATGAGATCATGGCGGACAGTCAGCAGGACATTGCCAAAATTGGCGTTTTTGAAAGACACCATGGCTCCGGCAGTCATGCCATCGGGTTTGTCAGGGGTCTGGGTATCAGGAGAGGTGCCATCGCCTCCACCATTGCCCATGACAGTCACAATATCATAGTAGCCGGTGTGGATGACCGGAGCATGGCCAGGGCCGTAAACCATTTGGTCGAGAGGGGTGGTGGTATGGTGGTAGTAACCGATAAGATCGATCATTTTCCGCTCAGGATTTGCGGCTTGATGTCTGATTCGCCACTGGAAGTTGTGGTCAAGGAGTACACACACATCCGGAACCGGGCCAGGCATATCGGTTCCGAATTAAACAACACTTTCATGACCATGGCATTTTTGGCACTCCCGGTCATTCCAAAATTGAAAATCACCGACAGAGGGCTGGTAGATGTTGAAAAATTCGATTTTGTCGATCTATTCTGAAAAAATAGATCGTGTCTTGACCTGAATTACTTTTTCCTTTTGATCAGGGTTGCCATCAAGGTCATCACTGTTATCCAGACACATAGCCAGGCAAACACGTTTCCAATGCGGGAATACAGGGTCGGCATATAAACCAGGGGTATCGAATAGATAAGGACTTCCTGTTTAAAAAGAGAACTGAGGGCGCCAATTCTCCCCAGGGAATCCACTGTGGTGGTGATACCGGTAGTGGCCAGCCTGATCATCGGTACTCCCAACTCTGCACTCCTGATGCTGGCTAACATCAGATGCTGATAAGGCGCTGTGGTCCTGCCAAACCAGGCATCATAGGTGATATTGACCAGTATTCGGGCTCCCTTATTCACGGCTTTTCTGGCCAATGAGGGGAAAATGGCTTCATAACAGATTAAAAATGCATAGGGAATGTCATTGATGTTCTGTACCATTGACTCGTGGCCGGGAAAAAAACGCGACGACCAGTTGATTTTTGAATACATAAAGCCCAGGTATTTCTCAAGGGGCATATATTCTCCAAACGGAACCAGTATTTGTTTATCATACCGTTTTCCAAGCCCTTTCTTCGGGTCTACATGAATGGCACTGTTGGTGCTGACATAGGTGTCCCCGATATATTCACCGCTATAGCCGCCCAGCAGAATAGGGCAACCCAATTCCCGGCTATTTTCACTCAGGATCTGATCGGCAGCCGGTGAATTAAAAGGAACAAGAAACTCACCCTCTGACCAGACAATCCATTGAGCACCCTGCTGAACGGCAATGCGACTGAGATCCATGTAGATTTGATGAATTTTATCAAATCCCGCTTTTTCCATATCAACGGGCTTGAAATTGGACTGAATTAAACCGGCTTTTAAAATTCTGGCTTCGGAAACCAGTTGTTGGTGTTTTTGCATTCGTAAGAGCCCGTATCCAATGGTCAGAGATAAGGCGATCATCAGAATAAACAAATGACCCCATTGAATTGTTTTCTTATGGTGATATCGGTTGATCAGATCATATCCAACACAGTTTGACCACAAGAGCAGATAACTGACCCCGGACAGGCCGGTTATGGACGTTAATTGGATAATCGGTGTGACCTGAAAGTGGCTGGCACCCTGCATATAGGGAAAGAGTTGGGGTATGATCCATTCAAGGGTTACCAGCAAAGCCGGAGAGATAATCACCCAGGCTTTTGGAAAGCGGTTTTTAATTTTTGGAATTCCCCAGGCAAGGCCTATCCACATCAAACTCAGGTAGCTGCAGAGCAGAAAAACCAGTATAATGGATATGGGTATGGGGATATTGGTGAAATTGGGGAGTAAATTGACCAACCAGTAAAAGATCAATAAATTAGATACCGTGCCCCCCAGATAGGCCAACACAACATTTCCTTTGCCCTCCTGGCTGTGTATGGCCCATAAAAAGGGAATCCATGATATCCAGTGAACTGGCCACCAATTCAGAGGTGCAGAAAGTGTGGGCTGCAGCACAGCCGTGAGGCAAACGGCTCCCAGTCTTAACCAGAAAAGCCGGGAATTTCCATATCCCTTTAAAAAACCGGGTGTTTTTTTTGATATCTTTTGATTGTCTGTCATTTTTTAACCTAAATCATATCATTTTAACCTTGAATATTAAATGTTCTATAAAATATATTCATAAAAATGTTGGATATTTCCTGCTATTGTAATTGTTTTTACTTTAATTTAAAATTGAATATATAATTGTAAACAAAGGAGATAAAAATGAAATCCTTGGTCATATTAATCATTCTGGTCGTGATTGGAATACTGCTCTATAATCAATTTTTAGCCGGTCCGGTTTCCGAAGAAGAAGCAGAACTGAGAGCGCTGGAAATGGATTTTGAGTCTTCATTGAAACGGATACGTAAGTCCGAGCGGGTACTGGCACTCAGCGGGGTCGATACATCAGCCGATATTGATGATGTGTTGATGAATGTGGAGAAAATCAAGGAAGAATTAATCGCTTTGAAAGAGCGTATCAGGGATGAGAAATTATTAAAGAAAGCCGATGCCCTTGAACAGAAAATAAACCGGTTTTTAAGGGAGAACCGATAAACCGGAACTGATTTTCATTTCTTTTTTCGGCGTTTACGGGCCTGGAATTCTGGTGCCTCTTTAAGGGAATTCCATAAAATACCAAAAGATTTTAAAAACACATTGAATCCGCTTCTTTTTAATTTAACTCCGGTTTTGCCCACCGATGAAAAACCTTTTTCGTTGGGAGTGAGATGTTCCCAGTTTCGGAAGAGGCGTCCCCATTTGCTGTTGAGTACTGATTTCATTTTCCGTTTGGCCATCAGGGGGTACCAGAAGCTGTCATGGAAAGTAACCGAAGCGATATAGGACCAGGGAGCCAGTACGGTTTTCAATGTCCATTCCAAAGGTTTTTTTAGGGGACCCCAGTAAATTTTATGTTGCATACGGGAAGCAAAGGTCATTTTACGAAATGGACCAACAAAATTCCAGTTTTGGCGGGCCACGGCAAGGTCACCCACAATTTCAATTTCTTTGGGATCTCCGCATCCCAGGCCGCGTTCATGGGCCAGGGTGATATATTTGATTTTCATTGGATCAAGCCCCATCATTTTGGCTGCCATTGCATCAATGGCCACCTGATCTTCACTGGCCAGAATCACATTTTTCACATAAGGAAGCATGCATCTGGGACCGGGTCCGTCTCCGGCAAAAGTCCCGTCTTTAACGGCAAGAATGCCGCTATGTATCTTTCTTTGAATCATCAACAGGTCAACCAGGGTTTCATGGATGACCGGATGAGTCCAGTGTCGGCGTTCATTCAGAAGCCCACCGAAGGCATTCTTCATCGCACCGGTGGTGGTGGTAAAGATATGGGTTTTTACAGTGGGCAAATGAATGATATTTTCTCCGATGAAACGTTTGGGAATATGAAATCCCTGTGGATATACCTGGTTCAGACCGATGAAATCATCAACCAGGTCACCGACTGCATCACGGATATGTATCCATTCTTCATCCTCATAAAGATGGATATTTCTTAAACCGTGGGTGTTTATCACATTCACCTGTTTATTCTCGCGTTCTCCCAGATGGGCATCAATCACAACTGTACGGTTATGGCAGGCATGGATCTTTTCAGCATCGTAACCATCTTTTAACAGGGCACGGATAACCCCTTCCAGTTGCCAGGGAGTAGTGGAACTTCCCGGGTAAAAAAAATGCCATGATATATTAATCTTTAATGCCGTATCGGAGGTTTTGGGTAAATATTTCTGATAGTCAACCAGATTCATCAATCGGTGATAATCAGCCAGTACGGTTTCAGGTGATGTTTTTAGAATCGCTACCTTACTTTTCTTCATTTTTTTTCTTCATCATAATTCATATCGTATTTAAATGCCGCTGCAGAAACTATGGAGATAATGAAATCATATGAACATTATTATACCTTTAATTGATTGGTAAATCAAAGTGGAAATAACATTCGGAAACCAGTTGGATCAGGAAGTGACTTTGTGGAATGAGGGCTGATAGTTCCGGGAGATCAATTTTTTTATTTTTTGTTGTTGAAGTTTAACAAAATATCCTTTTTCCTGAGAGGACATGGAAGCAAATGAAGGAGTTTTGTCAAAAATGGTATATTCAGTCTCCTGGCCGGGGTCAGGGCTGTGAATGACCAATTTGAACAGGATCTTTACGTTTTTTTCCATCATATCAATAAGACGAATTATAAACCATAAAAGTTACAAAAAAAAGGTTCTTCACATAAAACCAACCTTTTCTTCAATTTGTTCAAGTATTCGGATTAATGTTTCCGCCCGGGTAAAACGTTTTGACATCTTCTTGGCCATCATTCGATTCAAAAGCGGTTGAAGGTATTTGAATTTTCGGGGTAACTTCGGAACTTTTTTTTTCAGATGCTTCAGGGCCAGAGTCACATAATTACTGGCCCGGTAGGGAACGCGTCCGGTCAGCAGCTCATAGAGAACCACACCCAAACTGTAAATATCCGATGCAGGATCAAGTGACAGGCCTTGAATTTGTTCGGGGCTCATATAATCAGGTGTTCCCACTGTGATTCCGGAGCGGGTCAAGCTTTCTTTTGAGCTTGAAATTTTAGCCAACCCAAAATCAACCAGTACCGGGGTTTCATCTGTCCTGAACATAATATTTTCAGGCTTGATGTCACGGTGTATGATTCCCCTTTGATGGGCGTAATCCAGGGCCATGGCAATTTTACGAATGATTTCCAGGTTTTGTCTAACAGACAGTATATTGTTTCCCATCTCTGTTTTATCCCTGAGTGATTTGGAGAGAAATTCCATGACCAGGTAATGGTAATTATTGGTGAGGCCTACATCAAAAATCTTAATGATATGGGGATGATCCAGGCCGGATACGGTTTCCGCTTCCTTTAAAAATCGTTTGGCTGTATTGCACTTCTGCAATAATGACGGTTTAAGTATTTTCACCGCTACCCTGTGGCCGGTTTTTATATGAATTCCTGAATAAACAACAGCAATCCCTCCGGCACCCAGCCTTTCTTCAAGACGATACCCGCATATTTCCGGAAATTTTTCCATATGACTTATGAATATTATAAAAAAAAAGATATTTTTTTTCAAAAACAATCCCATAATTCTCAATGACTTTACAAGCCGATGGATTTTCTTTAAAATATCAGTTCTCAATTCAGATATCGTGAGATTTAAATATTTAATAAAACGGAGGCAACTAAATGCAAATCGAGTTAAATGGGAAGGTGGGATTGATCACCGGAGCATCCAGTGGTATCGGACAGGCAACAGCGATCCGCTTTGCTCAATCAGGGGCACGGTTGATGCTCACCGGTCGAGATCTGAAATCACTGGAGTCGTTGCAGCGTGAAATAAACGCAGTCGGTGTGAAATGTAGCATTGAATCCGGGGATATAACCGATATGGATTTCAGGCAGGAATTGATCAGATCACTTGAAAATCAATTCGGTCAGCTGGATATTCTGGTCAATGCTGCCGGCATTATTGCCACCGGTACTATAGAAACCACCAAACTTGAAGATTTTGATCACATGATGGATATCAATTTAAGATCCGTATTTCACCTGATACAGTTATCCCTTCCACTATTGATCAAATCAAAGGGGAATATCGTCAACGTGAGTTCGATAACCGGCTTAAGATCTTTTCCGGGTATTTTATCTTACAGCGTGAGCAAAGCCGGGGTCGATCAATTAACCCGGGTGGCAGCACTGGAACTGGCTGAAAGGGGAATTCGCGTCAATGCGGTTAATCCAGGGGTAGTCGAGACCAACCTGCACAAGCGAAGCGGATTTGACCAAAAAACCTATGAAAATTTCCTGCAGCACAGCCGAAACACCCATCCGTTAGGGAGGGTCGGCCAGCCGGATGAAATTGCCCGATTGATTACTTTTTTGGTCTCGGACAATGCCGGTTGGATTACCGGCCTTACCACCAGTATTGATGGCGGCCGACACTTAACCTGCGCACGTTGAATGTAAATAAAAAAAAATCCGTATTCAGTTGAATTATCAGAAGAAATTATTTAAAATGAAATCCATGGTAAGAGTTCGATTTGCACCTTCACCAACAGGATATTTGCATGTGGGAGGAGCCCGAACTGCACTTTTCAATTATCTTTTTGCCCGTCACCATCAGGGGATAATGGTGTTGCGAATCGAAGATACGGACCAGAAAAGATTCCAGAAGGGGGCCATGGATGAGATATTCCAGAGCCTGAAGTGGATGCGATTGGATTGGGATGAAGGTCCGGATAGCAAGGGTGATTATGGTCCCTACATTCAATCGGAAAGAAAGGAAATATATTTCAAACATGCTGACCAGCTACTGAGTACCGGTAAGGCTTACCAATGTTTTTGCACCCCGGAACGTCTGGCCCAATTGAGACAAGAACAGCAGGACACCAAAATGAAAATCGGATCCGGATATGACCGGCATTGTCTGGATTTATCTCCGGAAAGTATTAAGCAAAAGCTCAATTCTGGAACTCCCTATGTGATCAGATTGAAAATACCTGAACTTCGCACCATTGAATTCGAAGACTTAATCCGGGGAAAAATTGTCTATCAAAGTGATATTCTCGATGATTTTGTTTTGCTGAAATCAGATGGATTCCCGACCTATCACCTGGCCAATGTGATTGATGACCACTATATGAAAATCACTCATGTGATGCGGGGTGATGAGTGGATTGCCTCCACACCCAGGCATATTCTTATTTATGAAGCCTTTGGCTGGAAACCTCCCCAGTTTGCCCACATGCCGGTAATTCTGGCTCAGGGTGGAGGAAAGCTGTCCAAAAGAAGGGGTGCAGTATCGGTCCTGGACTATGAATCCGCCGGTTACCTTCCGGATGCCCTGGTGAATTTCCTGGCGCTTCTGGGATGGTCACCCGGCCAGGACCGCGAAATCATGAACCGGGAGGAACTTATCAGTCTTTTTAACCTGAATAAGGTTTCTCCCAAGGCCTCTGTTTTTGATGAAAAAAAGCTGGAGTGGATGAACGGTCATTACCTGAGAGAATCAAGCGTTGATTCACTGTTTGATATGGTTGTGGAAAAATGGATGCAAATGGGCTTATTCAATAACCGTTCGCTTTTGGATGAATCCTATGGCAAGACCATTATCGGATTGATGAAGGCCCGTTCCAAAAGAATTCATGAAATCGCAGAGAGTTCAGTTTATTTTTTCAGGGATCCGGACCGGTATGAAGACAAATTGGAAAAAAAATATTTTAAAATTGCTGATCTTAATGTTTTGAAAGTCCTGGTTGATAAGCTGGAGAGGACATCTTCTTTCGGCCATGAATCTCTTGAATTCGTATTCAGGGGCCTGGCCGAATCTGAAAATATGTCGCTAGGGAAACTGATTCATTCAGCCAGGCTGGCAGTCAGTGGGGTAGGCCATGGCCCGGGGTTATTCGAACTATTGGAGGTCCTGGGCAAAGTGACTACCATCAGGCGGCTAAATAAGGCCATCGAATGGGTAAAGAGAAAAGATATAAATCAACATGGAGCCAGTTAATATGTCAACAGATCATCAAAAACCGGTATCAAACTTTATCAGGGAAATAATTGAAAAGGATTTGAAGTGTAATAAAAATGACGGGCGGATTCATACCCGTTTCCCTCCTGAACCCAATGGATATTTACATGTAGGCCATGCCAAATCCATATGTCTTAATTTCGGGCTTGCTTCAGAATACAACGGCTTATGTAACCTCCGTTTTGATGATACCAATCCCAGTAAAGAAGAGGAAGAATATGTCGAATCCATCAAAAGGGATATTCAATGGCTGGGTTTCGACTGGGAAGACCGTTTGTTCTTTGCCTCTGATTATTTCCAGCAGATGTATGGGTATGCGGTTCAGCTGATCAGTTCCGGGAAAGCATATGTGGATGATCTGGATGCCGATGCCATTCGGGAATTCCGGGGCACCTTAACCCAACCCGGAAAGGAGAGCCCCTATCGAAACCGTTCGGTTGAAGAGAACCTTGACTTGTTTGAGAAGATGAGCCAGGGGGAATTTGCGGACGGTTCCCGGGTATTACGGGCAAAAATTGATATGGAATCTCCCAATCTGAATCTTCGCGATCCGGTAATGTACCGTATTCTGAGACAATCCCATCATCGAACCGGAGATCAATGGTGTATATATCCCATGTATGACTGGGCCCATGGACTCGAAGATTCCATTGAGGGCATTACCCATTCAATTTGCACCCTGGAATTCGAAGATCATCGCCCATTGTATGACTGGTTTTTAGATCAACTGGATGTTTATCATCCCCGGCAAATTGAGTTTGCCCGCTTAAATCTCAGTTTTACTGTTATGAGTAAGCGGAAACTGCTGGATTTGGTGAAAACCAGTGTGGTCAGCGGCTGGAATGATCCGAGAATGCCTACCATTGCAGGACTTCGTAGAAGGGGCTTTACACCGGAATCCATACGGAATTTTTCTGAAATTATCGGAGTGGCCAAACGGGAAAGTATTGTGGACCTTGCCTTATTGGAATACTGTCTGCGAGAGGATTTGAATAAAAGGGTTTCCCGGGTAATGGCGGTATTAAATCCGCTGAAGGTGATCATCGATAACTATCCTCAGGGAAAAGTGGAATGGCTTGAGGCGGAAAACAATCCGGAGGATCCCGGAATGGGAACCAGAAAAATACCTTTCTCCCGTGTTCTCTACATTGAGCAGGAAGATTTTCGCGAGGATCCGCCAAAAAAATATTTCCGTTTATCCCCGGGCCGGGAAATTCGATTGAAGCATGCTTATTATATTACCTGTACCCGGGTTATCAAGGACAATATAACCGGAAAGATAACGGAATTACACTGCAGTTATGATCCGGAAACAAAAGGTGGCTGGTCCAATGATGGCCGAAAAGTATTGGGGACCTCCCACTGGGTTTCAGCCGATCATGCAATCCAGGCCGAAGTCCGATTGTACGAAAACCTTTTTACGGTTCCGAATCCCGGAGATGAGAAGGAAGATGGTGATCTCAAATCCCATTTGAATCCAAGCTCACTGGTAACCCTGTCCCAATGCCAGTTGGAACCCGGCCTGAAAGCGGCTAAACCGGAGGACCGATTCCAGTTTCTCAGGCAGGGCTATTTTTGTCTGGATGAGGAATCAACCCCGGTAAAACTGATTTTCAACCGCACGGTCACCCTGCGTGACACCTGGGCAAAAATCGAGAAGAAAAACAAACAAAAATAAAAAAGGACAGGCTACCGAAAACAACCGGCTACGGTATTTTAACCTATTTTGATCCAGCATCAGTGAGCAAAATGCATAAAGAAATAATAAAGGAGCTTCTTTTCTGGTTTGATCGGAACCAGCGTGACATGCCCTGGAGAAAAACCAAAGATCTATATTCCATATGGATTTCTGAAATCATGCTCCAGCAAACCCAGGTATCAACTGTTATCCCTTACTACCAACGGTTTTTATCGAAATTTCCCAATTTGAAAACCCTGGCAAGTGCTTCTGAAGAAGATGTGTTGAAGTACTGGGAGGGATTGGGTTATTATTCCCGGGCCCGGAATCTGCATCGGGCAACCCAGCTGATCGAATCGCAACATAAGGGTCATATTCCGGATCGGATCGAACAATTCCAAAAGCTTCCCGGAGTCGGTCCCTATGTGGCTGCAGCGGTTTTCAGTATAAGCAGGGGAATCCCGGTACCGGCAGTTGATGGGAATGTCATGCGGGTATTCTGCCGTTTCAAAGCCCTGCGAATGGATATCAGAAAGCCTCAAACACGTAAAAAGATATTTTCGGAACTTCAGGATATCATTCCTCAGGTGCGTTGCGGTGATTTTAACCAGGCCTTGATGGAACTGGGTTCCCGGATTTGTAAGACTAAAAACCCGAAATGTTTAACTTGTCCGTTAAATACGGGGTGCCGTGCATACAGATCAGGCAAAATCGATCTGTTTCCGGTAAAATCGCCCAGGTCAATAATACCGGAGTTTCCGGTTTCGATTGCGGTGATTATTAAAGGCGATCAATTTTACATTCAAAAAAGACCTTCAAGGGGGCACCTGGGTGGTTTATGGGAATTCCCGGGAGGAAAAGCCCGATCGGGTGAATCTCCAGAGCGAGCCCTGAAACGGGAGATTTTCGAAGAACTGGGAATAAGAGTTGATATCAAAACCAAACTGGCATCTATAAAACATGCCTATACCCACTTCAGGATAAAGTTGAGCTTTTTTATATGCGAAATTTCCGGAGACAATCGAATACGGACGGAATATCCCTTCCAATGGATTTCGATTCATCAGATAAAAGATTATCCGTTTCCAGGGGCAAACCACAAGTTTTTCCCACTATTGAGGACTTATTTTACTGAAAACTACCGGCTCACCAGAAGGGTAAAAGGCTGGAAATAGAGAGTTATATGTTGTAAAATGTTGACACGATAATGAGGATATAAAAAAGGAGCCAACATGGATAACTATCAGCTGGATTATGGTCTGACCAAGGAAATTCTAAAGCAATACGATATTGATGCGATGGGTGAACTGGTCACCACCAAGGCAAAGGTCCTGGAGATTACTGCTCAGATTAAGAGACCGGCTGTTTTAAAAATTGTGTCACCCGAAGTCATTCATAAGACAGATTTTAATGTGGTAAAACTCAATTTGAGAACCGAGCAGGAAGTTTCCAAAGCTTATGATGAAATAATGGAAAATGCCCTGAATGCAGGAGTGAAGCAAATAACCGGGGTGTTAATCCAGGAAATGGCCTCCCCGGGATTTGAATTACTCATCGGGGCCAAGCAGGATGTATGCTACGGTCCGGTAACCATGGTCGGTACCGGGGGACGTTTTGTTGAATTATGGGAAGATGCCTTCCCTGGTGTGGGTGTATTAAGGAAGGAAGATGTATTGCATATGTTGTCTCAGACCCGTGCCAATCGCGTGTTAGACGGATTCAGAGGTCCCCGTTTGGATAAGGAGAAAGTCGTTGAACTGGCCATAAAAGTTTCCAAAATGATGAGTGAGAATCCGGACATAGTTGAACTGGACCTGAATCCGGTAATCGTATATGAAAACAACCTGTCCATTGTTGATGCCCGGATCATAAAGGGTGATCCAATTATTCCTCCACGGGCAGAAGATATTGATTTGCTACGCTTAAAAAGCCTCGATGCCATTTTTTCACCCAAATCAATTGTCCTTTTCGGGGCCAATCGAACCGGAACCGTAGGTGGAACCATTATGAGGAATATGATTGATTTTCCGGTTTTGTACCCCATGAATCCCAAAGTAACACAACTTTTCGGAAAAAAGTGTTTTTCCCGGCTGGAGGAAATCCCCAATGATATTGACCTGGGTATTTTTGCAATCGGTGCAGAGAAATCCGTGACTGCTTTCAAGCAGTTTGTCAACAAAGGAGGGAAGGGAGCAGTAATTGTGAGTGACGGATTTGCTGAAGTGGGACGAAATGATTTGGAACTGGAGATAAAAAATATTGCCGATGAATCTCATGTGAATTATATCGGACCTAATTGTCTGGGAATCATTGATAATTTTTCCGGGGTTAACACCATGTTTATTCCGGAACGGAAGACGAGTTTTATTGAGAAACCCGGTGGAATTGGAATCATATCCCAGAGTGGCGGGATTGGGCTTGAATTGCTGGAAATGTTAGCTGGAGATAATATTCCGGTGGGGAGATGGGTGTCATGTGGAAATTCCAGTGGGGTGACCATTCCCGAATTGCTCAATCATATGAAAGAGGATGTTCGCATAAAGGTCATTGCTTTGTATCTGGAGGGTTTGAAGGACGGACTTCAGTTTATCGAGGTTGGAAAAGAAATAAGTAAAGAGAAACCGGTTATTGTAATCAAAGGAGGAGTCGGCGGGGGAGCGGCCGCCACCATGTCCCATACGGCTTCCCTGGCTGGCAGTTTCCAGGCTTTTAAAGCAGCCTGTGATCAAGCCGGATTTTTTCTCATTGAAGAACTCACCGAAGATCCTAAAATTCTGGTTAATATTCTGTCTATTCTGGCCACACAACCCAGGGCCAGGGGCAACCGGGTCGGTATTATCACCGTGGGTGGCGGAGCTGGTATTCTACTGGCCGACCAGATCACCCAGGCCGGTATGCAACTGGCTGGATTTTCTGACCGCAGCATGCATCAGTTATCGGAATTGTTAATAGATAAATTTCATATTTCTTCAGAAGAAAAAAAGAAAATAGTATTGGAAATGATCAGTTCCAATCCTCTGGACCTTTTCGGGGATTGTGATGACAGAAGACTGGTTGAGGCCATTAAAATACTGGATAACGATCCACAGGTGGATGTGATTTTACTGGCCCTTTACTTTCAGGTTCCCGGGTTGAGTGAATATATCAATGATTACCTGATTGACCTTTCCGAAATGATATCCAAACCGCTTATTCTGGCACCCAGGGGTTATTCGGAATATGTGTGGCAAAATCGGGATTACCTGAGAAGGAAGGGAATATCGAGTTATACCGTACCAGTGATCGAATCTCTTTCCATGGCCATTAAAATATGGGAAAAATACGATGTGGATAAAAACAACATCCAGATATTGAGGGTGAATGGATTATCATGAAACAGGCATTAAAAAAATATTTAAAAAAGAAAATTGTCATTGATACCCGGTCAGCCTGGGTATACATCGGGATATTGGATGAAATATTGGATAATTGTATTGTCTTATCCGGAGCTGACGTTCATGACAGCAATGCCGTTCAGACCACAAAGGAATTTTATGTTCTGGAAAGCAAAAAAACCGGAATAAAATCAAATCGTCATAAAGTTTACGTCAATATGGAATTTATCGTCAGCTTCTCTTCCCTGGATGAGGTTAAACATTTTTGATCCGAAAACCACAGCAAAGCGGTTATTGATTTGACTTGTTGTTATTTTTCTTCTTTTTTTTCTCGATTTTAAAATACAGTGAATCCAACCTTTTTATTTTTATTTTCAACTGTTGAATGGTTTTGGCCTGATCTTTTACCTGTTTGGCCAGGTTTTGGTTTTCCAGGCCCAGGGAAGGTATCATTCGTTTCACATCTTCCAATTCCGCCTTTAATTTACTCAGATGATTTAAAAGATGTACCCATGACATGATCTCATCCTTTTGGTTTTGGTTCGATTCAAGCTTGAGATACTCATTGAAACTTTCCACGGCCCTGTCATACTGGATTGATGGGTTTCGATGGTATACCAAGGCGCGGGCCATGTATAAATGGGCCAATCTTTTTTGATAATCGGATTCTGATTTATTGGCTATTTCATTTAATTGAAATATATAGTCATTGAATTGATCAGGTGCAAGGGTAGAAATTTCAATTTTCAGTAATCCTTGGTTAGACACATTCCGTTTTTTAAATAATGAGGCGCAGCTGTAAAATAAAATAGTGTTCACAATCAGAAAAGGTATAAAATATTTTTTCATGTTGTTAATTTATCTTATTTTAAATTTTATATCAAGGAATAAAAATAGTTATGGAATTTATGACTTGGTGCGGTTTGAATTCTTCATTCGCCGGTCAACGATGAAAAGGCTGGAGGGTAAAGACTTGGCATAATTTTTCAGCTCGGCAGCGATTTCACCCACTTCAATATGGTGTTTGAATTTTTTTCCTTTATTGGTTACCACGGCAATAGAAATGGTCATGACCGTGAATTTTTGCTTTATACCGGAACGGGATTTTTCCAGTATAAACCCGGTGTCCAGGTCAACCTTATCATAGAATTCAACTATTAAGCGATCAAACATGTCAACGATAAACTGACATATTTTCTCGAAGTGCTTAGCCGAAGTGATAATCACAAAATCATCGCCACCGATATGTCCAATAAAATCATTCTTGGTTCCAAATTTTTTTGATGCGGATTCGATAATCTCTGCGGTTTTTTTGATAACTTTGTTCCCACGGACATAGCCATAGTGATCATTGAAAATCTTGAAATGATCCAGGTCAACCAAACAAAAGGCAATGGGAACCGTTGAATTGATTCTTTTTTTTAATACATTTTCAATGGCAATGCCACCGGGTAAACGGGTCAATGGATTGGCATCCAGATACATCTCTTCAATATTTTTTAACCTTTTGCCCATTTCTTCGAAAGAATGGGCCAGGTCTCCGATTTCATCCTCGTTTTTAATATCTGGCATGTGGTCGAAATTCCCCTTCGCTATTTCATGGGTGGCGTTTTTAAGCAGAACAATCGGTTTTGAAATACTGTGGGTGATACGCAACGCGGCTCCAATGCCGATAATAATGCTAATGATACAGATAATTGTTATAATCCGGAAAGCCTTTACTCCGATTAGGGAGAGGGTAATGTTTTTTTGGTTTTGATCAAGATTGGCTTGATTGTAAACCCCCTGGATCTGAGCGATTAATTGACTCTGCTTTTCAAAAATGGTTTTGTCGTACTTTTTTTGGTCGGATGTCGACTCGATTTTCGATAGAAACCATTCCCGAAATAAGGCATTATACTCATCGTAAACAGATTGAATTTCCCTAACCTTTTCAATGTCCTCAGTCAGAAGTTCATTCAGGGTATTGAGATGTTTTTTGAATTCAATTTGGCTGTTGGAAAAGAGTTCCATCATTTTGTTACTTTTTAATATGTAGTAGCGGCTACCGAAAAGTTCCTGTGAATAAACACTTTCAATCATGTTTTCGGCAGCATTGATTATAGGAATATTTTTTTGGGTAATGCTTTCGTTGATGGAATTTAATTTATCCAAATAATGGAGAGCAAAAAAAGCAGTGAGAATGGTAAGCAGAATAAGGGTTGAATATCCCATTAATAACTTACACCCGATATTCAAATTGAAAAATCGTTTGCCGGTTTTTATGGAACCCATCTCTCTAATTCAATCCTGCATTTTCATTTAAAAAATATATTTTTATAATAATTTACATTTTATCGTTTTAAAAAAATATGTCAATGATTTTAATGGGTAGAAGAATTTTCAATTATATTCTCGAGGATCAGACCGAAGAAAGTCATCTGTGATGATTGATAAAACCAGCCCAGATGCGAAAAACATTGTGAGCATAGGGCAAAATTCCAGCTGAATCCCGGAAACCAGGTGTTATCGGTTGTGGGAGCACCAATCAGCATACACCCGCTTGCTGAGGAAAAACACCTTATCCGGTAAACAATGCCCACTGGATTTTTAAATGTATGCTGATGAGAGCCATTGAACTCAATCATCTCATCCATTGATGATATATTGTACTTGCAGACCCTGCACAGAACATCATTTTTTTCTTTTTCTTCAATAAAGATCTTTTGTGAAATTTCCTCATTGATTTCCAAAAATTCTTTGTCCGAGAACTTACGCAGCAACCGGTAATGGGTTGATATTAATTTATTTACACTATCAAAATCCATACTCTGAAAATGTAGCCTGACAATATATTAACTTAGATTTTGCGAGTTTTCAAGCATCAGCCAGTGATCAAACCAGCTATCGGATCTGCCTGGCCTGATCATGTTTGTTTTAGTCATGAAATCAATAAAAAAATTGAACAAAATTAATTCTAATACGTTATAATTAATAAATAGGGAACCGGTATAGATAAGGAGGCAAGTAAATGAATCCATTAAGAAAAATTATTGGTTTATTGGTAATTGTATTTATTGGTATCCCCACTCTCTTTGGAATCATCTGGGCAGTCGGTATGACCAAGGCTGCGGTTTCACCTGAATTTCTATCCGACCTGCCACAAGAAATTATCAATGAAGTACCCTATGTGGTTGATGACATGTATAAAGCCGTGCAAAGAAAAGATGCTATTTCTGACAGTAATGCCCGGGAATGGATTAATGCTGCCCGGAAATCCGGTTTTTCTCCCCGTGATCTGATGAAAGAAATTGGGCTGCTGGATTGGCTAAAAAACGAATTGTCAGGTTCACTGCAGGAAATTGGGGAAATGCTGAGGGGTGAAATACCACCCAAATCTATCATTTTGGACATGCGTCCTCTTAAACGTGCTCTTCAGCATGAATCCATAGAAAGGGAATTCATAAAAGTCCTGGATCAATTGCCTCCATGTAATGTCACTGAGCAGGATATTTGGAATGAGGCTGCCCTGGATCAATACCACGATCATGATGGTCTGCTTCCGGCCTGCAAGCCGGACCTCAATACCGTCAGGGAAACACTCCAGAATATCCGTGTTGAAATGAATGAAGACATTCCCGATGAAGTCGATATGTTCGAGGGAGTTGATTATTTGCCCAGGGGAATTTCAATATCCAAGGGTGTGGTTTCCCTGACCTATTTGCTTTTTCTCATACCCGCCGTGTTTATATTGCTGGGTTCATTAATAGCTGCGACATCCAAATCAAATTTTTTACGCTGGAGCGGCGTTTCCACCGCTATCGGGGGGCTGTCCGCTTTGCTGCCGGCTCTCTTTGCCAAAAATGTGACCAATCTGTTTTTCTATGACATACCCTATGACTACTCAAGTGAAATTCCCTTTGATGTGCATGAAGTTGTTTTTGAAAATCTGGGTGGTATATTCAATGTGGTTTTCGATAAACTGTTCTCTCCGGTCATCGCCGTTGCCGGAACCGTTTGTGTGGTGGGAATTATATTTTTTGCCCTGTCCTATGCCTTTACGGTTGAAACCCGATCCGATCAGGGATCAGGCATTTCCCAAAGTCAAGCGGAGCCTAAAGCCGAAGATCCAAAATAAAAAACTGAAATAGCCAAGAAGAAAAAATATATTTATTATTTTTTAGTTGACTTTCAATTTTCACCCTTTTATACTTTTCATGAAGTTAATTCATGAGTATTGTATGATTGGAGGTTATTAAATGAAATTAAAACATTTTATTGCCTTGATTGCAGCGGTTACATTCTTTTTTGTCTCTTCTACTCAAGATATCTATGCAGTTCACAGTTCACAGGAAATCATCAAACAGCAAAAAGAGTCAATTGATATGTCCAAAATTGACAGTGACATTCATGTGCAGTTATTGAAAAATGATTTGATTCTGGGAGATGAAGATGGCGGTGGTTATTATCGTCGTTATGATTACACGTGGTTATGGATTACCCTGATTGCCACTGTTGTTCTTGTCGTATTATTGCTCCTCTTATATGATCCGTGGTATTGGTATTAAAAACCCGGAATCCAACCTTCATGTTTAGCTTTTCTATTCCGACAACCCCTGTGTGAATAATTCCGGTTGATTTAAAAGCATAGAATACTAAATTTATATAGTAAAAAAATAGTAAACTGAATTCACATGATTCCCGGTATCCGAGCCGATATATAAAGCATTTCGGTTAAAATATTTTTAGCAGTGGTGGTGATTTCATTTCCAATAAACTTTTATTTTTGCTTCTTTTAATTGCCTTGACTGCCATTCTTTTCACAAGTGACTTTCCGCCTGATTTTTTGAAATTGAAGGACTATATTCAACCCAATGTCTTTTATTGCGGGCCCATGGTGTTATATCTGCTAATGGAGTATTGGGGAATGGAGAATGTATGTTTTGACGAATTGGTCGGCTTGACGTTTTCCAAAACGATAAGAGGAACCTCCAACTCAAGCATGATTTTTTTCCCAGAGCAATACGGACTGAGGGCCTTTTCTTTTACAGGAGACTTCAAGCTCCTTCAAAAATTGCTTTCGAATAAGATCCCGGTTATTGTTCTTCAGGATTTCAAAAAAGGTTTTAAATTGGGACATTTCAGGGTTGTGGTTGGGATGGAACTTGAAAAAAAATTGATTTTGGTTAAAGATCCAGCCAAGAAAAAAATTCAGAAAGTGAAATGGGATAAATTTCAGGGTCTCTGGGAGCGAGGCAATTCCATAAATAACAACCGGTGGGCCATGATTGTGATTCCGGAATTTTTTGATTTCCAAATAGAGGAAATTTACCATTCCCCTTTGACCGCACTTAACCTTGGGACCTATTACTATCAACGGTTTGATTATCCCAATGCCTGTATTGAATATAAAAAAGCCTATGAAAAAAACAAAACCAATGTGGATGTACTGAAATATTATGCCCAGGTTTTAATCCGTTTAAAAAACCATGATCTGGCCCTGAGGATCACCCAGAGATTAATCAAATTAGACCCGGATGATGCGGTGGCCTATGACCTGCTGGGATTAAACTATTTCTATACCGGACATTATGACCAGGCCTTGATCTATTTGAAAAAAGCCGTTCAATTGAATAAAGATTCAAAAAACAACAGCTTTATCGATCTGCATTATGAACAGGTCAAAAAGTATGTAGAGGAGAAAGAGACCGATTGAAAAAAGAAATTAGCTTATTTCTGATATTAATTATGACCGGGCCATATTTACTGATGACATTGAATTCTAATAATAATGAAACCGATAAGAAAAATATCGAATTCATTCAATCCTATCGATATGAGATCCATACCAGTATCAGACCATCCCGATATATAGAATATGAAGTGTTTTTAAAAGCGATATTCCGGATTTACTTTGATTTTTCTTCACAGGGTATCCAACATTTTTCAACTGATTGGCTCAGTCATTTGGAAACATTAATCTCAAAAAGAAATTTACCGATTGTCTTTTTAATGCTGGCTGACCGTATGGTGAGAAATATTGCCTTTGTTTCCGAATTATATGATATAGATATTCGAACCGGAAAAGCCATAGATTTCCTTGAGGAGCAAAACCATAAATGAAACTCAAAAAGTCAGTAATTTTCTTTATTTTTTTAGTGATCACACTGTTTTTGCTGGGTGGGGCTGAAATTTCCAAACAGAATATTAAAAAATTCGCAAAATATCTCTATAAATCCGGAGATTATTCGAGAGCATCCTATGAGTACCTGAGGATTTTGTATCTTTTCGAAAATACCGATGCGGAAATTCTGGAACTGAATTTAAAAATCGGTAAATGTTTCAGTTTTTTAAACGAATACGAAAATGCAGAAAAATTTTTCAAACTCTGTTTGCTGTCCCAGCCAGGAGTAGCCATTTATGATGAGGCGTTGGTCCATATGGGATTTTTACTTTTCAAACAGGGACAATACGATCGGTCCAGCTCTTTATTGATAAACAGGCAATCCGCTCCGGACCACCGGGTAATCAACACCATGATTCTGGCCAATTCTTTATGCAAAGGAGATCCGGAAAAAGCCAGAGCAATTATAGATACATTTAGATGTGAGGAAAGACCTTATATTCAAGTGTTTGATAGGTATTCGGATATATTATTCAAGATAAAAAAAAAATCTCCACTCAAGGCTGCCATCCTGTCAACCGTATTACCCGGGTCCGGCCGCATTTATTCAGGCCGGGTTAAAGAAGGGTTGATATCCATGGTCAGTTTTTTCACCACTTCATATCTGGCCTATGAGGGTTTCAGGGACCGGGGGATCAAGTCGTTCAAGGGCTGGTTGTTTTCATCAATAGGAGTGTTTTTGTATATCGGAAATATCTATGGTTCAGTGGTATCGGCCCGTATTACCAACCAGAAAATCGATAACAGTTTCAAAAAGGGAATCGAAATTTCATTGAAATTTTATATTAATGACTAAAAAGATTTATTTTCCGATTATGGCTTTTATCCTGTTCAGTGGTTTCCTTGGTGGAGCATTTCAGGATACGCAAACCCACCGGTTTATTGAGGCCCTGGAAGCCAATGGAATGATCCAGGAGGCCATAACCGAATACAATAGAGTTCTGCTTTTCTACCCCTTGACTTCAGAAGAAAGGGGAATTCTATGGCTGAAACTGGCAATCGCCTACCGCTCCCTCGATAGTGAAGCTGAAATGATGAAGTCCTTTAATCAGTCCATCAGGTACCTGAAGGATTCCCCTAAAATCAATCAAGTCTATGAAGAGATTGGAGTTTTCTTTTTATCAAGAGGTAAATCGGAGTGGGCCCGCAAAATTTTAAAGCAAATGAGTTGTGAATCGAAAGAGAAGCAAATTCGATATATCACCCTGAGTTATCTGATTGATGAAAACTGGGAACAATTTTTTAAACTTCTGGATAAGGCCGGATACTCAAGGGAAGATATTCTTGATATCAACCGGATTGTAAAAAGAATTCAATTGAACAATCGACGGTTTAAAACACTTGATATCATTGTCAAAATCATTCCCGGTCTCGGTTACTTATTTTATGATGACGTGTTCATCACCGGAGAAACACTTCTGTTTCATGGCTTTTTAATCAGCCAGGTTTTTATTGAAACCTCAATCATTGGAAAATTAATATACGGATTTGGATTGGTGCGCATGTATTTGAGAACCACGGTCAGAGACCATCGGTTCTTAAAGAAAAAGCTCGGGGAAAAGAAATTGTTACTTGAAAAGATGATATTTCAGAAATTATTCAACGGCAATCAGTCTTAGTTTTTCAGCTGAAGGGACGTTCTGGCCTGCAATCCATTTCCCTGGGGATTTTCAATGATCAAGGTAAATGTATCTTCCAGCAGTATCCGGTCCTTTAATCTGATTCTAATTTTGCGGGTAACTTCCTTGATCAGGTGTCTCCCCCAGATCGGAACTTCGGGTTTGGACATACCGGTAACTTCAATTATAGAAGGAGTCAAATTTGATACCCGGTAGTGAATTCGGAAGGGTGCTGTTTGTTTTAATGGTTTCAGTTTTTTCATTATTCGAGCTGCCAGAACGGTCACCCGATTGATATTGCTTGAATAATCCAAAAGGGAACTCTTCCATTCCTGTCGGGGACGCTTAATCAAAGTTTCTATTTTCTTTCCCGGTAAAAATGAATGATTATAGACCTTCAGCATTTCCAGTAGAATTTTGTATATATTGAAATCAATATTTAGTATTTCGGGATGATGTTGAAACCTGACCTTGAAATCAATAAAGAAATGACTGTGTATGCCTCTACTATTTCTCCTGAAACCCATTGAATTTTTCTTGGTTGAATAAATCCTGAAAAGAAATGGCTTCTTTCTTTTGATAAATTTTGAATAATAGGGTTCATAAAAATGTTTTAATTTATGAAGTGCGAATTTCAATCCCTTTTTTAAATCATAGTCAGCCGTTAAGACCACCAGGGTTTTACCCAGGAAACCTGAAGTTCTCATCATATATCCGGATTCAGATATGTCACTGAAATGAAAATCAAAACAACCGTCAACGCTCTTTTCAGAGTTGAAATTCACCGATGCAAATGATTCATAATATATCCGGAAAGGGATAATCAACAGTATTTTTCCATGGGTGAATCCCCTGAATTGATAAGAAAAATTGTAATCTAACCTGGCATTCAGTTGAACCGTGTGGGTCATAAGGAGAACAAAGATGAGACAAAACCATTTATTCAGAAGCATCTTTGCCAGGAAGGGAGAAAACAACTCCATATTCTCCAGTATCCGAGGTCTCGGACTTTTGGTCTTCGTTCAGGTTATCTGAATCGTCATATTCGATGACAACGAGAGTGATATTGTCAAGACCGCCCTTTCTATTGGCTTTGCGGATGAAGTCCTTGCATATCTGATCCTTGCTTTTGTTTTGGGTGAGCAGGTTATATATTTCCCGGTCTGAAATAAGATCCCAGAGTCCGTCTGTGCAGATCAATACCCTGTTACCCGGATTTAATCTTTGATAGTTGTAATCAGGCGTCAGGGTAATGGGTGCTCCCAAGGCCTGACTGAGATGGTTCTTTATGTTGCTGGTCCTGATCTCATCCAACCTCATTTTCCCGGCTTTCACCAATTGCATGACATAGGTATGGTCAGTGGTTAGGAGGGTAATACTCTTTTTATCAGTCAGGTAGGCCCTGGAATCCCCAATGTGACCCAGATGCAAAGTGTCATCAATCATCAGGGCGACGACAATGGTGCAGCCCATCCCTTTGTAATCGGGGTTTTGGGCTGACATTTCCAGAATATTCTGATGTGCCTGCTTGATACTGTTGATAATTTCTTCACGGATATTTTGCGGATTCTTTTTTATTTTGGCCAATCGTTCGACAGTAAAATAATCCCTCACTGTTTGGGTGGCAGTCGAACTGGCTACCTCGCCGGCATTGTGACCACCCATTCCGTCAGAAACAACAAACAATTGTTTTTCCTTTTCAATGAAGAAACAATCTTCATTGTTTTCCCGCATCTTTCCGATATCAGTCGCGCCACATACTTTCTCTTGACTGATCTTGTCAGTGGATAATTTTAAAAATCGATTCAGATTTATCATGGGTGGGAAATTTTTATTAAAGCTGCCATTCTGAATTTTATATTTTTTTCCGGTAAAAATCAACCAAATACATCACTTCATCCAATGGTAAAATTCATATAATGGATCATGGATAGGGGAGTGTGATAACTATTCAACATAGACAGATTCCAGAAAATCCATGGCCGTTCTTTCGGTAAATAAATCGGACACATCAATAATAATGTTATATTTTGCCTTGGGAATCGCTTCAAAATTTATTGAAATATTGACGTTCTTCTTTTTGGCAACAACCAATCGTTTTTGATCGAAAACGTTTTCATTGTTTTCATTGATTAAGCGGACACGCACACTTAACTTCCCCATCTTTTTTTTGCTATCAACAGTCATAAAAAAGTCCGATACGGTCATGGTTAATTTATTGGTTTTGAATCTGATTCCTGATAAGGTTACCGAAGGAATTTCTGCTTTACGGGTTTTCAGGTATTCCGAAATATAATCCGCTCGGATATTGTCATCATATACCACATCATATTTATTGTTGCTAACCGTTATCCTGATTTTATCGATGTTTTTAGGGTTTCGGGGAACATAGGTCAACACATAATACAGGTCTTCCTTGTTCTCAATGGAATGCAGGGCAGAACCGAGATCACCGCTGGTAATCAGTGCCCCTCCGGTTTTCTTGGTCAGTTCCCGCAGGCAATTTTCTATATCAGTAGAAACCTTCCTGAACTGGAAATCCTGATCCATGGTTTCTTTCTCGATACCCATGAAAACGGAATGGAAGGTGGTATTCACTTTGTACATCAACTTGGTGATTTCCTCGATAGGAAAGTCATCGGCAACATTAAGTTCGGTATCGATATCCTCCAGGAATCTGGAAATAATTCGGGAGTGAACCGCATCTTCGCTGCGGGCCACCATCAATTCACTGATCATGGTCTCGATTTTCTGTCTCAGGCGTCCGGTAATTTTCATTTTAGGAAACATTTCAATCTGATAAAAATTGATAATCCATTTCTCTTTTTTGATTTTATCCAGATGGTTGGCAAAATTGTAGTATTTGTCCAGATCCGGTATCAAGTACTTCTTCTTGTATTCCTGCCAGGTGGTCAGGTATCTTCTCAGGAACTCAATGATAAAAAATGCATTTTGGCTGTATGAATCATTTTCGATTAATTTCAACTGGGTTCGATCCAGATCTTTCTGGATGGATAAAAAATAGGAAATCAGTCTTTGGTGGGCATGGATGCATTCTTCTTTAAGCATTTGCGTGAGGATTTCTTTTCGGTCAATTTTCCAGTATGATTTGCTTAATGAGATGGTTTTATCATTGACAAATATCAGTAATTCATCCTGGGGTTTGATGATATTCTCAAACAGGTATTCAATTCCATTTCTCAATTCAATATTGTAATCAGTGGTACGGAAGATCAATACGAAATAGCGGGAGGCTGTACTGCGTTCTTGATAGAGAGGTTTTAATTTGACGTTTTGAGTGTTTATGCATTTTATTTTGGAATAGAAACCATTGATGAACTGTTTCTCATTACCTTCGTATAAAGTAAAATCATTTTTGGTCAGATTTTTAACCAGCTCACCCTTATAAAAAACCCGGACCGGGACCTCTACATTGACCACTTCAATTTTCTCGATGATTGTCGGGTCATCCTGGCCGGAAAATAAGGGTAAGGAAAGGCAGAATCCGAAAATTAACCAGCTAAAAATAATGTTTTTAAAAAACAATTTGGAATTTTTCATAATTTCTCACCACAATATATTTTACTTCATTTTACATTAAAAAGTTTAAGATGGCAATTATTTTCCTGATATTTGAAATACCGAAAATTTGGGTGTAAAATAGACATAGCGAAAACCAAATCGGCTTCATGGCATCAGGAGGTATTTGCTGAAATTTTTATATTTTTTATCAATTTTAATTTTATCTGAATTCATATTTTCAGTCGTCACCATCAAGGAAAGACTGGATGCTTACGCCATTCATCAACAGATGCGGGACGAGTCCATTTTTAAAAACCTGAAGTGGGTATACGGCGGCCCACACCATATTGCCGGTCGGGTAACTGATATCGCTGTCCGTCAAAATAATCCGAAATGTTTTTATGTAGCCACAGCAGCGGGTGGCTTGTGGGTTACCCATGACCAGGGGGTGAATTGGAGATCCATTCTTAATCATGAGTCCTCAATCGGAATTGGTGATATAGCCATATCACAAAAAAATGAGAACTTGATCTGGGTGGGTACCGGGGAGGCCAATTCCTCACAAAGCACTTATGCCGGGACCGGTGTGTTCAAAAGTGTTGATGGTGGCAAGACCTGGCAAAATATGGGTCTGGAGGACACTTGTCATATAGGCAGGATAATCATCGATCCCCTTGACGATCAAATTGTTTATGTGGCGGCCATGGGTCATCTCTACTCGTCCAATCAAGAAAGAGGACTATATAAGACAATTGATGGCGGCGAGAATTGGGAGAAAATCCTATTCATCAGTGAACACACCGGGGTTATTGATCTGTGTATGCATCCCAGGGATCCGTGTGTATTGTATGCCGCTTCCTGGCAGAGGAGTAGAAAGGCCTGGAATTTTATCGAATCTGGAATTGAAAGTGCCATATACAAAACCAGGGATGGCGGTAAAAGCTGGTCGAAAATAATCAATGGATTTCCCCAGAACAGGCATGTAGGCCGAATTGGATTGGCCATCGCTGATTCGAACCCTTCGGTTATTTATGCCATACTGGATAATCAGGAACCACGCCCGGATAAATCGAAAAGCGGGATTACCATTGAGATGATTCAAGAGATGACCATTCATCAATTTTTGAAACTGGATCCAAAACAATTACAATTATTTCTGGATGAACACCGGGCACCCCGGGTTTATTCGGCAAAAACAGTCAATGAATTCGTAAAATCTGGCTTAATCACACCCCAGAGTATTGCCCGGATATTTTCGGATGCCCAGGAAAGGCGAATCAATCCTTACGTAAAGGGTGCCGAGGTCTATAAAAGCCATGATGGCGGAAACACCTGGAGTAAGGTGAATCAGCATTATCTTGAAAATATGTACCTGACCTACGGATTTTATTTTGGCCAGATTCGGGTATCACCAGATGATGAGAATGAAATATATATTTTGGGAATACCGGTTTTGAAATCCAAGGATGGAGGCAGGATCTTTGTTAATCTCACTGCTGAAAAGGCAGCCCTGGGGAAGGAAATTGTGCACCGGGACAGTCACGCCCTCTGGATCAATCCCGGAGATCCTGGTCATTTAATACTGGGTACCGATGGAGGGTTAAACCTGTCCCGAAACCGTGGTCAAACCTGGGATAAAATAACCAATCTTCCTATTTCCCAATGTTATACCATTCAATATGACTATCGGGTACCATTTCAAATATATTGCGGCCTTCAGGACAATGGGGTTGTGGTGGGCTCCAGTGAATGCCTGACCGGTAACCGGAATGCTGACTGGGAAATGATATGGGGCGGGGATGGCGCTTATGTCCAAATAGATCGCCAGAACCAGAGCCTGGTATTTCTGGCCACCCAATTCGGAAGTCTTAACAGATTGGATTTTCGTAATAGAATCAGAAAAAGCATACAGCCCAAGGCCCCTGAGAATAAAATTCCCTACCGCTTCAACTGGCTTTCTCCATTTTTGCTTTCAAAACATTATTCAAAAACCCTGTATATGGGATCAAACCATGTATTGAGGTCTGATGACCGGGGCGAAAACTGGAAAGAAATTTCTCCTGATCTCAGTGACCAGCAGGAAATTTTAGGAAATGTCCCTTATGCAACCATCACCAGCCTGGATGAATCATATTTTTCAGCCGAGGTATTGATAGCGGGAACAGATGATGGCACTGTGTGGATCACCCGGAATGGAGGACGCCAATGGCAAAAAATCAGTCAGATACTTCCTAAAAAATGGATTTCCCGGGTGGTCGCATCCAGACACGAAAAGGGTAAGATCCTGGTCACAATGACTGGTTACCGGGATAATGATTTTTCCACCTATGTCTATTCCAGCAGCAATCAGGGTGTAGATTGGGAATCAATAAAATCGAATCTGCCCGATGAACCGGTTAATGTCATCAGAGAAGATCCGCAGGATCCAATGATATTCTACCTGGGAACGGATCTGGGGGTTTATATCAGCATTAACGGCGGAGAGTTCTGGTTTTCCTTGAAAAACAATTTGCCAACTGTTCCGGTTCATGATCTCAAGGTTCATCCCCGCGATCATGTATTGATGATTGCCACCCATGGCAGAGGCGTATATTTGATGCCCACAGAGGGCATTCACCGACTGAAGAAGGGGTATCAGGAATGAAAAGGGATTCAATTCCATTGAAGGTTCTGTTTATATGTACATACAACATGATGAGAAGTGTAACCGCTGAAAATATTTTTAGAGATGATCCCATGCTCGAAGTCAAATCAGCCGGAATTCATCCGGAAGCAGTGGTCAGAGTCGATGAGGACCTGCTTGAATGGGCAGACCTGATTTTTGTGATGGAAAACACCCATCAGGTATTTATTGATAATAACCTTGATTCTCTGAACCTTTTCAAAAAAATCATATGCCTGAATATTTCGGATGAATACAACTATATGGATGCGGATCTGATGGGCATTCTAAAAAATCGGGTGGGTGCCCATCTCGATAATTTTATTAATTCAGAATAAACCAATGCGCCAGGTTTCCACTGTTAATAAAAGTTTCCCCCTGACAGGTGAGCGGATCGGCATCGCGGGCCTGCATGTAGATAATCAGCTGGTTGCGATTATTGACACTCCGGACTTGATAATTCTGGAAAAGTGAATCGGTCATGACCTCAAAATAAGAAATCAGTTTCCAACCATTGGGGGTGTGAACCCCAATCGCTATATCGGACATGGTTTGTGAGCCGATATGATTCCCCAATTTTTCTCCGGCTTCCACCGCATCACCGATATTGAGAGGGACAGATAAATTGACATGGAAGAGGATAAATTGAAAAGCAGGATACTGATCGGACCTGATCCATACCTGGGTTCCGGCCCATCCATCATTCAAGACCCTTATGGTACCGGTAACCGGAGAATAGATGCCAACAGAGGACCAGTTCACACTGTTCTTTGGCTGGAAATAGTGTTTCATGCTACGGCAATTCTCGAAATCATCCGAATAATCATGACCATATCCTGAACGAAATTTTGAAATTCTCCAAATCTTATACAGCTCAATATAATTTGCATTTACAAATTTAGGTATCCCGTATAGATCCACATCATAGGTGTCGTCGGTCAGTTCCTCTTCAATATCATTGTCACCTTCATCCGTTGGATTACAGGCTTGAGGTGAAAGACAAATGACAACCAGGGCCAAAATGAATAATATTGAATATTTTTTAATGGGTTTCATTTCCCCCTCCATTTCATTGGGCGTTCAATTCATTTATATTTTAAAACAAAGTGATTTGTTTTTAAATAAAAAAACACTCTTTCGGCTTGATTTTTTTTTCAATTTTACTTATTAACTTCAATATGATCCAAAATTCTCTACAGACCAAAAAAATGATCGCGGGTAGTATTCGCAACCTTTTGTTGGGTTTTATGGTCGTGAACCTCACATTTACCATACCTCACTCCAGACTCAACTCCGCCCATTCCGGAAACCCTCAAGCCATTCGGGAAAATTTCAAAAAAAGGATAAATTCCTGCCTGAGTACCTCCAGATTTTCCAAGATTCGGGTAGGAATAAAAATCGTTACCCTTGACGGTAAACAGGTCCTGTTTCAACGCAATCCGGAGATATCTTTCATCCCTGCATCAGTAACCAAAATTATCACTTCGGGAATTGCCCTGGCCAAATTCGGTCCCCATTTTAAATTTGAAACCTACCTGTTGGCTCAGGGCGAGCTGGAGAACGGTATTTTGAAGGGAAGCCTATATTTAAAGGGAAAAGGGGATCCCACTCTGAGGCATCATCACCTGATGGAACTGGCCAAGGAATTAAAGGGAAAACACATAAAACGAATAGAGGGGAATATCGTTTATGATGTTTCATTTCTGGACCAGGAACAGCCGCGATATCCACCCAATGCACGGCATCTATATGCACCTCCATGTGCCTTGACCTTGAACTATAACTGGATTCCTCTGAAATTGAAGGTAGGGCCTCCTCCCGAACTTCGGACCATTCCTCAAACCGCGTATGCACGACTGTTTTACAATGTGAAAATTTCACCATCTCTCTCTCCTGGAAAGCCGACCATGACCTATCAGAAGAAGAACTGGGGAGATTACTATACGGTTAAGGGAAATATTACCCGCTGGGATCGACGGTACAAGGTTTTACGTCTCTGTGTGTCCAGGCCGGGACTGTTTACCGCCACCGTTTTCAGAGAATGTTTGCAAGCAGAAGGGATTAAGGTGATGGGACATCTGCTCCAGGATAAAGCTCCTGAAAACGCCCGGGTTTTA
Organism: uncultured Aminicenantes bacterium; assembly: GCA_965195285.1. GTDB lineage: Bacteria > Acidobacteriota > Aminicenantia > UBA2199 > UBA2199 > CAZOWT01. Next base: position 39,448 of record CBDAFS010000024.1, on the reverse strand, counting down.
AGCATTATCCGGACCCAGAACCTGGGCGATATCACTCGAACACTTAATTGTGAAAGCAACAATGTTATTGCCGAGCTGTTGAACAAAAATCTGGGCGCATATTTTGATTCGATCCCGGGGAATCGAGAAAAGGGTTTGGGAGTTATGAACCGGTACTGCCAGGAAAATATCGGGATGGGAAAAGGTCAATTCATTATTGCTGATGCTTCCGGACTATCCCCCAGAAACCGTTTTTCTCCCAGTCAACTGATACAGGCCCTTATTCATTTTTATTCCAAACTATGCAAAGACTATTATTCCACCCTGGCCCCGCAGGGGCACCACCCCCATGCCATGAACCCTGTTCCTCCCAGGGGAATCCGGATGTTTGTAAAAAGCGGTACCCTTCCCGCTTCAGGAGTGAATACGGTTGCCGGTTATATTTTTGATGATGAACAGGCCCGGGCCTTTGCCTTTTGTGTCATGGCCAACCGCCGTGGAGCCGGACCAATGGCCTATTCTGGTACCTACACCATTCCAATTCTCAAAGCAATCATGACTGCTTTGTGTAGAAAACCTTGAAAATTCGAATGGCCGGTGCTACTTAAAAACAGGGATGCAGGACAGAATGCTAAAAAACAAATTGAAAAGGGTTGTCAGGGATTTGTTCTGGTTTTCGGGTGTGTTGGCCCTGTTATTGCTGTTGCTGAATGTTGTCATTAACTTATATGTCGGGTATATGTTCAAAAAACAGATTGATGATTTCGAAAGAAATTCAGCCGGATTCTATCGAATCGAATACCGGAAACCCCGGATCAATTTTTTTTTGAACCGCATCACATTAAAAAAATTTCATTTGATCCCTGAACCGGAGATGAACGGTAAACCGGGTCATTTAAACCAGCCGTCAAGCTATATCGAGGTAGAATTGCCACTTTTAAAAATCAAGGGAATTTCGCTTTATAAATATATTTTTTTTAAAACCCTGAATGTGCGGAGAATGGTTATCAAAGGAGCACGTTTTAAGATCTTCAAAAGCTCTGAAGGCAAACCGGTAAGAGAATCAGTGGATATCCCAAAAAGCAATATCACTCTCCCATTGAATTTAAGATCGGTCTTTGTCAAATTCTGTCATTTTAAAAACTGTTCGGTCAGCACTATTGGCAGTCGAAACCAAAAGGAAGCTATCAAAAAGTTTGATTTGGATTTTATGCTTACAAATTCGAAATTGGACTTTCATGTGTTAAGGACCGGGTATTCAATCTTTAAACCGGAAACACTTGAACTCACTTTCAACAAAATCCGTATCAATCTTCCCGACCGCTTCTATTCTGTTACCATTGAAGAAATGGGCATTTCAGCTCCTTTATCAAAAATCTGGATGCATTTGGCAGCACTGAATCCCCGTTATCCAAAATATGATTTTTCCCGGAAACTCGGTTATCGTACCGATCGGAAATCACTGCAGATCAAGTGGGCCCATTTTCACGGGGCCGATGTGGCTGATTTGATTGGAAAAAGTCGTTTTCAGGCCGAACAATTGTCAATCAGAGGGGTCTATTGGGAATTTTTCAGGAACAAGCAGGTACCGCGTAGAACCGGTATACGACCCAAAAAATTTCCCCAGGAATATCTACGGAATCTCAAGGCAAATATTCGTGTAGAAAGGGTGAAAATTTCAGATGGGTTTATTGTTTATGAAGAACAGGTTGAAATTGCTAATAAAACGGCGAAAATATTTTTCTCTAAGATAAAAATGGATTTGGAAAATATAACCAATATTCCCCATTATTTATCAAAACGGAATGATCTGCCAATCAGAGCCAGTTCCCGCTTTATGGGCAAAACCGATTTCAGTCTGAAAATGCATTTGTCGATTCTGGATCGGCATGACCGATTTTCATTCAGTGGGAAAATGCAATCAATGAACGGATCCTTGATAAATCCGATTTTAAACAATAATGCCATCCATCTTGAAAGCGGAAAGATCAATCGGTTGTTTTTCCGGGCCAACGGAAACCGGTATGAGATCCGGGGTAGAATGAGGATGTTTTACAATGAATTGAAAATATCATTGTTGAGCAAAAGGAGATCATATAAAAAGGAAAAACTGGCTTCGTTTTTCATCAACTGGATCATTCAATCCGATAATCCTAAGAAAAGAAAATCGCTGAGGACAGGAAATATGTATTATCAGAGAAAATTGTCCAAATCCATTTTTAATCTGATGTGGAAATCATTTTTGTCCGGAGTAAAATCAAGCATTGGTCTAAAAAAAAGAAAAAAATAATAAATCATCAGGAAAATATCGTTTTTTGACTTCTTTCTGAAATTCGATTATAATATTAAACCAATACGGTTATGGCTTAGAAAAAACACTTTATCAAATCAACCGAAACCTAATGTAGGAGTAGTAAATGAATTTCATTCCAAAGCGAAGCACCGCATTTTTCACTTTTTTTGTATTCCTGTTTTTTTTGGTTGTGAATATCTATTCAACCGAACCCCTGGGACAGAATAGAACCGAAGAAATATTGAAGGAGGCCGAGCAACTGTATCAGAGCGGAGAGTATGAGCAGGCACTGGCCGGGTTTAAAAGTGCAAGATCCCTAACCGAAGATAAGGATATTCTGGCTTTTATATATCTAAAATTGTCACAGGTTTATTATAAAATGGAAAACCAGAAGAATTCGGAAGATATGCTCAGAAGGATGTTCGAGCTGGATTCGGAAATAAAAATTGATGAGAGTCAGTTTGATGCGGGATACTCGATGATTTACAAAAAGGTTAATGCCGAATACTGGTTTTCCTTCCGAGTGGGGGACGAACAGAAAAAAGAAGAAGACCGTAAAATTATCGAAAAGCTATCCAGAAAACCGGAAAAAAAGAAAAAGAAGTTGATTCCGATTTTATTGATCAGTGGTGTGGTCGTAGCCGTGGTGGTCATGGCCGTGTTGCTCTGGCAGAAAGGCGGTGAAGAAAGGCGTGGTAATTTGTCCATTTTCAATCGATCTGATACCTACATTAGTGTGGTTATCGGAAGCCAGAGCAGACGGGTTGAAGCCAACAGTTCACTCATCTTTCTTTTGATGGAGGGACCCCATGAAGTTGTTATTTCCTACCAGGGACAAACCACTACCTTTATGGTCGAAATTGTTTTTGAAGAAACCACCATACTGATCTGGGATGGCTGGGATGATTAATAGATCAATAGCTCCCTCCTGAACAGGGTCTTGAAAAAACGGCAAAAAAACGATATAATATCTCAACTTAATTCATCATCATAAGGAGCTATTCATGATAGAAATTGAGAATCTGACCAAGTTTTATGGCGAACTTTGTGCATTGGATCAGATCAGTTTTCACGTTAAAAAGGGTGAAGTCCTGGGTCTGTTAGGCCCCAATGGTGCCGGTAAGACAACCACCATGAGAATTCTGACCTGCTTTCTGAATCCCACCAATGGAACCATCAAAGTCAAGGATTTTGATGTCAGCCGGGACCACCAGAAAATCAAATCATTAATGGGTTACCTCCCGGAGAATGCACCACTATATACGGATATGCTGGTCTATGATTACCTGGATTACACCGCAGACATCCGCCAGCTGGACCTGGAAAACAAATCTTCACGTATTAAATACTTAGCCGATATTTGTGGTATTAAAGAGGTCATGCATCAGCCGGTCGGGGAGCTCTCAAGGGGATATAAACAACGGGTGGGCCTGGCCCAGGCCATGATGGGGGACCCTGAAATCCTGGTTATGGATGAACCGACATCCGGTCTGGATCCCAATCAAATTGTAGAGATACGTGAGATCATTAAAGAGATCGGAAAAAAGAAGACAGTGATTTTATCCACCCATATATTGAGTGAGGCTGAAGCCACCTGTGACCGGGTGGTCATTATCAACAAAGGTAAAATTGTTGCCGACAGCGGAATAGAGGACCTGAAAAAATCAATCGGGAAAGAATCCAGCGTGATGCTGAGTTTGAAAAATGCGCGATTCGACCAGGCCGAAAAAATTTTATCAGGCATTCCGGGAATTACTAAAATCTCCCGGCAACCTTCCCAAAAGAATCAAATCCTCAATCTGGGATTGGGTTGCGAACCCAGCGAAGCGATCAGAACCGATATATATAAAACCATAAAAAATCAGGACTGGATACTGCTATCATTATATCCCCACACCCAATCACTTGAACATATTTTCAGGCAACTGACAAAGGAGAATTAAAATGAAAAATGTATTGACTGTTTTTAAAAAAGAATTGAAGAGTTATTTTATAACTCCCATCGCCTATATTGTGATATCCATTTTTCTGCTGATTACCGGGTGGTTTTTCTTTTCCACCTTTTTTTTGTACAACCAGGCCAGTCTGCGTAACTTTTTCTCCTTGTTGCCCATCACCTTCACATTTGTAATTCCGGCAGTAACCATGCGACTGTTTTCGGAGGAGATGAATGTGGGTTCCTATGAAATACTCATAACCCTTCCCCTTAATTTCACTGAAATTATTCTGGGAAAATTTATAGCCTCGGTGGTATTTGTCTGTGTAATGTTGTTACCCACCGTATTCTATGCTATCACCATCACCACTATGGGATCACTGGACTGGGGCCCGGTGTTGGGCGGTTATATCGGTGCCATATTCCTGGGTGCCATTTTTTCAGCTGTGGGATTGTTTGCCAGCTCTTTAACCAAAAACCAGATCATTGCCTTTATCATTGGCATGAGTATCTGTTTGGCCCTGACCCTGATTGACAAGATGTTGTTTTTCCTGCCCGAATCACTATTGGGATTACTGGAATTCATGGGAGCGGATTTCCATTTCGAGAATATTGCCAAAGGGATAATTGATTCAAGAGACATTCTTTATTTTCTAACCGTTAGTATTGTGGCCTTATACGGAAACCACCTGGTTTTACAGGGAAAAAAATAAGAGGTTTGACATGAAATCACAACAGTACAATAAATATTACAAATTCTTGACCTATCTGGTTGTTTTTATTCTCATTAATCTGGCTGCAACCACTCTTTTTTTTCGGATTGACCTGACCAGAGATGGCTTATACTCCATTTCAGAGGTCAGTAAGAAAGTGGTGTCAACCCTTACCGAGCCACTGACTATTCATGTCTTTTTTACCAAGAATTTACCTGCACCCTACAATAATACCGAACGGTATTTGCGTGATTTACTGACCGAATACGGAATATATGGCAACCGGTATTTCAATTACCAGTTTCATGATGTCAGTGTCAAGGATAGGGTAACCGATCAGAAAACGACATCAAACCAGGAAAAGGCCAACAATTATGGTATCTACCCTGTTCAGATCCAAAATATCGATAAAGATGAAGTCAAATTCCAGAAAGCCTATATGGGGCTGGCCATGATCCACGGGGATATGATCGAAAAAATTCCGACCATTTCCAGTACCGAAGGTTTGGAATATAAAATTACCGCTGCCTTACAGAAAATGAATGATAAAATCAGTGCACTGCTTCGCTTGAAAAATAAAATTCAGGTAAGACTGTTTTTATCTTCTTCACTTGAAATCGTTGCACCATACATCAATATTTCAGGACTTTCCGAGATACCATCCAAATTGGAAAAAGTGGTCACTAAGCTGAATGAGAAAAATTACAACAAGTTGGTGTTCACCCATTTTGATCCCAGTAAAGATCCCAGCGCCATGGAGACTCAAAAGAAGTATAATCTGTTTCGGCTGCAGTGGGAGAGCCAGAAGGACCGTTTCGGAAAGGAGATTCCCGGCGATACCGGGGTCGCCGGAATTGTTTTGGAGTACAACCAGAAGATCCAGGAAATTCAGCTGATTCAGGCCATGAACGTTCCACTATTCGGTACCCAGTATAAATTAACCGGCATTGACAAAATAGAACAGACCATTGATGAAGGGATTGAGAACCTCATTGATATTTTTGATAGCATCGGATACCTGTCCGACCACGGCGCCCTTCCTCTGACCGGGGGTTATGGACTGCCAAACCAGCAACAGGTCGAATCTATCTCCCATTTCAATTCGATGGTTTCTAATAATTATTCGGTTAAGCAGGTCAATTTAAAGCAAGATCCCATTCCGGCCAACCTGAATTGTCTGGTGATCTCCCGACCCAAAGAAGAGTTTTCAGACTATGCCCTCTATCAAATCGATCAATTTCTAATGAAGGGGAAAACCCTGGCAATATTTTTGGATGCATTCAACGAAATTCAGCCGGCGCGCCAGAACCAGCAGTATTTCAATCGCAATCAGGGCCCCTTTTATATACCCCTGAAAACCGGATTGGAAAAACTGTTAGAACACTATGGGATCAGAATCAAGAATTCCTATGTGATGGATGAAAACTGCTATAAACAGCGGGTGGATCAACGCTATGGGGGCGGGGAGCAGCCCATTTATTATGCCCCGATAATCCAGAGTCAATCTATCAACCGGCAACTGGGATTTTTGAAGCACATCGAACGTTTGATCATGGTGAAAATATCTCCGCTGGAACTGCTCGAACAAAAGATCAAGGACAATCAGATCAATGCCATCAAATTGTTGTCATCATCCGCTAAATCCTGGGAAATGAGCGGTAAAATCAATTTAAATCCCTATTTCATTTCGCCTCCCCAGTCCAAGGATCTGCAAAAGAGTCTACCGTTATCTTATTTACTGGAAGGAAGCTTTCCCAGCTATTTTGATGGCAAATCCATTCCGGATAAACCGGTAGAAAAGGAAAAAAAAGAAAACACGGAAACTGATCCAAAAGACAAACAACTAAAAAAAGAGGAAAAACCAGCCATTGATCTTTCCAAATTAAAAAAACAGGAAAGCTTCATCAAAAAGGGAAAACAGGCTAAAATATTTCTGATCGGATCCACAGAAATAATGAAAAACAATATACTGGATGAAGAGGGGAAATCACCCAATGCCATTTTCGTGATGAACTTACTGGATTTTCTGAACAATCGCCAGGATATTGCCATTATGCGCTCCAAACATCAACGATTCAACCTGCTGGAAGAGACAAAGTCCGGTACCAAAACCTTTTTTAAAACCTTTAATATCATCGGGTTGCCCATACTGGTTATTCTGGGCGGTATTGTGATCTGGTTTCGACGCAGATCCAGAAAGCGAAAGATTCAATTGATGTTTAAGGAATAGGGGAGGCTGACCATGAAATCTTCTGGTTTTAAAATCGAATATGTCATACTGGGTGTTGCAATCATCTCTCTGTTGCTTTATCTTTTTCTGAGAAATCCGGACCGGGTCCACTATGATATTCCGGAGATCGATCCTGTTTCCAGTGAGGATATTCATAAGGTTGAGATCACCAGGGCCGGCAAAACCATTACCCTTGAAATCAAGGACAAGCAGTGGTTTATTGGTCCCCAGGGATATCCGGCAAATCCGGACAAAATCCAGAAAATTATCAAGGAAATATCGGGTTTTTCCATTACCGATGTGATTTCCGAATCCGGAAGCTATTCAAAATACGGATTGGATGATCAAAATGGAATTATCACCCGGGTCTACGATCAAGAAGGGCTGATATGGGAATTTAAAATCGGAAAACAGGCTGCCACTCATCGGCATACCTATGTGAAAATTCAGAATGATGATCGTGTGTTTCAAGCCAAAAATGCTTTCCGGACCCAATTTGACCAGACAGTAGAGGCCCTGAGGGATAAACGGGTCATGAAATTCGACCCCTCTGAAATCCGGGAAATCGAATTGAATCTAGCTGGTGAATCCCTGGTTTTTTCCAGGAAAATGGAAAAGGTCGAGATCAAGGCCCAGCCCCCGGCTGCTTCTGAGGCGACAGCAAAAAAAGAACCTGCTGAACCCAAGGAAGTTGAAATCTGGGTCATGCCGTATGGTAAAAAGGGAAAAATCGAAGAGATCAAGACCATGATCCGGGATCTCTCCAACCTCAGCTGTCTGAAATTTGTAGAAGGCAAAACCAAACTGGAATTCACCGACCCGATCTATTCTATCACCATGAAAGGCAACAAACAGTACACCCTGCAGATTTTTTCCAAAATACAGGAAGGTGACGACTCATATCCGGCTGCCACTTCGGTTAATTCCTATCCGTTTTTCCTGTCCTCATATAAAGCCGAAGCCCTGATGAAGAAACCCGAAGACCTAATCCAGGCGGAAAAAGAATAACGATAAGTTAGGTTTATTATAAAATTTAGTTTGCTGGAGGAAACATGAAAGGAAAGCTATCAATGGGATGTCTGGTTATTATCGGAGTTGTTATTCTTTTTGGAATAATTCTGTATTCATATGTGACAAATTCCTATAATTCAATGGTCAAACTTGATGAAGGAGTGAAGGAGAAATGGAGCCAGGTGGAGAATGTATACCAGAGGCGCTTTGATTTGATTCCCAACCTGGTGGAAACCGTAAAGGGATATGCTGCTCAGGAAAAAGAAACCTTTATTGCGGTTGCCGAGGCCAGGTCAAAGGCCAAAGGGACCTTCAATGTATCCGAGGAGGTTCTGAATAACCCGGCCATGTTTGAAAAATTTCAACAGGCTCAGAATTCTTTATCTTCCGCCCTTCAGCGATTGATGGTGGTGGTTGAACGATATCCGGAATTGAAGTCCAATCAAAATTTTCTCAGTTTGCAGAACCAGCTGGAGGGAACCGAAAACCGGATAACCATTGAGAGAAGGCGTTTCAATGAAGCTGCCCGGGGCTTTAATGTTTATATCAAGCAGTTCCCCCGGGTAATGCTGGCCAATCTATTCGGATTCAGGGAAAAACCGTATTTCAAATCCCAGGAAGGCGCTGAGACTGTCCCCAAAGTCAAGTTTACCTAGATAACGTACAGTATTGTCATCACAGGCCATCATTTATTTAGGCCTGCTGGAATAGGGAAGGAGGTATTATGCCACAGTTTCATTTCAGTCCTAAAAACCTTGAAAATATAAATAATGCCGTCAAAAAAGCGGAAAGAAAAACCACCGGAGAGATTACCCTGTCAGTAATAAAAGAAAGTTATGATTACACGGCTCAGGAGTTGATGTTCGGAATTATCGGCGGTTTTTTTTATTTCATAATCATGATGTTTTTTACCGCCAAGGTTGAAAGTTTGATCCAGGGCATGTTCTGGGATTATTCACCCCATTACATTTTGATTTTCTACGGATTTTCCACATTCCTGGTCATTTTTATATTTTATCTGATTGCCAATTTAACCTTCATGGATCGATTGATCGTTTCCCGTAAATTAATGCGGAAGAAAGTCAATGAACGTGCCATCCGGCATTTCATGGAATCCGGGGTATATAACACCAAAGACCGTACTGGTATTCTCATTTTCATTTCCCTGTTGGAAAAAAGGGTTGAACTGTTAGCTGACCGGGGAATCAGTAAAAAAATTTCCCAGGAAAAATGGAATTCCATCATGGAGCATATCATCGAGGGTATTAAAACCAACCGGTTTGTCGATCATATTCTGGAAGCCATTTCCCAATGCGGAAACCTGTTGTCCCAGCATTTTCCTGCCCACCCGGACGATGTCAATGAACTGGGTGATGAATTGCAAATTTTAGAGAAGAAATCATGAAAATCAAGTCCATACTGATTCTGGTAATGGCATGTACTGCATTTGTCTTTTCACTTGAAATCCCTCTCCTGAAGGCGCGAATAAATGACTTAGCCAATCTCCTTTCCGCTGGCGAGGAAGCACAGTTAGAGAGATTATTAGAGGAGGCCGAGAACAAAACCACTTCCCAGTTTGCCCTGCTGACCCTGCAATCGTTACAGGGAGAATCACTTGAGGATTATTCCATCCGGGTTGCAGAGAAATGGAAGATCGGGCAAAAAGGACTGGATAATGGGGTTATCGTAATTATTGCCATGGCCGAGAGAAAAATCAGGATCGAGGTCGGTTATGGACTTGAGCCCATTCTGACTGATGCCAAGTGCGGGTACATTATTCGCAATTACATTGTGGCATCTTTTAAAAAGAAGGAATATTTTAAAGGGATAAGCCAAGCCCTGAACGCCATTACCGGGATTGTTAATAAGGAATTTGATATCTCGCCGGAAGAATTGGCCCGCTATAAAAAGGCCCAGAAAAAGGGCAAGGGCAGTATGATTCCCTTCGGGCTATTCATATTGATGGTGATCATTTTTATGAACATCTTCCGGGGCGGTCGAGGCAGCGGCCGGGGAAGCTCGATTTTCTGGGGAGGTGGATCCGGCAGCAGTGGGGGCTTCGGTGGTGGCGGCTTTTCCGGAGGAGGCGGCAGTTTCGGCGGAGGAGGCGCTTCCGGCGGCTGGTAGCCGATTTACATTCTTTTAAAAATTTGATATTATATTTTTTTCCTCCGAGTCAAGTTACCTAAATTCTCGGTAAAATCTATTTACTGAGGAAATGGTACTTGACCGATAGGGTTCTACCGTAAACGGTATTTCCTGCCGTGTTTGCAAAGGAGGTCATATGCCAAATATAGAAGTAAATTTAAAAAAAATCACATTTTTTTTCTTTACGGTATTCCTGTTTTTTTCTCTGATTCAGGGAGACGAAGAACCAGACTCAAAGAAAAAACCCAAAAAACCTCCCAAAATCATTGAAGAGGTCGTGGTTACGGCCAAAACACCCAGGCAACAGCCCATTTCTACGGTCTCTAAAGTAGATCAGAAAAAATTGATCGATATCGCTCCGGCAGACCTGAGTGAGGTGATGGGTTATGTTCCGGGCAGTTACGTATCGGAAGGCCAGAAAAATGAAGCCAATGTTCAGATCCGGGGATTGTCCGGCAACCGCCTGACCCTCTTGTATGACGGAATTCCCATTTATGAACCCTATTTCAACTCATTTGACCTGAATACACTGACCGCAACTGGAATCGAAAGTGTCAAGATCATAAAGGGAGCCAATTCGGTTCTGTACGGGGCCAATACCCTGGGAGGGGTTATTAATGTGGTCAGTCAGAGACTCAACCACCCTGCTCTGTTTTTAAATACACAGGTCGCCGAAGCGTCCACATTCCGAATATCCGGGGCCGGAAACTACAATTGGGACCGTTTCGATGCATTTGCCAGCTTCAACCTGGATCAATCGGATGGGTTTTACTGGAACAGTGATGGTGAAAAAATCCTGAGAAACGGAAGCGATTACATGAGACAGAACTACATCGGAAAGTTCTACTATTATCCCACCGAACACATCGAAATCATGGCCCAGGTCCTCTATCATACAGCCGAATATGGGATACCGGCCGCCACCGAATACTTTAAAACCCGCTACTGGCGGTTCAATGACTGGAACCGGTACCAGTATAACCTGGGAGCCACACTTCCTCTGGGAACGAATGGCTCATTAAAAGCCAGGCTCTACCATGTCAAACACTTCAATATATTGGATTCCTTTGATAATGAGGATTATACCGGACTCCAATGGGAATCCACTTATGACAATCATTCTTTCGAGGCCTTCATACTGGGTGACTTGCCCCTGTCTGAAAATAACACATTGAAATTTGGCTTAAATGCAAAAAATGATGTGGTCAAAACCCAGGATGATGTTGGTGAAGAATGGGAAGAGTTCGAACATGATACCTATTCGATCGGGATTGAGGATCACATCAGCCTATCCGAAAAATGGAAACTGGTTGGAGGTGCAAGTATTGATTATCTGAAGAAACAGGATGGCGAGAACAAAACCCGTTTAAATCCGATTGCCGGAATTAAGTACTCTCCAAGAGAGTGGCTTGATTTCCATGTTTCTATTTCCCAAAAATCAAGATTTCCGTCTATGAGATCTCTCTATAGTACCTCTTCCGGAAATCCGGATTTGAACGATGAAACCGGCAGAAACATCGAACTGGGAATAACCCTGGACAGGGGATTCTTTCTGAATGGTGCGGTGTTCTACAATCAGATTGAAGACCTAATCCAATCATACCGCGGACTGGAGGGATTCAAATACTACGAGAACGTTGGTAAGGCAGAAATATACGGTATGGAAATCGAAGCTAACAAACGTCTCGGTATATTTTACTTCAATGCCGGTTATACCTACCTGGAAGCCTGGGACCGGGATCAGGATCAGCCCCTGGACTATGTTCCCAAATCCCAGTTTAATATACTGTTTCAGATCGGGGAATTCAAAGGATTTTCGCTTTATATATGGGGATTGTCGGTGACCAGTTCACAGGCTAAAATTGGAAAGGAGCCCCCTTTTGATATTGTTGACATTCCCGGTTATACCCTGGTGAATGCCAGTCTGCAGAAAAAACTGGGGCCGGTCATCCTGTTCATCAAAGTCGAAAACCTGCTTGATGAAGTCTATTTTACAGAACCGGGATTTCCCATGAAATCCAGAACATTCAGTTTTGGTTTCAAAACCTTATTGGAGAAAAAATAATGCGTATCTTTTATTTGAGTTTAATGCTGTTACTGATTGCTTTCCCCCTGATCTCCGATCAAAAAGAGAATAATGATTTTTATGACAATACCCCGCACATTGAGTTGAAAGGTCCGGAAATTGAGGTGGAAGGTGAGATTCTCAATCCGGGAAAGGTCAATCTGCGCGGATTGACACTGCGTTCAATCATAGTTCGGGAGGCGGTATTCCGGGAAAAGCAGACGGTTTTCATCGGTTCCTACCGTTATGACGGATATTCACTCTTTGATATTCTGAAAGAGAGATACATTAACAAAAGGAATAAATCCGAATTCGGATCGGTTATTGATATGCTGGTGGTTGTGGAAAATGACCGGGGAGAAAAGGCGGTTTTCAGCTGGGGAGAAATTTACTATCCCTCGGTATTGCATCGTATCATTGTGGCTACCAGAGTATCCCGGATAATTCCTTCGAAAACAAAGGAAAAATGGCCCCTGCCCACCTCCACCCGGCTGGTTTGTGCCAATGATCTATTGAGTGAACGCAACCTGGAACGTCCGGTGAAGATCAAGGTGATGTCCTGTCCCCTGAGTTTTGAAACAAAGGGAACAAACAAAAAACGATATTCAGGGCACATTAAACTGTTCAGGCATGAGAAAACCATTTCCGAAATCCGGGAGATGGCTAACGATCTCCAACAACGAACCTATCCATCCGTATTTTACGGGCGGGGCAGGGGATTTCACGGAGTCCAACAGTTCAGAGGGAGGACCTTTCATTCCCTATTAAAAACCCATTTCCGGTTCAAACGGGAAAATATCCGTACCGGATATTTTGCCGTATCAGCTGCAGACGGGTACCGGATTGTAATTGGCTTCAGTGAACTGTTCAACCGCAATGATCAGGCCGATTTTCTGATCATTGATCGGGGAAAAAACAGTGAAAAGGGCAGGTTCGGATTGTTCCCCACTCCTGACTTCTTCTCGGACCGGGCCATTTATGCCATTGCTTCCATTTATTTCCTCACCGTGGAATAGTCCATTTCAACCAGGTTTAAATAAAAATATGGTTGACTTTTGGGAGTGAAATTTATACTATAATTCTGCAGTATAAAGCGAGGACCTGTGGTACAATTTCCGGAAATCCCGAATTATAAAATTAAGAAAAAATTTGGAAAGGGAGCAATGGGAACAGTATACCTTGCTTTTCAGGAAAAACTGGAGCGAGAAGTGGCCTTGAAAGTACTGCTGCCGAGTCTGGCCGAGGATAGAGAAATTACCCAGAGATTCATTACCGAAGCCAAGATCGGGGCCCAGTTGCAGCATACCAATATCATTTCCATCTATGATGTGGGAGAGTTTGACGGAAATTATTATTTCGCCATGGAATACCTGGAAAGGAACCTGAAGGATGTCATCAAATCCAGTCAAGAGGGGAAGATCCAGCCGGAAATTGCCCTGGATATAGTAAAGCAAATATCCAGCGCTCTTGATTACGCCCATAAGAAGGGAGTCATCCATCGAGATGTAAAGCCGGCCAATATTCTCCTGCGTAATGACGGCACTCCGGTTTTAGTGGACTTCGGAATTGCCAAATTGATGGAATCCGATGCCAAACTGACCAAAACCGGAACGTCGATCGGAACCCCCCATTACATGAGTCCGGAACAGATCCAGGGCATGGAAATCGATGGAAGGTCCGATATTTACAGCCTGGGTGTGGTTTTTTTTGAGATGTTAGAAGGCCGAACCCCATACGAAGGAACCGATTCAATTGTAATCGCGGTAAAGCATGTGAAGGATCCCATACCCCGGTTGGATCCACCATTACAGCAATACCAGCCCATTATTGACCGATTGATGGCCAAAGACAAAAGGACCCGGATTCAAAGTGGTAGTGAATTGATCAATTCCATCCAGAAAATCCAGATAAAGGAACTTTCTACTGAAAGGGAAATCACCGTGATCCGCAAATCAGATAATAAACCGAAATCGACCAAATCCCCTGAAGAAAAACCCGGCCGGAAAAAAGGTAAATTATCCAGATGGAAGCAATCCATTTATTCCCTGATCATCATTCTGCTTCTGTTATTAGGTATTGCCGGAATTTCAGTATTAAAAAAATCAGGAAACAACGCAGAAACAAAGTTCTGGCAACTGGCAATTGAAAAAAACTCACTCGAGGCATACAACCAATATTTAAAGCAATATCCCCGGGGGAAGTTTGCCATACAGGCTCGAGAAAAATTAGATAAAATGGATGCCACAAGTCAAGATTCCATTCAAGAAAAAAATAACCGGGTTGAAACCCGGAAAAACCTGGAATTCAAACACTTAATGTCACAGGCTGAACTGGCATTCGGTGAGAACAACCTGAATAAGGCCAAGGAGATTCTCCAGCAAGCCAAAAAGATCCAGGTGTCTCCGGAACTAATGGAACTGGAAAAAAGCATATTAACCAAAGAAGGTTTGGTTCATCCCGCCACACGGCTTCGTCGGACTCCCAGAGACCTGAACACGTCCAATACCCAGCTAATGCTAAAAAAACGGGGTTTCTTTGATTACCATAAAAACCGGTCCAAACGGTTTCGAAACCAATTTTATTTAAAAAGGAAGGGCGGAAAAAATGTGGTCGTTGACCGGGCAACCGGATTGGTGTGGCATCATTCGGGGTCTCCGCGATATATGAATCTCAGTATGGCCCACAGATGGGTATCCAACATCAACCGGATGCGTCATGCCGGGTACTCGGACTGGAGGCTGCCCACCCTTGAAGAAGCCGCCTCGCTGATGGAATCAACGAAGAATTCCAGCGGATTGCATCTGAGCCCGTTATTTTCCGGCAAAACCAGAAGCATTTGGACATCGGACACATTGGGACAGGAATACTGGATTGTCTACTTTGACCACGGATATGTGGATGTCAACTGGCCCCAGTTTAATGGTTATGTCAGGCCGGTCAGGTCATTGTATTAAAATATCAGATATTGCCCGTCTTTAATAATTGCTTCGGTTTTACTCCCGTTCTCGCCCAGTACCAGCGATTTGACTGCTATTCTGGGTTGCAGGGAAGGGATATAAACCCGGTCCAGATGGATAACTTCCGATGGAGATGAAAAATCCGATGGACCCACTATACCGCCGAAATGATCACTCCTGCCAAAGGCCACATGAAAACCCAATTTTTCATCCAGAAGAATCTCTCCGATGGGTTCGAGTCCAAAATCCCCTAATACTCCAAATCCCAGTTCTGCCATATTTCCATAAGCCGGTTCACGCCGAAGATGTTCCTGTTCGGAATTCAGTGATTCAAGTTCCTGGATACCGGATTCGCTGCGAACCTCAATGGCCCGGTTTTCATGAATGTCAAACAGCAATACCTGCTGTTCCAGCTGGACCGGCAGAATACCACTGGTGAGGCTGGGATCTGATTCGCCCTCATAGGGAACAATATAGGTCTCACCACTGGGTACATTGCCGGCAACACCCGGTTCCGGAAACCTCCCGCTGCTCAGATGAGCGGATCTGTTCCGTAGATCAAACCGGATCTGATATTGTTTGTTTTGATCAACGGTAAAAACAACTTCAGCCCACTGAGCCGGATCCAGTATGTTTTTTAAAATCGTTACCCTCCGGGATACTTCCTGGTAATCGATTCTCAAAGCGGGAATCATAGCCGGAGAAAACCCGGGCATGGTTCCGGCCCTGAATCCGAATCTTTTGGCGGCATTTTTCAAAGGTGCGGTGGTTGAATATTCGGTCGGTGCCAAAAACAATTGAAAATCACTGAAAACTTGATTGAACTCAACCGGGTTTCCATAATCGGCCAGATCGCCCGCTTTTGCGGGTAGCTGATTAAAAATATCGAATGCCTTTTCCGGGAGATCGGCATTGTTTGATCCGACCTCTGGATAGGCAATCAGGCAAACGGTTTCCAGTTCCAATTGATTGATATTTTCTTTTAGGCCCAGAAACCAGTCCAGACAGATCTCACGCCGACGTTTCCAGCTGGGATTATCGGATTGATGATCCCGTGGAATGTCAACCAGGATGGCCAGCTGGCGGTCCTGTTCCAACCGGGGAAAAACCGATTTTATCAAATTAATCAATTCCTCTTGAGATAATTTTTCCATTATAGTCAACTCCTCAAAACTTTCCGGTATACTTGCTCCACAAATCATCGCCTAACTTCCAGTAAGCAGTGACCAATTTATTCATCCAATCAGTGGAGTATTGGGTCAGCAATTTTCGGGCTTTACCGGGATTTGTTTTGTATAGTTTCAATACCCTGGTTTCGAAATCCTGCTGCTGGTTGAAGGCCCTTGCTTCAAACGGTTTCCATACAGCGGATACATCTTGCCTCATTTCTCCCCATTTCTGAGCTGACAGATCAGCCACCCGGTTAAAGGCCCACCAGGCACAATCGCGGTTGAATCCCGGTCGACCGCATATCCTGTATGATTCCGGTACAGTTTCCGCACCAATATAGATCGGCGAATAGGCTGTCATGGCTGGATTGTCATAGCCAAACCAGACCAGGCCACCAATATCGGGTGGCAGCCAGTTTCTGACCTGTATTACAGTAGCATAGGTACAATAGTACCTGGCAATACAACGCTCGCCCAGTTCATTCCAACCGCCATTGATTTTAAAAAGAGGCATCATATCATAATCCATGAAGGGATTGGCATAAGGACTTTTGATAAATTTTCCGGTCCTCTTGCCCTCTTTGTCGGTTTCAGGCACCAGCATATATTTGGTCATATCAAAGGGCGTATCCTCATAGGTATCTCTGAAAATGGTCATGATATCCCGGGCACTCACTTTTTTTTCCGGCTTGATGGAGAAGGGGAAATTTTCTCCATTGGGATCCAGCTTCATAGAAGGGGCCAGGAGGTCAAAAACACGCCATTCCCTTCTCCGGGTTGCCAGGCTCTTGCGGTCGGCGTATACATAACAGAATTCAAAGGGAATGTCTGAATCGGGGTCATACAATCCCAGCTCCACTGCCCTGGTAATCACATTGTCCGAGGCCATGAAATAATCGGATTTGGAAAGATCGATTACTCGGATCCGGGAGCCATTGGCATTCACACCGACATGGTCATCGGGAACCCGCTGGGCAGCCCAGACCGCCCCTTTTTTCCCCTTTCCGGGACCGATGATTTCCAGGTGCCAGACCTCATTGGGATCCGCAATCGTGAAACATTCACCGCCATCTATGTACCCGTATTTCTTGGTTATTTCATCAGCAACCCGGATGGCTTCCCTAGCCGTGGTGGCTCGTTCAGCCATGATTCGGTTTAACTCATAGTAATCGAGAATCCCGATATCACTTCGCATGATTTTTTTTCCGGTAAAGGTGGCTTCTCCGAAGGCCACCTGGTTTTCATTGAGGCAGGGCAGGGTGGTATTCAAATATTTGTAGGTAATTGAGGATTGGGGGATTTGATCCTTTAATTTCTGTTTGGTCAAATTTTCTGCATTCACGGTTTTGTGGGAATCCAGGTAAACCGGACGCATGGCCCCAGGCCGGTATTTTCTTCGAGTCTGGAAATCAATCCAGGTTCGGTCAATCCGGGAATCACAGGTGTGGGAGGTCATGACCGATCCGTCCACAGAGGCCAGTTTCCCGACTGTAATGGAAGTACAACTATCCCTGACCTTTTCTACGGATCCCTGGTCCGGCCGGGCTTGGGTTCCCCAGCTTAAAAAGATGAATAGTACCCATATCAAGCATGTTTTTTTCATATCGTATTCTCCTAAAACGTAATGCCGATTTCAAGGCCTCCCTTGAAACCTCCGAATTTTACCGAGCGCCCATACAGGGTTTTGCTTGCATTCATATATCCTCCGGACAGGCCCATAAAAAAATTGTTGCCCATATAAAACATCAAACCCAGATCAGCCCGATAACCGAAAACCATCCCGGTTTCCTCGATATCGACACTCTTTTCACTATAATATACATTAAAGCTGCCCAACTGGATTTTTAAGCCCATGAAATTGAAAAACTTAAGAGTATACCCGGCACCAACCGAGAGATGATGTTGATTGGATTTGGCCTCATCTTCAAGAATTGGAATGACTCCATCAGCGGTCAGGTACCCGTATCCCAGCCATAGGGAAAATCCCTTGAAAACATTGAACTCGATTTTCAGTTCGGGATAGATCATGCCCTCTCCATAAATGGTTTTGTAATCCGCATCCGAGGGTACCATATAGTTTCCGATCACTGAGATTCCAAAGTTATTGCCGCTCCGGGCAGTTGAAAACAAGACCAAAACCATCACTAAACCAATTAGACTTTTTTTCATTCGAAGCTCCTTAAATAGTGATTTCGGGAGAATTTGCCACAATGATTCCATGGGAATCCAGGGCTACTGCCTTGTAGGTATAAGATTTACCTGCATCCAGTTGTTTATCAATAAAACTTAACGCATTGTCCTGAAGTTCAAAATCCTGTATCTCGGTCAGCAACTGGTAGGCACCTCCAGCTTCTTTTTTGTAAATAATATATTTATTCACATCGGCATCATTTTTCTTATCCACGATCAGCTTCACATTGGCATATTCCTGGTTGAACACCCACATGTTCAACTCTTCCCGGGAAACCGATAACTGCAAGACAATATCGGAGATAACCAGGTAACAAACCTCACAGGCCACCACTGCTGAGTTGTATTTAATTCTCATATATCCGTTTTCGCCCCAGGAAGACCCCCAACTGTTCCTCAGTATGAAGGATCCATCTGCATCGTCCCATCCAACCAGTGAAATGGCATGATCGGTCGGTGTATAATAGCAGGGACTGGCATAACAGGAAGTATTGGAATCCTGATAAACACCGCTGTGATAGGCTTCGAAAGCGCCGGAAACCAGAACCGCCGCATCCACCACACCGTAGGTCATGATGGCGGTTTTAATGGCATCGATATCCCCGCAGGGTATGCGATACCACTGGGTAAATTTGATAATGGGGTCATTCCAGTGGGTGCAGACTCCTGAAAATGAGGTGGTATAGGGGTAGTCAGATTCCCTGACAATACCGTATTCAACCAGGGCCTGTAGTTCCATATAATCATAGTCGGCACCGTCACAGCCAAAAAAATGGGGGTAAAACTGGGGAAGGCTGCCCAGGCACCACATGATGAACGATTCGGATAAATCTATGCAGTTGCCATCATATCGATTCATGGCCACATTGTATGTACCCTCGGCTGCTGCTGCTGCCCCGAAAGCATAGCAGGATCCGCAATAACCCTGATTCCTCACTGCGCCGATATAAGCGTGGCCATTGTGGTTCCTCCAGTCAAATCGGGCGGGCAGGGCTTTTTTTTCGATGTACCTGGCCAAAGGACCGATATCATCTGATCGCTCTAACCGCGTCGACTGTTGAGAAGGCCGTCTTCCATAGAATGCGATTTTCTGTTCGGGACTCATATCAAATACCCAGTTATGGCTGACCTGGAATTCATATCCATTGTATTTGATCTTTTCCCAGATCTGTTCCAGGGTATCATTTTTTTCGAATTTTAAAACAAGTTTCTGGTTTTCGGATATTCCCTGGAGAGAGAAAACAAATATCAAAATGATGATCAGTAAAAATTTGGAAACCGGTGTGGATTTCAAATTTCACCTCCTCTTTTAAGATAAACTTTTACACCAAAACCGGAATAAATTCAACCATATTGATTGGTTAATGTGAAAAAAATTGTGATCGTTCAATGAGAGGTTTTCGTCGAGGTAACCTACCATGCGTTAAGGAGGTTCCCGGTTCTCTGAGATTAATAATCAATGGCGACTCAGTTATAGACCACTGTCCTTTTTTGATGTTTGTAGGCTCATGACCATCAAAGACCAGATAACTATATTTCCCATAATGGGGGAGCTTTCTGGAAAGCCCCGGTAGGGCTTTGATTTTTTCGGTTGCTAAAAACACCATAACCTGGGATCTGTGGATGGAATTTCTTAACGTTATGACCAAACTTTTATTAAAAATCGAGACCTCTTCACCTTCTACAACAATGGTTTTTTCTCCTATATTACAGTCATGGTTTTTCAATTCTTCTGAAACATACTGCTTATGTATGTTTTCCCAACCCATGATCCAGACTGTTCGGTTCTTGGGAATTGTTTTAACATTATTATCCAATTGAATCTTAATGTTATCCCCTCTTTTTTTTGCCCACTTCCGGGCCAGTTCCCGGTAACCTGCTAATAAAGTAGACTCAGCCTGGGAAGGTAGTATGATTAATGCCTCCTGGGCTCCAAATGCTCTGGACAGAGCAGGAGGTACTTCCAGATAATGTATTTTTCTAAAAACATCAAATTGAGGATCAACTTTCATGCCTGTCGGAAGGTGAAAGAAGGAAAAAATATAGTCTTGTTGTCTATTTTTTAATGTGATTTTCTTAATTATTGCTTCTTTTTGATTTTTCAGGGATACAGCAACCGGGATATCCAGAATAAAAAGTCTTCCTTTCTGAATCTGTGAAAGACGAAATTTAAGTTTATAGCACTTTTTTTCACTATAAATATTCATATCAGTAATCTTAAGTTCCGGGGCTCCGGTACTGGAAATCCACTGTTTAAAAAAACCTTTGAAATCTTTATGGCAGACCATCTCAAATGCTTTTCTGATGTCATTAAAAGAAGCTTTTTTAAACTTATTATCCTTGAAGAATTTTTGCCAGGATCTAATAAAAAGATTGTCACCAACTTTATTGCGCAGCATATGAAAAACCATCAGCGCCTTCCCATAACCCACTGCTGCAGATGCAGCATCATGTCTGAATTTGAATTGTGATAAGGGGAAATCTTGATGTTTATTAACATAATCTGAGTAATTCTGGAGTGTTGTTCTCCTGTACTCTATACCCTGCCCCTTCTGTTCTTTTATCAGATGATCCGCCATATAGGCAGTGATTCCTTCACACCAGTTCCCCGTTTCATAATTCACAAAAACTCCGTTTCCCCACCAGTTGTGTAAAATTTCGTGTGGATAGGATGAATGCAGTATAAAAGGAAAACGAATCACTCGGGGTCCGAGCAAAGTAAAGGATGGCATCCCGTATCCTGTTTCCCAGAAATTTTCTATTAAGGCAAATTTAGAGTAAGGGTAGGGTCCAATAAGGGATTGATACATGTCGAGATATTGACAGGTAGTGGAAAGATAACGTTGAGCCAATGAATCATCAGGGGAACGAAGGAATGCTAATATTTCAACATCATCACACATTTTTTTATATTCCGTGAAGTTATTGGCAATTAAGAAGATTTCATCCACCGGATTGGGGGAATCCCAGGTTGTTTGTTTTCGATTATCCTTTTTTTCATGACGAATTCGTTTCCCCTGAGAAATCACATCCCATGAGCCCGGCAAAGTTGAGTCTACAGTGAATGTCATTAATTCATCATTAAACCAGGGAACCCAGCTGGAAGATCCTGTCAGGAAAACACCTTTTTCTGAAATTATTCCAGGAGTTTCGCTGAAACCCCTGGCATACTCTTTATCAATTCTTTCAATCGGATGATAGATACGACCTTCATAAATCAGTGAAATCCTGGATTTTTGATCACTTTTGTTTAACGAATGAATAGAATAGAGGTTCAGTGATATCTTTTCATTTAACAACAATGCGGCTGGATGGTTTTTGAAAAAATCTGCCTTAATTTTTTCACTCTGTTTCAATACTGTTATTTGGGTTGAATTTGAAATGATTTTTAGATTTTCATGAAGTAAGAAAAAAAGGTTCTTTTCTTTAATCGTCCGGGGAATTGTAATGATGTCATGTACCCTGATAAAAGATTCAGCAGGAAATAATTCCACCTGCAAATGATGATGAATTAAGGAATTTTTATTTTTTATTCCCGATGAAGGAATTAAAATTATATTAAAGAAAATTATAATAACTGCTGAGAAAAGAGTTTTTTTTAACATAAATCCTCCCTTTTTTTTGAATTACCAAGAAGAAATTTTATGTAATAAAGTATAATATGTCAACTGTAAAATGGAAAGTATTCAGTCTTCATAAAAATAATTGGAAGCAGTTCATGTATCGTTCACCCGTCCGGTAATTGACCTTCCCTCAGTTGAAATTCGAAGCACGAAGCACTAAATTCGAAACAAGCACGAAATCCCAATGATTAAAATTCAAAATAAAAATAAGCTTAGCTCAGTAGATAGAAGTCAGGAGTTAGAAGACAGATTAGCGGTTTGCCCATGAATAAAGGTCATTATTTGTGATATTGTTTTGATCATTATGATTTTGGTCATTTGAATTTGTTTGGGATTTAGATATTCGGATTTCGGATTTAAAATGTGATTTATGACGACGCGAGAAGATAAATTCCGGAATTTAATTGACAAGAATGTAATAGTTCTTTATTATTAAATTTGTAAAAAAGGAGAGATATTATTTAACATTGGAACAAGAAAATATTACTAAACTAAAAAAATTAATCGATCTTTTTCAACACAACCTCAAGCAGTATAAGGGAAAACATTACGATGAGGCCAAGGCCCGGGCCGATTTCATCGACAAATTCTTCGAGCTCTTGGGCTGGGATGTTTACAACAAAAACGGATATTCCGAGCAGTACCGGGATGTGGTGAGAGAAGACCGGGTCGAGATCAAGGGCAAGGTCAAGTGCGGCAATTCCCTGATCGGATCCGACTTCTACGATACCGGCCAGATGAATCTCTTCCAGGACGAAGAAACCACCCGCAGAATAAATGTCTTTGACTGGCCCCAAGAATTCCCCGACATCTTCACCCAAGGCGGCTTCGACATAATAATCGGCAATCCCCCGTATGTTCGTCAAGAGATGCTGGGAGAATATAAAAATTATTTTGAAACTCATTATAAAGTCTATAATGGCATTGCAGATATATATGTTTTTTTTATTGAAAAGGGACTAAATATATTGAAACAAGGTGGATATTTTGGGATTATAGTCGCCAATAAATGGATGAGGGCGGGATATGGTGAACAATTAAGGAAATTTCTCAAACAAAAAAATATATTAGAAATTATAGACTTTGGTGACTTACCTGTATTTCAGAATGTATCCACGTATCCATGTATCCTTTTAATTTCAAATTATGAAAGAAAAAATTATTTCAAAGCTACTATTGTGGAAAGTCTTTATGCTTTAAATCTTAAAGAATATATAATAAAAAAAAGTTTTTTTGTTAAATCAAATTATCTTAATGATAATGGTTGGACACTGATTGATGAAAAAAAACAGTTACTTTTTAACAAATTTAAAGTTCAAGGAAAACCTTTTATAGAATATGTTAAGAAGAAGATCTATATTGGACTTAAAACAGGTTTGAATAAAGCATTTGTTATAGACTCAGAAACCCGCAAAAGACTAATAGCTAAAAATCCTAAAAATGATGAACTCATCAAACCATTTCTTTTTGGAAGAGATATAAAAAGATATAAAACACCAAAGAGTGAAAAATATCTAATATTTATACCTAAAGGATGGACACTAAAGCATTGCAAAAACAATAGAGAAGCATGGCTGTGGTTTAAAAAGAATTATCCTGCTATTGCATATTATATACATCCTTTTTTCAATGCTGCAAAAAAAAGAACGGATAAGGGAGATTATTGGTGGGAGTTACGAGCTTGTGATTATTATTCGGAATTTGAAAAACCAAAAATAATTTATTCTGAAATCGCCACCAAAGGACAATTCACATTGGATGTAAACCATTTATATTGTGATATGACTGCATATATACTTGGAACTTCTTCAAAATATCTTTTAGGTATTCTAAATTCTAAATTATATACATTTATGTTTTCAATGATTAGTTCTGAAATTAGAGGAGGATTTTTTAGATGGAAACGGCAATATATGAGTCTACTTCCAATTCCAGAACTAAACTTTGAGAATCAAAAAGAAAAGAACAAATACAACAAAATGGTTGAAATGGTTGAACAAATGCTTGGAATTCAAAAAAAATATCATAATGCCAAGACTGAAAATGAAAAAATAATGTTCAAAAAACAGATTGATATTTTAGATAACCGGATCGACCAACTGGTTTATGAATTGTATGGATTAACCAAGGATGAGATTAAGATTGTTGAGAAAGAGAGTAGGTAAGAAGAACTTACATACTTTAGAAGATTTCAATAATGAAAAAAAATAGGTATAAAAAATATCCTTCTCTTGATAGTATTATAAAAGCACGCTTTCATGGCTCTGTAAATATTAAAGGTATCCGTTATCAAATTTTATATTCTATTTATAAAGCGTTTGAAGAATATACGATAAATCCAGATTTTCAGATACATCTTGAAGGAATAGAAGATTTAGATCTAAAAGGATTACAATCAAATAATAAATACATTCAGGTAAAAACATCTGAAACTTGTTGGAATTGGGCTAAATATACGGAAGTATTTAAATCATTTTTTGAAACATATTCTTTAGACAATAAATCACAATTTATTCTAGTTACAAATTTTCATCACAACAATGACTGGTTAATGTTAACAGAAAATATTCAATTTCAAGCTAAAAATAAGGCTCGAATAGAAAACAAAGTTAGAAAGATAAATAATGATATTGGAATAACTGACTCAACATTTTATAAAAATATTAATTTAATTACGATTAATGAAGAGGAACTCTTGACCTCCCTAAATAAGATTTTGCTAAACCTTTTCAATATTTCTTCTAATAAAATGGCAGAGATTTTCATCGATTCATTATTTGCACTTTTTTTAAATAAAGCGGAAAAAAGGGAATTTATTACTAAAATTTTACTGGATGAAATATGGAAAGATTTGAGTGAGAATATCACAAGACAGAAGGAATTCTCTGCTATCGGAGATGGATTGATGTCAAAGTTAGAATGGCAAAAAGATGCTAATCCTGATGATTTTTATGATGGCAAAAAAGTTCGCTCTGGACATATAGAATTACAACTTGATATATTAAGGAATAAATGGTTAGATAAAATTGACAAAGGTATTAATGGTGCCAACGTTTGTATTATCAGGGCATCAAGCGGCCAGGGTAAATCTTCTCTTCTTTATCGATATGCTCATGATTTTTGGGATGAAAAATATATTTATATTTTAAAATCAGTCCAAACCTCAAAAGAGGTCGAACTGGTAAAAGATTTTCTTAAATATATAAAAAAGTTTAATTTTCCAATTCTTCTTTTAATAGATAATGCAGATTTTCAAACAGCCTTATGGCCAGAAGTTACCGGATTTTGCTCAGAAATGGGAATAAGAGTTTTAGTGACGATTCGTCATGAAGATTGGTTTCGTTTCAGTAATCCCAATGTATCCAATTATGAGATCATTCAACCTGATCTTGATTTAAAAGAAGCTAAAGAAATCTATGATACATTTTCAAAACAAAATAGAATTCATGATAATGTTGTTTCATATCAATGGGCTTTTGAGAGAATGGACGAACCTCACTTACTAATGGAATATGTCTATTTGCTAACTCATGGTGAAATGCTGAAAGAACGGCTTGATAGACAAATAAAACAAATTTCTGAATTAAGTGAAGATAAAACAAAAATTGAAATATTGCGTCTTATATCAACAGCTGATTTTCTTAACTCTACAGTTACTATAAAAAAAATATTACAACATATCTCTTTTAAGACTGATCCTAAGCATATTTTTGATTCTTTAAAAGATGAGTACATTGAGATAAAAGATGGTGTTTTGCAGGGACTACACTGGGTTAGGTCACAACATTTAGTTAGTTTGCTACACAGACAAATTTATAGTTTAACAGAAACAGCTGTGAAATTATTAGCCCTTATTCCTGAAAATAATTTGGCCTATTATATATCAAATTGCATTATTCATGATGATATAGATAACTATGAAATCATGAATAATCTAAATTCTAATATTGGGAATAATTCGCTAAAAGTGATAGAACAAATCTTTAAAGGTCTATTCCTGGGCGGAGAACAGTGCTTTTTTAAGAAGAACAAGGTGAATTTTGATGAAGCCTTTGATTTAAAGGGACATTCCGGAGTTTCCTTATTGGGAATGAGTACAACTCCAACAAATATGATTAATGCTATTGATAGTTTAGAAAATATTAAAAATAATGAGACCATAGAAAAACTTAAAATTATTTTATCTAAAATTAGTAGAGAGCCCAGAGGTAATGAGCTGTGTCGAATATTTGCTGAATTAATCGATACAAAAAAGATAATCAACAAGTTTGAAAAAGATTCATTGTTAAATGCTCGCGACATATTTTACTGGCTAAAATTTGCTGGAATAAAAATTGATACTTCCTTTTTTTCAGAGCAATTCAAAGAGGTCAAAAATTTTGAGAAATATAATGAGAAGGCACTATATAAGTTGATTTCAGGACTTTATGAATATGACAAGAACGAATTCTTTAAATGGTACAATCAATGTCATGATGATTTTCATAGCTTTTTACAATATAAAACAGATTCGCTTGATCTGGTAATTGAGAATAATGAACTGACTATTAATTTTATTCAGTTAAATAATGGTTTATCCCCTAATGAGCAGGCCATGAGCAGGCTTGAAAAATATAGAGAAGCTTTGCCGTTTTGTTCAAAATATTCTTCTCATGCTATTAATATACTACCATTTGATCTCGAGCCATCAATCAAAGATACTGAAAAAAGAATTCCTGCTGAAAATATGCCTCTTGGATTTTATGCACATCTTAATAGAATGTGGCTTGATATTATTGAAAATGCTTATTCTCCAGATAGTTACTATATATTTCAGAAAGATCATTACACACTCAGAGAAAAAATAATTCAATTCTTGTCAATCATGAACACTGGTTTTAAAAAAATAATCCAAGGTAAGAAATATGATTTTCATAAAGCGTTTGATAGAGGAGATTTGACAGTAGAAATTGTTGGATTGCTTGATACAGTTTCAGAAAAACCACCTTTGCAGACTAAAAAGGAAATAGAAGAAAGCTTCAAAAAAAACATTCAGAAATCTCAAATACATTTTAGAAATTTCATGTTTCAATTTTTTGAATATTTTAAACGAGAAAAAAAAGAAGATATTGGAAAACTGGCATTACATAATTTAAAAGATTACCGAAAACATCTACCTGATTTATATGTTGGTTTTGATTTAGTTTCATCTATCTCAATGGATTATTTCGGATTATTAGAGCTTAAAGAAAAGGAAATTAATCTTTCTAATAAATTAATTGATTTATTTGAATTCTATATTTATAACTGGAAAAAAATTCCTATCTATGACTATAAAGAAAAAATTAAATATAATAAAGAATTATTTCATAAAAAGATTATACACGATGTAAATAGAATTCTATATGACAGAAATACTATTGTTGCTGAACGTGTTTTTATTGAATTTCCTTTATCATATTTACCATTGTATTTTACTGTAGATAATCTGGTTTTTCCTGAGGCGAACCTTGGAGAATTATTACCATTATTAACGAAAATTAAATATAAACCTTCATTTTATTACCTGATACCATTATTTAAGGACAACCTAATTATCGAAGGTGGATATAGAATAAGCTCATTATTTGATGAAGAAAACATTTCATGGGAATCTTTAGTACCCCAAAAAATACCAGAAGATATTATATCTATTCTACCTAAGAAAGAGCCAAAAGAGTATAAAGAACTCTCCTTTAAAAATGATTTATTTGAGTGCCTCGTCTCTCTATATGTCTGGAAAAAGCAAGAAGGACTAATCAAGAAAGATATAAATAATTATTTTCTTGATAAATTGCATAATAAAATACTCGATTTAAATATTAAAATATATAAAGAAATAAAAGCTTTATTTTATGAATTCTACAATAAATACACTGTTTATAAGGAGAATTTTAAGAAACTTTTCCCGAAATTGGATATTGATGAAATATTCAAATTTGTAAATAGGTACCTTAAGACCAAAGATCGCGATCAAGCTATTAATCTTCTTAGTGAAAATCTTTATGTTTTGGAGGATGTAATTGAAAAATATTCTAAAGGGAAATTGTTTTGATTGATAAAAGGGTATGAAATGGTATTCATTAATGTTTATTACTTTATTATATTTCCTAAAATTTAATTATATAAGAATGAAAATGAAAAATATTTCTAATAAATTTAAAAAAATATAATACAATATAAACGGATGAAAAAATGAGTAATAAAATCCGAATTGAAACTCATACAACAGATATTATTCTATTTGATATGGTTGGCTACTCTCTATTGAGCGATGAAGATCAAAATTAAAATAGGGACACATCCCATTTATTTAACAGGATGTTTTTTATATATGCAAAAGGGGGACTAATTATAGGTATATCATACCTAATTATTCGATTATAATGTCCTTGGATAAGCCATATTTGAAAAATTAAGTATGGTGCCCCCCGAATTGTTAAACCACAATCCATTGACATTTAACATCCATATCATTAATATTTCTATATGATTAAAAAAGGAATTTCCTATAGTTTTAAACGATATTTTAAGAACAAAAGAGTGTCGGTGATCAGGTTATCCGCTCTATTGGGAACCGTTTTCGTCATGTACGGATGCACCATTGTAAAAATGGGTCCGCTTTTCTTGAGCGGCAAGTTTGAACAACAAAATTTTAGAAGCGAGGTCAACTGTACGTTCCGCAGAGGATTGTTGTTTATTCCAGTTAAAATCAACGGCGCCGACAAAACCTATCGATTTATTTTTGATACCGGCGCATCCTTCAATGTGATTTCCAGTGAAATCGCTGTTGAGTTCGGGCTTAAGACGAAAGCAGAAAGCAGTATCTCCGATACCACCCGGAGACGCCGAAAGCTCCAATTTGTTAAAATTAAAGATATAGGAATCGGAGGCCTCCATTTTTCCAATACCGCGGCGGCAATCCTTGACTTGGTGGAAACACCGAATATAACATGTTATGCCGCCGATGGAGTAATCGGGATGAATCTAATTCGATTGGCACCCGTATGGCAAATCGATTTTCCAGAGCAGAAAATGGTCATTACGGACGATCGGAACCTGGGAACTAATTCGGAAAATAACTATAAGATACCTTTCAATCCCAATATCCAACGCATCCCGGTTATCAAGGTTGCAATAGCCGGACACAGGGAGATGTCCTTTAGTGTGGATTCAGGTTCTACCGGTGGGCTTACCGGTAGTATAAAGCAATGGGAGACCCTCCGAAAATCAAATCCGGACGTTTCCTATATAAAACGGTATGGTGAAGTATCCGGTGGAGCCCTGGGAACGAAGGTGGGGACCGCTTATACCATAAAAACAAAGGATCTGAAGATTGGTGAGTGGAAACCGAATGTCGGTACCGTCGATTTTGTGAAAAACATCGAACCCAAAGTAGGTACCGAATTATTTAAAAATTCTGTGTTTACATTAAATTGGGCAGATAAGTACATCCTGGTGACAGTGCCGCCGGATTACGGCCCCCAGGTTGGCATAGATACCTTTGGGTTTTGGTTCGGCTATCACAAAGAAGGCCAATACCTGTATGTTAACTCTTTATATGAAAACTCTTCCGCCTCGGACGCCGGTATAAAAGTAGGCGATAAGATTGTGGCAATAAATAGAAAAAATCTTTGCCCATTGACATTAGAGCAGTATTGCAGATATTTTTTCCAACCGAATTTGTTGGTGGGAGACAGCAATGCCCTTGAGGTAGACATTGATCGGGAAGGTAAGAGAATAAACGTGACCCTGGAGAAGCGTGAATTGTTTAACCTGAAGTAATAGTTGGGGTCAACTCACGATTCGGACAAAAAGGTACGCTAAACAAAAAAATGGGAACGGTAGGTTGAAACGTTGCAACTGTAAAATCCGGGGACGGGGTTTTAATTTTTTAAAATTATTAAAAAAGAAAAAAAGAGGGACGGTCCTTTGAAGTATTGATTCTTCAATTTAAAAAAAACCGTACTCGGTGCGAATAAGTGTAGAAAAGGGAGTGGGGATGGCGCATTGAAACCTGAAAAAGCTTGAATATATTAAGTTTTTGTGGCTGTCCAGGTAAGACTCAATGTGGTACCACTCCAGTCATTATAGTAGCTGCCTGTACCGCTCATATTGGTGTCAGAGGTAGCATTGCCATTAAACGTCCAAATGAATTGTGTCCCAAGATCTAAATAATCAAAAATGAATTGAACGGTTGTACAATTGGTTACTGAATAAAAAAGGGGTGACGGTGCTTGTATTCTTGTATTTATATACCTCATTTTTTTCCTTAAGATAAAAAAGTGTAAATAGTGTATCGGTGCTTGAGTGCACCAAGTAAGCTGGTGTTATCCAGAGGGTTAAAATCCCTCACGGGCAAAGCCTGGCCAGCAGCCCGTTATCTAAGTGGCATTTAATGACGAGAGTGAATGCTATAAGCCCCGAAATCGTCGTCGTTGGAGAGGCCGACAGTTTCAACCATCTGGAAGGCAGAAAAAGTGGACGGTTGCTGAAATCTTGAAAACTTTTTAAAAGTTGACACATTTCAGAAGTTTTGAGTGCTGAGTTTAGAAGTTGAAGTGTTGAAACGTTGAAATGTCAAAACAGGACAGAGGTTGTAGGGGCTGGGTTTACTCCTGCCCAGAGTCAGAGTAACAAGTGAAAAGGAAAAAGAAGAATATCGAACAAATCTGAAAAACCGTTAATATGGTTGTAAAATCGAACATATTAACGAATATTTGACAAAATAGCGTTAATATAGTACAGTATATTCATGACAACTTCCAATCATATAAGAGAAAGAATAAAAATATTGGGAACTGAATACAATCGATTTTCCACAGGGAAAGAATCACTGCTTAAAATTATTAACGAAGCGGAACTTTCAGAGAGTGTATTCAATTCGAATGCAATAGAAAATTCAACTCTTACCCTTAAGGAAACGGAAAAAATCCTTCTTAACAAAGAAGTGTCCCGAAATGTTTCTGTCCGGGAGATCTTTGAAGCTAAAAATCTTGCCCGCGTGATGGAATATTTTGAACTTAAAAAAAACGAGCTATCCTTAACGTCAGAAACAATACTTCTGGTTCACAAGATGCTAATAGAAAATATCAATGATAATATTGCAGGACGCTTTAGAACGAAAAACGAATATGTCCGTGTCGGTTCACATATTGCACCACCTCCGGAACATGTCGAAAGAATGGTTGATGCTATTTTATCGGAGTATGAAAGTAATATTGATGATTACCCGATAGATAAAATTGCAAAATTTCATCTGGATTTTGAAACAATCCACCCTTTTTTAGATGGAAATGGGAGAATAGGAAGAGTTATTGTTAATTTTCAGCTAAATAAGCTCGGATTCCCGAATTTAATAATCAGAGATAAGGAAAAGAAGATTTACTATCAATCATTTCGTGAATACAATGATTCCAAAAACACAAAAACTATGGAGAAAATTATCGTACTTGCATCATTTGAATCGTTACATAAACGGATTTCATATCTTAAGGGTGAATCAATCATCACTCTTTCGGAATATGCAAAATCAAGTGAAAAATCTCTAAACTCACTGATCAACCTTGCACGAAGACAGACAATTCCTGCTTTTCGGGAAAGAAGTGTGTGGAAGATCGGAGCAGTAATCACAATTTAAGCCGGGACTAAAGATAAAAGGGACGCCCATTAGAAGGTTAATGTCAATCAGGTAGACTAATTTTTTTTATTTTGGGAAATCGTGTTTGATCTCCCAATGATCCACAACAAAATATCTCTGAATTAAGAGGGTCAGGTCTTTCATTTTAGCATTATATAAAAGAGGGAGAACGGTGCTTGATTGCACCAACGAGCATTTCAAATCATTGACAGTGTGTAAAACCCGAAGTGTTTTGTAGGGAGATGGGGTGAATATGAGAAAAAAAGGGAACGGTCCTTTGAAGTATTGATTCTCCAATTTAAAAGGAATGGGAATAGTATATTCAAACCTGGAAATTTGCACCCACCGTCCCCAATTTTGTTGATTTTACCCACGCAAGGGAATGAATAATCCAATCCTCCCTCTCTATTCGGTTAAGGAAATGTTTGAAGAAATCAAGAAAGCAACGACCGTCCCTAATCGTCTTTATTCTTTAGACCTGACACCCAAGATATTATCAGTTCTTTTCGCGTCAAGTATATACGCTATGTAGAGCGGCCAACAAGCTCCGAATACAAATGCCCAGATAAATTCTTCTATAGGTACATTAAATATCAGTATACCGGATAGATTCGCCAGATTCCACTGTTTTAAAAAATGCGGAAAAAACATTATGCCCATACATATCAAAATACCATATAAAATCGTAAACCCTATAGCTCCCCATACGCATAAAATTCTAAAATCGCGGCATAGCCAAAAGAAAAGCAGAGCCGTGGTAACGCTCACGCTAATAACTACAGCCGTTATTATCTTTAGCCCAAAAAACCATAATGACATCGTAATAACAAAACCCAATAATGAAAGCAGGCAGGCCCTTTTCAGCATACGGCGCAAGTTTATGTTAATTGCGATC
The DNA here is from genome assembly GCA_965195285.1 of uncultured Aminicenantes bacterium. Lineage (GTDB taxonomy): Bacteria > Acidobacteriota > Aminicenantia > UBA2199 > UBA2199 > CAZOWT01. The sequence goes on along the minus strand of CBDAFS010000024.1, from coordinate 6,581 downwards.
TTCCCTCTTAATGGTAGAACTGCGACCGCCCAGACGATCACACCGTTTGCGAAAGAGAAAATAATATCTTCCGGACCAGTCAGAAAACATGCAATCCTTACTGGATTCCAATAATCCGGAACAAATACAATTGAGGCAAACGCCCAGGGTGCGGACATAAGCGCGGAAATCATCATTGCACGTCGCTGATCCGCTAAAAGGCCATATCCTATTGCTGCCGTTAAAAGAAGCACAAGGCTTAACGTTAAATAAATATAGTGCGTTATAAACTGAATCATTATGAGCTTAATGCCGCTTTCTCTTTACGTTGATTGATAAGCCATCTGGGAATTGCTCTCATGGCCACTTTCGCATCCGTAGCGGGAAAATTGCTCACGCCCTTCCATGCATCTTCAATCATCTTTTCGGCAAAGGCAATACATCTGTCTATGGCATCTGTGCCGTGAATAATCTCTGATATGCGGTCATTGTCTTTCTTGTTATTTGCATTTAAAATGAGTTCTATGAAAGATGCTCGTTTAGGGCCGTTCATTTCCGATAAGGCATAAAGAAGCACCATATTAAGCTTGCAGTTTCGTATATCCTCTTTCTCTTCTTTTCCTAACTTGTCCTTGGATTCTTGAATATCTATAAGGTCATCCACTATCTGGAAAACAACGCCAAAGGTAGATGAATATGAAGCCAGAGGTTCAACAAGAGATTTTGGAGAGAGAGTAATCGCCCCCGCTATCTCTGCGATCGCATGAAGCTGGCACCCTGATTTAAGCCTGTACTGCTCTACCAGCTCTTCCCGTGTTTTATCAAACATAGCGGCCTTGTTTTCGAAATCATAACGCCCCTTCGAGGACATTAAATCCATGGCCTGCCCGATATGCCCTTGGCGCATGGCATTCGTTATAATGTTATATATCTCTAATCTCTGGGCCTCGGTAAGCCAGGAAGCTTCTTTTATTATGATGTACGGCAAGAAATATAGGATATTGCCTACATTGATGGCCAGATCCGTTCCTATCAATCTATGCAATGTCGGCTTGCCTCTCCGTAATTCTGACATATCCTGAATATCATCTATAACAAGGCTGCCGGTATGAATCAACTCGCTAATCGGCATAAAGCTGCGTAATTCCCGTACAAACTTATTAAGGCCCAATGCATAGCAACAAGTTATAAGCCAGGCGGCACGCCATCCTTTACCTCCGCGATCCATCATAGACCAGATAGGATCTATAATTGCGTGGGTAAGGGCACTTTTGTCAGCTATCAGCGGCCTATTCATTCCGCAGATCTTTTTAAACCAATCCTGGTCGTAGCTACGAGGCATAAATTTTCCAAGCTGTCTGGAAAGATTTGTTTTCTTCTGCCCCCAGAAAAAATCATTGATGTCAAGCACCTCTCCGTAAATCTCCGCAAAAGCAACCCCCTCGCATTTTACTCCGTCCAGGTTTCCTTTTACACGGCAGCCAAGTTCCATCACTCCACGTTGCCGAGTAAGCGTGAATATCTCGTGATCGGGATGAAAAGGTGTTACTTCAAAGCTATAGTTAAATTCCGGCAGATCGATTAGCCAGCCATATTCGTAAAGGTTGTTTGTCCGCAGGCTCTCTTCATAATCCTTACATTTTATATTTACTTTGTTAATAAGTTTGGATGATCCATTATTATTAAGGAGGAGCCCGTATACTAATTCTTTCTTAAATCCTCCCTTGGCTGGTTTTTTATCCTGGCATAGGACAATGTTTTTATTGCCGTCGAAAAAAATACCGAAATAGTTTCTCATCGGGTGGTAATATTTCTTATTAAAATCATAAAAGAACCATTCACCCCATTGATGATCGCACCATGCCTTTCCTGAAAATTGCCGGCTGTGGTCTCCGGTGGTTATCGTCCCCGTAGCTTTTACCTGCGGATGGCTATATCCCTGAATTTTCCTGCCTCCGATTTCAAACGATCCGTTTTCTGCCATTGGCAGGCAGTTGCCCGATATATCAAGATTTATATCGCCCTGTAATTCACGATCCTTTATGCGTATGTGAAGAGACTTGTTTTCGGCATCATGCAAAAATTGGCAGGGACCCACTCTCATATCTACCGGATGATTCCCCGTTGACGCACAATACGCCTCTTTTGCCAAGCGATACGGCGCAAAGACTGTGTTGTCATCTGTAACTTCAAGAAAAGCTTCTACAATGATATCCTTGTGCTTAACGGTTATCCTTTTCAGCATATCCCTTGTCATAGACAGCATTTTTTTATTGATCAAAGACGCATTCCATCGCTTCGTGCCGTCTATCTCAGTAAGGGCATATATACAAATGAGGCCGTCCTCCCTCCATCTCTTTGCCCTAAAGCGCCAAAAGTAGCTTATGAATGTATAACGGTTATCCAAAAAGGCAAAAGTATACCACGACTCACTTTCAGTTTCTGGGTGGACACTGTAATCGCGGGGAAAAACAATTGCGCTTTTATTTTTGCCGTAAATTTTTTTTACCGTCTTTTCCATGTATAGGCTTTTTATCAAATCATTTGGCTATCTCCATAACCGTAAACAACATAGGAAAATTCGTTTTTCCTGAAATGATATTTTAGAGGGGAAATAATTTTATGTCAATGCAGGGTTGGGGACGGTAGGTTGAAACGTTGCAACTGAAAACCGAAAAGAGGACGGTCTTTTAAGTATTGATTCTCCAATTTAAAAAAAATAGGGACAGCGACGAATGGCATTAAGATAAGACTAAATTCGAAGCACTAAATCCGAAATTCGAAACAAGGGTTGGGGACGGTCTTTTGGAATTTTGATTTTTTTCTATTGTTTATAAATTATAGGGACATCATACCAAATTATTCGATTATAATGTCCTTGGATAAGCCATATTTGAAAAGTTAAGTATGGTGTCCCCCGAATTGTAAGGAATAATTCATCAAAATGGGATGAAGATAAAGAAAATCCAAATAAGATAAAGATCGATAATGAAAATAAATTAATGCACCTATAAAAATTAAATAGGGACACATCCCATTTATTAAACAGGATGTTTTTTCTATATCTGGGGACGGATTGTTAATTTATTAATTTTTTTAAAAAAGGGATGGGATGTGGCAATATCCAAAATAAAGTCTCGTTTACATACAATCATAAAGAAAAAGTAACAGTAATACGAAGATTTGATCCCTTTATTATTTTCAGAGTATGGTCACATTGTGTTTTTTAAATTCTGCAATCGTTTCCATAGGCCAGAGACTCACCTGGATCTCTCCAATATGGGCCTTGCGTAAGAAGAAGATGCACAACCTGGACTGTCCGATTCCACCGCCTATGGAATCAGGTAAATCTCCAGCGAGAAGTTTCTGGTGGAAGTAGAAGTTTCTACGTTCGGTTGTTTGGGTAAATTCCAGTTGTTTTTCCAGTGATTCTGCATTAACCCTGATCCCCATTGAGGAGATTTCCATGGCACGGTTAAGCAGTGGGTACCAGACAAGAATATCACCATTCAAGCCCTTCCCCTTTCCGGTGGGGGATATCCAGTCATCGTAATCCGGAGCCCTGCTGTCATGGGGCTGGCCATCGCTTAAGGGTGCACCAATGCCGATGATGAAAACAGCGCCGTATTCCTTGCAGATCAGATCTTCCCTTTTTGGCGGCGGAAGTTGAGGATAGAGATGGGCCAGTTCTTCGGCATGTATAAATTGAATATGGTCCGGAAGTAGAGGTTTGATTTGCGGATAAAGGGACTGGAGGTGCCATTCGGTTCGTTTTAACACCTCATATATTTTTCGTACTACAGTGATGAGAAAATCCAGAGTACGCTCCTCATCTGATATTACCCGCTCCCAATCCCATTGATCGACGTAGAGAGAGTGAATATTGTCCAGCACTTCGTCCGGCCTTATGGCATTCATGTCTGTGTAGATGCCATGGCCATATTGTACACCCAGACTGAACAGTGTTAATCTTTTCCATTTGGCCAGGGATTGTACAATCTCTGCCTGCGTGCCGTTCATTGAGCGAATGGAAAAAGAGACTGGTTTTTCAACGCCATTGAGGTCATCGTTGATTCCCTTACCCGCTTCAACAAAAAGGGGTGCGGTGACCCGGGTCAGGTTGAGTTCTGTGGCCAGGGTGGTTTGAAAAAAGTCTTTGATCTGTTTGATGGCCTTTTCGGTTTGGTTCACATCAAGCAAGGGGCAATAGCCCACGGGAATAATATGTTTGTCTTTCATAAGAACCCTCCTTAAGATAAGGAATTACTAAATTTGAGATAAAAGGGATGGATTGGGTTATATGAATTTTCAGGCGGATAGAACCGCCCGGTTATAAAAATAATTGGTGTTGTTGGAAAACTGACTTGGCTCTACAGGCGATCTGTAGATGGTTAACATACCGCCATAATATAAAATAAAATTGAGCTTGTCAAGAGGAAAAAATAAAAAGGAGCCCCCAATAATTTAGGAATGAAATGGGGTTAAATCTTCGTCTGCAAATCAATAAAGATTTGATCCCATTATAGGCAAGCTTGGTGTCCAGGTATACCGATCAATCGATCAACCCGTAGAGGGTGCGGATCTCCTCGGACCAGAGGGTTTCGTCGATGGTTTCCAGGATCAGGGGGATGTCGTCCAGCCGGGGGTCATTCATGATGAACCGGAATGGTTCCAGACCCAATTCACCCTCTCCGATGCTGTGATGACGGTCGACACGGCTGGCGTGGCTCGATTTGGCGTCGTTTAGGTGCATCCCCTTCAGTAGACTGAATCCGATAATGCGGTCAAATTCGTTAATGGTTTGAGTGTAGCTTTCAAAATCTCTCAGTTCGTAACCAGATGCGAAGGCATGGCAGGTATCGAAGCAGACACCTATTCGGTTCTGATCCCGGATCCGTTCAATGATATAGGCGAGATGCTCGAAGCGGTATCCCACGCTGCTGCCCTGCCCCGCGGTGTTTTCGAGCACAGCGCTGACCTCGGGTACCGCGGCCAACGCTAGGTTAATCGATTCCGCGATGGTATTCATGCATTCGGGTTCGCTCATCATGTCCTTGTGATTTCCGGGATGGAGGTTCAGGTATTTCAATCCCAGCTGATGACAGCGCTGCATCTCGTCAATAAAGGCGGCACGGGATTTTTCCAGCATGGCGGTTTCGGGGCTACCCAGGTTGATCAGGTAACTGTCATGGGGCAGGATCTGTTCCGGTTGGAAGCCCCCTTCCCGGCAACGGGTTTGAAATAACCGTATATTCTCCTCCGTCAGTGGCTTGGCATGCCATTGTCGCTGATTTTTGGTAAAAAGGGCGAACGCCTTGGCCCCGATCTTCTGTGCATTCAGGGGGGCCTGTTCGATACCGCCGGACACGCTGACATGCGCACCAACCCATTTCATGGTGGATCCATCACCCATTCAGTTGTTTAAGTTTTTAGATAAAATGATATTCATCGAATTCACTCGACAGATAACCGGGGATTCAAATGTCACCCGCTCATTTTTAGCATATCAAAAAGAGCAAAGATTGACAAATATTAAAAATTGGCCTGTTTGATGCGCATACGACTGATGAAAAAACTGCCGGCAATGATAATTACCCCCCCGATGATCTGATAGATATTCAGAACCTCATCCAGTACCAAACGACCGAATATGGCGGTGATTACCGGTACCAGCAGAGCAAAAACCCCCGAATTTGAGGCTCCCTCAAGCTGAAGTGCTTTATAGAAAAATATGATACTGCCGCTGAAGGTAATGCCATTGGCCAGAACAATCAGCAGCACCTTGAAACTGGGAATCGTGGAAAAACCGTGGGGAGCAAAAAAGGGAATAAGCAGGCCCAGGAATACCATCCCGTAGAAAGACCGGCCAAAGGCCGTCTCCAGAACCGAAAGATTCTTGAGTACTCGCTTGCCGTAAACCTGCATGAATCCGATTAAAAAAACCAGAACAAAAATAATCAGATCTCCTTTTTGCGGAAGAAGGTGTTTACCCTTGGTGGTAACCAGATACACCCCGGCAATCATGGCCAACACCACCCAATAGAATTGGGCAGGCGCCTTTTCCTTTAACCACAGAAAGGCAAAGAAAGCAGCGGAAAGAGAGGATAGAGACATGATGAAAGACGCATTAGTAGCCGTGGTAAAACCCAGACCCCACAGTTTAATCAAAATACCAAAGCCTGAAAAAAAAACACCTAGCACAATGAAATTCCGGCTATGGGTTTTAAGGACTTTAATGGGTCGGTACCGCTTATAGAGAATCAGACCGGTTATGATCACAAATCCGGAGGTTATACGAAGAAAAGAAAATACAAAACGGTTGACCCCGTAATTCAGAACCATTTTCTGGAGAATATGACCCATGGCCACCAGAACCGCAAACATGACCAGATAAATTGTACTTTTCAGTTTCATGGGAAGCGACATTGTAGCATATCATCGGGAATAACCCAATCATTCGTTGGCTTGACATCTGTTCGATTCAAATGTAAAATTGGTGTCTTTTCAAAACCTAAAAACACGAATGTTTTTGGGAATAGGCTGGAACCCGAAACATTCTATTTATTTCCAGAAATAGAGAGAATTAAGGAGTTATGATACAA
>CBDAFS010000023.1:0-1565 GCA_965195285.1 uncultured Aminicenantes bacterium | reverse complement strand
TCTTTCTACCATTCTTTATTTTTACAACTCATCCCTTTCACCCCATCAAATAAATCATCTCAATTAAACAGGGATCCTTAAAAAGTCGGGAACAATTGGTTTCTTTATTCTTTAGACCTGACCCCGATCATATGACCCCGAATATGTTGGTTGATTGGACACCATTATCAAAATACATTATATTAATAAGAAAAAATGGTAAAATCATTTAAACCGAAATCCGGGTTTTTATCAAAATATATTAAAGGTTTCAGTACGTTTGAAAAAGGATACAAATTAACCATAAATTTTGCCACTTTTCCTCATGTGGGGCCGGCATTGGCATTGTTTAAAAATGCCCGCCTTGAAATAAAAAAGCGGCATATGAATATCATTCCCACAAAAAAAAAGAATTACAACACGGTTGTTTTGGGAAAATATACTTCACCTGTCTTTATAACCTATAACGGTTATGTGGATGAAATTTCTATTAATTTCACTCCCCTGGGCATAAATTATTTTTTTAATGATCATTACAGTAAAATGGCGCCCGAAAACTTTCAAAATCTGCGGGAACGGGCCTGGATCGAATTTGTGCCAAAGATATTTTCAACCGACGATGGTGAGCGACAACTGGAACTTCTCGAGGATTTTTTAAGCAGCCAATTCAGGGAACAACATTTGAATGAGCTTCAGCACTGTGTTGATCTATTTATGGACCGTGAAATCGATTACAAGGTAGCCGATGTCATTGATAAGACGGGTATGAATGAAAAAACCATGAGAAGGAAATTTGCTCGATTCGTGGGCTGTTCCCCTGTCCTGTTCAAGCGAATCGTACGGTTTAGAAGCGCAATCGATGTGAAACGGATGAATAAAAAATACGATAGTTTTACCCGGTTGTGCCATGATAGCCACTTTTATGACAGTTCCCATTTTGGCAGAGAATATAGATTGTTCACCGAAAGAAATCCCAAATCATTTTTCAGCGGTGTTTCTTTTCTCGACAACAGCGAGTATCCTTACTTTTTTTTGTGAACGAATCCGGGTTTCAGGCCGACTTTCACCAGTGTCCGATTTTTCCTATTCTGACAGAAAAATATTTCGTATACTTCCGTTTAAATCATTTTTACAACCAGGAGGATATGAAAATGACAGATTTAACGGAAAAAGATTTCAGTAAAAAACGAATCGGAGCTTGCATTATCGGAAATGCAATCGTGTGGGGCATTGTTATAATTGCGACTGCTCTGGTACTTCGCGGTACCGGTTTAATGGGTAAGCTACTTCCTATTCTGGGCGGAGGAGCTGCATTCAGCGAAGCAACTCTCAGTGGCTTGCTGGTGAAAAAAAAGTAAAAATACAAAGAGAAAAGAGGGACAATGCATGCAAATGTAGAAATGTTTGAGATAGAATTTCGTATAACTTGCATAACTTGCATAACTTGGGGTCAGGTCTAAAGAATAAAGGTTTGTCGGTAATGTTTTCCATTCCAATACTCGATGTCGAATTTTCTTGTTCACTCTTTCTACCATTCTTTATTTTTACAACTCATCCCTTTCACCCCATCAAATAAATCATCTCAA
>CBDAFS010000022.1:0-38774 GCA_965195285.1 uncultured Aminicenantes bacterium | reverse complement strand
TATTCGCTTCAGTCCGGTTATGAAAACCTGGAGGTCAAGCTGGATGGGGTTGCCGTGGGCAATAATGGCATCATTGCCATGAATACGAATCACACCCTGAATGTGACGGCTGAGATGATTTTCGACCCCAATGGTGACTGGGCCGGTACGTATATTTATGGGAGTAGTGATGGCCCCGTGGCGGTTACCTTTACCGGTGGTTATTATTCCGGAACTACTTTTGGTGAGTTTAGTGGGGCGATAAATGGAGAGGGGACTTACAGTATTACCGGTGACCAGATTACCTTCGACCTGAACTGGGGCCCTTATGATTGCCATTTCTGGGGTACTATTAACGATTATAACAACATGACCGGAACCTGGGAATCGTACAGTGGGGGAACTACCGGCACCTGGTCCATGGAAAGACAATAAGGAGAAAATTTATTAAATTGTAACCCAGCTATCTATTTGGTTTTGGTTTTAACCCGGTCCAGAAGTTTTTTTAAGGATCTTTCTGCTTTTTCCCATTCATTGTACAGAAGGGGGAGTTCTTTGTTTATTTCAGCCAGGTTTTTCTGTAGCCGGACAACCAGTTTTTTGTCTTCATAAGTCCGGGGATCGGACATGACCCCTTCGATTTCTGCTTTTTTCTTTTCCAGTCCATCGATTTCTTTTTCGGTTTCCTCAATCAGGAGAAACAGCCGGTTTCTTTCCGTACTGATCCGCTGTCTCTGTTCCGCTTCGAACTTTTTCCTCTCCCCTCGGCTCATTTCAGCAGGGCTGTTCTCGGTACGGTTCTCCCGGTTGTCTTCAGTACTTTCCTTTTTCTCCAGGTAGTAGGAATAATTGCCATGATAGGTTTTCAGATTTCCGTCCCTGATATCAATCACCCGATTGACGATCTTATCCAGAAAATAACGGTCATGGGAAATCAGTATCAGGGTTCCTTCATAATCAGCCAGTGCCTTTTCAAGGGCTTGTTTGGCCAGTTTGTCCAGATGGTTCAGGGGCTCATCCATGATCAGAAAGTTTGCCGATGAAATGAGTATTTTGGCCAGAGAGATGCGGGCCTTTTCCCCGCCGGAAAGTACTCGGATGTGCTTGTGCACATCCTCACCACTGAATCCGAATATCCCCAGTATATTCCGTATTTCTGGAAAGCGTTTGCTGGATGCTGCCGATCCGACCTCATCGAAAACAGTTGAATTGAAATCCAGGCTATCGATCTGATGCTGAGCATAATAATCCAGAGCCACATTCTCACCCAGTTTGATGATTCCTTTCTGGGCTTCCAGCCGGCCGGTCATGAGTTTGGTGAGGGTAGTCTTTCCCGAACCATTCTTTCCGATCAATGCGATCTTTTCATCCCTGAAGACTTTCAGATTGAGATGATTGAATACCCAGTCCCGATCATACTTGAAGCATAGGTCATGTATTTCCAGAACATCATTGAAGCTCTTCTTTTCAATCCCGATTTTGAAATCCAGGTATTTCCGGGAAATAGCGGGGTCGACTTTTTCAAGCTTGTTTAGCTGTTTTAACCGTTCCTGGGCCTGGGAGGCCTTGCTGGCTTTGTACCTGAAACGATCGACGAATTTTTCAAGCTTTTCCTTTTCCTTTATATATTCTTTCCATTTTTTCAGCGACAGGTCTTCATTTTTTTCTTTTTCGGCTTCATATAAATAATAGTTCCCCGAATAAAATCTGAGCTTTGAATTTTCCAGTTCATAGATTCCCTCCACCACCCGGTTGATAAAAAACCGGTCGTGGGAGACCAGCAAAACAGATCCCCGGTAAAACCGCAGGAACTTTTCAAACCATTCCAGGGAGAGCAGGTCCAGGTGGTTGGTAGGCTCATCCAGCAGCAGCAGATCGGGATTCTGTATCAGTATCCGGGCCAGGTACACCCTCATCTTCCAGCCGCCGCTGAATTCGGAGAGTTTCTTCTTCATGTCCTTTCTGGAAAATCCAAGCCCCGATAAAATCTTTTCCGACCGGTTTTCCAGGGTATAGCCCTCCAGGGATTGAAACTTTTGTTCCAGCTGTTCCGCTTCATCCAGAATCTCGGCACTGTCCCCGCCATTTTGGGTCCATTTGTGGTGAATAATCGATAGCTGCTCCTGAATAGTTTGAATTTCCTTGACTCCTTTCATGACAGTTTCCAAAACCGTGGTCCCCGAAATGAAGACCTCCTCCTGGGGGAGGTAGCCGATGCGGTATTGCTTGGGCATTAACAGACTGCCCTGGTAATCGTCAAGCTCTCCAGTTACGATTCTCATGAGGGTGGTTTTGCCGGCGCCGTTAGGTCCGATCAGGGCCATTTTCTTCCCTGGATTGATATTGATATTCACCCCGGAAAAAAGCGCTTTCCCTCCGATTTCGTAAGATAAATTTTTTATCTGCAGCATTATTCTTCTTTATTACATATAAATGGTCGGTTCTGCTCAGTTTAAGCAGTATTCCAGTTCCGGAACCACAATTATTTCAAACAAGAAATATAATATAGTGGAAAAAAGGCAAATATGCAATTATAATATTGATTGTGTTTAATCCCGGGAGGATATATGAAAAAAGTGATATTGGTTATAGAAGGCATGTCCTGCCAACACTGTGTGACAGCCGTGAACCGGGCTTTTGAAAGCCTTGATGGGATCGAGGATTTGAAGGTGAAAATCGGCCAGGCGGAATTCAAGGTTCGGGAGGGGTATGATCTCGGGCCGGTTATCGGAGCCATTGAGAACCAGGGATATAAGATAGGAAATATAGAGCGTGATTCCGGCTGAACGGAAATACAATGGCTCCAGGAAAGAAGAAGTTCAGTCTCCGGGTGGAGGGAATGACTTGTGCGGCCTGTTCGCTCCGGGTCGAAAAGACCATCAAAAAGCAACCGGGAATTTCAGATGCCCGGGTCAATCTGACCACGGAAAAGGTCACTTTTTTTGTTGATCAGGATGAGTTCAACCTGAGTGACCTGGCTCATAAAATATCCCAAATCGGTTATAAGCTGATCCTGGAGGATAAAGCGGGGCGCTCAGCAGAGGAAAAAGCCCGGATAGCCCGGAAGGAATTGATCTGGGCCTGGGTGATCACCGGCCCGGCCTCGCTATTGATGATCCTGGTAATGACCGGGTTCTTACCTATTCCCCACTGGCACCTGCTGGAAATGCTGCTGGCCTTTCCGGTCATTTTCATTATCGGCCGGAGGGTATTGAGAGCCGCTCTCCGGGCCCTGTTTCACCGGACGCCCAACATGGATGTACTGATTGCACTGGGTACACTGGCGTCATACCTGACCGGGATCCTGGGATTGGCCGGGGTCAAGATTTCAAATTTTGCCCTGGTCGGGGCCATGATCATGGGCTTTCATCTGATCGGGAAGTATCTGGAGAGCGCGGCCCGGGGAAAAGCCTCGGCAGCCATCCGAAAACTGTTGGAGCTGGGGGCCAAGGAAGCCACCATACTGGTAAACGGTGAAGAAAAAACGGTCGCAGTCGAAAATCTCGAAATCGGAGATGTCATGGTCATCCGGCCCGGGGCCAAGATTCCCACCGATGGAACCATTGTCGAGGGAACCACCAGTCTGGACGAATCCATGGCCACCGGGGAGTCCCTGCCGGTGAATAAAGGAGTAGGCGACGAACTGCTGGGGGGTACCCTCAACCGACAGGGAATGGTCAAGGCCCGGGTGACCAAGGTGGGGCGGGACACTTTTCTCTCCCAGATCATTCAGCTGGTCGAAGAGGCTCAGGGCAGTAAAATACCCATTCAGGAATTTGCCGACCGGGTGATCGGTGCGTTTGTACCGGTTATTCTGGCCATTTCTCTGGGGGTTTTTTTCTTCTGGTTATTATTTCCGGAACTGGGTAAAGACCTGCTGATATGTGGTAAACAGTGGATTCCATGGATCAATCCGGAATTGGGCAGGCTTTCCCTGGCTGTTTTTGCATCCATTGCCACTCTGGTGATTGCCTGTCCATGCGCACTGGGGCTGGCCACACCAACTGCCCTGATGGTAGGCAGCGGTCTGGGGGCTCAGAGGGGAATCCTGATCCGCGATGGGGCGGCCATACAGACCATCAAGGATGTGGATACGATCCTGCTGGATAAAACCGGAACCATTACCCATGGGCAGCCCCGGGTGGTCGATGTGGTGAGTCGTGTGCCGGAACCCGAGTTTTTGGTATTGCTGGCTACCTGTGAGAAATATTCCGAACATCCCCTGGCCACTGCCATAGTTGACCAGGCAATGAAACGGGGTCTTAAAATTCCTGACAGCACGGGTTTCGAGGCGGTAAGCGGCAAGGGGGTTCAGACAATGGTTAATGGCATTGCCTATTTTGCCGGCAGTCCGGATTTTTTGGCTGAAAAGGGTGTCAAAACCGATAGTTTAAGATCAGAAGCCGGACCCTTTGAAGTCGAGGGTAAAACCATTGTGGCACTGGGAAATCAAAACCGGGTGCTGGGTTTTGTGGCTATTGCCGACACCATCAAACCGGATTCGGTCCGGGCGATCAGCCAGATGATGAATATGGGGATCCGGGTAGTCATGCTCACCGGGGATAATCCGGGCACTGCCCAGGCCATTGCTCGCCAGGTGGGGATTACAGAAGTTCGCTCCCGGGTGCTACCCCGGGACAAACATGCATTTATCCGGGAGCTTCAGGACCGAGGCCACCGGGTGGCCATGGTGGGAGATGGCATCAATGATGCCCCGGCTCTGAAACAAGCGGATGTGGGCATTGCCATCGGAAGTGGAGCGGACATTGCCATTGAGGCCGGTGATATCACTCTGGTCAGGGGCAGTTTGACTGAGGTGGTCAAGGCTATTCTACTGGCCAATGCCATTTTCCGGAAAATCAAGCAAAATCTCTTCTGGGCCTTTTTCTACAACCTGATTGCCATTCCAATGGCCATGATAGGCTTCCTGCATCCCGTGATTGCCGAGATTGCCATGGCCTCCAGTTCCATTAATGTCGTCTCCAATTCTTTGCGGTTGAAAAAAACAAACCTAGATCCGGAGGGGAAACTGCCCCGGATACGGAAATGATTGCCGGTTATAGGGATTAACTTTTTTTAACCTGAATGGATTTTTGCAGGACCGGCCGGAACAGCAGCCAGAACAACACCGGCAATCCGAAACTCCAGACCATTGGCAAAAAATCCTCCACCCTGAACCGGGGAACCCCGGCAGTCAGAAATGAATAAAAATGAAAAAATTCCAACCAGAAAGTGAGTTGAATAATCAAACACAGCGAGCACCATTTTTTAATCACCAGGCCCTGGTAAGAGATGGAAAATAATGTATAGGGCAGGGTCAGCAGGTTCAATACCGCTAATAGAAATATCTGATCAAAGAAATAGGGATTTACCACTGAAAATCCGATCAGGATAATTCCTCCGGAAAAATAGATGACCCCCAGGTCGGCCATGGGTATCCGGCCCATTAATTTTGCGGCTGGGGATTCCATGACCGCATGACAGTCAAAGCGTTCACTCCGGATACAGACCCGGTCGAAAATTTTGTGGCCCAGCTCTCCCAGAACCAGGAAAATACTGGCTGCCAGGCCCATGGTTTTGTATAGAATGATGAGAATGGCCAGTCGCTGGTTACTACCCTTTATCCAGCAGAGGATGCAGGTGATCAGTAAAAGTAGTTCAACCCCGGCCAGTACCGGCCAGATGGGGTCCAAATTTCTTTTTTCTCTATTTTTCATTTGAGTATGGTACACTGATTTACTGGAAAATTCCGACTGCTAATGGAACAGAGAAAAAAGTCTCGAGGTTGAATAGAACTGGGTCCGGTGGTGTTTATCTCCCTAGTTTATTGTAGAGATATTTGAAGAATTCCAGGTCGGTGGTCAGGATTTTTTTCATCTTGGGAAGAATTTTCTGGTACTGAACCAATGCCATCCAGAAATCGGCAAATTCGATATCTCTGTTGTAGGCCCGGTTTCGAATCATCAGCGATTCGGCGTCGGCCTTGGATTTTATTTCTTTGGCCTGTCTTTCGGCATCGGATTGAATGGACAGCAGTTCCTTTTCCAGTTTACCCATCCATTCGGCTTTTTCACCTTCACCCTCTGAACGAAAAGCCTGGGCAATCTGATTTCTCTCTTTGATCATCCGGTTGTACACACTTCGTGTCAGATCATCGGAATATTTGATTTGTCTGATGATGATATCGATCAGCTCAATGCCGTACTGAGGAGTAACCTCCTTGGCTTGACTGAGCATGAAGTCGGATAACTTTTCCCGACCTTCATGGATTTCATCGTATTTGATGTCGGTGAAGGTGGAAAAAACCGAAATCTCTGTGTCCGCTTCTTCATCGATTCCGGCCTGGGTCTTGAATACATCTTTTCTCTCGATCTGGTTGATGATATTGGAATTGCGAACCGCTTCCCTCAGTGAATTCCGGGCAATGATATTCCGGATAGTGGAATCGATCACATCATCCAGCCGCGATTGGGCCTGGGTAATGGTTCCCACTGATTCGTAAAACAATTTCAAATCGGTTATCTTCCAGCGGGCAGTGGCATCCACCCAGATAAACTGACTCTCTTCGGTTGGAAGCAATTCCGAATCTCCGTCCCAGGATTGAATCTTTTTGGGATATTTGGTGACTTGATCCACAATAGGAACCTTTAACTTCAAGCCAGGTGTGGTTTCCACCTTTTCGATCTTTCCGAAGCGGACCACCACGGCCAGTTCGCCTTCCTGTACCATGAAAAAGGGTCCCAGCAACAAAAACAGGACAATCAATACTGCTACGACGATGGCGATTATTTTGATGTTTTTCATTGTTCACCTCCCTGCTTGTCCTTGGTTAGCGATTTGAATGGAATGAAATTTTTTAAATTTTTGTCTATCAGGTCTGTATTCTGGGTTTCTTTGAAAACGTCCTCTATCATTTCATAGTAAAGTCTGGTACGGGTGATTTTCGGATTTTTTCGGTATTCGCCGTATACGGCTAAAAATCTGGCAATATCACCTTTGGCTTTGTTGACTTTTTGGGTCGCATATCCTTGGGCAGCCTGAATGACCTGTTTGGCCTGGCCCCGAGCTTTGGGGATGGTGTTGTTATAGGCTTCCTTACCTTCGTTGATCAGACGGTTCAAGTCCTGGATGGATTTGTTGACATCTTCAAAGGCGTCCTGGACCGCTCCTTTGGGTGGAACAATATCCTGCAGCCTGACTGTGGTGACCCGGGCACCGAGTTCATACAGTTTAAAGAATTTGTTCATCATTTCCCGGCCTTTCTGTTCGATATTGGTTCGTTCACTTCCGATAACATCGAATATGGTTCTGTCTCCGACCAGCAGGTTGCAGACTGACTGGGAGATATCTCTGATGGTCTTTCTCTGGTTTTCCACTTTAAACAGCCAGTTCATGGGCTCCACGATCTGATACTGAATGATCCACTGTACATCGATAATATTGAGATCACCGGTGAGCATGATGGATTCTTCGGAATAATCCCGGCTTGAATAACGGGTGGCGATCCCTGCTTCTTCGGTGCGAAAGCCAAATTCTTCCTTTAATATTCTCTGGGTGGGAACGTTGAAGTTTTTTTCGATTCCGAAGGGGAGTTTAAAGTGCAATCCGGGTTCGGTGATGCGGTTGAATTTTCCGAAAAGCAACACCACGGCCTGTTCTTTCTGGTCAACCATGTAGAAACTGGAAAAGGCAGCAATCACGATCAATAATACCACGACAATGATGGCAATGGTTTTGGGTTTCAATTTGGGCATTTTTTGAAAATCAATGACATTATCTGACATGTAACCTCCTTTTTTTTCTTGTTTATGAGCAATTCTTCCTGCTCTTAATCTATATTATACTATTATATATTACATATTTATTCAAAATTTACAAGTGTAAAAAATAAATTGAAATTGTTCGGGATTTATTACCGGTTTTTGGCGGCCGGTGGAGGAGGAATCCGGATTCCGGGATGCACTTAAGATAACCTTGACAATACGGTTGGTTCTGATATATTTTTATCCTGTGAATCTGATCAGGAATTTTTATTCCCGGATATAGGTGTTACCGGAATCAGTTTGATGGTCCAGATTTAAAGGAGGTACAATGGTTGAAAAGATCTCTCGACAATTTACTTTACCCGACCGGCTTCCTTCCCAGAAAACATTTGTGGATGGTATCCGGAGGGCCCCGGACCGGGGTTTTAATTTGACCCCGGAACAGACCCGGGTAGCTCTACGGAATGCCCTGAGATATATTCCGACTCACCTGCATGAGGAGATAGCCCCTGAGTTTCTGGATGAATTAAGAAACCGGGGGAGAATTTACGGGTACCGGTACCGCCCCCAGGGTCACATCAAAGCCCTTCCGGTGAATGAATACCCGGGACGAATCATTGAGGCCAAGGCTTTTCAGGTGATGATTGACAACAATCTTGATTTTGAAGTGGCGCTGTATCCATATGAACTGGTCACTTACGGGGAGTCCGGACAGGTATTCCAGAACTGGATGCAATACTGTCTGACCCGGAAATACCTGCAGGAGATGAGGAACGATCAGACTCTGGTGATCTACTCAGGCCACCCACTGGGTCTGTTTCCCGCCGGTCCTGATGCGCCCCGGGTTATTTCAACCAATGGAATGCTGGTGGGTTTGTATGACAATCTTGAAAGTTTTCATACCGCTGCTGCCATGGGGGTGTCCAATTATGGCCAGATGACCGCCGGGGGCTGGATGTATATAGGGCCTCAGGGAATCGTACACGGCACTTATCTCACCCTGTTAAATGCAGGCCGGTTGTATCTGGGGATTCCCCAGAGCCATAACCTGGCCGGTGTTCTGTATGTGAGTTCAGGTCTGGGTGGCATGAGCGGTGCCCAGGCCAGGGCGGTTGAGATTACCGGCGGCATCGGTATCATTGCAGAAGTTGATTATTCTCGGATTGAAACCCGGAAACAGCAGGGATGGGTTTCGAAAATTTCTGATAACCTGGACCAGATCGCCGGCTGGATAGAATCATATCGAAAGAGCAAGGACCCGGTCTCCATTGCCTATCATGGCAATGTAGTGGATTTGTGGGATTACCTGGACAAAAACAATATTCCGGTTGAACTCGCATCCGACCAGACATCCTGTCATGATGCTTACGGGGGAGGATATACACCGGCAGGAGTCAGTTTTGATGAGGGACGCAGGTTGCTCAAAGAGAATCCGGATCAATTCAGACAGATGGTGGATGCCTCTTTGAAAAAGCAGTATGGTTTCATTCAATCCTTGACCCGGAAGGGAACTCATTTCTGGGATTATGGGAATTCATTTCTAAAGGCGGTTTATGATGCCGGGATCACCGAGGTGGCGAAGAAAGCGGATGATCCGGCCGGGGGATTCATCTACCCTAGTTATGTGGAACATATCATGGGTCCCATGTGTTTTGACTTTGGATACGGGCCCTTTCGCTGGGTATGTCTGTCCGGCCAGGAAGCGGATCTCATCAAAACCGATGGGGCAGCCATGAACTGTATTGATCCTGAACGGAGAGGAATGGACCGGGACAACTACGAATGGATAAAAAATGCCCGGACCTATAACCTGGTAGTTGGAACCAAGGCCAGAATTCTGTATTCGGATGCCGGGGGCAGGGTGGCCATTGCCCTGAGGTTTAACCGGATGGTCAGAAAAGGCGAAATTGGTCCGGTCATGATTGGCCGGGATCATCATGATGTCTCCGGTACGGATTCACCCTTCCGGGAAACAGCCAACATCAAGGATGGCAGCAATATAACGGCTGATATGGCCATTCAAAATTTTGTGGGAGATGCGGTCCGCGGCATGTCCATGGTGGTGCTTTCCAATGGAGGCGGTGTTGGTGTGGGCAAGGCTTTTAACGGTGGTTTTGGTCTGGTCCTGGATGGAAGTTCCCGCAAAGATGAAATCATCAGATCGGCCATGGAGTGGGATGTGATCAATGGGATTTCCCGGCGCAGCTGGGCCAGGAATGAGAATGCCCTTGAAGTGGCAGCGGAGTGGAATCAACGCAACGATACCCGCGGACATATCACCCTTCCTTATGTTGCCGAAGAAAACCTGATTGACAAACTGGTTTCCGGGTAATTTTCCTTTTATTGTAACCGGGTCGCCTTCTTAAATTATTCAATGTTGACAATACCAGACTAAAGTTTTTTTTATAAAAATGTTATAAGATTGTTGACATCAAAAGAAAAATACTGTATATTTATATTACATTTAAATGTGAAAATAGATTTCGGGTTGTTATGAAATCACTTAATGTAAAAATAGAATAAAGGAGAAAAAAATGGGAAAAATAATCGGTATTGACCTGGGAACGACAAACTCGGTAGTAGCTATAATGGAAAAAGGGGAGCCCAAAATTATACCCAATTCCGAAGGGGGAAGGACCACGCCTTCTGTGGTTGGATTTACCAAAGATGGCGAACGATTGGTGGGTCAGGTAGCCAAAAGGCAATCTGTGACCAATCCGGAAAATACGGTTTATTCAATTAAACGGTTCATGGGCCGGCGCTATTCCGAGGTTTCTGAAGAGATAAAAATGGTACCCTATAAAGTGGTCAAGGGCACCAATAATGATGCCCGGATTGAAGCCATGGGCAAGCAATATTCTCCGCCTGAGATTTCAGCCCTTATTTTGAAGAAACTGAAAGAAGCAGCGGAGGATTATCTGGGAGAAAAAATTACCGATGCGGTGATTACCACCCCGGCTTATTTCAACGATGCCCAGAGGCAGGCCACCAAGGATGCGGGAAAAATTGCCGGACTGAATGTCAAGCGAATCATCAACGAACCCACTGCTGCTGCACTGGCCTATGGTTTTGACAAGAAGAAAGACCAATTGATTGCTGTTTTTGATTTTGGCGGCGGTACCTTCGATATATCAATTCTGGAAATCGGGGAAAATATCGTGGAAGTCAAGGCCACCAATGGTGATACCCATCTGGGTGGAGATAACCTCGATCAAAAATTGATTAACTGGATCAATGAAGAATTCAAAAAGGATCAGGGTATTGATCTTTCCAAGGATAAAATGGTTCTGCAACGGTTAAAGGAAGCGGCCGAGAAGGCGAAAATCGAACTATCCAATACCGTGGAGACCGAAATAAACCTGCCTTTTATCACAGCCGATAATTCCGGCCCCAAGCATCTGGTTATGAAATTGTCCCGCTCTAAATTCGAACAGTTGGTGGGTGACCTGATCGAAAGGACTCTGGCACCCTGTAAACAGGCGGTAAAGGATGCCGGTGTGAACACCTCGGAAATACAGGAAGTCATTCTGGTGGGTGGTTCCACCCGGATTCCCAAAGTGCAGGAACTGGTGAAAAATTATTTTGGCCGTGAACCCCATAAGGGTGTGAATCCCGATGAAGTGGTGGCGGCAGGCGCAGCAGTACAGGGAGCCGTAATGGGAGGCGAAGCCAAGGACATCCTTTTGCTGGATGTGACCCCGCTGTCTTTGGGAATTGAAACCCTGGGTGGTATTGCCCATAAGTTAATTGACAGAAACACCACCATACCAACCAAAAAAACAGATGTATTTACCACGGCCGAAGACAATCAACCTACAGTTGAGATTCATATATTGCAGGGAGAACGCGAAATGGCCCGGGATAACCGGACTCTGGGTAAGTTTCACTTGACTGGAATGCTGCCGGCGCCCCGGGGAGTCCCTCAGGTGGAGGTCACCTTTGATATTGATGCCAATGGGATTTTGAATGTAAGCGCCAAGGATCTGGCCACCAATAAACAGCAGGCCATTACCATCACCTCCTCCAGTGGTCTGTCCGATGAGGAAATCAAGAATATGGTCAATGATGCGGAGAAAAATGCCGAAGAGGACAAAAAGAGAAAGGAAGTGATCGAAGATAAGAACAAGCTGGATCAAATGGCCTATGCCCTGGAAAAATTGGTCAATGAGAACAAGGAAAAGATTCCGGAAAATATGGTTTCAGAGGCCGAGGATGCGGTTAAGAAGGCCAGGGAGGCGGTAAAAAGCGATGACTCCGCCCGGATGAAACAGGAGATAGAAGCCATCAATTCGTTGACTTCAACATTATCCACCGAACTGTATAAAAATGCCGGCCAGCAGCCGGGGCAGGAAGGTCCCCAGCCGGGCGATCAACAGCAAGCTCAACAGGAAGCGAAACCGGAAGGTTCTGCCGAGGAAGGAGAGGTGATTGACGCCGAATACGAGGATGTCGATAAAAACAAAAAATAAGATCAGCAAAGCGGTTTGAATTTTGAGGGCAATCTCAGGCAGATTGCCCTTTTTTCTATGAGTTGGGATTTGATTTATGCCATTAAATATGATACATTATTAAGCCTAAATGAGGAGGCCACATGAAAATGAGGAATTTAAGTTATTTGCTTTTGGTTTTAGTGTTGCTGATGTCCTGTGGAAAAAAAGAGGGTGATCAGATTGCCGATGTGGGGGTAAAACTCAATCTGTCATTATCTCCGGATACCATTACCGATTTTCTATATGTTACCATGGACTATGAATATGAAATATTGGATGATTTTATTAAAATAGATAAAGATTATTTGGTCTTTGTTCATTTTTGGAGATTGAAGAGCAAGGAAATGCTGGTTCAGGATGATCACCTGCCGGTTAAAAAGACCAGTGAATGGAAAGCGGGTGATAAGGTTTCATATTCAAGAATGTTTTTCATTCCCAAGTTCCTGGATGAACTGGATATTGATTTTGAAGGTTTTGAGGAGATAAAGCTCCAGTCGGGACTCTATGATCCCCAGAATCCCACGGAAAAAATCGTACTGTTTAACCAGGTGTTAAATGTACAGCCGGCTTCCATAAATGCCCCGGATATCATTTATTCTGAAGGCTGGAACGAAGAAGAGATGAACCTGGCCCTTTCGAATCCCTTTTACCGGGTATGGAGATGGACCACCAAAAAAGCGGAATGCATTATTGAGAACCCCAAGAAGAAATCCGTTCTGATTATCAAGGGTGGGCTTCACAAATCCATATTCCAGGATCAGACGGTTATCCTGAAAATAAACGATACACTGCTGGAAGCATTTATTTCAGATTCGGTTACCTTTGAAAAAAAATATATACTGACACCCGAACAGCTGGGTGATGAACCGGAATTTAGATTAACTATCGAGACCAACAAGACTTTCATCCCCTCTTCCCTGAATCCCGAAAATAAAGATAGCCGGGAATTGGGGGTTCAACTATACCTACTTTACTTCCGAGAAGTTCAAGTTGATTAAAGCAAAAATCATCGGAACCGGTTCATATTTACCTGAGGAAGTCATGACCAATCATGACTGGGCAAAAAGGGTAGATACGTCTGATGAATGGATTTTATCCCGAACCGGGATAAGAGAGAGGCATATTGCCGCTGCCAATCAAGCCAATTCCGATCTGGTTTATGAGGCTTCTATCCGGGCTATTCAATCTGCTCAAATTGATAAAAACGATATCGATTTAATCATTGTGGGAACCATTTCCGGTGATACGGCTTTCCCATCCACCGGAAACTGGGTTCAAAAGAAACTGGGCCTGAAGCCTATTCCCTCGTTTGATATCGGGGCAGCTTGCTCCGGTTTTCTGTATGGACTGATTATGGCCAATTCATTAATCAAGACCGGTGTGGCCAAAAGAATTCTGGTGGCCGGAGCTGAGATCATGACCCGTATTATGAACTGGGAGGATCGCAATACCTGCGTGTTGTTCGGTGATGGAGCCGGCGCTGTGGTCCTGGAAGCCAGCCAGGATGAGTCCGGAATCATGTCCACATACTGGGGTGCGGATGGTAACCTGGGCGAGTTGCTTTACCAGCCTGCCGGCGGGAGTGCCATACCGGCCAGTATCGAATCGGTGAAGAATAAGCTGCATACCATACACATGAAGGGAAACGATGTGTTCAAGCATGCGGTACTGCGGATGCAGGAAGCCGCCATCAAGGCCATCGAACTGGCCGGACTAACCAGTGAGGATATTGCCCTTTATATACCCCATCAGGCCAATATCCGGATTATCGAAGCCACCATCAAGCGGGCCAAGATTCCCCTGGAAAAAACCCTTATCAATATTGATAAAATTGCCAATATATCATCTGCAACCATTCCCATTGCTCTGGACCAGGCAGTCAGAGAAGGCCGGGTTAAACCGGGCGACCGTGTGTTGATGTCCTCCTTCGGGGCCGGATTCACCTGGGCCGGAGTGGTGGTGCGTCTTTAGTTTACCGATTTCCCCTTTCTGATTTTTTCCGGATATCATTCCCGAACCCTTCCGTTCTGCCGGATTTGAAATTTTCTGAAAACTGATATATGATTGGTTCATGAAGAAAGATCTGAAGGAAGTTGCGGTGGTTGAGGGAATGATGGAGGCTGAAATCATCAAAGCAAAACTGGAAAGCTATCATATTCCCTGTTTCCTGAAGTTTGAATCTGTAGGCCGATTATTCGGAATTACCATGAATGGATTGGGTGAAGTGAGAATCATGGTACCGGCCGGGCATTATTCAGAAGCCCAAAAGCATATTGGTAATCAATCCGGAGAAAAAGACAGGGATTGATTCCGGATGAATATTAATCACATCAATGACTAGGCCCAGAAAGGTCAAGGAGTCAGAAATGAAAAAGATCGTGGTCATGTTTTTTTTGGTTTTTTGTATTTTTTCGTTTTTACATCCCTCACAGTTGGAAGAACGGATTGACAGCATATCAAGGTTGGAAATGCAGAGTGTGGTCGAATTTTTGGCCCATGATCTGGTGGAGGGTCGGGCCCCTGGAACCCGGGGTGGTGAATTGAGTGAATTATATATGAGAAGTATTTTTAAGCTTCTGGACTTAGAACCCGGATTCAATAATAAATACTTGCAAAATTTCAAACTAAAAGGATTCACTATTAAACAATTACAGGTTGAAGCCAATGGCATAAATTTAAGATATCTCGATGATGTTATTGGCACTTATGCTAGGGGAAAAAAAGAGTTTGAACTTGAAGGAGATGCTGTTTTTATCGGTTTTGGGATTAAAACAGGTTTGTGGAAATGGGATGATTATAAAGATTTTGATATTAAAAATAAAATAGTAATTGCCAGGGTTAATGATCCGGGTATGTATCTTCCCAATATTTTTGAGGGTAAAATACTAACCTATTTCGGAAGATGGACCTATCATATAGAAGCGGCTGCCAGGAGAGGGGCAACTGGGATTATTCTCATTCATACCGATGAAACAGCAGGTTATGGGTGGAATGTAGTGGAAAATTCCTGGAGCGGAGAAGAAGTTTATTTAGAATCTGATTTGAAAAACAATCTGAGGTTTCGGGCCTGGATTAAAGAAGCCAGTTTAAGAAAAATTTTAGAAGCTCGAAAAATAGACCTGAATCAATTATACCAACGCTCATTGAAGAGAAATTTTAAGCCTGTAGACCTTGGCTTTAAGATAAAGATAAGTGGGAAAAATAATTTTAGAGAAATAAGCAATAAAAATGTTATTGCACATCTCCCCGGGAAAACTGCCAAACGGATAGTTATCAGTGCTCATATCGATCATTTAGGCAAAGATGATCGAAAAAGAGGGGATAATATTTTCAATGGTGCTATTGATAATGGCACAGCTGTGGCCTCGATGGTCATGGTTGCCAAAATCCTGAAAGAATTTCAAAATGATTTGTACTATACCGTGACCTTTCTGGCCTGTAATTCGGAAGAAGCCGGGCTGCTGGGTTCCAAATTTTATGTTCAAAATACCGATAGAGAGACAATTGTTGCCAATATCAATTTTGAATCCACACCGGTCTGGGAAAAAAGCAGGAGTATCATGGGAATCGGGGCAAGATTTTCAACCTTTGAAAATATATTGAAGCAACTAGCTCGAAAAGAAGGCCTAGAATATTCTTATTTTTCCATGTCCAATCAGGGTTTTTTTTATCGTTCCGATCAGTTCTCGTTTGCCAGGTATGATATCCCGGCTATCTGGATAAGTGCGGGTGAGGATGATGAATCCGGAGAAAGGAAATATACTCAATTCTGGAAAACCAAATACCATACTGTTGAAGATGAATATGATCCCCGATGGAAATTAAAAGGAATGAAGCAGACCATAAAATTTGCCCTGCTATTAATCGATCACTTGAACAGAAATAAAATTGTTCCTCAATGGAGAGATAAATTGACCTTTCCCATGGAGTCTGTCCGATATAAACACTAAAATATCAAGCGACAAGGAGACTGATAAATAGGCTTGGGATAAAGTGGATCGGATCATAAAATATGAAGCTGCTGCCGGTTCCGGCAAAACCTATCAGTTAACCTTCGAATATTTAAAACACGTTATCCAATTGTTTGATTCCCATCTTCAATCGGGCAGGACTGCCGAAGATACGGAGCGTCTGATAGGTTCTATACTGGCCATCACCTTCACCAATAAAGCAGCCAATGAAATGAAAGAGAGGATTCTGGAAAAGTTAAAAAGATTTTCTCTGTGCGCTCAACAGAATCCACTTTCGGCCGGGGATAAGGAATTCCTGACAAAGTTGTCCCGAGAATTGAAGCTGGATGAGGGAAAGATTGTTCAGTTATCCGCCCTCATTATTGAGCGGATCATTTCCCATTATCATGATTTCAATGTGAAAACCATTGATTCATTGATGAGTTCAATTATCAAAGTCATATCCCCGGATTTGAATTTGCCACCTGATTTTGAGATCGGATTGGATGCCGGGGATAAACTCCGAGAAAAAGCGCGCCAGTTCATTGAGAACATTTGTCATCAGGAATGGGAATTTTTTAAAAGTGTGTTATCCAATATAAAAAACAGTGAAACCCTTCACCGATGGAATATTGATGAAGTCATTACCAGCTATCTTGTTGATTTCTACGGTATTGCCCAGTACCAGGGTATTGAGGAAAATGTGTCACCCCGGAATAACGGTGAGCAGGTCTTTAAGGCGGTTGAAGTTTTCAGACAGAATTTATCTGCCCTGTTCTCAATCATTCTATCCGATTCGGGTCCGGGTGAAGTTCATCCGGGAATCAATAAAGTGGTGGTGAATCGTAGTCTGGTTTCAGCTGTCCGGGATTTTATCGAAGATAGCAAAAACCTGAAGAAAATTGATCCGATAATCGATAAAAAAATGTTTACCTTGGAAGATTGCACATCGTGTTTTAAAAAAAATACCGATGAAAACTTCCGGAAGTTATTTTCTCGGAAATTCCAAAAAACCAGAAACCAACTTGCCCATTGTATTCTATTGCTGAGCCTGAACCGGGTCAGTCATTTTTCACATTTCTTTGGCGATTATCTCCGGTTCTGGGAAAGCGAGAGAAAGGTCATTTTTGTCAATGAATTTTCCAGAACCCTGCGTAAAAAACTTTCTGCCTGGGAGAAATCAGCCCTGCCCTATATATACCTGAAATTATCCGACCGTTTCCGGCATTTTCTTTTTGATGAGTTTCAGGATACCAGTGAGCTCCAGTTCCAGGCGCTGGTTCCGATACTTGAAGAAGTACTGGTGTCAGAAGAAAAATCATCCATATTCATTGTCGGTGACCCCAAGCAGGCGATTTACCGCTGGAGAGGGGGTAATGCCGAATTGATGAATGAAGATCGGTTGCGAAAGGAACTGGGAGTTCTGAACTTATTGGGCCTGGGCCGGTTTACCCGGGTGTTGAAACAGAACTTTCGAAGCGGTAAAAATATCGTACACTTCAATAATTCCTTCTGGGATCCCCGAAATTTGAAGCTGATGCTGGACAATCTGGGAGTAACCGGTGAGCTTACCCGAAAAGTTCAATCCAATTTCGACACGGCCAAACAGGATGTTTCACCATCCGGGCTGAAAAATGAAGGTTTTGTCCAGGTTTCCATGTTGGAATACATGAAAACAGAGGCTGGTAGCTCCCAGGAACCGCAATCCAGGCTCTATGATAAATGTGAACAGATTATTAAACGTCTGAAAGAACAAGGATATAAGGGATCTGATATTGCGGTTCTCACCCGGTCGAATGATGAAGGCAGGGATATGGTTCGCTTTTTGGAGGGCCGGCAGATTCCAACCATTTCGGATGAGTCTTTGTTTCTCTCCTCATCAAGGTTGATCCAGGAAATCATATGTTTTTTTCGCTTCATTGACTATCTCCCTGATCATTTGAATTTATTCACCTTCATATCCGGAGAAATATTTAAACAGAGAGCCAAACAATTGTTTCCCGGCGAAATGAAAAAATTTAATGAATCTTCCTTGACCGAGGTCTCAATGGGTAAACCGTTGTATAAACGATGCAAAGATCTGGTTCCGAAAACCTGGGAATGTCTGATTGATCCTTTTGTAAAACAGGCGGGTTTTTCTCCTCCATATGATATCTTCCAGGATTTAACCTTGAAATTCCAGTTATTTGAAAATTTTCCCTTTTCAACGCCGTTTTTTTTAAGTTTTGGTAGTATTTTGCATGATCTGGAGCAGAAAGAAATTAATTCAATCGCTGCTCTGCTGGCGGAATGGGAGAAAAATATTCAAAGTCGGAATCCCTATACTATCAATGTGTCGGATGATGAAACCAGAATCCGGGTATTGACCATCCATAAGGCCAAAGGGCTTGAATTTCCGGTCGTAATGATTCCCCTGGCCGGGAAATCAGGCAGGGGAGAGAAGAAGCTATACTGGAAGGGTGGAGATTTCTATCATATATCCAAGAATTACGCCCGGATCAATCCAGTTTTAAAGGATCTGTATCTGAGCGAAATTGAAAAGGGATTTGTCGATGAATTAAACCTCCTGTATGTGGCTTTGACCCGGGCCAGAGATGCGCTGTTTATTCCGTTTATTCATCAGCAACCGCGTCGATCCGTCCGTGAAGATGCTTTTAGGAAGTTTAAAGATTTTTCAGAGATTATTGCCAATCATCCCTGGGTCCAGGGTAATCTGAATCCGGCCCGGGAAAATGAAGGGCCAGATACCTGGAGGGAGTGTACCTGGGGTAAATGGCCTGATATTAAAGAGAATTCCTCTCCGGTTGACAAAACGGCAAATCTTTTGTCTGTGGAATCAAAAAAGATCAGCACTTCTGAGTGGCAGAAGGAATTCCTGGTTTTTTCTTCTGCCGATCTATTCAGTATTGAGGAAAAAAAATCGATTGAACGAGGGGAGGCCATTCATCGTTTATTTTCCCGGATTAAACTAATTGAGAGTAAAGATCAGATTGGCGAATTGATAAAACCTCTGGCAAAGGCTGAATATCTCGGTGATGATGATTACAAACGACTATGCCAATTCTTGGCCCGGGAGGATGTGTTTTGCCTGTTTCATGGTGACCTGGAGGTTTACAACGAAAAGGATATTGCCGGGTATGTCGGGGAGTGGATTGAATACCGTCGGGTTGATCGGCTGATCGTGACCGGGGACCGGGTCCTGGTCATTGATTTTAAAACCGGATCTAAAAAATCAGATCAACACCGGAAGCAGATAATGGATTATATTCATATTCTGGGACCTTTGTTTTCCGGGAAAAAAATCGAAGGGTACTTACTGTACCCGGATCTGGATATGGTGGAACCGGTACCATGCTGAAGCTCGTCAAAAGTAGTGAAGATCTGGTTCAGGCCACTGTTGACGAAATCATTTCTTTTAACACCCGGGATTTTTCCCGGCTGAGTGTGGTTACCCCATCGAAAAGGATGTTGTTTTTCATAAAAGACAGGCTGAATAGCCATTTGAAAGGGTCTTATTTCCCTCCGGAACTGGTGACCATTGATCAATTTGTTTTCCGGCTCTTTAATCTGAACCATTCCGGATTCAGAATGGCCAACGAAATGGAAGCAGTACTGGCAATTTTCAGAACCATCAACCGGGGATTCAAGGACACTGTT
The DNA here is from genome assembly GCA_965195285.1 of uncultured Aminicenantes bacterium. Classification (GTDB taxonomy): domain Bacteria; phylum Acidobacteriota; class Aminicenantia; order UBA2199; family UBA2199; genus CAZOWT01. Next base: position 18,935 of record CBDAFS010000022.1, on the reverse strand, counting down.
TATACCGGTGGAAAAATAAATCCGCATTTTCCCGATTTTTTCCCCTGGGCCTTGCTTATCCTGAAAGCGGTTGAGGAATTACTGATAGAAGGAGAATTTACCGATCGAATAAATCGGGAGATCTTTCAGGAATTCACACAGCTGGGTGAATATCATCAGAGCTATAAGGATTTTATCGGTAAAATGCCGCTGTTGGTGGAACAGTATAAAGATCTCCTGCTGGAAAACAAACAGTATTCCAGGGGAGTCGCCTATAAATTGACTGCATCCCTGGCCGAAGCGGAAGCATTGAGGGTGCCAGCCGGACAAGAGATTGTTTTCTCCGGGCTGGGCGCCCTGAATGCCTGTGAAGAAAAAATCCTGAAGCTCATCTTTAAAACCGGAAAGGCCCGGATACTGGTACGATGTGATCCGGGAGCCCTTCATGAGCAGACTTCTCCATTTGTACTGGTGGCCCGGATGCTGGAATCGCTGAATCTCGAGCCCGGACCGGATCAAGTGAAGGATTTAGAATGGAACCGGTTATCCGGTAAAGTCAATCTTTATTGCCTACCCAATCTGGAAACCCAGATGATTCAGGTGGTTGAAATAATGAAAGCCATTGTGGCTGATTGCAACCAACCGGATGACTTGAAAAAGATTGCCGTGGTTTTACCCGATTCGGCCTCCCTTATTCCATTCATTCATGGGGTGGTATCCAGATTTTCCCAGCAGCAAGAGCGGGTTCCCTTTAATATTTCTCTGGGGTATCCATTTCGAAGAACTCCGCTTTATCAACTGCTGATATTCATGATGAAAGCGGCTGAATCCTGCAATGAAGAGGGAAATGTTTTCTCACCTGATTATCTGAATCTTATCCGCCATCCTTATATAAAACTTTCAGGAAATATTGGGAATGAGGAGGAGCCTTTAAAAAGGGGAATCCATCTGATAGAGGATTTGATCAATCGGGAAAATTTGCTTTATTTTAGACCGGAAAATGTTGAGGATCAGATATCCCGGATTCTGGCTGAATCAGAAGAATTTTCTCCCGATCTGAAAAGGGATATCATCGCTGAAGTGAAGAATTTGCATGCCACTTTTTTGGCTGATGGTACTGCTTTATTACCGGAGCTGGCTGAATTTCTGAAACAGGCGGTATTGGCAGTGGGGAAATATAAAAAGCACCACTTATTTCTCGAAGATTATGTCAACACTGCGGTAAACACTCTGGATCAGGTAATCGGATTTTGCCGTGAACACGAATCGGATGTCGGCCAGACTGATTTTGGATCAATGGTATCCCTGCTTTCCTATCATTTTTCCGGCGTCCATATTTATTTTGAGGGATCTCCCCTGAAGGGAGTCCAGGTGATGGGCATGCTGGAATCCAGAGGACTCAGTTTTGATGAGGTCATTGTGGTTGATGCCCTGGAGGGTGTCCTGCCCCAGTCTTTCAAATATGATCCTTTGCTTCCCTATGATATCCGGCGGGCCTTCGGAGTTCGCTGTTATTCACAATGGGAAATCCTTTTTGCCTACAATTTTTTTTCATTGCTTGGATCGGCAAAAAAGGCCCATATTCTCTGGATTGACAACCAGGAGGGAACCGAGAAGGCGGAGAAAAGTCGATTCATTGAACGGATAATCTATGAAATAGAAAAACAGGGCCAGGCAGCACCAACCATTATCCGGAAAAATTGTAAATGTGAACTGCCATCAGAAGAGTTGAAAAACGTGAAAAAGAACGATTCCATAATGGCAAAAATAAAGAAAATGAACTTTTCCGCCTCTGCCCTGGAGAGTTATGTTCGTTGTCCCCTTCGGTTTTATTTCTCCTATATCGTGGGGATAGAAGAGCGGAAAGAGCTATCCCCGGACCCGGATACGGGAGAATTGGGAACCGTGGTTCACCGGGTGCTGGAAAGATTCTATCGAAATGGTCATTTTCCCGAGGAATTCAGCCAGTTGGAAGGTCAACTGGAGCGTATGTTAGGGGAGGAGTTTAGTAACAAAGGGTTTGTTGGTGCTTCCGGGATTGGGAAAATCAGGTGCTGGGTAATGGTTGAGAAATTGAAAGATTTTCTCGCCACTGATATCCAGCGACTACGGAAGAATGGGATCGAGATTACCGGACTTGAAAAAAAAGTGTTTATGGAGATGGACTTGCCATTTTCCACCTCCTTGATCAAGCTCAAAGGAAGAATTGACCGGATCGAGACAGAAAGAGGTCTGATTCGGTTGATTGATTACAAGACCGGAACCCCGTTTGAACCCAGGATCAGAAAAAAGGCGGTCGATTTTCGCTTGAAGGATCTATCAAACCTGGAAAAGCCGGAATTGCTGACAGCCCTCAAAGAATTTCGGTATTTTTATGAAAGCTTTCAACTTTTAATGTATACCTTGATGATGAAGCCCCAAACCGATGATTATTCCCGGATAGATGCAGCTTATATTTTTTTAAAACCGGCTGAAGATTTTTTCAGACCTGTCTTTGTGAGGGGAAGTCGCCCGGAAATGATTTCAATTGAGGAAAAGAATATTCTGATGAGAAATTTCAAACATAATCTTACGGAAATCATGGCGGATATTTTTCTACGGAAAACATTTGTAGCCAACCATCACAATCCTCAATATTGCGGTTACTGCCCTTTCCGGGTGGCCTGCGGCAATATATGAAACCAGTTGAAAAAATGCATTTCTTATTTCGAGATTTTTTTTGTTGAAAAACTGATCGTGATAGTATAAATTATAAGTAAAAGGGAGAGGATGATGGAAAAGAGAATACAAAAGCGTAAGAAAGTCCGGGTTCTGGTTAAAATAGATGGAAAATCAGGGATATTAAGTGATTATTCTGAAGTTGGACTGCAGGTTTCCACCAATTCTCCTCCGGTTAATAGAAGAGTGAACATTGAATTCAGTTTCGACGGGCAGGAAGTTTTTTTAAAGGGCGTCATTCAATGGATAAAGAAACGGTATTCCCTGCAGAATGCATTTCAAGTGGGTTGTTCGCTGGAAAATCCACCGGTGGAATATTTTAGTTTTTTAAAAAGGCATTAATATCAACGCCCTTCAAAACCAGTCATTTACAGGAAAGTACCGGCAAAAAACAATCTGATATTGTCGAAAGAAAGCAAAAATATCACCACTGACATCAGCAACAGGGAAATCACAATCAGTTTACCCAATAAGCTTTCTTTCAATTTTCCCGAGTCCTGGATCATGATATATGCCAGTAGTGCCATTCCCAGAATAATAAAACTTTCACCCCATATAATTAATCTGAACATGTGAACCTCCTGCTGTATTATATCTTTTTTTACCGGGAAAATGCAAATTTTTCCGGGAACCGATGGCAGTTCAGTGGTTGGCAGAAGCGGGCTCAAACTGGCTGTAATCGATTGGATCTGATAAAAGCAGGGGATATATTTGCAGACATATCCACGCATCGGTGGCAGCATATTCTTTTTGCTTCAGGGTAAGCTGAGCCCGCGCCCAGTTTGATTTCTGAGCAGTTTTGGTCAGGCGTTGCTCCAGGTAGCGGGCTGTGAGAGCCCTGGCACCTACCTGGATAATTCCCTTTTGGGCAGCAATTTTACTCAGATCAATGAATCCCCGGGCTTGAAAATTACGAATCTCCTGTAATTTTTCAATGTCATTTTTGGTTCCGATGCCGATTTTTTTGAAATTCTGGTCGGAAAAAAAATCAGCCAGTTCGTCGAATAGCCCGGGTTTATCCAATTGGAACAGATAAACCGTATCCTGGGTGGCCAGTTGAATTATGGAAGGGGGGTATGATATCCCCTTGGAAAAGGAAGGTTTGCTCTCGGTATCAAATCCGATATATTTTTCCTGCCTGAGACGGGAGAACAACCCGTTGGTCTGATCTATCTGGTTGATCACAATGATCTGGCCCTGGAAACGAATGATCGGCAGCGAATTTATATAATCTGAGCTTATCCGATTGACCTGCGTGATTTTCGTTTGAGTGGTAGTGTTTTGATTTTTGATGGTTCTCATGATTGGGATTGAATTTTTTCCTGATTCAGTTGATGGCTGGTTTTCGGTAAAATGATTCGGTTCCTTATTTGAAGTTTTGTTTTTCAATAATGTGGTGCATATAGTCAAGTCTGTCCTGATGGCGGCCGCCCTCGAAAGGGGTGTTCAGCCAGGTTTTAACAATATTCAAGGCCTGGTCTGGTTCCAGAATCCGGGCGCCCATGGTGAGAATATTGGCGTTGTTGTGTTTTCGGCTCATCTCAGCGGTATAGACGTTATGGCAGAGCGCAGCCCGTATATCCTTGAATTTATTGGCGATCATGGACATACCGATTCCGGAACCGCATATCAATATTCCCCTGGTTTCCCGGGGATTTTCCGAGACCATCCGGGCCGCCCTGGCGCCATACTCGGCCCAGTTGACCGATTCCCCGGAATGGGTTCCCAGGTCTTCAATGGAATATTGCTCTTTTTGAACAACGTTTTTAATGGTTTCCTTTAATTCGAATCCCGCATGGTCTGAGGCCAAATATATCTTCATTTGTTTTACCGATCGTATTAATTTTTTATTTCAATTCCGCCGAAGATCGTTGATGATTTGATGACCAGTTTTTTACCTTCCCTGCTGACCGGATTGTCGGTTTTGTTTTCAAATCCGCCGAAAATAGTGGTAGAGCGGATATCCAGAGGCCAGGTAGCGGGAATGCGTATTTCGGTTCCCCCGAAAACGGTTGAAAGGTCAATGACCGCCCCGTTTTCATCCAGTTCGGAATCCCTAAGATCTATTTCAACTCCACCAAAGAGTGCGGAAACACTGCCGCCTTTAAAGTGTTTGCTGTTGATTTTCTTTTCAAAGCTTCCGAATACTGCCGAACCGTTAATATCATCCGCATCCGATGATCTGGGAATATGCCTTCCGTGACGCTGGGTAATAATGGAAATACCGATGATAATGAGCATGACCGGCCAATACCTCCAGATATCATCCCAGTCCAGGTAATCATTGGCGGTTAATAAAAAGATACCTCCCAGAAATATCAATATCCAAGCACTTGAATTGAACAGTTTACCTCCACTGACCAGATGAATCAGGCCGATAATGATGAGTATAAGGGGCCACCATACGCTCAGGCGGAAGTCAAGGATTTCAAGGTTATTGAGTATCCACAGGATACCTAAAATGATCAACATCAAGCCAATTAAAGATGCTCCGTGAAAAACTCTTTTTTCTCTCATTTTTCCTCCTGCAATAATCATTTAGGCCTCCCGGCCGAGCCATTCGCTCATTATCATATAAATATATTCTCTGTTTGTCAAATTCAGGTGTTGCCGGGGTGAATCAGTCAATGGCGATTGACTTTTGGGCAGAAATTTGATAATTGATATAACCCGGAGGCGGTAAATGAATCGTGTCCTGTCTTTTTTGATTTTTATCATTGTGGGTCTTTTTGTTTATTTTATGATGCATTATTTTGTTTACAAAACCATGGTGAAATTCATTCCCCTCCTGCCTAAGATCAGGTCCCTGATAAAATATTTTTTTCTTTTTTCCGGCTTCACCTTTCCCCTGAGTATGATTTTAAGCCGACTACTGGGTTTTCATTATTTGAATCATTATGCCTTTGTCTGGTTGGGATTGCTTTCGATTTCATTCGGGGTGTTTGTTCTGGTCAGACTTGTTAACCTGATTTTTCCCCAGAAGAGTCTGCATGTTACGTTTCTGGCTCTGGGATTTATTTTGTTGCTTTCGGTATACGCTGTATTAAACGGAATTAGAACCCCGGTGGTAAAAACCATTACCCTGCCGCTGAACCAGCTGTCCGCGAAAATGTCTGGATTTAAGATTGTTCAATTGTCGGATCTGCATCTGGATTCCAATAAGTCTCCCGAAATGTTGGCCAGGGTGGTCGAAATAGTGAATTCTCTGAACCCCGATTTGATTGTGATCACCGGAGATTTAATAGATGGACGCATTACCGATGATCGCCTGTTTTACCAATCCCTGAAAAAACTAAAAGCAACCCGGGGGGTTTTTTCCATAACCGGAAATCATGAGTTTTATTCCGGCCTCTCCTATTTCCTGGAGCTTTCCCGGAAATTGAATTTCACGGTGCTCCGGAATGACCTTAAAATCATTGACCGACATCTCCAGGTCATCGGGCTCGATGACAATGAAGCCAAACGGTTTTCCCAGCCTGGGCCCGATCTGGATACCCCTCTGAAAAGATGCGATCCCACCAAACCTATCATTGTACTTCGCCATCGACCGGAGGGGTTTGATCAGGCAGTTGAGAAGGGGGTTGATTTACAGATATCAAGCCATACCCATGGCGGTCAAATTCCCCCCATAACCTGTCTGGTTCGGTTGTTTTTTAAATACCCCTATGGGTTGTATGAAAAAAGCGGAGCCTTTATTTACACCAGCTGCGGGACCGGATACTGGGGGCCACCCATGCGCCTGTTTTCCAGGGCCGAGATTGTTGAGTTTATCCTGGTTTCAAAAAGTATGAAAAGGGAGCCGGTTGGTTGAAATTGACATATATCCTGCGGCCGTGCTAAACTATCCCATCATGATGAAAAGAGTTTTTTTTTTAATTTCCCTTGTGGTTATCCTGCTGGTTCTGGTTCTGCTGGTCAACAAGTCCTTTGATAAGAAACAAGATATTCTGGACAAAGGGGATATCTATATTGAAAATTCCGGAAAAGTTGTGGATGGTTTTTTCGAATGTCAGAACCCGGTCAATCTCGGCAATAACTATATTCATATCAAGAGTGATCGTGTCACCTACCGGGCCGTATGCCTGGAGGTCAATGGAGAAAAATATATTGAATTTCATACCTCTCTGAGGAAGGATGTCAATATTTATTTTAATGTCAAGAAAACCGATCAGCAAGGTGATCCCATTGGTGTCCAGATCCAGAAAAAATCACCCGAGAATATCCAAATCATTGAAGAGCATGAACTAAGAAGTATAAAACATGTTCTGACCGTGAATGTCCGGATTTTTTTAGACAAGGGTGAGACTGTCCGGGTGTGGTTAAAAGGTTCGGGACATGTGTTGATTACCTACCCGGTTTTTTTCAAAGATAATCCTGACAAAACACTGGTATTCCTGATTTCTATCGATACCCTGAGGGCCGATCATGTGGGTGTTTACGGATATCCTCGACCGATAGATCCCCAGGTTACCGAATTCGCCAGGGATTGTGTGATTTTTAAAAATTGTTTTGCTCCTTCCAGCTGGACCCTTCCTTCGCATGTCAGTCTGTTTTCCAGTTTGAATGCCTATAATCACGGTACCTATAGCCGGGACAATGCCATTCCCGATGATATCTTTTTATTGCCGGAATTCATGTACCCCCAGCATCTGAATATCAGCTACAATGGCGGGGTTTTTTTGAATTATACCTATGGGTTCTACCGCGGGTTTGACTCCTACAGTTCCAAGAACCATCCCAAATCGTCCAAAGTCATTTTTGAAAAAATAATCCGATTTTTAAAAAGAACCCACTCCCCCACCCTTTTTGCCTTTCTGCATACCTATCAGGTTCACAGTCCCTATCGGTTGCATCCCCTGCATTCCTATTCCCAGCAGGTTGCCAAACAAAGTCCGGTCAAATATGTGAAAATACCCGATGTGGTCGGTGGGCATCAGAATATTTTCAAACCCGTTTCCGATGAACTGAAAGAAAACATTATCAATTTGTATGATTGTGAATATGAATACTTTGATTACTGGTTCGGATTTTTTATAAAAAAACTGAAAAAGATGAAGTTGTATGACCGGTCTATGATTATAATATTCTCGGATCACGGAGAGGAATTTTTTGATCACCGGTCCTGGGGACACGGCCAGTCACTGTACAATGAATTGATTCATGTGCCGCTGATGATCAAATTCCCTGCTCAGCAGTACCGGGGAAAAACAGTCGAGGCCAATGTGGGTTTAATTGATCTGATCCCGACTGTTCTGGATTTTTACCATTTGAAGATGAATAAAAAAATAGACGGAGAATCGCTTCTCCCCCATATCCATACCACGGGCAGGGGAGACCGGAAAATAGTTTCAGTATTGAAATACACGGATGGTGATGAAACCTCAGCCAAGGTTGAGAAGGTCGCTGTGATTTACCGGAATTATAAGCTCATTTATAATTATCCCTACAGTAAAGAAGGCCTGGCCTTCTATGCGGAATTCCCTCCTCCCGAAGTGAAGCAGTACGAGTTGTATGATATTGAACAGGATTACCGGGAAAGGCACAATCTGGCCTATCAGCAGGATCACTGGAAAATATTTGAAGAAATGAAAAAAGAAATTAAGATGATTCTCAACTTGATTAAAAGCCGACCCTATAAATCAAAGATTTTGCAACACTCCCGTGAAGAGCTGGAAAAACTGAAAAATTTCGGTTATCTTTAAATCACCCATCGGTCATACCCCATGACAAATCCGGAACGATTTTCCGGGACTTTTGTTAACCAAAGACCGGACCCGATCGTTATAGAGTATGAATAAGAAAAATGAAATGAAATCAGGAGGTAAAAATGCAAATTTCAGAAGAATTATCAGCAATGATTGTTTTACCGGTTTTTTTCGCGGCTTTATTGCTGGCGCTAAAAGTGTATTTTGACTGGAGAAAAGTCCGCATCAAGAGCGAGTTCCATCATAAGTTGGTGGACAAATTCGGGGATGTCAAGGAATTGAACAATTTTTTAGAGACTAAAGGGGGCAGTGATTTCCTGAGGTCATTGTCCATTAACGGTCTGGCCCCGAAAGAGAAGTTGTTATCCGCGGTTTCCCGGGGGATCATTGTGGGCTTTCTGGGAATCGCCGTACTATTATTGGGCTGGACATTCATGGAAAACAGTAGGTATTTCATTGCGGCCGGTATTACCATACTGGTGCTGGGAATCGGTTTTCTGGTTTCTGCTGCCGTATCCTACCAATTGAGTAAGAAATGGGGTATCATCAAGGATGAATAGTCAGCAGTACCGAACCGGTAAAACGGATTGAACCCCGCCCAGGCAATATCCGGCTGAAACCAGATGGATATTTTTGAAAGCAAGCTCAAGAAAGAATCTTTTAAGATTTTTTACCGTAAGTTTTCGAAACCCTTCTGGTATTTTATTTTTAAAACCTGCGGTGACGAGTTTCTGTCCGATGATGTGTTCCAGGAATCGTTTTACCGGTTTTTCCGGGCCGCACCGGAGTTATTAGATGAACGCCAGCAAAAATCTTATCTTTATAAAACAGCGGTCCGGTTGATTATTGACCAGAAAAAAAAATTAGAAGTTGAAAACAAATACCAAACTGACAATGTGGCCTGCAGCGATGATGAAAAAAAAAATGATTTATCCATGGATATGGAGAAGGTTTTCAAAATGTTGAAACCCAGGGAAAGGATCTTGCTGTGGCTGGCCTATGTGGATGGCCAACCCCACACCGAGATTGCCCGGATAACCGGTAACCGGGAAAGAAGCATCAGGGTTCAACTATTTCGCATTCGAAAAAAATTTGCAGAAATACTAAAATCTCATGGGTATGCCGGGGAGGAGTCGGTATGAAAAAGATATTCTGCTCTTGGGAAGAAGCAATTTTGGAAGGCTTTGATCGGGGACACCTGAATCCCGAATATCAAGAACATCTGAAAACCTGTTCAGGGTGCCGGGATGTCCTGATGGTGCGGTCCTGGATGAGTGACTTCAGCGGGATTTCGGCAAAAACTGAGCTTGAATCAAAAAAAATCCCGGATTTCGAATCCATCTGGCAGGGAGCTAAAGCTGACCGTAAATATGACCGGGAACTGGAAAAAAAGGCCATGACACCCTTGTTGATTCCCCAGTTCCTAACCTATATTGCGGCCCTGATCGGATTGGTTCTGCTCCTGACTGCCAATTTAAGTAAGGCCAGGGATGTGGTTACCGATAAACTAAAAATGGGATACCTGTTTGATCTGCTGTCCCTGGTCGGCAAAAAAATGCTGGCACTGATGCCCTATCTGGTGATCCCGATTGTTTTTATTCTTTTCCTCATAGCCGCCCATTTCCTGTATTCCCTGTTCAGCCCCAAAAAAGTATAGATATTTTCTATACACTGCCAAAGGTTGTTATTTTTTTGTTGAAACAAACATAATCCGGTTCCTGGGAATGGCATCCGGTAGAATTCTAAAATCATGGCGGCCGAATACCAGTTTGCCGTAATAGGGCCGGGTCGGCCGGGAGGGAAGAATGGCAAATAGCAATCGGTATTTTTCTCTGAAGCACGGATATCTCATGATACGGTTTTCCACGGCTGATTTGACCTGGCTCACGATGCGGCCGCTCGGGTAAATGTGAGGTTGACGGATTACCCGAAGCAGGATGATATCCGGTTTTCTCTTTTCAAATATATAACCCAGGTCGAACTGCTTTTCAAGATGATGACCGGGTGACCGGCCAATGACTTTATCGGTTAACCCTGCAAAATCCACCATTTCAATACGGGGGAAAAACCCCATGATGCCGATGTCAGCAGATCCGATTGACCGGGCACCGCTTTTTGAAACCCAGTCCGCCAATACCCTTTCCAGGAAGGCCGAATGGCTGTGGGAAAGGTGAGCCTTTTTTTGGATTTCCAGTGATGCTTTCAGGTTAAAAAAGACACCCATCAATAAAATGACCATGACCGTGAAGGTAATGCCCCGGCCAATGGATATTTTTTTCTTTTTCAATAAGGGTAGAAATCTGCCCTTCAGGATACCGGATGAAGCCAGTAAAAAGAGACCGAAAGCGGGTAATAGCAGACGGCCCGCCGGCATCCAGTCACCCCCTTCAATCAATACTGCTGCTATCCAGGATAAACCGGCCAGAAAATATCCACGGTGTCGTCTGTCTCCCATCCAGGCACCCAGTATAGCCAGGACTAAAATCAAAATTACCCAGCTGCACGACAGCGTATCTCCCAGATACAGCCACCCGGCTTTCAGCCAGGGATCCTTGGCAAAATAGGTGTTGGGAAAGAGGGACTTGAAAATAAGCAGTCGGGCTGTTATCAGACTGATGTTTCCCAGAATAACTGTCCCGGCCAGGAGTATAAAACGTCTTTCCTTTATTTTTCCAAATTCCCCCCGGCCCAATAGCAGAAATATCAAGGCCGGCAAAAACCAGGTTCCTTCCGGCCGGATCCAGCAGGCCAGAAAGCCGGCGATCAGTCCCCACTTAATTGGGATATCGGAACTGGCTGCCTTGAAAAAAAACAGCACCGCAGCTAAAAAAAGTAAACTTTCCATCCCGGTTGCAGCGTAAAAAACAGCGGCTGGCAATACCGAAATCAAAAGCGCAGGTAGTAAATCTGAAATATTTAAAATCCAGGATCCGGTATTCGCCCCTCTTTTTCTTTCGGATGAATAATAAATGGCTACATAACAGAGTATAAAACCGGTTAGGCCCAGAGTCATTCCCAGGGTGGGAAGTGAAGGAATCCCGAAAATCAGAGCCCCCAAAGTGAGAAACAGCAACCATACCGGACTTGAGAAACCTTCTACCGGCTCCATGTCGGGGTTGAAAACCAATCCCTCGCCCTCTACAGCATTGGCGGCATAGCGATAGGTAATATAGGCATCGTCCAGCTGGTAGGGAGCAATTCCCAGCGAAAGCCCCAGGCCCAGTAATATCAGGGCCAGAATGAAAAGTTTTTTGATTTGGCCTTCCTGGACATGGAGGCGACCGGTTTTTTGCCTGATTGAATTCTTAAGGGTTGCCATGGGTATTTTGGGATTGAATTATAGGAAAAAAATAAATATTTATCAAGCCAGGCTGAATGGTCTGATTCCGGGTTTGTTTTTTTGCTATTTATCCTTGCATTTTGGTGGGCCTATGGTTTATGATGAACCCATGAAAAACAAGACACTTTTTGCGTTTATATTGATTGTATTTTTTCTGGCAGGGTGCGGTAAGGGCCCCGAATTCAAAGAATTCTCACCGGTATTTGTCTGGAAAAACAGTCAGCATGAGATTTCCCCGGTTTCCGGTACCCGAAACCTCTGGAGCGGATTTTCGGTTGAAGATAATTTCTTCCTCTCTGTAGGCAGGAGAGGCATGTTCATCATATGGCGTGAACAGGCAGAAGAAAAAGATCTCATGATTGAATATTCATCCAAAGGTGAGCCGGTCAAACTATTTTTCAATAAAAAGATGGTGGATCATTTACCCCCGACCAACAAGTGGGTCAATTTCAGGGTCCGGGTCAAGGCCAATAAAGGGTTTAATTTTATTGAATTCCGCAAGATGAAGAAAAAGGCCTTTAAGATCAAAACCATGGTGATTGATCAACAGGCGCCATCTTCCGATTATCACCTTCCCCAGGGTGAAGAATTGGCCATGTTTTTTGAAAGCGGTCACGGCCGGATATCGGTAAAGGGAAAGGGAAAACTCCTGATTAGAAAGGTTGAGTTCATAAAAGGGGAAAAACAGGTTGTTGAAAAGACAATCACATCGGGATTTCTCTCTGGAACCAAAATTCATGAATTTCGATTCCAGACCTTGGGTTTTCTGAAATGTTCCTGCCTGTCCGGCCATTTTCAGGTGATGGATTATCAGTATCAACCGAAAAAGAAAGAGGGACAGACAGAAGGACACTTTACTTTCAGTGAAAAACCGGATGTTTTTATTTTTTTGATCGATGGCTGTCAGGCCGCTCACCTGAAAACCTACGGCTATCACCGTGACACTTCCCAAACTGTTGATGAGTTGGCCAGGGACGGGGTGGTATTTGATAATGCCTATGCCAATGCCACTTTTACCCGGTCCAGTGTGGCCACCCTATTTACCGGTTATTTTCCCCAGCGACATAAACTGCGGATCCTGACCAACAAGCTGCCCAATGATCTTTTCCTGATGGCTGAATTTTTCAAAATACTTAAATATAAAACTTCCCTGTTTACCGAAGCAGCCAATATTGCCGAAGTTTTTGGTTTTTCCCAGGGAATGGACCACTACAGTTGTTTTAGCTGGATGCGTGATCATCCCAACTACAAAGAGGGTGAAATGTTGAGGAAATTCTGTAGCTGGATAAAAAAAAGTTCACCGCTTTTTTCTTATATTCATTTCAGAGCGCCTCATCTTCCCCTTCTTCCTCCGCCTCCATATCTGGATATGTTTAAGAAAAACAAAAAACAACAGGAGGGGAGGCGGCTGTTGTACCGGATCCGAGAACTCGAGGGAAAAGGACATCGATTCACTCCAGATGAGATCCAGGATATTACCGATGATTATGATTCCACTATCCGCTTTGTAGATGCGGAAGTGGGTAAATACATCGGGTGTTTGAAAAAGAGAGGACTGTATGATTCCTCATTGATCATCTTTACCTCTGATCACGGGGAAGCCCTGTATGAACATGGATGTTTCGGTCACGGATTGAATGTCTACGATGAGGCCAGCCGGGTTCCCCTGATTGTCAAATTCCCCAGTAAGATGAATTTGAAGGGACGGGTCAAGCGGGTGGTTCAGCTGGCTGATATTTTTCCCACCTTTTCGCGAATGTTCGGTCAAAAGGGACAGTTTGACGGGCAGAGCCTGATGGAATCAATAGAAAAAAACGACATAGACGATACTTTTGCCTTTTCAACCACTTTCACTGACCGGCCCGCCTATAGTATCCGCTGGAGAGACTGGTACTATATTATCAATACGGTATACAATCAAGAAGAGCTTTATCATTTGAAGGAGGATCCCCTGACCGATGTGTTGCTTCAATATCCGGATGTGGCTACATTTTTCAAAGCCAAGGTACTGTCCTGGCTGATTGGATATGATAATCTGGAAAGAGAATCCCAGCACATTGATTTGAAGAAATTGCCCCGGGATATCCGCCACAATCTGAAGTCCCTGGGTTACATTGATTGAGTCCAGTGAATATATTTTCGATGAAAATACCTATGTCCTGAAAGTTCATAAAAAACATAAGATCCGACCGCTGATATGAGAAATTTGGGTTTGGAAATTAAGTTGACATTTTGTTGAGAAGATACTATACATATTATGTTTTTTACCTATGGTAGGGAATCTACAGAGGTTTCAGCCGCTGAGCCAGCGTAGCAAATCAGCGGCTTTTTTTTATTGGATTTCATTCAGAATTTTCTTTGATTTCAACACAATAGTATATTTAAAGTGATATAGTTTACAAGAGAAGTAAATTGTGGCATAATGAATGTACTATGAACGAACTTAATGGCTTAGGAAAGAAATCGAGAGGAAGACTGTCGCTATTGTTAAGAAAAACAAACGGGACTGTATCAGTAGAACAGACAGCGAATATCTTGAAACTTTCTCCCAAAGAGTCAGCAATACTTCTTGCTAGATGGGCTAAACAGGGCTGGCTTTATCGGGTCCAGCGTGGGCTCTATGTTCCGATCCCTTTGGATTCTTTATCAGGGGAAATTGCTGTTGAAGATCCTTGGATTATCGCAAATACTATATTTAATCCCTGTTATATTGGAGGGTGGAGTGCTGCTGAGTATTGGGATTTAACTGAACAGATTTTTAAATCAATAGTTGTAATTACTTCTAAAAAGTTGAAGAAAAGGAAGCTTAAGATTGCAGGAATTGATTTCTATTTGAAGTCTACTTACTCAAAATTTCTTTTTGGGACCAAAATAATATGGAGAGGGAAAAATAAAATTCAAGTATCAGATCCAACAAGGACAATTGTGGATATGCTCAATGATCCAAAATTGGGAGGTGGTATTAGGCCAGTAAATGATATTCTTAAGGTTTATTTAAAATCAAAATACAGAAATTTAAATCTTTTTATAGATTATGCTGACCGTTTGGAAAATAGAACTGTGTTTAAAAGATTTGGATTTCTTATAGAGAAAACCGAACCGGATGAAAAAGATATTTTAAGAAAATGTCTTTCGAGGCTTAGTAAAGGAAATTCCAAACTGGATCCAGATCTAAAAACAACCCGATTGGTTACCAAATGGAAACTTTGGGTTCCTGAATCATGGTTAAAAGGTTTAAACAATGATTGATAAGATTGAAATTCTTGAACTTTCTGATGTGTTAAATTTAAGACCTGACATAATTGAAAAAGATTATGTAATCGGATGGATTTTATTCAGAATTAACATTAATGGATGGTTTGGGTAATAATTCAGAGAATAATTCTGCTTTTTCAAATATCAGTTTTGTTTCTTTATACTTTCTTGGATTTAGCATGCTCCCAATTAATTCCATTTTTTTATTATCAATTTTCCTTAAAATATTTGGTACACCTCCATGTTGAAAACAATGTCTCAATTGGATAATAGATTCAATTGCTTCTTCCAAATCTTCAAGTTTGATCTCTGGTTTTTCTTCTATATATTTATTGTTTTGAATAATTCCCTTAATTTCTTTCTTCACATCTTCAAATCCCCATTTAATAATTTCCCCCCAATCTTCTCCTGTGAATCGATGATAATTGTAATACATTTTGTTACAGCTAAACTCAGTAAACAATCGAATCCAGGCAGCAAAATTTGGACAGTCTGTGATAGATGGAGTTGGTAACATTTTTATTTTATTGATTTCTTCTGGAATTTTCTTTTCAAAATAGTAAATATGATGTCTTAGAATGTTTGGATTTCCCCAAGTTGATAAATATATCCCGCCTTCTTCAAATGAAACCTTCCGTTTTTCCATTTATTTATCAAAATCAACCAAATTCTTTTCAACTTTTGGGTACAATTTATCAATTTTTGTCTGATATTCGATTGTTAACTGAAGAGCTCTGGCTATTTTGATGTAGTGCTGGATGTCTTCCAGGGTGAGAGTTCTGCCTTTTCGATCTTTCAGCCATTTGTGCATGACCTGGTAACCGCCGATCTGATATTCCCAGATTTGGTTATCAATGTTGGAAAAATACTGGGTGTTGTTGATAAAAACATTTCCATTTGTTTTTGAATTTTTTTTCCGGGCAGGCGCAAGGCCGGCCCCTACAGGAACATATTCGACCTTTTTAACTACATTATCTCCGGAAACTTCAAAACGGGAAAAGGTTTTATTTAATTGAGGTGATTTCATTAAATGAATATCTGCAATTTCCTGACCCAATTTTCCCAATTTGATGAACAAATCATAATCCCTGGTAAAGGGAATCCGGGGAAAATCAATCTTTAAAAATTCGGCATACTTTTCCCGGTAGATATTGGAATACAAAACCGCATAAATATAATAAAAAATCTGTTCCGGAGTAGGATTTTGATTTTTAAAACAATTTCTTATTATATTTAAAATATCAGGATTTATGTTTGGTTGTTTTGTTTCAGACTTTTCTTGATGATTAAATAAGTTTTTATTATTTATATCATATAGAAAAAGGGGAAAAAGCTGAGCTGTGCCTGGTGAATGAATTTGATTAATGTCTATTATTTTTTGTGTAATGAAAACATGTTGAAAACCTTCTTTCTTTTTAAATACAAATCTAGTTGATATTAATCCAATATTTCCATTTAACATATGTGACATAACTTTCTTTACAGTTCTCCAAACAACGGAATCATGGTAAAAAATCCATTGAATATCAAAAGGACGATATAAAACCGGAGTAATCAGATTTTCAATTTCAGAATCATTTAAAGATTGAAGCATATTCCATGCTTTTCTGATACTCCATCCTTTCTTTTTATTTATATTAAATGTTTGATGAAGTTCATCATCTGATCCTTCATTATTTTTGAAGAGTAGTATACGTTTTAATAATTTATTTTTATCCTTATCTACTACAAAGCCATCTCTTGCAGTAGTCATCCCTACGCCATTGAGTGGAAATATATCTTTGATTTGAAAATATTTTAGATAAGTTTCTTCTAACTTTTCATCTCTGGGTATGAATAGATAGAATTCTGATTTTGGGTTTATTTTTTGCCATTTTATGGTTTTGAAATCATTATTAGCTAATTGTTCATGTTTTTCATCTCTCAACCCCCAGAGTTCTGAGTGATAAACTTTGCAGTCCTGTTTTATGTCTTTTTTCTTTATGAATAATGCAATGGAGACTCCTTGTCTGATATCAAACACATTTTCGTCCTTGGAACCATCCGGGCATTTTTCTTTTTTCAGGGTATTACCATGCAAATCAAGGATATATATTTCATTAAAACTTTTCATTAATGATTGTCTCATTCCCCTGAAGGTGGGATTATCCAGATAACTGTGATTGGTTATAAATCCAAGGACGCCTTCTCCTTTCTGATCTATTTTCCATTGGCTAAAGCGAATGAATTTAACATAATCATCCTGCAACCATTTGGGATTTTTTTCTCCTAAAGGTTTACCATCTATTTTTTTATAGAATTCTATCTGCTCTCCTATCCAAGTTTTAATTTTCTTTTTTATTTCCTTTTTGTTTTTTATTTTAATTACAAATTTTTCACTTAGATTTGCAGAGTGTCCTGAATAGGGAGGGTTGCCTAAGATGACCAAAATCGGGGTTTCTTTTTTTATTTTTCCAGCAAGATATGATTCTTTAGACAATGTTGCCATACCGGGTAAGTGACTTTGTTCAATATACTGCATCTCCAGGGTGTTTGTCAGATAGAGATTGAACCGATCTTCATTTTTTAACTGATATCCCATCTCTTGAAACACATAGGACATTTTCAAATGTCCAACCGCATAGGGTGCCATCATCAGTTCAAAGGCATAGAAATTTTTTAACAGATGATTCCGGACAAAATCTTCCTTCACGCCCTTTCCGTATTTTTTCACATATTCTTCCAGTGCTAATCTTGCAGCCTCTGCAATGAAGGTTAAGGTTCCGGCGGCCGGGTCAAGAATTTTTATGTTAAGGTCTGCCAGACCATCCGGTTTATTAAAATGACTCTTTAGAATAATATTCAAAGACCTTACAATAAAGGAGACCACGGGCGCAGGTGTATAATAAACTCCTCTTTTTCCCCTGATTTTGGGATCGTATTCACTTAAAAATGTTTCATAAAAATGAACAATCGGGTCATCACCCTTGCCATATTGAAAAAATTCGTTCAATATCAGGCTGACATTTACAGAGGCTAACACTTCGGCTATGTCATCAATTATCCATTCGAGTTGTCTTGATGGTTTTCCAATAGAAATGAATTCAAAGACATCATGGAGTATGCCAACAGTCGGAGGAATATAAAGCACGGCATTTCTACGGTTGAATTCCTCTTTGCATCGTGTTCGAGCTGCGAATAGTCCATAGGTTAAGGTCTGTGAGTATAGATCTGCAAAATCCTCTTCGGTTAATCCTAATATTAAATAGGTTTTAAAGGCCTCATAAAAACCTTGTAGATAATGATGTGAGTCATCAGAGGTTTCTTTAATCTCTTCAATTATCACCTGGTCTCTTAAAAACCGAGTTCGTTTGGCTAATTCTTTCGCTAACCTTTTGGCATTCAGGTTTCGAGGGAAGGTGAAAGAAAAATATTTTTCGAATAATTCGGAAAATTTATCTTCATTTTCCGGAACCGGTTTGGAACCCAATGTGACCAGTGTATGCTTTCTTCCGATAAACACAGAATCAACCAGATTTCCGTCTCGATAAAAACGGAATTCTAAAAAATTGGTTAAAATAAAATTGGGAAATATTTCTTTATATCTTTTTATCTGTTCGGTGTGTTCGATATCATCCAGATTGGTTTCGGGTTTTTTGGCCTCTAAATAACCCACAATGCGGGATTTACCATCCCATATCCTGAAATCCGGATTTCCACCTTCAGTTTTTTTTGGATTTATAGTAACGGTAATTCCGGTTTTACTTAGATGCTCGGCAGTGGTTTTTATCAGTTTTTTTAAAGAATCGTAAAAACTTTCTTCCCGGGCATCTCCCTTTGAAAAGGATTGATGAATTTCTTTTAAATACTCTCTAATCCCTGATTGAATCATTGGTTTCTTTATATCATTTTGAGAGAAAAATGGCAATTAAGTATTTCACTTTTCAAACGAAAATGGG
>CBDAFS010000021.1:0-81538 GCA_965195285.1 uncultured Aminicenantes bacterium | reverse complement strand
ATATAAAGGTTTCCGGGACAGTTGTAAACCCCATTTATGATTCAATCAGAATAGCAGATAATGATATTACCTTGGATTCAAAGGGGAGTTTTAACCAAGTTATACATGTTGGATATGAAGGATACCATAAGCTGATTCATGCCAATGAAGCCGATATCTTCTTGTCAAAAGGGATGAAGCTTATTATTAATTTAGATGCAAAAAATTTCTATCAATCCCTAAAATTTAAGGGTAAAGGGGCAGAAAAAAATAATTTCCTAAATGGGGAGGCGGGCAAATTCAGGAAAATCAATTACGGACAACTGCTTACCCTTGACACAGAAGCGTTTTTGATCGAAGGGACCCCAATTGAGGATGATTTTCACAGAAGGTTGGATTTTTTTATAAAAAAACATCCTGGTTGTGATAGTAAATTTATAAAATTCCAGAGAGCAGCGATTACATATAGGTTTGCAGATTTCTTTTTATTTCATTCCAAAGTCAAAGAATTGATTGCTCAGCTGGATCAGTTAGAATGCGCACACCATCTAAAAAAGTATCTGGGTAAATTGAATTTTAATGATGAGACTCTGCTTAAATCAAAAGTTTATGTGGAATTTCTTGATACATATATCAAAGTTAGAATTGAAGGGGATTTCAGAAAGGATATTGGATTAAAAAACGCCGACCATTTCTTACTGAAAGGCAAATTAAGATTTATCAAAAGATTCTTTACAAACCAGAATGTTAAGAATTACTTGTTGTACAGTACAATGGGGTATTTCATTGATAATTATGGTATTACCGGTATGGATGACGTCATAGACGCTTTTTTTGATAATTGTGAGAATCAAGGTTATAAAGACAAAATAAAGAGGCTTGTTGAGTCCACCAGAAAAAAGAACAAAGGTGTTACGACTAAAATTTTCAAAAAGGGGAGTGATTACGCTCTTCATGCGTATATTTTTAAACCACAAAAAATAAAAAAAGCAGACAAGCGCCCTTGTATTGTTTTCTTTCATGGTGGAGGCTGGGTTTTGGGTGATGCAAGCTGGGCCTTCGAGTACTGCAGACATTTTCAAAAAAAGGGAATGGTGGCCATTTCTGCTCAATACCGACTGACTGGGAGACATAATATCTCTGCTCTTGACTGCATGGCTGATGCGAAATCTGCAATACGTTGGATAAGAGATAATTCTGCTGAACTTGGGATACATCCTGATAAGATTGTTGCTGCAGGCTGGTCAGCTGGAGGGCACATTGCTGCTTCAGCAGCAATGATACTGAAATTTGATGAAGAAGGAGAGGATTTAAGCGTTAGCTCTAAACCGAATGCTCTGTGGCTTCTCTTTCCTGGACTTAACGTGGCTAAGGATAACTGGTTTATTGAACAGTTAAAAGGAAAAGCTGATGCGGAAGAGTGCTCACCTTCTAATTACATTAAGAAAGATTTACCCCCTTGTATTATTTTTCAAGGTACTAAGGATAGAGAGGTTCCATATTGGACGATTGAAAAGTTTGATAAAGAAATGAAGGAAAAGGGAAACATGTGTGTGCTTCATGCCTTCAAAGACAGGCCTCACCTCTTTTTTAGAAACAAAGAAGATAGCAAAAGGATTATTGAATTATCCGATGAGTTTTTTGAGTCTCTTGGCTATTATCCAAAATAACGCTTTGAAGGGTGTGGGACGGTCGTTGATTTATTGACTTCTTCAACCTTTTCCCTGCGACGAACTCTCGCCTGTTGATACAATCGCCCCAATGAACAAAAAATTTAAAGGGACATCATACATAATTATTCGATTATGATGTCCCTGGATAAGCCATATTTGAAAAATTAGGTAAGTGTCCCCCGAATGGTAATTTATTTTCTGTATCCCTTTTCTAGAAACAGGGTATTAATAATAGAAACAAAAAATTTTGTTCAAAGCATATTTATAAACATGTTTGTCATATGTTTGGGAACTTCGAAAAAGAGAATAAACCGTGGGGCACCAAAAGAGGAGTGCTAAATGAAACAACTTACTATTGTTTTTTTCCTTATTGTACTGTTCTTATCTACTGATTTATCCGGTGCCGGTTCACCGATTATCCCTCTTAATGCAATGGGTGATGTATACACTCCGATGAGAGATGGAATCAAACTTAATGCTGACATCTGGAAACCATCCACTAATGGCAGGTATCCTGTTATCCTGCTCCGCACGCCTTATCTAAAAAGCAATTCGTTCGCTCGCTACCCTGATATGGCCCAATTCTTCGTAGAGCACGGATATATTTTTATGGTCCAGGATGTACGCGGCAGGGGGGGCTCGGATGGAGAATATTTATCATTCCATCAGGAAGCCGAAGATGGATATGATACGGTTGAGTGGATCGCCAAACAACCATGGTCTAATGGCAGGATAGGAATGATGGGAGGCTCCTACTCGGGGACAGTTCAATGGCTCGCTGCCCGGGAAAAGCCGCCCCATCTCACCTGTCTCGTCTCCACAGCTGCCTGGGCCGATCCCTTCGAAGAGGGCCCATATCACCAGGGCGTCTTTAATGTGCTGTTCAGCTTGAGTTCCACTATCATGACGTCAAAAAACATTTCCATCGATTTGGCTAAGGTTGACTGGAAAAGTGTCTTGAAACAGCGCCCGCTTCTGACCTTGGATGAAGTACTTGGCTACCGGATGCCCCGATACAGACAAATACTGGAGCATAACACTCTGGACGACTACTGGAAACAGATCCAATTCACCGATGCTCATTTCAAGGGTATTGATATTCCCGCACTCCATCTGACCGGCTGGTTTGATGTCGACCAGATCGGCGCTCTTATTTTTTGGCATGGAATGGTTTCCAATTCTCCGGCTTCGGACAAACAGTTCCTTATGATTGGGCCCTGGGAGCACGGTCATATCATCTATGGTGGCCACGAAAAGATCGGAGAGCTAACCATCCCTGAAGAGTCTGTTCTGGGTTTCAATGAATTCTTAAAACTTCATCTTAAATTCTTCGACCACTTCATGAAGGATGCCAATAAGAAGCTTGACCTGCCCCGGGCCCGGATCTATATTACGGGTTCAAACAAATGGAGGGATCTCGATGAATACCCACTTCCCGGTATTGTTAAGAGGCGACTTTATCTTCATAGCCAGGGGCATGCCAATACCCTGTCAGGGGACGGGAAGCTTTCCTGGGGATTCCCCGGTGAAGAACCCTCAGACAGTTATATTTTTGATCCACAAAAGCCCATCTCCCATATGGTCGGCGATGTCATGCATGCCTTTGACAACCGCTCGATAGAAGAACAGGAAAATGTTCTGGTTTACACCAGCCATGTTCTCAATAAACCTGTAGAGATCATCGGGAAAGTTGTGGTGGAATTGTTTGCGGCCAGCGATGCCCGTGATACGGATTTTGTTGTCAAGCTCCTGGACGTCTATCCTGACGGCAGAGCAGTGAACCTGGGGCCATTCGGAAAGGGTTTTATTCGCGCCCGCTATCGAAACGGTTACCAACAGGAAGTGTTACTCACCCCCAACCAACCCGAGAAATTCATAATCAAGCTTTTCGACATCGGCCACTCATTCCGGTGCGGGCATAGAATTCGGGTAGAGATAACGAGCAGCGATGTACCCTACATGGCCCCTAATCCGAATACCGGGAATCAGGTTGCAACTGATACTGAGTGGAAAATAGCACACCAGACTGTATTTCATACAAGGGCCTATCCGTCATCGGTGATACTGCCTGTTGTATCAAATTAATCATTCAAAAGGATGAAAAGGTCGGGGACGGTCTTTTGAAGTATTGATACTTGTTCATCTGTTCTTTCTTCTATTGAAACATAATCAAACTCTGGACCGGTGCGTGCAAAAGTGCAAATTTTATGCTACTCTTAGTAAATAAGGCGAATTCGAAAAGGAATGGGGTCGGTGAATTGGTTCACCAAGCAAGCTGGTGCAATCCAGCAGCCCGTTATCTAAGTGGCATATAAGGAAGTAACAAATTAAATCTTAATGGACTTAAGAGTTTAATTAATAAAGGGAGGTTACATATGAAAAAATTATTATGGTTAATTTTAATCTCAATTATGTTTTTGTGGGTAACCGCATATCCGCAGGATCTCACACAGAGTGAAGAGGAGGGTTTGATCAGAGAGGCAATTTGCAGAATGATCAAAATAGATGCGAAGCCAATTGATATACCAACCGTAGGGAAAATATTTTATGGTACCTTTTACCAGATTAAATTAAGTAGAGAGGAGCCTGACGGGAGTAAATATGGGATGGGGAATTTAATGCTGGTTAGAGTAGATAATCATTTTGTCATACCCGAGGACACCGCTACCAATAAATCCATGCCCATTCTGAAAAGTCTGCTGAAAAAAGATCTTCGCTTTAAGAATATGAAGGATGCACAGATGATTCAGGATGCCCTTGACAGCATATACAAAATCAAATCTATTTCAGATAAAAATGCCAAAGAGATAAAACAAAAGGGAGATGAATGGGTCTTTATCAGGGGTAAGTTTTTTGATAAACACAAAGGATTTATTTTTATGACAGAAGATGGTGTCATCCTTGAAGTAAAATACTCATTACGCATTAAAATATAAAAAGTTAAATAGGGACACATCCGATTTTTAAATCCCTATTTTAGAGAGTGTCCCCTCTGAAGGTTTTGTTCATTTAAAATAAATTGATTCAGTTCTAAATATTTTGGTATTTCTGGGTTCATCTCTTTGGCTTTTCCCAGGTAGAAAAGGGCTTTTTTATACTCCTTCATTTTAGCATATAAAATGCTCATGCGATAAAATAAATCCGGGGTTTCGCCAATGTTTTCTGCTTTTTTCAGCAGAGCGAGTGCAGTTGTGTACGCTTGTCTCTTCTCATGATATTTTGAAAGGACAAGGAAGGCAAAAAACTTAATCTCATTTTTTTTCGTTTCTTCCAGGATTTTCATAGCAATTGTTTTTCCTTCCAGTTCATCACCTGAGATTATCAGTAGATTGGCTTTTAATAATCCTGCTGTTTCGGAGATATCTATCCACTGGTCCCTCTCATTTACTGCTAATGCATGGTTTACCAGGTTGAGTGCCTCACGGAAATTCCCGGTTTTCGCTTTTTGCAGCGCCAGGGGCAGTAGGATGGAACCATCATCAGGGTAATGTTTTACCAGCTGCTGGTAATGCTCATTTTCATCTTTAAAAAAAGTCTGGAAACTAAAAGATTCCACTGTCCAGATGGAGACAAGAAGAACAAGAAATACGAAATAAAAGTTCTTTAAATGCTTATTCTTTAAAAATCGAAAGGTATCTATAAAAAATATACCTGCGAAAACGGCAGGGATATAGGCAAATCGGATGACAATCCCTGGATTGGTAGGAACGAACTCCGGGTGCACCACAGGCAACAGAAATAAAAAAAACAAAAGAGAGTAGAGGCTGTATCGATACTCGTTTCTCTTTAAAATTATTAACACAAGGATGATCAGGGCAATTAGAAAAAAAAGATAAAATTCAATATGCCGGGTGTCAAAATCCTGCATCGAAAAGTAAGGGGAAGGGGAAAAAGGGGTTAAAATGATTTTTATATAGACACCGATTGTTTTAAAAATGTTAAAAATGTCTTTTAAAGAAAAACTTACCACTACATTTTGTACATCGGAAAATTTATTGTGTAGAATAATGTATATAATATCTATTAAAAAAAGCGGGAGGATAAAAAGAAAAAATTTACCAATTTTCCTTTTTTTCATATGATTTAAAATAAAAATCAATCCCACTGCAAAAAGGGGAAAGAGAACAGCGTTTTCTTTTGAAAGAAGTGCAAGTACGAAAAGAAATGCTGATGAAAAGTAGAGCAGAGTGTTCTTTCGCTTTATAAACAGGATAAACAAAAGTGCAGCGGAAAAAATAAAAAAAGAAACAAGCAGATCGGTACGGCCGGATATCCATGAGACTGATTCCACATGTGAGGGGTGAACCGAGAAGAAGAGCGATATGAAAAAGGGATGAAATATCTTTCCTGAGATAAAATAAAAGATCAGGAAGATGAGTATGCCGTTTAATGCATTTAGCAGAATATTGAAAAGATGAAATCCTGAAGGATTTAAGCCCCACAGCTTGTAATCGATAAAAAAAGTGAAGAGTGACACCGGCCTCCAGTAATGAAGGTAGGGAAAATCGGGGAATGAAAAGAACTTACTGTCAATTGAGTTTATAAAGGATTTAAAATCCTTAATGCGGTGATTTTCAACAATTAAACGAAAATCATCCTTTAAAAAATCGTGATTGATAGTATCGATATATAAAAGAAAATTCACAATGAATAAAACAAAAATAAGAAGTGTTATTTTTTTCCACTTAGCGTCAGGAAATTTTATTTTAGCAGTGGATATCATGCTTTCATTATAAATTAAAAAATAAATTTTATAAAAGGTTGGGGACGGTCTTTTGGATTTTTGATTTTTTTTTACTGTTTCTACTGATTATTATCTGAACCGGTGCGTGCATAAATGCAAATTTAGGGATTGATGAGTATTATCTGCCCCCAAAGCGGAGACGCCTATTAAAATAAATTTGTTTTCCTAAACAGGTCCTTTTTTTATTCTAGCTCTTGTTAATATATAGGAAATTAGCTTTGCAAGCATAAATATTAAAACAGATAAGAATATGATGGTTGCGCCGGATGGAATATTGAGCAGATAAGACAAGAACAAACCGACAATCGAAGACAGCAGTCCGAAGCCCACTGATAGCAAAATAATGAATTTATACTTTTTACTGAAGAGATTGGCGGTTGCCTGGGGAATGGTTAACAGGGCAATGACCAGAATGATACCCACCACCCGGATATTAAACACAATGGTCAACGCTACCAGACTGATCAGTATATAATTAACCATGGTGGTTGGAATACCCAGAGTCCGGGCATATTCCGGGTCAAAAGAGGTGTAGAGTATGGCCCTGAAAAGAAGGATAAAAACAGTGATAATGACAATACACAGAACGGCCATGAGATAGAGGTCCGTCATTGAAACGGTTAAAATATTTCCGAAAAGATATGTCATCAGATTGGCCGCATATCCGGGAGTGATAAATACAAATATGATACCGGTTGCCATCCCGAATGACCACATCATGCCGATTAACGAATCCCTTCTCACGTCCAGTCTGTGGGATAATGCCTCTATGCCCAGGGCAGCAAAAAGTGAAAACACTCCGGCTCCGATCAAGGGGTTAATGCCCAGGAAATAAGCCAGCCCAATGCCTCCGAAGCTAGCGTGGCTGATCCCACCGCTGATAAACACGATCCGGCGGGTCACGATATAGGTTCCGATATATCCGCAGCTGATACTGGCCAGAACCGCAGCCAGCAGGGCATTGTTGAAGAAATTATATTCGAACAGGCTAATCATGATCCTGGTTATGGTGTTTAAGAACCCGGTGGGGGATGTCACCGTGGGTAATGAGATCGATGGGGCAATTGTATTTGTCTAATAAATCCTGGGTGATCTCTCCGGAGTCATGATAGTATAGGGTATTACTCAGACAGGCAATGGATTTAACCTGACTGGCAATCATTCCCAGGTCATGGGAGACCATGACTATGGCCATTTGTTTATTCAATTCCCGGAGTATATCGTACAGGTTCATTTCAAAGCTCTGGTCCACAAAGGTATTGGGCTCATCCAATATGAGCAATTTCGGTGAAGAGATCAGGGCACGTGCCAGAAATACCCGCTGGGTTTGACCACCGGAGAGTTCTCCGATTGGGTGGCTTTCAAGTTTGGAGATTCCCATTAAATTCAGAACCTCCATGGCCATTCGATGTTCCTGTATGGAAAAATGTCTCCAGATTCCGGTATTTAAAACCAAACCGGATAACACCACATCCAGCACGGTAATGGGAAATTCTTTATCGAACATGCTCAACTGAGGCAGGTAGCCGATGCTTTTCTTTTTGTCATGGCTTTGGTTGAAATAATAGCGGATAGACCCGGATAGGGGAGCAATGATTCCCAGAATCAATTTGAGCAGGGTGGTTTTGCCACTGCCATTCGGACCAATCAAACCCAGGAAATCATTTTCGTAAATACTCAGGTTGATATCCTGTAAAACAATATTTCCATTGTAGCCCGCAGTAACGGATTTGATGTCCAGGATTTTTCGGGTGTCCTGAAGCGGGTGGTTATCTGATCTGGTTTTCATGGTGATTGCAGTCCTGTTTTTCCAATAAAATACTCTTGAATTGGTCGGCAATATTTTTCAGGTTGGCAGTCCAATCCTCGTCAAGGGGATCCAGCCGTATCACCCGGCCGTTAATTTCATTCATGATCGTCTCCGCGCTGTGGGTATCAAATTGTCTCTGCACAATGATGAACCGAATACCTTCTGCTCTGGCAGTATCTATGACCTTTCTGAAGTCAGCTGGTCTTGGGTTTTTGCCTTCCGATTCTATGGGAATCTGAATTAATCCATAGTCCCGGGCAAAGTAAGACCAGGCCGGGTGATAAGCCAAAAATTTTTTACCTGCCGCTGCCTGCATAATCTGACTGATTTCCCGGTCCAGCTGGTCGATCTCCTGCAGAAATCCCCGGTAATTATCCAGGTAGAATGATTGATGAGCCGGGTCTATTTCCTTCAGGCTCCTGTAAATATGGTTGGCCACGATTTTGACTGATTTCGGAGACAGCCAGATATGGGGATCGACTCCTTTTGACCCCGAGAGCATGTGTCCACCGGATTCATGATGGGCAAGGTGATGACCCCGGATCAGCCGGACACCGGCCGATGTGTCCACAACCTTCATTTTCGGATTCAGGTTGATCAGGTTTTTCATCCATACCAGTTCAAAAGGAATGTGCCCGATGCGAAAGTAGATTGAGCTACCGGTCAGGGATTTCATCTGAAGGGCCGTGGGTTCGTAAGTGGCTGGATTGTGTCCGGGTGGTATCATGACATTGACTTTCCACCTGTTTCCGGCAATACGGTTTACAAAATATTTCTGGGGCAATATACTGACAGTTAGCCGATGGGGTTCAATAGGATGCTCAGTGGAATCGGGATGGCAGGAGAGCATAAACAGAACAATACAAAAAAAAATAATCAACAGTTTCATTTTTGTTCAGTTTGGGAATGTATTCCCCGCAAAACCCAATAAAATGAAGCGAATGACAAGGATCAATATGCAAAAAGTTTACGTATGAAAAATTAACATATTAAAACCAGCCTGTCAACACCGGGGAGATGCCATCGGGTGTTGAATTTAAAAGGTTTTAATATTATATTCATAACAAAAAGATAAAGTGTGCCATGGAAAGTAACCGGGAAAACAAATACCAGCTTCCGGAATTGATTACCCATGAAAATGTGTCCTTATTATTAGGAGAAATTAAAAATATACTCAGCCATGACAATCCGGTCCTCGATTTCACCCGGGTTTCCAGAATGGATACTTTCGGAGTCGCATTAATCAGTCATTTGAAAAACAGGTATCGCGACCTGGTTATGGTGAATATGAAATCAGAAATAAAGGCCATTCTGGAATCCGTTCCTTACCGGGGTCCATCTCCGGAGCAAGAGGAGAAGAAAAAATTTGAGGAGCATATTTTAGAGTATATTAAAAATAAGTACTTGATGATCAAAAATCATATCAGGGCCTATATGGTCCTTCTGGTGGATGAGATTTATCACACCTTTGGTTATCTCCTGAAGAAAAGGGGAGTTTTGCCAGGTGAGATCGGCAATCAACTGTTCTTAATGGGGTATGATTCTTTTCCCATTGTGTGTTTGATCTCCTTTCTAATCGGGGTAACCATTTCAATTACCTCACTGGATCAATTACGGCAGCTGGGGGCGGATATCTACCTGGTCGATCTGGTGGGTTTCGTAATGATTCGGGAGCTGGTCCCCCTGATGACCGGAATCATTCTGGCCGGTAAAATCGGAGCATCCATCACCGCGGAAATCTCATCCATGAAGGTATTAGAAGAGGTAGATGCATTAACCACCATGGCCATCAATCCCCAGAAATATTTAATGGTTCCGCGCCTGTTGGCCATAACCATTGTCGTACCGCTGTTAGTGGGTATGGCTGATCTGGTGGGAATTATTGGCGGGATGCTGGTGGGGCATTTCTTTTCTGATATTCCTGGGAACATATTTTTTGAAAAATTATTTGAAACAGTGGGTTTAATGGATTTTGTGGTGGGTTTGTCCAAAACCATGGTTTTTGGCTGGGTGGTGATGTTTACAGCCGGATACAAGGGTTTTTCAGTGGGAAAGGGTGCCGAGGGTGTGGGAATCGCAACCACCCAGTCGGTCGTGGTATCCATTTCCTTGATCATTTTACTGGATTGTTTTTTTGCGCTTATCTTATACTAATATGGAAACGATAATCAAGGTAGAGGATCTTTCTGTGGGCTATGATTCCCGGATGGTTTTGAATGATTTGAATTTTTCAATACCGAGAGGTCGTATTTCAGTTATATTAGGTCCCAGTGGCTGTGGCAAAACCACAGTTTTGAAAACCATAATCGGATTGATACCCGCTATTTCCGGTGATATATATTTATTTGACCGGAAGGCCGATTATATTTCCGAGCAGTATTTGGATCATTTCTTCCTGCGGATTGGGATTTTATATCAGAGGGGGGCCCTGTTAAATTCTCTGACCCTTTATAATAATGTGGCACTGCCTCTGAAAATACATTATCCCCAAATTCCACCTGAAGTAGAGATAGAAATGGTCCGTTCCCGTTTGTCCCAGGTCGGGCTTCGGGGAAATGAAGGCAAATATCCCTCTGAACTTTCCGAGGGAATGAAAAAACGGGCAGCCCTGGCCCGGGCCATGATTTTGGGACCGGAGATTATTTTCTGTGATGAACCGGCCGCAGGTCTTGATCCCATCACCGCCACCGAACTGGATGATCTGCTCATTGAACTGAAAAACCTGTTCGGAATGACCATTGTGGTGGTTACCCATGAATTGAGGTCGATCAGGAAGATCGCTGACCGCGCCATTGTATTTCACAACAACGGATTGTATTTTGAGGGGGATTTGAAAGCGTTATTGGCCCTGGATGATGATTTTATAAATAGATTTTTTTTAAAAGGAAAGGCAAATGCTTAGAAAAGAACAAAAATTCAGACTTCGGGTTTTTTTATTGGTTTCACTTCTCATTCTGGTATTTATTTTAGCCCTGTTTATTTATCCCGGTCTGGTTGAAGAAATGGACCGTTACTTCATTAATTTCAGAAAAATATCGGTCAGTGGATTGAGCGAGGGTTCCAAGGTTAAATACCAGGGAGTTGATATTGGCAGTGTTTTTGATATAAGGGTCAACCCGGATGACCTGAGTTCTATCCTGGTATATATGGAAATTGATAAAGGATTTCCGATAAAAGAGGAGATGAGAGCCAAGTTGTCATATACGGGGATTACCGGATTGAAATTTGTCGAATTATCCGGAGGAGAGACCCGATCGAAAAATCTGAAACCCAATAGTGAAATTTTAACCATTAAAGGACTGGGAGAGAAAGCAGAAGATATAGTCGCCAATATTGATTCGGCTGTAAAGGGGATCAATGAATTTCTCAGTAAAGAAAATCAAAAGAAATTGTCTCTTTTTCTTGAAAATATCGAAAAAACCTCTAAAATCATCCAATCGGTGATGGAAAAGAAAGAAAGGAATTTGCTGCAATCCATAGACAATATGGAGAAAGCATCACTTCAGATCAGCAGGATTGCCAGCCACCTGGATGAAACCATCCAGAATCTGGAGTTGGATAAAATGGCAGAAAGTGGAAAACAGGCGATAGAAAACATCGCTCTCCGATTTTCAGATGAAGAACTGGGCCGTGTGGTCCGGGGAATTAATGATTTTGTAAAATCCGCAAATTCCACCTTGAGAAAGCTGGATCAAATTTTTGTCAATCAACAGGAAGAGATGGCCAAAAGCCTGGAAAAACTGAGTGAGACCATTGAAAATTTGTCGAAGTTTTCCAGGAGCCTGATTGAGGATCCAACCATCTTAATCCGAAAAAGAATATCCAAAAGGAGAAAAAAATGAAGAGAATGATTCTGCTTCTGGCCTGGATATGTTTTTGGGCGGGATGTTTTGGTTCCCAAACCGAAAAGCGTTATTTCCAGCTCCAGCTGTCACCGGAATTGAATTCCAAATTCAACAAGATTGATAGAATCCTATTGGTTGAATCCGTCCATATTGAAGATTTGTATGATGATTTCAGGATCATTTACCGCAAATCTCCATATCAGGTCCATTATTATTCTTACGATTTCTGGGCGAAAAAACCTTCAGATCTCGTCAAACAATCCATCCTGGATTTTTTATCCGCAACCGGCGTCTTCAAACGGGTTATTGACACATTTTCAATAACCGAACCGGATTTGATATTGAAATCGAAATTATTTTCAATCGAGGAAGTGGATACAGGCAGCCAATGGTATGCCAGGCTCTCTCTGGAAATTGAAATTTGTGATTTCAAGACCAAGAAGTCTCTGTGGCGCCACCAATTTGACCGTCAGAAGCCATTGAAAGGGAAAGAGGTGGCATTGCTTCCACAGGTCATTTCCGAGATTCTAAAAACCGAATTGATTGAAATGATAAAGAAATTGGTCGAGATACTTCCTTAAACTTTGTTCAATAACCTGCAGGAGATGATTAGACCAGTTCCTTGATAATATCGACGAAATGAGACCAGTTCATAGCCGGCCAGCTTTCAGCCGTGAGTGCTCCGTTGGCCCGGGTGATCATGGATATCCGGGTGGCTGTTTCATTGCTATCCGCCTGATATATATCCATGAAATCATAAGGCCCTAATAATGCATAATGGGCAAGCCATTTAACATCCGGACATAACTGGTCAACCTTTTTTTTCCATTCTTTGCCAATGGCTTCACGTTTCTGAAGGTTACTGGAAATTTCAGGGGTTAATTTTGTCATTAAAATATATATTTCCATTCTGTTCCTCCTGACTTATACATAATAATTTAATATAATGTTTTATTCAATAAAAATTTGTAAATGGAGAATTCATTGATATATAATAAACAATAATCACGATGTATTAATTGAATTCATCATATAAAGTGAGGTTTCTATGAGGGTTAAGATTTGGTTGTTTCAAATTCGGGCCCCGTTTCTGGTATTGGCAGTGGTTCTGGTCCTGATCGGAATTGCTGCTGCCGATTTTAAAGCTCAATTTGAATGGATTCATGCGGCTCTGGTGATGTCCGGCGTGGTACTGGCCCATATGTCGGTCAATCTGTTTAATGAATTGTCGGATTATCAAACCGGCATTGATCAGAATACGGTGCAAACCCCTTTCAGCGGAGGCAGTGGAATGATGCAATCCGGGAAAACAAGCCCCAAGGCTGTGAGGATATTAGCCTATTCAACCCTTTTTGTTTCCGCCTTGATAGGGATTTATTTCTGTCTGGTCAGTGGCTGGTTGATACTTGTTTTCATGATATCCGGGGGAATTGCGATCCGTTTTTACACATCTTTCTTTTCCAAATGGTTAATCAGTGAAATTATTTCCGGATTAACCCTGGGAAGTTTTGTGGTGCTGGGTACATTTTACGCACTTACCGGAACAATGGGTACGGAAATCATTTTAATCTCAATCACACCGGGGATATTAACTACCTTACTGCTGTTTCTGAATGAATTTCCGGATTTGGATGCAGATAAAAAGGGAGGTCGTCATCATCTTGTCATTCATTTCGGTAGAAAAAAAAGCAGCTTTATTTATGTGCTGGGTCTAATAGTTGTATATGTAACCGTACTGGGCATTTCATTTTTGAAAACGATCCCAGATACCATTCTTATTGCCCTTATTACATTGCCAATGGCATTTAAATCCTCGATCACCGTATTGAAAAACCATAATGATATTCCAAAATTGATTCCTGCATTAGCCATGAATGTAGGAATTGTAATTGTTACCGATCTGTTCATGGCAATTGGATTGTTTATAGCATGAAGTCACATGACGCATTAGGTTAACATGAAGATGGAAGTTTAGAAGGCAAGACGTATTGAGGATGAAAAATTAAATAGAGTGTGAGACAAAAATGAAGAGAATAAACGGCTGGATCGGTATAACGCTGATTCTGGGGATATCCCTATCTTCTCTGTATGCCAGGAATCAGGGAGCAAACTCGGAAAAGATATTTTTGTGGCAGCTTGATTACCAGACCAATAAGAGTTATATCCTGGGCTCGGTTCATTTTCTAAAAAAGGAGATGTATCCGTTGCCAATCAAGATTGAAGAGGCTTTCGAACAATCCGATGTTCTGGTGGTAGAAGCCGATATTTCGGCCGCTAACATGTCCCGGCTTTTGCGGTTAACCATGGAAAAGGGAATGTATACCGGGGAAGAAACCCTGAAACAAAATCTATCCGAAAAGACCTATCGGTTGACCGAGAAGGTATTAAAAAACAATGGTATTGATATTGCTTTTTACCATAAGTTCAAACCTTGGTTCTTGGCCCTGACCATTTCCGGTATTGAGTTGATGAAAATGGGGTATAATCCCAATTTCGGCGTTGATAAATATTTTATAGACAGGGTTTCCGTGGCCCCTGTTGACAAAACCTCTCCCAAAAAGGAAATCCTGGAGTTGGAGGGGATTGCTTTCCAGATAGATTTATTTGACTGTTTTTCCAAAAAGGAAAATGATAATTTTCTCTTCTACAGTCTGCAGGAGATCTTTCAATACCGAAAGGAAATCGATAATCTGGTTGCAGCCTGGAGGAGGGGAGATGCCGCCGAAATGGAGCAATTGTTAAAAATAAACCTGGATAAATTTTCCGAGTTAACTCCCATGTACAAAAAATTTATTGATGACCGGAATGTTTCAATGACAGAAAAAATAATCCATTTTCTGAAAACCGATAAAATGTATTTTATTATGGTCGGTGCCGCTCACCTTATCGGCAATCAGGGGATTCTGCGACTTCTGGAACAGAAGGGTGTCAGCATATCCCAGCTAAAGGCTTATTAAAAATTAAAAAGGAGACATTAAATGAAATTTAAAAATTGGACCCAACCTTTTTTTTGGTTGATGATGACCTGGATGATTCTCTTCTGGGTTTCAACAACTGATATTCAGGCATCTCCTGCCCTGCAATCTCCGGAAAAACATTTTGGATTCAAACCGGGAACAGATAGAATGCTTTTTGACTATAGCCAGTTGATCGGGTACCTGAAAAAACTCGACAAGGCTTCTCCCCGAATTAAAATGTTTGAAATCGGAAAATCACCTTTGGGAAAAAAGCTGTATCTGACCTGCATTTCCTCTGAAAATAACCTGAAAAACCTGAATGAATTGAAGGATATTAACCGGAAACTTGCACTCTACCCGGATTTATCGGAAAAAGAACGGGAATCTTGCGTTTCCAGGGGAAGGGTTTTTGTATTATCCACACTCTCTATGCATTCTGGAGAGGTAGCACCTTCGCAGGCTGCCCCACTGATTGCCTATCAATTGGCAACCACCCGGGATACGGATTATTTAACCATTCTGGACAATGTGGTTTTGATCATGGTTCCCTGCCATAATCCGGATGGAATGGACATGGTCGTGAACCACTACCGGAAGTATAAGAGGACAAAATATGAGGGGAGTTCCATGCCTGGTATTTACCACAAATATGTGGGACATGACAATAACCGGGATTTTATTACGCTGACCCAGGAAGATAATCAGGCTGTTGCCCGGGTATACAGTCGTGAATGGTTTCCCCAGGTCATGGTGGAAAAACACCAGATGGGCTCGACCACGGCCCGGTATTTTGTACCGCCCAATCATGATCCCATCGCTGAAAATATCGATGCCCGTTTATGGAATTGGTGTGGGATCTTTGGTTCCAACATGATTAAGGATATGACCAACCATGGACTGGCCGGGGTTAGCCAGCATTACCTCTTTGATTTCTACTGGCCCGGTTCCACCGAGACCAGTATGTGGAAAAATGTCATTTCTTTTCTGACCGAAGGCGCCAGTGCAAATTATGCCACACCTATTTTTGTGGAATCCAATGAATTGAAAGGGTATGGAAAGGGCCTTGCCGAGTATAAAAAAAGCACCAACATGCCTCTGCCCTGGCCCGGGGGCTGGTGGAGATTAAGTGATCTGGTCACCTATGAAGTGGTTTCGACCCTATCGATTTTGAAAACTGCATCCAATCACCGACGGGATATCCTGATGGTCCGAAATGATCTATGCCGGGACGAAGTTCAGAAGGGAAAAACCAAGCCTCCCTTCTATTATATTTTGCCCCTGGCCCAGCATGACCGCAGTGAACTGGTGGAAACGGTGAATCTGCTGAAAGAACACGGGATCAGTGTGTATCGGTTAACCAGAGATATGATCGTTAACGGTAAATTTCTGAAAAAAGCGGACCTGGTCCTTCCTCTGGCTCAGCCTTACAGAGCCTTTCTCAAGGAAGTAATGGAAAAACAGATTTATCCGGTCCGCCACTACACCCCTGGAGGGAAGATCATACGGCCCTATGATGTGACCAGCTGGTCGCTTCCCCTGCATCGTGGTCTGACCTGTTTTGAGGTAAATAGGCGGATCGCCGGGTTTGATCAGAATCTGGAAAAAATTGAAAAATCCTTCAGCCTGAAACAGGGCATTCCCCCGGTTTTCTGGGCGGCTGCTTTTTCGGTAAACTGCAATGAAAGTTATAAGGTTGCATTCAAAGCCAGTGAAATAGGCCTGAAGGTAGAGCGACTGGAAGAAATGATTCGTTTGAACCATCAGGATGTGGCCGCAGGCAGTTTCTTAGTATACAATCAGAAATCAAATCATTCAAAAATGACCAGTCTATTGGATTCCCTTTTGGTTTCTCCGGTATATATCAAAGATAAAATCCCGGTTAAAACCGTATCGATGAAGGTCCCCCGTATTGCACTGGTGGAAACCTACTTCCACGATATGGATGCCGGCTGGACCCGCTATCTGTTTGATTCCTATTCCATACCTTATACGGTGATCCGACCCGGTGATTTCGAAAACATTGATTTCGGGAAACGATTTGATGTGGTGGTATTCCCCGATGTCAGCCGGTCCATACTGATGACCGGAAAATGGAAATACAAGAACAGGTATTATCTCAGTGAATATCCACCGGGGTATTCAAAGGGAATCGGTAAAGCGGGGTTGAAACGGTTATTGAATTTTATGGAAAACGGGGGCATCATTATTTCATGGGGACGGTCTGCCTCTCTTTTCACCGGAACCCTTGAAGTCAGCGCTGCAAAAAAGCCGGCCGAAGAGTTTCAGCTGCCCTTTAGGGATATTTCATCCCAATTAAAAAAAGAAGGTTTCTACTGCCCCGGGGCTTTGCTGAAACTGGATCTCTTAACCGATCATCCCATCACCCGTGGCATGGGCGAAACAACCGGTATTTTTCTTAAAAGAGGACTCATATTTGAAACCCATATACCCAGTTTTGATATGGACAGGCGGGTCATCGGAAAGATATCGGAACGGGATATCCTGCTGAGCGGGTATTGTGAGAAAGTGTCTGGCGTGGCCAACAAAACCCTGTTGCTTTGGCTGAAAAAGAATAAGGGACAGCTGGTGTTATTCGGATTTAATCCCCAGTTCAGGGCCTCCACCCAAGGTACCTTTAAACTGGTGTTCAACTCAATTCTGCTGCCCCTCCTGTAATATGTTATTGCTACCGATTGAGGCTCTCCGCAGAATGCCAGGGCCTGGTATAATGACCAATGTATTTGACTCCGAACCGATGACATGATATTTAATGATATGAAACAAAAAAAACCGGTATTAATTTCACTCGTTATTGCGGTATTCCTGATTCTGCTCTCAGCTTGCAGTGCAGACAAAAAGGTTTCCGTTGAGCCTGCTAATCCTGAATCTCCTAAAGTAGAAGATACCAGCACTGTTCAGGATACTCTGAAAAGCAGAGAAGTGATGGATGAAAATCAGGAACAGAATCCGGATCAGTTAAAAGAATCCACTTCTGATATTAATAAGCCAGCAGACAAGAACTCTCCCTCTGAAACCCTTGAAGAGGCACTGGATGCCTATCAGGATGCCCAGACAGCCTGGGAAAAAGCCGATATTGATACGGCTCTGGCTGCATTGGATGAAGCCTATAGCCTTTTATTAAAACTGGATCTGGATGCTGATTCTCCCCAACTTCAGGAAAAGAATGATCTCAGGCTGTTAATTGCCCAGAGGATACAGGAAATCTATGCCTCTCATCTGATTGCCGTGGGTACCAATCACCGGGAAATACCGCTTACGGAAAACAAGTATGTTCTGGCTGAAATCACCCGCTTCCAGACCAAGGAAAGACAGTATTTCATGGATGCTTACCGGCGTTCCGGTATGTATATGGAAATGATCCGGAAGAAAATGAGGCAGGCCGGTATGCCCGATGAGCTTTCCTGGATTCCTGTAATCGAAAGCGGATTCAAGGTCAAAGCCTATTCCCGTGCCCGCGCTCTGGGACTCTGGCAATTCATTTCATCCACGGGCTACCGTTTCGGTTTGAAAAGAAACCGCTGGATCGATGAAAGAATGGATCCGGAAAAAGCCACAGATGCCGCCACCAAGTATCTAAAAGAACTTCATTCCATATTTGGAGATTGGACCACGGTTCTGGCTTCTTATAATTGCGGGGAATTCAGGGTTCAGAGACTCATACGGGCCCAGCGGATTAATTATCTGGATAATTTCTGGGATCTTTTTGTCATGCTTCCCCGGGAAACCGCTCGTTTTGTTCCCCGCTTCATTGCTACCCTTTTAATTATTAAAAATCCGGATAAATATGGTTTTACATTACCTCAGCCTGATCCACCGGTTGAATTTGAAACAATTCAGGTCAACCGCCCGGTCAAGCTGTCTTCCCTGTCCACATTATTGAAATTGCAGACCAACACCCTTTCTTTTCTGAATCCTGAGCTGCGTCATCAGGCCACTCCGGGTGCTGAATACAATCTCAAGGTTCCGGCCGGATACCGGGACCAGGCCCTGACAGCATTCAATTCTCTATCAAAATGGATTCCACCTGAAGCGACCTATGTGGTTCATCATGTTCGCCGCGGAGAGACAGTCTCTGGTATTGCCAGACGGTACAGGACATCGGTATCCGCCATTTCACGGCTGAATCGTTTAAGAAGAAATTATCTTATCCGGGCAGGGCAAAGGCTGAAGATTCCCACTTATAGAAAATCCAGAGGATATACCCCTCCCCGGGAATTAAGATTGATCAAAGAAGGGGAGAAACTGGTTTATGTAGTAAAACGTGGCGATTCCATACAGGTGATTGCAAGGGCCTTCAATACGACCATAAAGCGGATAAAAGAACTCAACAATCTCCAGAACAACATCATCAAAGTGGGCCAAAAATTAGTGATACAGCCCCTAAAAATGGAAGGGGCGATATCCTATACGGTACAATCCGGAGACACGCCGTATTCGATTGCGGTTAAATACGGAATGGATCTTAGGACATTGCTGCGTATTAACGGGCTTCGTTCACGTTCCAAGATTTACCCGGGCCAGCAGCTCTGGGTGATTCCGAAAAAGAATCGTAAATAAGCAGATTTCTATATAACCATACAGGTCAAATGAATACCAAACGGATTTTCAATCGGCTGGATGATCTGGTAGGAAATGCCAGGAAGATTGAAATTTCAGACCGTGATAAACTGGTCATATTGAGTGATTTTCATATGGGGGACGGTGGAAAACTTGATGATTTTGAAAAAAACAGTCAATTAATGATCCAAATCCTTGACCAGTATTACCGGAAATACAAATATACCCTGATTTTAAACGGAGATATTGAAGAGATTCAGCGATATCCCTTGAAGAAAATTACAAACAGATGGGGAAATATTTATAAAATTTTTGCCGATTTTTTAAGGGATAACCGCCTGATCAAAATATATGGAAATCATGACTATCAACTTCGCTTTCGTCATCGTTTACCCGGCAATATCCCGGTCCATGAAGGGTTGGTGATCGGTTATAACCGGTACAAAATGCTTTTGTTTCACGGCCATCAGGCCCATCTCTATCCGGATATATTTCATATGATCAGTACAATTGTCCTGCGTTTATTAGCCAATCCATTGAGAATCAAGAATTATACAGTGGCCTATGATAACCATAAAAAATACCGGATAGAGAAGCGGGTTTATTACTATGCCAGGCAAAAAAAAATCATTGCTCTCATGGGCCATACTCATCGTCCATTATTCGAATCATTATCTAAAGTGGACAGTCTGAAATTTAGAATCGAAAGTCTTTGCTATCAGTACCCCACCACAGCCCCTGAAAATAAACTGAAACTGGAACAGAAAATCCTGACCTTAAAAGAGAACCTTCATTTGTTGCTGAGAATGGGAAAAAGACCCAGGCAGGGTGAAACCTACAGCCTTTATGATTCTGAACCCCTGGTTCCCTGTGTTTTCAATTCCGGCAGTGTAATCGGCAAAAGGGGGCTGACTGCCATTGAAATCTCCGAAGGGAAAATCAGTCTGGTATACTGGTTTGATCAGCGGGTTCAACAAAAGAATCTGGAATTGAATGAACACCCAGCCAAGCGATTGGATAAGAGTGATTTCTTTCGAAAAATCCTGAAAACAGAAGATCTGGAGTATGTTTTGAACAGGGTTAGATTGTTGTCCTGAATAGTTGGTTTCCGGTTAAACTTTTTCCCCGCCTATTGCTACACCCGGCCTGATTGTGATATAATTTCCCGGTTGTAATTTGTGGAGACATGAAATGGATACGATAGCGATTCAAAAAATCAGAAATATGGGCATTGTGGCCCATATTGATGCCGGGAAAACCACCACCACCGAACGCATGTTGTTTTATTCAGGGGTGACCCGAAAAATGGGAGAAGTCCATAATGGCCAGGCGGTAATGGATTTTATGAAGCAGGAACAGGAACGTGGCATTACCATCTCTTCGGCAGCCATTACGACCAACTGGAAAGATCATCAGATAAACATTATTGATACCCCCGGACACATTGATTTTACTCTGGAAGTGGAAAGGTCATTGCGGGTTCTGGATGGCATTGTGATGGTTTTTTGCGGGGTGGGAGGAGTGGAACCCCAGAGCGAAACCGTATGGCATCAGGCTGACCGCTACAAGGTTCCCCGCATAGCCTTCATCAACAAACTGGACCGTCAGGGTGCAGATGTGTTTCAAACCTGTGATTTGATGAATGAGATGTTAGGGGCTAATGCGGTTCTATTTCAGATTCCTATGGGCAGGGAAGAAAATTTCAAAGGAATTGTTGACCTGGTTGCCATGAAAGCCATCACCTACCAGAAACTGGATTTGAATATCGATGAAATTCCGGAAGACCTGAGAGCGGAAGCTGAAGAGTACCGGAAGCAACTGGTTGAAAAACTGGCCGATTTTGATGATACCATGATGGAAAAGTATTTGAATGATGAGGAGATATCTGAAAATGATATCATCCGGGCAGCCAGGAATGCCACTCTTAAACTGTTAATTACCCCGGTTTTTATCGGCTCGGCTTTTAAAAATAAGGGGATTCAACTCCTGATGGGTGCTGTGGTTGACTATCTGCCCTCGCCGCTGGACCGGGGGATTGTGATCGGCTATGATACCGAGCATCCGGAAACCACCATATCCCGAAAACCGTCAGTGAAACAGCCTTTTTCTGCTCTGGCCTTCAAGATCATCAATGACAGCTATGTGGGTCAACAGACCTTTATCCGGGTTTATTCAGGAGAATTGGCTGCCGGAAGTTATATCTTCAACTCGACCAGACGGAAAAAAGAAAGGGTAGGCCGGATATTACGGGTTCATGCCAATGAACGCAAGGAAGTTAAATCGTTGACTGCCGGTGATATCGGGGCTCTGATCGGAATGAAGGTGACCTCAACCGGTGATACGCTGTGTGATGAGAAACATCCGATTTTTCTGGAAAACATTCAATATCCGGAAACCGTTCTGGACATGAAGGTTGAGCCGGAAAGCCTGAAGGACAGGGATAAGATGTCTCTGGCCCTGAGCAAGATGTCTTTGGAAGATCCCTCATTCAAGGTGCGGTTTGATTCGGAAACCAGTGAAACCGTTATCTCGGGTATGGGAGAACTCCATCTGGAAGTGGTGGTGGACAGATTGAAAACCGAACACCATCTGGGAATCCAGGTCGGGAAACCAGCTGTTGCCTTTCGGGAAACCATAACTGCCGAAACCAGGCATGAATACCGCTATAAAAAACAAACAGGTGGTAAAGGGCAATTCGCTCATATCGATTTCAGGATAGAACCCAATCCAGATAAAGGTCTGGAGTTTTCCAGTCATATTAAAGGTGGCAATATACCCAGTGAATTCATACCGGGTGTAAAAAAAGGATTTGAAGATACTATGACCAGAGGATTATTGGCGGGATTTCCCATGATTGATGTCCATTTTGTGCTGATTGATGGCAGCTTTCATTCGGTGGATTCCAGTGAAATGGCTTTCCGCGCCTGCACCAAATTGGGCATCAAGGAGGCCATTAAAAAAACCCATCCCCAGTTACTGGAGCCTATTATGAAGATCGAAATTAACACTCCCGATGAATTCATGGGTGAAATCATTGCCGATATCAATCGCAGAAGGGGGAAAATCGGCAACATGCGTCGCTACCGCAAGGGATC
This sequence comes from uncultured Aminicenantes bacterium, assembly GCA_965195285.1. Classification (GTDB taxonomy): domain Bacteria; phylum Acidobacteriota; class Aminicenantia; order UBA2199; family UBA2199; genus CAZOWT01. Next base: position 58,857 of record CBDAFS010000021.1, on the reverse strand, counting down.
TAAAAAATTGTCGGGTCGAGTTCCCCTGAAAGAGATGTTCGGTTATGCCTCGGTATTGAGAACAGTGTCCAGCGGTCGGGCCAACTTTTCCATGGAATTTTTCAATTACCAGCCCTTGCCCAAAGCCATTGAAGAAAAGGTGATTGAGGAAGAGAGGGAAAGGAAAAGGACTTCCTGAGGCCGGACTAAAAATGATAATGGTAGAGTGAGGGGCATGAAAATCGCATTGCTTTCGCTGTTGATCATCCTGGGAATTGCGCTGATCTTTTCGGTATTTTTTTTCTTCTGGGCCAGCTCAGGATCGATTCCAGCCGATCGTTTATCTGAGATTAAGGTCTATTCAAATTCCCTTTTTCCCCGTCCGCTCAAATCCAAAAGCAATTTCAAAGTAATGGCCTATAATATCGGTTATCTCTCTGGAATGCTGAACAACCAACTGACCAAGGCGGATATTGCCTTTTTTCAGGACAATGCCCGGAAGTTCGAGCACATGCTCAGAAAAATTCAACCGGATTTTATCGGTTTTCAGGAGATTGACTATGGATCCTATCGGTCTTATTTTTTCAATCAACTGGACCAGATAGCCCTGCATAGCGGATACCGGTTTGCAGCCAAAGCCATTAACTGGGACATAAAATATGTTCCCTTTCCCTACTGGCCCCCCTCGGTTCATTTTAGAAAAGTCATTTCCGGGCAGGCCGTATTGAGCCGGTATCCCATCGGAATGGCCCGACGAATTGAACTCCAGCCGATTAAACATAAACCGTTTTACTACCGGGCATTTTACCTTGACCGCCTGGTTCAGATGGTCCGGATTGAGATAAACGGACGCCAGCTGTTGATCATGAATATCCATCTGGAAGCCTATGAAAAGGAAACACGGGAGAAGCAGGCCGGTGAGGTATTGAAAATATACCGTTCGGTGAGAGACCGCTATCCGGTATTGTTGATCGGTGATTTTAATTGTGTTCCGCCCCGGGCCAGTAAAAAATCCGGTTTTGTCGATGAACCGGACATGGATTTTGAAGGCCGAAATATTATCTCGCTTTTTTTGGAGGAGGAAAGTTTGAAGGAAGCGTTTCTGGATTCCGAATTCCATCTGTCCGAATCGAAGACCTTTACATTTCCCTCTGATAAACCCAGTCGTAAACTGGATTACATTTTTTACGATCATCGGAAGATCAGTTGTATCAAGGCCGAGGTATTGAAGCTTGACAGTTCGGACCATCGACCCATACTGATGGAATTTTCTTTTAGGCCTGAATACTGAATATTCGTGGTTTAAATAGCCTTCAAGCAGTACTCGTGTGGTTCGGATTGTTTTCAAGGTAAGGCAAAAAGGGAAGGAGGGTCATGGCCGGGATGGAAATAAGAAAACTGAGTCCGAATAACCAGGCATAACCCAGCCAGCCGGCAATAAACCCGCTCATGACCCCGGCAAAAATGGAACTGACATTCATGAGTCCGGAACCGATGGCATAATGGGCGGCTTTAAACTGTGGATGGCAAATTCGCATTAAAAAAGTCATCAACACGGCATTGCCCAGCCCGCTGGCAAACTGATCAAATCCATGTACGGTTCCCACCAGGATCAGGTTGGCCATGCCAATGCCCACCGGGGTGTCAACTCCTGTATTCAAGCGAATGAAATCCGACAGGTGCAGGGCCAGGATCATATAAATAATATTGGTTAAATTCTGGGCCAGCAAAAATGGGAATATCATTTTCTTGAGACCGAACCGGGAGATCATCCAGCCACCCAGCAAAGCCCCCAGAATGGTGGTTGGCAATCCAACCAGGCCGGAAATCCAGCCGTAATGGACTTTTATGCCTACATCAACCATAAACGGAGCCACCATGGTGGTCAGGGCCCATTCACCGGCCCGGAGCAGGATGATGAAGGCCAGAATAACTGAAATTCTGTCCCGGTCCATGAAATAGACAAAGGCCCTGGTGTAATAGGAATCGGGATCTTTTAGGATCAGCGATTTGATTTTATTTCTCAGTAGTCCAACCGAAATCAGGGAAAGGAGCAGAAGAATCGCGATCCAGTGTGAAAAATAGATTTTTTTTAAAACCGGAAATAGCTGTTTCAGACGGTCGAATAATGGAGATTGAAAAAAATAGCGAATGCCCAGAATAATGGCAATAAGAGATAAAAGAATGGCCAGGGTCTTGGGTTTCAATCCTTTTAAAAACAGATTTTTGAAATCCTTCTTTTTGGTTTCGACTTTTGCTAAAAACAGAAGGTGATAAAAAAAGAAACTTCCGAATATGACAGCTGCGATCAGGAATGCCAGGGACCAGTTATAATTGGTGCCAATGCTTATGATGATACCGGTTCCGGTCATCATGGCGATCCGGTAAGCCATGACCCGGTAACCTACAAATTTGGCCTGTCCGGTCTTATCCAGGGCTTCCATGTAATAACCGTCGATAGCGATATCATGGGTGGCCGCAAAGAAGGAGCCGATAAAGAATAGGATGGCAATCAATTGCACGTTTGATTTCAAGGGGGCGAAAACCGCTGCCACCACCATCATGATCAGCAACAGGGATTGCATGGCCAGCAACCAGCGTCTTTTGGTGCTATATTCATCAACCTGGGGCCCCCACAGGAATTTCAAAATCCAGGGCAGGCCAAACAGCGGGGTCAGCCCGATAGCCTCTAATGAAACCTTCATGTCCCGGAAAAAAACCGATGACACGGTGCGGATGATCACGAAGGGGAATCCTTCGGTAAAATAGGTGGTGAAGGTCCAGATATAGTCGTTGGTATGTTTACGCTTTGACATGAAAACGAATATTTATATTGTTTCTTTTGACCATTTATTAAGATTATTTTGAATAAAATCGATGATTTTGTTGTGCTGTTCACTGCCATTTCCGGTAATGGTCATGGGTTCGCCAAAAACCATGTGGATGGGTTTTTTACGGTCTATGGGTCCCAGGTCTTTGATGCGTTTGCCGTTTCCCCAGAAATCGGTCTTGATGGCCACGGGCAAAGCCCTGACCCCGGCCTTCAGGGCCAGTTTGACTCCCAGGCTGTTGAATTTTTGAGGAACAAAATGAACATGGCGGGTGCTCTGGGGAAAAATCATTATAGAATACCCGGCCTCAAGCAATTTACGCCCTTTGGTTAGAACCGCTTGTAAATCACGCCTAGGATCTGCTCGTCCCACCACTATCGGGTTCCGGGATCTCATGATTGGGCCGAACATCTTGGCCTTGACCAGTGCTTCCTTGACCACAAAGGTAAGAGGTTTGAAGGGAGCAATGATGCAGGGAAATACAAGTGTTTCCAGGGTGCTCATATGGTTGCTGATAAAAACCACCGGTTTCCGGATGTTGCGCAGGTTGTTAATGCCTCTCAGGTGAAAACGGCCTCCGACCCGCTCAATGATTTTAAAAACATCGAAAGAAGTCCTGGTCCATAGATTATCGTCGTAAATTCCTTTTATGGCATAAGACCGGCTCCTGAATATAATTTTCAGGAAATTTAAATGAAACCACAAACGAGAACCCAGTAGCATGCGGTCACCCAATGCCCGGGGAGTATCCGCCGGGGTGTCATACTGATCATGGGTAAAATAGTTTTCGCTCACACTTTCTCCTGTGTTCGGATTTTATCTTTTTTTATTTTTTTTTACAAGGTCTGGATACCGATCATTTGAATCCCCGAACAGAAATTCGGATTATCTTCCCGGGATGTAATTGATAATCGGATTTAATTGGGTTATAATAATTTTTTCTATAAAGAGAAGGGAATCACAATATCATGACTGAAAAAACCATGCAGGGAAAAAAATGTTCCAGATGTAATTCATTTGTAAGGGATAATTCGTCGGTTTGTTCGGTTTGTGGTTTTGAATGGGGGAAAAAAATGTCCGGTACCCAGGTTGAAAAGGGTGAAACCCTTCATTCCCATCCTCAGGATACTGAATCTCAGGACCTGGATTTAATTGCATGCCCCAAATGTGGAACCGAAAATTCAATGGATTTCAAATTCTGCAAGATCTGTAAGCATCCCCTTCAGGGTGTTGCCGAGGATATTCCGGGAAGAACAGAGCAGCCCGATCGTCTTCAGCTCTGCCTGTATTGGAAGGTCAAGCCCGCAGATGATTATACTGAAACCCGGCTGTCATTGAACGGATTATCTCCTTTTTTTATCGGTTATGGCTGCTGGCAGGATTATGCATTTTTTGTTTACCCCTCGCTGGATGGGCATCAGATTCTGGTTAAGAAGGCAGATATCGGATCCAGTTCAACCCTGTTCAGGAAATGTCCCCATACCTTTATGGTGGAAAGTGGCAGGGAATTTTATCTGGGTGCGGTCCGATTTCAGGTTCTGGGTGATTTAAGAGGGAAAAATGAAGATCAAACTGTGATGAAATCCGATAAAACCGTTTTACGCGGACCTGGAGAAAAGCAGGTGCATCACTTTTTAGCCGGTATTCCCCGGATCAAGATAAAAAACCTGAAATCAGAGCATGATTCTGCGGAAATATTAGAGTCCACTACGGTGGGCAGGGACTTTGTGGCTGAACTTTTCGGACTTGAGGAAGAAGAGTTGAGGAATAGCGGAATTTCCAAAGACCATATCCGAATCACTCCCTTTATCGGGGGGAAATGGTTACTGGAACCCCGGATGGATAAACCAGTATTTGAGGAGATCAACGAAATACCCCTTCTCTTGAAAACCGATGATACCCTGAGGTGGGTAGGTGAAAACCAAATGGGTGAATTTGAAATTCATGTCGTTATAAAAGAGGTTTAGGTGTTATCGATATTCTTTGTTATTTTTGGCAGTATTGGGATATTTTTAAACTGGCCTGTCATTGAAAAGGGAATTTTTGTCTTTTTGACTCAGCCTCTGGGTAACAGTCAGGTAATGGCAGCCCTAAAGGGGTACTGTGCCGGTTTCTATCGGCTGGATGGCACCATCATTATCGTCATATCATTGCTGATCCTGATGTCGGCGTTTATCCGGACCAGTAAAGCCATATTGAACCTGAGAAGAATATTGCTGGTGGTGGCCACGGCAATCATTTCAGCTGAATTATTCACGGTTATTCAGGCGGGTTTATCCTTTCACCGCTTTACAGGACTGATGTATTCAACCATATTTTATCTTCTGGGATTGGTAGCGGCCACATTCAAAATCGGATCCATGAAATCTTTTAATTCGACCTTTGCCGGAAAACCCATGAGTGAAAGCAAGGCTTTTTCCCAGACATTCAGCCAGGTAATCAATAATGTTTCTCGATCCCTGAAAATTGAATGCCAGGCGCTTGACAATATTGATACGGACTGGAGAAAGGGACAGACCCGGGAATTCAGTGAACATGAAATCAATATCGGGCGGGACCGGAATTGGGCAAATTTGACTGTCGGGCCAGAATGGGATACGGTCAGCAAACAGCACGGAATTATCAGGGTTATCGGCAACTCTATGATTTATGAACCGATCTCCAGCCATTATGCATATGCTCTAGACGGAAAACCCTTCTCCGTGCCCAAGGAAATTCCCAATCAATCACGTTTATCACTGGTATCCGGCCTAGGGCCGAAATTCATTGTTGAATATCAATTCAAGAAAAATCCTGTCCTCCATCCCAAAACCATGTTCAGGGCCGGAGAAATTGCCCGGGATGAATTCAAACGACTCCAGTCCACCTTCAAGATTCTCATTGTACTGGTTATTCTGGCCCTGCCCCTGCTGTGGGTTTTCACCGGAGTCCAGAAAAAGGTAATGGGCGATTATATTGATGGAATTAAAAAGCAGAACCAGGAATTCACCCTGGAGTTGAAAGGCAAAATGGACAGAATCGGAGAATTGGGCCTGGAAAATCAGGACAATCAGAAAGAGATAAACCGGTTGAAAAACAGAATCAGTCAATTGAAGCATTACGGGGCTGGAAACGGAGAAGAATCGGATAATTCCCAAAGTCAAATTGAGAAGATAAAAAAACGTGCTGCAGGTACAAAAATTGGTATACAAATCAAACGGCTGGCCAAAATAATTGATATCAAGCTGAGCTCACAACGTATCTCTGTCTATTTCCCCTGCCTGACCTTTTTTGGTGAGAGCCGGGCAAGATCGGGATCCGGATTTTTTGTAAAGGGCAGGGGAGGCCGTATTTCCCTGGTAACCGAGAAGGCAATGGTGATGGGAAACAACTCCAGAAAAAACATCCGCACTTATCTGTTTGTTTACCCCGATTCCTGGAAGATTTTTCAGCAATATCACTCGAGCCTGATCCAGAGGCGGCAGTCCGTGACCGTGCTGCATCAGCAACTAAAGAAGAATTCCTCCCGTTATAACCTGATGGTCCTTGATGGACGCAAATGGAGATCATTTGGACGGGAATTCAGCGGGAATGCCATTGTGGCAGCCTCAATAAAAAACTTTCCCGATTATCTGCTTCCCTATGTACCCAAAGCCGATAACGCTGTTTCCCGATCGGATCGGGTGATTGTATACGGATTTCAGTCCGGAAAAAAAACCTACTCGGTCGGTAATATTATCAAAATTACGAGGAATATGGTTATGGTTCAACCTGCAGTACGTATGAAAGTTTACGGAGGGTTGCTGTTAAAGGTGTTGCCCAATGGGAATTATGCAGCCGTGGGTGTTGTCCATTCCGGAGCGGTAAAGGGTCCGGGTTCCGGGATTCCGTTTTTACGGTTTTAGGATTTTCAAGCATAATGAATAAAATTGACAAATATACGGTTATCAAGGAAATCGGTGCCGGTGGATTCGGAGTGGTTTACCTGGTGGAGTTCAATGGAAATCAGTTTGCCCTGAAACAGCTCTCCCGAAATAATATGGAACCTGAAATAACCGAGCGTTTTATCCGTGAAGCGTTGCGGGTGGAGGAACTGAGGAAAAATTATAAAATCGATTACCTGATTCGAGTATATGAGGTTTTATTCAAACACAATGCCTTTGTCATGGAATATATTCCCGAAAGTTCCACTGAGTATTTCCAGAAAAACAGGGATGAACATTTCATCAACTTGTTGACGCAGGCTATTCATCAACTTCACAAGATCGGGGTGGTTCACCGGGATATCAAGCCTGAAAACCTGAGGGTGAAAGATGGACGGCCGGTATTGATCGATTTTGGTATTGCCAGCTGGTGGGATAGCAGGAGCAAAATTATTCCCGCCGGGACCAAGTTTTACTCACCGCCTGAAATCGTCTGTATTTTTGATGAGTTCAAAAGATTACAGGCTGCCCGGGTAGCCAATAAGAAATTGATTGAGATTTTGCCGGACAATGCCAAGGAAAGAATTAAATATATAAAAAAACTCCATGATGTATACAGCCTGGGAATAACCATAGGTGAATTGTTCAATGGTAGTCTTCCCTTCAACCGGAATAGCTACCGCGAATATTTGGATAAGGGGGACAGTGAGGATTTTCAAAACTGGTTGAAAAAGATACCGGAAAAATTCAGGGATTTTATCAGCAAAGCCACTATCTTCTATCCGGATAACCGCTATCAGCTGGATGACTTGATGGGAAACCTGGATATGGCTACCAGTACCAAAGCGTTGTCCCTGCCAGGTGAAGAACAAGACCTCTATTTTCAGGAGGGATATATCACCTGTTCCGGCTGCCAGAAGGAAACCCTGCCACCCGCATATTTTTGTCCCTATTGTGGTGAAGAATTGTGCTGTCTATGCCTTTATATTACTCCGGATCAGGATATCGACACCTCTGATCTACCGGCTTCGATTGAGTTAAAAAAAGTCGAATTCAGGGGGGAAAAGGCCAGGCTGATGGTGATCGATATGAAAGGTGAGGATTTTGAGATAAAAATCGGCCGAAACCCGGACCTTACCCAGATCACCTTCATGGATGACAACTGGATGTCGAATATTCACGGGACTCTGGTTAAGGAGGGTGCCCAAATTTATTATGCAGAAGGAGCGGGGGGAAAATTACCTACCAATCCCGGCTTGATAAACAATATTCCGGTGGGAAAATCCCGTATAGAATTGTTTTCGGATGGATTTCTTTTATTAGGAAGTACAGCCTTTCAAATAAAAAAATATTTTGGTAAAATGCAAACTGGGAGTCAATGACATGAGGCAATGTAAAAAATGCAATCGTCTTTTAAGCGATCAGGTAAGTAAATGTCTGTATTGTAAGAATGAGGATTTCAAGGAACTGGTTTTCCCCAGTTCATCGGTAAGTGCCAGTTATATGATTTATTCCCATGAAATCGTTGTGGATGGCGTTGCCTACACCATCGTTAAACCACTGGGAAAAGGTGGATTCGGAACGGTTATCAAGGTAATTGACACCACTGAAAACAAGTATTATGCCATGAAGGCGCCTCTGATTTTTGATGAAATATTTTCCAATAATAAAGCCAATAAAGAGGATGAGATCGAAATTTCACAGAAATACCTGGAAAATGAGATTGACACCATACTGAAATACATGGATGACACCTTCCTATATATTTACAGAAAGGGAACGGCCCAGACTTATTCACACGGTAAAAAAGTTGAATTTCCGGTCTTCATGATGGAATTGGCGGATGGCACGGTCAATGATCTGATCAAGTTTGAGTTTGAAGGGAAAATCCAGATGGCCTACGAAGAGAAAGTCAAGATGATCCGGGAGATGGTTAATACCATATCACGTTTGCACAGCATCAATGTGGTCCATCGGGATCTAAGTCCGGATAACATGTTTGTGGTTGACCGGGGCGGGAAGCTCTCCTATGTGTTAGGTGATTTTGGGGCATCCAAGCGTCTCCATGACACCGCGTTATCGGGAAAATCATCCAAGATTGTCGGTCATTCCGCCTATCTGGACCCGGCCCGGTTCGAAGATAAATATCGCTATGATCTGCGGGTTGATATTTACAGCCTGGGAATCATTATCGTTGAAATACTGATGGGAAAGTTCTGGGTGAAGGTGTTCGGTGAAGAAAACATTACACACCTGGTGGCGCTTGATTTTGAAAAAGAATTTTTACTGACCGAAGGCAAAAAACATATACCTGACAAATTAATTGAGATTATCGGCCGGGCGGTCAAGCGAAAACCTGAAGACCGTTACCAGTCGGTCGATGAGTTTCGCTCGGAATTGTTTGCCGAGCTGGATATTAGTTCACAGAAGCTAACTGCACCCCTGAAGGTTACTCCTCCGCCCAAACCGGAAGAATTAAAAATGAAACCCCTGGCCTTTGATTTTTATTTTACCGTCAACCTTCCTTTTGCCTCGGGCGGAGAAACTTTTGCCCAGGATATCATTGAATTTGATCAATCAAAAAGGATCGAGCTCCGGGATTACAGGGGAGCCAAAATTGTTTTCAATGACTATACTCCCCAGAAGGCATTGATGCGAAATACCTCGTTGTATACGGCAGTTGCTTCTGAAAATTCAATCTTTCTCAATTTTAAAAACAGCGAGTTTAAAAAACTGTTGAAATCCATAAAGGATATTGAAAAGGATGTGAGCGGGGAACTGTCCTTCAAAGGGACCATCGAATCCGAAGGGGTTGAAACATGAGGAAGAGTAGATATGGCTGCACCTATCCCCTGATCGTTGAATGGAATCAGGGTCCCAGAGATTACCAGGAGGATTATTTTGAAGTTTACAGCCAGAACAACAAAACCCTGCTGGTACTGGCCGATGGAATGGGCGGACATTCCAGCGGAGATCTGGCCTCCCGGTGGACAGTAGAAAGCTTGATTGAGGGATTCAAGCAGGATCAGAATTTTGAAAATCTCATTCAACACAGCATCAAGAATGTACTGGACAGGATGAGGGAATCGGGTAAAGATATGGGTTGTACCCTGGTGGTGGCTCTGCTGGAAAAACAAAATGATCACTATCAGCTGTCTTACTCCTGGATTGGTGATTCTCGGCTGTATGTTCTATGTTCGGGCCAGAAGCCTACCGATAATGCCAAAGCCATTGAACAACGGGATGATGCCACCCTGTGGCTGCTATCGGATGATGACAGTTTCGTCTGGGGCTTTTTTCTCAATCAGGAAATTACCATTGACCAACTGACCCAGCACCCCAATAAAAATCAGTTGGAGTATTCCATACACCCCAGGCAGGAAAATGTCCATGACATCGTAAAAAAGAGAATCAGGACCCTGCGGTTAAAGGCCAATGATAAGATTTTTATATGCACCGATGGTATCTGGGAATCCTTTAAGACCCAGTCTGAAATCATGAGCCATATCAATGAAGCCGATCCCAAGAAAACAATTAAGAATCATTTGAAAAAATCCCTCAGGGAGGAAAGGTTTAATGATAATGGGACCTATATCCTGGCTGAAGTCGGTGATAAAATATTCAATCAACAATGTGTTCCCACCCCGTTAAAAAAGAAATTCTGGGGTTCTTTCATATTCGCATTTTTATCCCTTTGCCTATTTGTTTTAATATTCCTGGTTTTGATCGGTAGATTCGATCCGCTACCCGGTCCGGATACCGAATCGGTTAAGCAACCGGAAGCCCTGGACCTGAAAACCAGTGGATTTGTTTACGTGATTCAGGTGGGTTCATTCCAGGAATATAAATCAGCCAGATCATATTCCCTGAAGTTTTCCGATTGGGGATATCCGGTTGAAATTTTTAAAACATTGCCTCCCGATTCCACCAAGAAAAATAAAATTTATCTGGTCAGAGTCGGCAGTTTTGATACCTTGGAGGCGGCCCAAGTAGAAAAGAAAAAACTGGAAACAAAAGAGAAAACACATTTTTTGATCACCCGGAGCCTGCGGAAAGGAGAGTAAGTTGGAACCGTTAGAGCATTTTTTGATTTCTCTGGCCAAAGAAGGCCTCATTGAAGGTGAGTTGCGTTTTGAAAACAAGGTATATAAATTTTCAAAAGTGCAGGGATCGGCCAAGGTGGATATCAGGGAAATGGTCCCTCTGCTCCCAAAGACTCCCGCAACTGAAAAGCGGGAACCGGATTTTAAAAGGGACGAAAGGGATCTGTCTGTATCAAAAATATCGAAAGTCCGCCAGGCAGCCAGGCCTTATAAATATCTTCTGTTCCTGTTGATCTTTGTAGCTGCAATTTTACTAGCAATTTTCGGGATACCATATTTGAGTCAATCAAACGACAAGAAAAATCCGGAAGTTACTCTGTGGAACCAGGTGTTAGAGTTTAAAACCATTGATGCTTTTCAGAATTATTTAAAGGTGTATCCCCAGGGTCAGTACTCAATGGATGCCATTGGCCGGATTGAACAGATCAAACAGGATCAGAACAAGGAGATAGCGACCCGTAGTCAGGAAGAACAGAGTCAAATTTATTTAAAACAGGCCCACCAGGCTTTTGACCGGAATGAACTTCAGACCGCCCTGGAAAACCTGAACCGGGCCAAGGAAATTCAGGAATCCGATCAGGTCCGTAAACTGGAAGAGAAAATAAATGAGCGCATGGACATTGATAAAAAAAACCGGGAGTTTGCCGGTTTGATTGAACTGGCCAAATCGGCCATCGAGCAGAATCAGCTGGACCAGGCTTCCCGGTATCTGGATCTGGCTGCAGAGATAAAAAAGGATGCTCAAATTGATTCCCTGGCTGCCCGGATTGAAATCAAGAAAGCCGAAGTCCAAAAGAAGGCAGGAGACCGAAAGGTTGATGATGTGTACAAGCGCTATATTAAATTTGCCCGGGATTATTTTGATGAAGAAAACTATATAAAAGCGCTGGAAAATGTCAAAAAGGCCAAAAATATAAAACCAACAGATGAGGTAATTTCACTGGAAAAAGAAATTATCCGCGTCCGTGATGGGTTGTCAACCGAAAAGCAGAGGGTTGTCCGGGAAAAAGCAAAGGCAAAAACCCAACAGATACCGCAAACGCGGACCGTAAAACTCATTGAGCTTCCCCCCCAGATGATCAATGCCTATAACCAGGCCATCAAAAAAATTGAAATCCTGAAATTAACGAGGGGAATAAGAGCACTGGGTCAGATCAGTTTGAGCCTGAAAGTCAGGGAGGATGGGAAAATCAACATCCAGAAAATCAATGATTCGGCCCTGAAGATCGATCCCCTCCATGCCAGAAGAAATATCAAAGTGAAAATTCTAAGAAAGATAAGCTCCATTTACCTTCCGCCTCCCATAGATAAGAAAGGCATGGGGGTTATGGTCTCCAACTGGAGGGTTTCCTATTCGGTGGGTACTTTCATGAATAAAATTATTTTAAGGAGGAAATTTTAACCGATTTCTGTTAATATTAGAAAAAAAGGAAATAATTTAAAAAAAAATAAAGAAAGATAGAGGAGGTTTTTGATGTTATCCCGAGAAATGATAAGGAAAATCGGAATTTTGACCATTGTATTGTTTGGCTGGTTCAGTTTGTCTACCAGCTTTGGTTATGCTCAGGAAGAAGACACACTGTTAAAAGCGCGCAAGCTCTATCAGCAGGGGTACTATGATGATGCGATAACCATGTTAATCGAGTGTATCAATAAGCTTAAATCCATTGTTGCTCAGAAGAAGAAAGTTGCCGAAGCCTTTTACCTTTTGGCCAAGGTTTATTTTACCGTTGGCGAGGATGACAAGGTGAAAAAAAACCTGAAAAAGGTATTTGAAACCTACCCGACATTTGACAAGGAAGATACGGACCTGGAATTCAGAGAGCGGGTGGACCAGGCCAGGGCCAATCTGGGAATCAGTAAGGAAGCCCCGGTTCAAACCGATGTCGAGATACCGACCGAAGTCAAGCCAGAACCGGAAGAAGTCCCAACGGCCATAAAAACCGAAGCGGAAAAACCCCGTGAAGAAGTGGAGAAAAAAGTCATTCCCAAGGTAAAAAAGAAAAAGAAAAAAAAGTTTCCCATCCTGCTGGTGCTGGGAGGATTGGCCTTGGCTGCAGTTGCCGCCTATTTTCTATTCATTAAGAAATCAGAGGATGATGGTTATGATATCCGGGGAAGTTGGTCGCTTAATTTCAACTGGTATTCGAAGCAGGTGGACACACCCGGAACCGCAACCATTACCTTTAGCGGTGGCAGTCAAAACAGTGGAACTTTTATGGTCGAGGGATTTAGTGGATCATGGACGGTTAACGGAAATCAAGTCCGTTTTGTGTTTCAGAGCGGTACCACCTATACCGGTACCATTCAGAGCGACACCTATATGAGCGGTACCATGATTGATTACAATGGAAGCCCGGGATACTGGTCTGCTTCAAGGACGGGGGTCAAATCCGGAATCGGAGTATCCGCTGCAACACTGTCTCCGGACTGTGCTTCCCCTAAATAAAAAAGACTTTTGTTGGATAGCCATCAATAGGCTTTCCCTGAATGGGGCTGCCCCATCAACAGCGAATAGGTATGGATATTTCCGGCAGCCATTTCCGGGGTATCGGGTTGATTAACTTATGCCGGCCAAATGTATTTCTATTGTTATGATTTTTCTACTGGGTGGCGGTTGGCTGGCCGGTGAGGGTGAAACACAATTATCCAAGGGTGTACCGGTGGTCGAATTCATACCCGGATTGCCTCAGTTGATTTCCGGCAAAGTACTCAAGGGTAGTCTAATCCTGGGTGCATGCCTGACCACCATGGTCGGTGTGATCTGGAATAACCAGAAGGGCAATGATTACTATGACCAATACCTGATCTCAACCGATGTGGAAGAGGTGATCGAATTGAGGACCAAAGCGGAAAAAAGTTACCGGAACCGCAATTATTTTATCATAAGCATGGTTTCGGTGTGGGTTCTGCATTTGCTGGACCTGAAATTCTTCAAAAATAAAAAGGCCGGAGTAAAAGGTGAAGTTAAAAACAATAGTCTTTATGTTGGGTTTTATTATTCTTTTTGAATCCTGTAAAGATGTCCTCTTTAACAATCCCCTGGACCCGGACGCTTCAATTGAGACCCTGCAGATTGTTAAAATTGTGACCACAAGTCTTTCCGGAGAAGGAGATATTGCCTATGACGGGGAAAAATTCTGGAAAATCAATAATTTCGGTATTCTGTCTGCCTTCGATATTGAATCCGGTGTGGTCATCAGGACCGTATCCACTGTTCCTGGCACCGGCCTGGCCACCCTTCAGAATAAATTGTATATCTGCGGCGGAAGCAATATCATTTCCTCTTATGATCCGCTTTCCGGTGATTTAATCGATCAAATATCAACCGGGAATCTTTATCCGGAATTTTTATCCCCAATGGAAGATAATTTACTGTTATATGATCTCCGTTCCTTCGGTTTTTATGAATATGACCCGGTAACCGGAAGTTCGACTCCACTATTTCAACTTTCCGGAGTTAATATAGGCGGCATCGAATATTACCAGGGAAGTGTTTTGTTTACCGATCTGAATGCCAACTCCATATACCACTATTCACTGGATGGGGATATGCTCAATGTGTATCTGTCTCCTGCAACCGGAACTAACGCGATTACCGTAGATGGTTCCTATTACCTGTATCTGTTTACTCTTAATGGACAAATTTATAAAGTTTCTCTGCCTTAGCCTGATTGTCAGCCATATCCATGTGGGTTTATGGGCAGACAAGACCCTCGATTTCCAGGGTGATTACTTCATCTACAGTGATGATTTCCATTATCTGTACGGGGGGGGCAATATCCGGTTGAAAGCCGCTGGCTTTCAAATTACCGGGCAATCTCTCTATCTGGACCTGAACAGTTTTATCGGTGTGATATACGGTGGTATCACTATTTCAGGGCAGGGCAGGGTCCAAAAAGCCGATGTACTGGTATTCAAAGGTTTTCCTTTCTCCTTCAGGGCAGAAGCCTTTGGGAAGCAGATCAGCAGCTGGGGAGATATGGGCCTGGTTGACCATATAGAGAAGAAGGGTCCCCTTCAGCTGAAAAAATCCGACCTGTACTGGGAATTTTCCGAATTTAAAATCAATAAAAACAAAAAAATCAGGGCCAAAATGGTTTTTCCCTACTTTTTTGGCATGCCCTCCGTTCCCTTCAAGAGTTTTTCCATTACCCGGGGCAAGATTCCGGAAAAAACCCGTTTTTATTTCAAAAATATAGGGCTGTCCTCCCTGGACGGTATGTCCCTTACTTTCCTGTACCGGATAAGAGAAGAATTTCTCAACGGTGATCTCAATTTCAAACTGTACGAGCGGGAATTGTTTGACAAGGGTGCCGAAATCAAGCGAGGGATCATGCTGACCGGCCAGGTGGATTGGCTGATCCAGAAAAAGAAATTCATCAACCTGTCTGCCCTGTACAATACCGGTGATGAGAGTTTTAATTTCACCCTCGCTCACAAAAAGAAGTTGAAGCATTTCAGTTATGCCATTTCCCAGAATATTTCCGGACGTGAAAATATTCCCACTGTATTTGATTTTAGCACCTGGTTCATGTGGACCGCATACCGGTTCATCAGCCCCCGGGTCAGTTTTACCCACAATTTAAAAAACAGCTATTCATACGGATTTTCAACTCCCTTGAAAGTAAAAAAAAAACTTAATTTTAATTTCAACTACCTGAGAAAGGTAATCCGGGATGAGGTGGAATCAGATACCCAGGATTATTCGGTATCCATGGATTTTTCCAGTTCCCTTCTATCCCTGTCATCGGTTTACAATATATCCGAAAATCTGCTGGCGGCCACCCAGACTCGAAATTTCAGCACCAATCTGAAATTAAAGACTCTGTTCTTTCTGGATAAAAATGTGAGCATTGATATCTCCCCCTATTATATGTTTTCCACCCTGCCCGGAGAAGAAACAACGACTTCACATATTTTTCCGGGGATCAATACTGTATTGAAGGCTTCCGGATTGATTTTCCCACTGGGATTCAAAATCATTCCCGTCCTGAACGTCAATCATGTCTGGGATAACCTGGATCTGAACCAAACCGAATTTAATTATCTGTTATCCCTGAAAAAGGAATGGTGGAAATTGGTCTTTTCCCTGGATTACTCACTGGTTTCCCGCTACCGGTCTGAAGGATTCTGGGTGGAGGGGTACAATGTAAAGAACCTGAAATTTGATATTGCGATGAAGGTCAGTAAAAAATACGATTTCAGGTTGAGAATGTTTTTTAATGATGACTTTACTCTGGAAAACATCACCTTCAACGGTGAGATAATTTTCCCTTGGAATATTAAATTCTCCAGTTTTCTGCTATATTATGTAACCGAGGATAAATTCCAGACCATTGAGGTATTTATAGAAAAAAAATTCAGCAATATATTTAAATTACAATGCGGATATTCACTGGCTTTAAAAAAGTTTTTCATCAAGTTCTTTACCCTGTAATACTGATCTCCTGCTTGCTGACGGTCGGATGCAACATGAAGGTCAAGTACCTGCCCCAGATCGAAGCTCCCTACCTGGCTGAATTGGAATTTTTAGAGCAGGTTTCCCATGCCCATGGGAAAACCAGAAAGAAGGTTTTTAAAAACAATATGATAAGGCCTGATTTCTATATTTTCCTGAAAATCAATAATATAGAAAACCAGGGGAAAGTAGTGCTCCGGTTTTACCAGTCTCGCATGCGACATTTTTATGAGGGAATGAATGAAATTCGGGACTGGCTTAAAATGATGCTGGTTGGTTTGAATACCACGTTGCCTTTTCCCATTTTATTCACCGGCACAGGAGCTAAGGCTGACACCGGTCGATACGACTGGAAAACCGGTGGAATGCTGGTTCCGGTTATGGGAAGGGATTTATTTATACTGCTATCCCGGTCTTATTTATCACCTCAGCTATTCAATGCCCTGCACATTAGCCATCAATATTTTGTGCAGGCCAGGAAACTGGACTTCAGCTTCGGAGAAGCGGACAAGTATTTTGAATACATCATATTCATTGACCGAGTGGAAAACCTCAAACCCGGAAAATACCGCTATGCCGTATTCCTCAACGATCATCTATTGGCAGAAAGAAAATTGGTTGTTTATCCCAGGAAGAAATAAAACGATTTATTTTCAGCGAAATCCATGGAAATGTGATATGTCTGAAGGGTATTTAGAATTCTGCAATCAGCTAGAGCTGAAGTTTTTTATTGACAATGGGGAGGGTTTTTTTTAAGATTAAGTTTCACAATGGTTATTGCGGAAGAAGAGGAGGGTTATGCTCGCCGTGAGGAGGTTTAGATGAAGACGTTTTGCTGCATTTTTCTTTCTGTTTTATGTTTATCTTTTTTTTTGTTACCCCAGGTAGCAGAAAGCCATGAAACCGATGAAATCAAGCCGGTATTCGATGTGCTGCCAGAAGCCTGTGTCATTGGCTCGGAAACCCTGAAGGGATTAAAGTGGACCGAGGTAAAGATCAATATCCGGGAGCTTTTTGCATCTGTTTATGCCCCGGAACAGAGCCAGCAGATGGCCCGGGATCTGGAAGCCATGGTCAAATCCGGTTTGAGCAAATGGGGCCTGGGTATTGTCGAAACCAAAAAGGGTCCTGAAGATAAGGATTGGGTGGTTTTTGAGATCAATGTCAATATCATTCAGAAAAAGGAAGTCATGCCCGGCGGGGTGACCTATTCCGAGATATATTTTTATTATATTGATGTCTCCCTGCGCCAGTTGGTACGCATGATACGCAACTTGGCTTATAAGAGCAAGTACCCGGTATCCACCTGGACCCAGTATGCCATGGGCTCAGCCAGTTCGGTGGGTGAGCTGGAAGGTTCCATTCGCAAAGCCGTGGCGGATCTGTGTTCGGATTTCTTAACCGGCTTTAAATTTGCTAATAAAAGATAAAGACGTAGCCAGATTCAGATTGAAGATTATCAGACAGTTGTTTAAATCATTGGAAAAGCAAGGCTTATTTAAGGGACGTTTGCATTATAAATATCAAGCCTACATTTTCTCAAAAGAATCGGGTATTCAGGAAGTCGCTCTGGAAAAATCCATGTCCCGGAGAGAAGCTTCCAAAAAGGGAATTGATGTCGAAGTCGACATCAAGAAATCAGTACCCACCATTAATAGAAAATTAGTTTCAACGGAGTCCGGACCTTCCCAATTTAAAAAATCAAAAAAAAACGTCCGAGAATTGCCACAAAAAAAAACGGAATCCAGGCTTTTACCCAAACTGCTGATGCCCATGGTTCTGGTGGTAGTGGTTCTGTTTGTGGTCATTTTTTTTATTAATCGGCAAATGTCTCGACCGGAAGCTGATCCGAATGCCGAAATCCCTTTGACAGCTATTGATCATCCGTATGACCAGACTGATGAGATAGCGGTTAATCAACAAGAAGATCGTGAAAAAAATCTTTATGATCAGGAAGCAGAATCCAGGGCCAAGACCCATTCCGGGGAGGACCGAGGTGAAATCAAGACCCTGGAGGCTGAACTTGAAAACCAGAAAGTCAAACCTAAAGAGCCAGTGGTTGATAAAGCCAAACCACGGGAACCGATGCCTTACCGTCATACCATTACCATTCGGGAAATCCCCGATACCCTGATCAGGGAGTATAACCAGCAGGTGAAGACTCTTAGAGTGGATCTGCCCCGTAAAACCAAGGTTTCAGGTTATTTAAACCTGAATTTGTTTATCGATGAGTCTGGTAAGGTTTTTTTGTCCGGACATAATGACGCTGGGTTGAGAGTGGATCCGGATTCAAGGAGAAAAAAGGTATTGAAAAACCTCAAGAAAATGATATCGGAACTTACACTCAAAGCTCCGGTCGATCAGACCGGGAAAGCCGTCAAGGTGGGAAGCTGGCGTCTGAATTACCAGGTTACCCAGTTTAAGAGAAGAATGATATTAAGGAAACAGTAGTATTGTGGAAATACTGGTTATATTTGGATTGGTTTATACTGTTGTTGCTTATAGTGTGGACCTGATATTCTCCCTGCTGGGCATAATTTCCATCAGAAATCAGAGGAAAAAATTCAAACTCGGCCAGACCGAATCGGCCCGTTTTCCAACACTCAATATTCTCATTCCCTGTTACAATGAAGAAAAGACCATTCAGAAGGGGATTCGTTTTCTGCAGGAGATCGACTACCCCGATCTGAAGGTAATCATCATCAATGACGGCAGCAAGGACCGGACCCTGGATATTTTGAGAGAAAAACTGTCTGTATCTGAAATTCCCCTTCAATATCAGGCACGGATTCCCACCCAGACCGTGAAACGTATTTACCGGGGCGCTGATGCCAGATTTATGGTGGTGGACAAGGTTAACGGTGGAAAAGCCGATACCCTCAATGCCGGAATCAATTTGAGTGATTCCGAATTGGTCTGCTGTGTGGATGCCGATACCCTGATCAAGACGGATGGCCTGAAAAAAATTGTGATGCCCTTTTTAACCGACCGGAGGGTGGTGGCAGCCGGGGGCAGTGTCCGGATAAAAAATGATTCGGAGGATCTCAACTGTTTTCCCAACCGACTGCAGTCTCCCTATAAACTGATCTCCACGCTGCAGGTCATTGAATATATCCGATCTATTAATGTGGCCCGTAATTCCCTGTCACTCCTGAATGCCAACCTGATCATTTCGGGTGCTTTCGGGGTTTTCAAGACCGGGATTCTCAAAGAGATTGGCGGGTATGAAAAATTTAGCAAGGGCGAAGACCTGGAGCTTCTGACCCGGATTCATTTTTACATGCTCAAAACAAAGAAGAAATACCGCATTGCCCAGGTGTACCTGGCCGATTCTTTTACCAATGCTCCGGAGAGTTTCAGGGAGCTCAAATCCCAGCGAAAACGCTGGCAGGTTGGCCTGGTCAGCACCCTGAGAACCCACTTTTTCAAGTTTTTCCGCTATCCCTTTGCTCCTATCACTTTTTTTTCCCTGCCATACTACATTCTGTTTGAAGTCATTTCACCCATTATCCAGCTGCTGATCATTCTGGCCATTCCCATCCTGACCATCCTGAACCTGATCCATCTGAATTATGTCTTTTTTCTGTTGATTTCCATGATCTATAATGCGTTGATCAACATCTTCTTTTTGCTGGTGGATTTCTTCTTCAGTTCCTATTATGGTACGGCTGACAAATTGAGGTTGATCTCCACTTCCCTTGTCGAACCCTTTTTTTACCATCAGCTGAATTGCTATTGGAAATTGCTGGGAACCATGGATTACATGAAAAAAGTGTTTGTCAGGGCTGCCTGGACCCCCCCCCGGGGAGATAAAGAATACCAGAGCCAGTTGGGTAAAATGTCGGTTTTTCTGAACCCGGAATCAGAAAAAGGCCTGGGCATGGTGGCCGATTATAAAAGTTTGTACAGGGATCATATTGTTATCATTGCACTGTCCGGATCTTTTGAAGCCAGTGATATTGTTGAATTTGAAAACCTGGTCAAGTATTTCGGCCAGAAGAAAAGAAAAAAGTTCATCCTGGAATTGAAGAAACTGGAAAACATATCATCGGATGCCCTGTCCATGCTGATCCAGCTCTCCCGGAAGTTGAAAAGGGAGAAAGGTGGAATAACTGTTTTAAATCCCCAGAACAAGATCGAGGATGAATTCAAGATTTCCAATGCGGTCAAGGAAATTAAAATATGTAAAAATTACAGCAACGCCATCAAAGAGGTCAAATATGGATAAGCCAAGTATTCTGTTTAAGGTAGTCTTGATAGCCATGTTGATATTGTTTGCAAACACGTTACGGGCGGAAGAGCCGGTAGAAAAAAATCGTCCCGGACTGATGGCGGATTTTCAATTGAATGTAAACTGGCTGAGCTCCATGGCCCGGAAGGTCATTCGGGACGGAAAGAGCTACTGCCTGGTGCAGAGCTATGAAGGAATTGAAGACCGGTGCTGGATCTATGACCAGGCCCTGGCCGTCATGGCCTTTACTGCTACGGGCAAAATTGAAGTGGCCAAAAAAATTCTGAATACCCTGGCCTATATCCAAAATAAGGATGGTAGCTTTGATTTTTCCTATATAATTTCCAGCCTGGAATCCACTTCCAATCGCACCTATACCGGTAGCATTGCCTGGATTGCCATGGCCCTTAATTTTTACCGGGCAATGACCGGGGACACTTCCTATAATGTGCTGTTATGGAAAACCCTGCACTGGATCGGGAATCAGCAGGTTCTGGATAAGACCGAACCGACTTTCGGCGGTGTGAGCCTGGGGGTACGGGATGATGCGTTTTCAATGGAGCACAACCTGGACACCTATTCGGCTTTTTACTATTATCACAACCGCTATTTCCGTAAAAAAGCCAGAAAAGTTAAAGACTTTATATTGAAGAACCTGTACCGGAATGAAGAACCGGTGCATTTCATGACCGGTTTTAAGGATCACTCCCTGTATCTGGATTGCCAGAGCTGGGCTGTTCTGGCTATGGGCCCAAAATATTGTCCGGTGCTGCCCTTTGCAGAAAAGCGCTTCATGGTCAAAGACGGTGTCATTAACCAGATCTCAGACATACGGGGATTTTTTGAAAGAAAAGCAAAAAATGCCCCGGTATGGAGTGAGGGAACCGAGGGAATGGCCCTGGCCTATTATTTTTGCGGCCAGGTACAGAAAGGGGATTTTTATCACTTTCAGGTGAAACGGATGATGAGAAAACAGGGGGGCATTGCCTATGCCACGGAAAACAAATATGAGTTTTCAACATCGCCCTCGGTAGCCGGTACCAGCTGGTATATATTCTATGAGATGAAACTCAATCCTTTTCAACCAAACCGGAAAACCATCAAAGCGGTCAAATCATTTTTAAAATTACTGAAACATTATAAAAAGGAGAGGCCATGAAAAAAAGGATATTTGTTCTGGTAATGCTTTCTTCAACTTTGCTTTTGTTAAGTTTTACTGTTTTTTATGACAATTTTGATTTCAGAAAGAATGAATGGCAGCAGGTCAGGGGGAACTGGCGCTTTCATTCCAACGGCTTCCTGGTTCAGAGTTCAGCCGATCCCCGGCATGTAAACAGTGTTATTTATATCAATCATCCCCAGGTGGCTGATTCCGTCATTGAGACCTTTGTACGGATCCGGCCGGATTTACCGGTGTATATAACCGGTAACATGCAGGACCAGCGTCTGCTGAACGATGTGCGTTATATCATCGGTGCCGGAATAATTTTCAGGATGCAAAACCAGGATAATTTTTATATGTTCCGCCTGGCTGGTGAAGAAGGAGCAGTTCTGGGAAAATTGGTTGGGGGAGAATGGATAGATATTGCAAACCCGCGCTCAGCCGACTATCTCAGGGAGAGGATCAAATTTTCCCGGAACAACTGGTATCGCCTGAAAGTTCGGGTGTATGGCAGCCGGATTACCTGTTATATCAACGATTCTGCAGTGGTCAATGCTGTGGATGACACCTTTACCCTGGGTAGAGTAGGGCTCTGTACCTTCAAGACCCGGGCCGATTTTGATTTCATCCGCATTTCCCAGTAATCGGAATTAAAATTTTGAGGTACATAGACTTTACATGTTTGAATGCAGATTTAAGTTAAAAAAACTGAAATAAAACAGGTTACTGGTGTTGACAAAAAAAATTTAATGGTTTACATTTATTCGAGATGAAAAAAACTTCAGTTATAGTCATAAAATGAAATTTTAATATAAATCGAGGAGGTTAAATGAGACAAAAACTATT
The DNA here is from genome assembly GCA_965195285.1 of uncultured Aminicenantes bacterium. Taxonomy (GTDB): domain Bacteria; phylum Acidobacteriota; class Aminicenantia; order UBA2199; family UBA2199; genus CAZOWT01. The sequence goes on along the minus strand of CBDAFS010000021.1, from coordinate 36,342 downwards.
TTATGTGGTTTGTGCTGTTCTGGTGCTATTCCTGATCAATTGCGGGCGCGGTGAAAAAGTGATTATTCAGCCTGCTGGCCCGACCAATCTGATCTCATCAGAACAACTGGTGGTGGATGAAGAAGGGCGGGTTTGGGTGGTTTCATTATACAGAGTCGGATATGATGAAATCAACAATCCTCCCAATGCAATGATAAAGATCCGGAATGAGCTGGACCGGAATATCACCCTTGATTTTGACGGACCTTCGCATTATGTGGTGTCCATCGGTGACAGAAAGACCCATCTCCTGAAACTGCAGCCGGGAACCTATAAGATCATGGCCTCTGCCCCCGGTTTGAAATATGTACCTGGGAAATACGGAGTCACGGTAGAGGGATATACCCTCTATGAACAGGTATGGAGACGGTCGATTAAAAGTACCAACTACCGGGAAGACAATTAATTATTAACGAGGAGGAAATTATGAAAAAACTTATTTTTATCATTTTGGTGGTCAGTTTGCTGGTGGTAAGTTGCGGAAGACGAGAAGTGATAGTTCCCAGGACCGAGGTGGTGCAGCGCGAAGTTGGACCCAAGACCATATTTTATGATAATTTCAATAATCGGAAGAATGAATGGCAGCAGATCCGGGGCAATTGGAAGATCGATGCCAATGGCTTCTTTTTACAGAGAAGCGCTGATGAAAGGGCTCTGAATTCCATGATCTATGTGGATCATCCCCAGGCAGCTGATGCCACCTACGAAACCTATGTTCGGGTTACCCCGGATTTGCCCAGTTATATAACCGGCTCCATGCAGGATCAGAGGCTATTAAACAACGTTCGCTATATCATCGGTGCAGGGATCATTTTCAGGATGAGGGATTCCAATAATTTTTATATGTTCAGGCTAGCCGGTGAAGAGGGTGCTGTTCTGGGAAAAATGGTGGATGGTGAATGGATTGATATCGCCAACCCAAGATCAGCCAATTTCTTGACGGAACGGGTGAAATTCTCAAGGGCCAACTGGTATCGTTTGAAAGTGGATGTCTACGGCAGTCGTATCGTATGCTATATAAATGATTCGGTTGTGGCCAGCCGCACCGATACCACCTTCAACCTGGGTCATTTCGGACTGGTGACTTTTAAAACCAAGGCCGATTTTGATTATTTTAAGGTATACACCAGGCAAGAACTGGAAAACCGTTAATCTATAAAAAACAAAAAAAATGGAGATGAAAGGCATGTGCCTTTCATCTCCGTACCATTGGAGTATATTATTCAAAATAAATCCAATCATCCAATGATTACAAGAGCACTCATAAAAGCAATATTATTATCTGTTTTTTTGACTATGATCATTCCTATTCAAATGAAGGGTAACAAAGAAGAATCTGTTGAAAAGAATTTCATGACCAGCATTGATTGGCAGTTGAAATCCATGACTATTCATGAAAAACGGAAAAATTTCATCAACCATATCGTTTTTCAAAAAAAATGGAAGAGTATCAAAGACCGTTTCAACCGGTTAAAATCAAAAATTGGAAAAGAAATCACAGGCGAAAACATCGGTACAGCCCGGCAGCAATATGATTTTATCGTGAAAGAATACACCGAACTGGTGGAGAAGAAGACCAATGACATATTGATGGAAGTCATCTCCAACCTGAATCCCCACTTCCTGTCCTTTGACAATATCCATGCCCTGGTGAACGGGATTGTCATTGAAACCGGAAAATATTATTTGAAACATAATCCCCCGACCCCGGATCCTGAACTGGACCGAGAGAATACCTGCCCGGAGGATGTTTCCAAAAATAGAAAAGCAGTGATTTCTCTGGGGAATTCAAGTTTATACCAGAAAGGTTCAATCCAGTACATCAAGCATATCACCGAGGCCATTCGACTATTTTATGAAATCGCATCCTCAGACTGCCTGGGTCAGAATAGTGGTCTAAAAACCAATGCCCGGCGGGAAATTAATCAAAAAAAAATGGAAATCCAGGAAATCATTGCCCGGTTAAAGAGTCAGGATGTGACAGCCAGGGAACGGGAGGTCATGCTCAATTCAATCTGCCGGGAGGAACTGGCCCTGTTTCAGGAACTGGATGGTCAGTGGATCCGGGAGTTGAATTTTGACATCAGCCAGTTTTCCGAATCAAGTGAAATCAGGGCATCAGCCAGTAAAAAAAGTGCATCAACACTTATTCAAAAGGCCGTGGTTCAGAAAGAAGTGAGGGAAACGGAAACCATAAAACCTCTTAAAAAGGAAGAAATACCGGAAATCAAGCCCGTAGTGATGGAGACCCCCGGGGATTTCCATGCCCTTTCCCTGGATGTCTGGCAGAGTGCCTGGGGTGATTTCAGTGATGTTGATTCGCTGCTATCTTATCTTAGAAAAAACAAAATCAGAAAAATAAACCTGAATCCGGGCCTTCCCATGGGGCCCAAGTTTTACCAGGAAGGATATCGAAAATTCAAACCCCTGGTCAGTAAATTTTATGCCGGAGGTATTAAAAAAATTAATTTTTTATACGCAGAGTTGAATTATCCCATTGAGTTTTTTGCCAAGTTTCTATATACTCACCGCCGGGAATTCAAAATTGACACCATTGTCGATGATTCGGAATTTGTGGATATTTTCAAGGAGCAATTTGAACGCAATCTCCGTAAAGTCAATCAATATGGATTGAAATATTCAGCTTTTGTCACCCTGGAAGCCAAGGGCAACAGCGGAGTCAGTGACAGTACCCGTTACTGGGTGATCGACCATGTTGATTATCCGATACTGATGAGCTATTTTGGATGCACACTGGAAGAGCAGAAGGCCAAACTGGGAAAATATTTGCACTATGCCGATCAAAGGGGAATTAAAAGGCGGGTAGGCATTGCCATTCTTTTGGGCAGTAAAAAAGTCGGACGGGAAGAATCCTGTGAACGGCTGCTGAATGAAAGTCAAATGAAGCGGTTCTTGTATGAACTGCATAACTGGGCCCTGAAAAATCACCCGTCCTACAACGGAATTGTGTTGGAGACTAACTTGAGGATGCCCAAGTACGATATTAGAAGGATTCCCTGATATTCGGATTTGATTTTACCCCTTCAGAGTAATCGTTAATCCCTTCAAATATGACTTGAATATCCGAAATTATTTATGGAACAACACTTGCATTTATTCATAATAAGTGTTATAAAATAAGCCTTTTGGAGAGGTGTCCGAGCGGCTTAAGGAGCACGCTTGGAAAGCGTGTGTGCTGGTGACAGTACCGTGGGTTCGAATCCCACCCTCTCCGTTTATCAAAAAAATAGACTTTTGTTTGTTTTTTTGTTAACTTGATGAATGGGAATGAATCTAAAATGGGTTCTTCTTATTTGAGAAGCAATATCGGGTCCAGGAGCCCAACAATACTGCCCAGTGAACTTTGTCAGGACCGAAAGGTAGCAGCAATAAGCAGGGATGTGTATGGGTTTGGGATTTCCTGGGCCTTTTTTATAAAACTATATGGTGAAAATGTCTTAATGGAAATAAAATCAGATGTATCTTGCATTGGCGCGTAAATATAGACCCCAAATCTTCAAAGATCTGATCGGACAGCCCCACATTACCAAAACCCTTCAGAATGCCATCGAGATGAATAAATTGTACCCCAGTCTGATTTTTTCAGGCATGAAGGGGGTTGGAAAAACATCTGCGGCCAGAATATTGGCCAAGGCCCTCAACTGTGAAAAAGGCCCGGCCAAGGAACCCTGCAATTCGTGCGATATCTGCAGGGAAATTACTGAGGACAAATCTTCGGATTATATTGAAATAGACGGGGCTTCCAACAATGGAGTGGAGGAGGTCAGGAGCCTCCGTGAGATGGTTAAGTACAAGCCCTTGAAGAACCGTTTCCGGATAATCGTTATCGATGAGGTACATATGTTATCCACCTCTGCCTGGAATGCACTGTTGAAAACGATCGAAGAACCACCCGAACATACCTATTTTATCATGGCCACAACCGATTTTCATAAAATCCCGGCCACCATCGTATCCAGATGTCAACATTTCGAATTCAAGCGCATTCCCACTGAAGTAATCAAATCGGTTCTGGATGGAATATCTAAAAAAGAAAAAATCAAAATATCAGAATACGCATTATTTCTCATATCCAAATCTTCAGAAGGCAGCCTGAGAGATGCCAAAAAAATACTGGACCAGTCCATTGCCCTTTCCAATGGTGATGTCAATGATAACGATGTCATTGATATCCTGGGTATCATCGAGGAGGAAATCTTCATCAACCTGACCCGGAGCATTTTTACCCGGGATAAACAGAAAATCATTGAACAGGTTGATATATTATCTGAGAAGGGCGTGGATTTGAGATTTTTCTTCATTGAATACTTGAAATTTTTCAGAAATTTGATTGTTCTGAAATCAGTCCAGCAATCGGATAAACTGCATAATCTCAACCCTGAAAATATTCCGGAGTTGAAAGAGATACTTCGAAATGTCAACGAAGTGGAACTGCTCCGCTATTTCAATGCAGCCAAGAATCTTGAGATTACCATGAAACATACGGAAAATCCCCGGATCATGATGGAATATCTTTTGTTGAAGCTTTCTTATTTTCCCAATCTGACCCCGATTGAAGCAATAATCGGAAGCTTGAAATCAAACCGGCCCTACCAGGACCTGGAATCAACTCCATGTTCATACCCGGATGAACCTCCAATCCTTGAAGAAAAAAGATCTAAAAATCCAGAGTTCCCAATGGATGCGAAGAATGAAATCCCTCACAAAAGCCAGAAACGGGATGGCCAGAAAGAACAGGAAGTCATCAATGAACTGAAGAAAGATGAGAAAATAAACAGCTTGCTAAAAAAAATTAAAGGACGCATCGTTTCGATTGAAAATATAGAAGGAGGGGGAGATGGGTAAAATTCCCAATATGAATCAGCTCATGCAGATGGCTCAGAATATGGCCAAGGATATGGAAGAAAAAATGAACAGCCTGGAGGTTGAAGGCAATTCCGGTGGGGGAATGGTGAAGGTTATCATGAATGGACATAAGAATCCGATTTCCCTGATCATCCAGAAAGAAGTGGTAGATCCAGAAGATATTGAAATGCTTCAGGATTTAATCATTGCAGCCATCAATGATGCCCAGACCAAAGTGGATGATCAATTGAAAAGCAATATGGGCGGTTTACCCGGAGGTCTTCCCGGTATGCCCCCTGGATTTAATTTTCCCGGAATGTAATCCGAAAAATGGAAACCTTTAGCCCGCCCATCAATAAGCTTATTGAAGAATTAAAAAAAATCCCCTCTATCGGAAGAAAATCAGCCCAGCGAATTTGTTTTTTCCTGTTGAAAAAGGATCCGAAAGTGGCACTGGACCTGGCCGCTGCCATTGTAGAAGCCAGGGGAAAAACCATCTTGTGTTCAATTTGTTATAATCTGACCAGCCACGATCCCTGTGAAATATGTGCCAGTAAACAGAGGGATACCACTAAGATTTGTGTTGTGGAGGAACCCTTCAATATTATTTCCATTGAAAGGACAGTATTGTATAAGGGTTTATATCATGTGTTGCATGGAAATTTATCTCCGATCAAAGGCATCGGACCTGAAGAATTAAAGATTTCAGGATTGCAAAAAAGGCTGGGGGACCATTCGGTTTCAGAAATCATTCTGGCCACCAGTCCCACCACCGAAGGGAACGCCACGGCACACTATTTAACCGAAATACTGAAGAAATATAAGATAAGGATTACCCGAATTGCTTTGGGCCTTCCCATAGGGGCGGATATTGACTATGTGGATTCCGTGACTATTGCCCGAGCAATGGAAAGCCGTACAGAAATATTATAATGGGGGAAAAACATATTGCCTTTTCTATCACTTAAATGATATAATGATTTTTTATAAAAAAAACAATTTAATAAACCATAACTCAGATGGAAGAAAATTTTATAATATATAACGAAGAATTTGTATTAATTAAAGATATTCTGGACGAATTAAAAGAGAACACCAAAGCAGAGATTGTTTTTATATCTGATTCCGAAGGTCATTGTATAGCCTCTACCGGGGATATGGAAGATTCATATCTGAACTCTATTTCATCCCTGATTGCCGGAAGTATGGCTGCCGTAAACTGCATTGCCGAAATGCTGGATATTGAGAAGTTTCCCAGCATCCTGTCCGAATCCGAAAATAAGAGCCTGCATGTTTCATCTATCAACGAGAGAACCATGTTGATTGTCATATTTAACAATACCTCAAACCTGGGACTGGTTCGGTTCAGGGTCAAAACAGCAGCCAAAAAACTTGAAGATGTATTTGTTACCATTCAAGAAAAACTGAAATTAGATATATTTAAGAATGACGGATCTCCGTTTGAAGGTGTATCTGATGAAGACATCGATGAAATATTCGGAGATTAAATTTGTCTTTCCTTAATTATTCAACACGAGAAATCAATTTCAAGATTGTATATTACGGACCCGGTCTGAGTGGAAAAACCACCAACATTAAGTCTATCTACGAGAAAATAAAAAAAGGAAACAAGGGAAAACTGGTCAGCCTGGCTACCGAGACCGAGCGGACCCTCTTTTTTGATTTTTTCCCCCTTGATCTGGGTATGATCAAGGGTTATAAGGTCAAATTCCATCTCTATACCGTCCCCGGCCAGATCTATTACAGCAGTTCGCGAAAGTTAATTATAAAAGGTGTTGATGGCCTGGTTTTTGTTGCCGATTCTCAGCGTGAGCGATTTGAAGCCAATATCGAAAGTATATCCGATATGACTGAAAACCTGATAGATTATAAAATAGACTTTGCCACCTTACCCTATGCCCTTCAATTAAATAAGAGGGACCTGGCTAATATTACCCCGGCTAATGAACTGATTGAAGCATTAAGGCAGAAGGATGAGCCGGTAATTGAAGCGGTTGCCTTGAAAGGGGAGGGAGTGGTGGATACCCTAAAAAGTATTTCAAAGCTAGTCATGGTAGAAGTGAAGCGGAAGTTAATGTGAGTGGCCAGACCGTTATAGAAAAGATTTTTCAACAGCACAGCCAGGAAAGGATCGAAACCGGAACCAATATATGGATTGACCTGGATATCGTGACTGCCAGGGATTTTGGCGGTCCCAATGTAGTCAAAAACTTCAGAAAATATTATCCCCAGCAGCGTGTCTTTGATAGCAAAAGGGTGTTTTTTACTTTTGATTTAACCGTTCCCCCCAAAACCATCCAATATGCCAATAATCAGCAGATATGTCGGGAATTTGCCAGAGAACAGGATGTTCAGGTATTTGATGTGGATAAAGGGATTGGTACGCACAACCTGATTGAATACGGGTATGCACTCCCCGGGACCATAGTGGTGGGCACTGACAGTCATATGAATATCCTGGGTGCGGTCAACTGTTTTGGTCAGGGCATGGGAGACATTGATATCACCTTTGGCTATCGCTATGGAAGGACCTGGTTTGAAGTCCCGGAGACGGTGAAGGTAGTGATCACCGGGAGTCCAAAACCAGAATTTTCAGCAAAAGATTTAACCCTGAAGATTCTGGGTGTGTTAAAAACCGACAGGATCCTTGGCAAGGTGGTGGAGTTTGAAGGGGAGGTTATTGAGAACCTTGAGCTTGCCGGAAGAATAACAACTTTAAGTATGATCACCGAAATGGGTGGGATTATTGGTTTCATTCCTTTCAACCGGAATACCCCGAAGGAAATCAGTACTATCTCCGGGCTGACTGAAATCCCAGCTGAAATCGTGTCGGATCCGGATGCCAGCTATGCTGAAACCATCTCGATTGATGTTTCTGATCTGGAGCCCATGGTTTCCGAACCTCCATATCCACACAATGTCAAAAAAGTCTGTGAAGTCGGAACGGTCAAAGTTGATTTTGGATTTGTAGGTTCCTGTACCAATGGAAGGATTGAAGACATCGAAAAGGTTTGGAATATTTTAAAAGGGAAACATATAGCCGAAAACGTACGCCTGGCTGTTGTTCCGGTTACCCAGAGGGTTTATGGTCAAGCCATGGAAAGGGGTATGTTGAAGGATCTATTTAAAGCCGGAGCGATTATTTCCAACCCGGGCTGTGGCGGATGTGCGCAGGGACATATTGGCATGACCGGTAAAAATGAAGTCATGGTATCCAGTGGGAATCGAAATTTTCAAGGAAAGCAGGGCGACGGCTTGAACTATCTGGCCTCACCGGAAATAGTGGCATTTTCAGTTCTGAAAGGGTATATTTCTGCCGGGTGATAACATGAATGAGACTGAATTTCAAGGAAGGGTCTGGGTAATTGCCGACAGTGACAACCGGTTGATCCCTGACATTGATACCGATCAGATTTTCCATAATGCCCACCTTCACATCACCGATATCGAAGAGATGGGAAAATTTACCTTTGGAAACCTAAAGGGCTGGGAAGATTTTTTTACCCGTGCTAACCCCGGGGATATGATTATTGTCGGTTCAAATTTCGGATCCGGTTCCTCCAGGCAGCAGGCTGTTGAATGTTTTAGGTCCATGGGAATCAAATTGATTATTGCCGGTTCATACGGTGCTATATACAAAAGAAATGCCATCAATTCAGGTTTTATTATTTTGACCTTCAATAATATTGAAGAACTCATCAAGCAGCGCAAGATAAAAAACCTGGATTCTATTCGGGTTGATCTATTGGCCGGCAAGTTGTTCAATGAACATTCAGGTGAACAATTTGACCTGTCCGCCATGTCCAAAGTGCAGATGGATATTTATAAAAAAGGGACTTTGTTAAACATTTAACATTTCATAGAAAAGCGAATTTTATTCGGGGAAAACAAAATATTAAGGCTGTATAGTCCATCAGTTTTTTAGTGTTATGTATTGACTTTCACAGTAATATCGTGTAAATTTATCTTTTCTAAAGGAGGCTTTTAATATGAACAAGAATGAATTGGCAGTTCAAATGGTAAAGGATTCCAGTATCACCAAGAATGATGCGATTAAAGTGATTGATGGATTTGTAAATATTCTTACTGAAGAACTGATGAGCAAGGACGGAAAAGTCACACTGGTTGGATTCGGAACCTTCAAGATCCTTGAAAAAAAGCAGAAAAAAGGCAGAAATCCCAGAACCGGTGAAGAAATTATAATACCCAGGAAGAAAGTGGTCAAATTTGTTCCTGGAAAAGAACTAAAGGAACTTGTTAAATAATTTTTTTGAATATATCATTTCTAGGCGCGTAGCTCAGTCTTGGTTAGAGTGCTACCTTGACACGGTAGAAGTCGACGGTTCGAGTCCGTCCGCGCCTATTATCTGTCAATTCCGATGAGCAATAAAGAGAAAAAAAGACCATTTCTGGTTAAGATAGATGGAAAATTGACCGAAGCCAACACCGAGTATGACCCACAATCGGTAATCGAGGAGGTGGATTCTTTATCTGAAGAAGCCCTACATGTCTATCGACATTCGGCTGCCCATCTGATGGCCCATGCGGTTATTGAATTATTTCCGGATGCCCAGTATGGCATCGGCCCGGCCATTGAAAACGGGTTCTATTATGATTTTTTAACCTCCCATCCCTTCACTCCCGATGACCTACAAAAAATCTCCAAAAAAATGAAACAGATGGTCAAGCAAAACTTGAAAATTCTTAAAATGATCTGGACAAAACAGCAAGCTATTGATTATTTTCAAACCAAAAATCAAAACCTCAAGGTTGAACTAATCAATGAAAGGATTGACAATAATGAGGTTTCGGTTTATCAGCAGAGTGAATTTGTTGACCTCTGTCGAGGACCCCATGTTCCCTCCACTTCTTATCTGACCCATTTCAAATTACTCTCAGTGGCTGCATCATACTGGAAGGGGGATGAAAACAACCCATCCATGCAGAGGATTTACGGGGTTGTCTTTCCCACCAGAGAGCAGCTTGAAGCGCATGAAAAGTTTTTAATAGAGGCCAAAAAACGGGATCATCGAAAACTGGGCCAGGATCTCGACCTGTTTTCCATTCAAAATGAGATCGGAGCCGGCCTGGTATTATGGCACCCCAAGGGCGGAATTATCCGTTATGAGATTGAAAAATACTGGAGAGAGGAGCATATAAAGGCCGGCTATGATTTACTGGCTACTCCTCATATTGCCAAAATCGATTTATGGAACGCCAGCGGACATACTGATTTTTACCGGGAAAATATGTTTCCTACCATTGACCTGGATAACACCCAATATCAATTAAAACCCATGAATTGCCCCTTTCATATCGTAATGTTCAAATCCAGAAACCGCAGTTACCGGGATATGCCCATGAGGTGGGCGGAATTGGGCACGGTTTACCGGTATGAGCGGAGCGGGGTTTTACATGGTCTGATGCGGGTGAGGGGGTTTACTCAGGATGATGCCCATATATTTTGCACCCAGGAGCAGCTGGAGGATGAAGTTCAACGCTTAATCGATTTCAGTACTACTATTTTAAAAACCTTTGGTTTTAAGGATGTGGATATTTTCCTCTCCACCAGGCCTGAAAAATTTGTCGGTGAAGTGAGTGATTGGGAATTGGCCACGGTGGCGTTGGAAAAATCCCTTAGCCAGAGCGGGGTTGAATATCAAATGGATCCCGGAGAAGGTGTGTTCTATGGACCTAAAATTGATATAAAAATAAAAGATGTGCTCAATCGCTCCTGGCAACTGAGCACCATTCAGGTTGATTTCAATTTACCCAAGGGCTTCAACCTGAAGTATTCGGATGATCAGGGAAAAATCAGTCAGCCGATTGTGATTCATCGGGCATTGCTGGGCTCGCTGGAAAGATTTTTCGGAATATTGATTGAGCATTACGGAGGGTTTTTTCCTCTCTGGCTCGCACCGGTGCAGGCCATGGTTATTCCCATTACCGAGAGAAACCTGGAATATGCCGGCAGTGTTTTTAAAAAAATGAAGCAAAGTCAGCTGCGGGTTGAACTGGACCAGCGCAGCGAAGGAGTGGGTAAAAAGATCAGAGACGCCGAATTGCAAAAAGTACCCTATATCATCATTGTCGGAGATGATGAGCAGGAGCAAAATAATATCAGTTTTAGAATCCATAAAAAAGGAGATCAAGGAAAAATTATGCTGGACAGTTTTATAACCGCGGTTAACAAGATTATCGTAGAAAAAGGTTTGCACCATGAAATATAAAAGACCCCGACCCCGCCTGAAACCCCATCGAATCAATCGAGAGATCAGAGCCATGAAAGTCAGGTTAATTGACGAGGAAAAGCAGCAGGTGGGAATCATTCCCATCGAAGAGGCACTTGAATACGCCAAAAAGAAAGAACTGGATCTGGTCGAAATCTCACCCAGTGCCGATCCGCCTGTTTGCCGGATATTGAACTATGGAAAATTCCTGTATTCTTTACGAAAAAAAGCACACGAGGCTAAAAAACAGCAGAGAAAAATTCACATAAAAGAGATAAAGTTCACGCCGGCCATCGGAGAGCATGACATGGAAGTCAAACTAAAAAAAATCAAGCAATTTCTTGAAGATGGCGACAAGATCAAAGTGACGATTTGGCTGAGGGGAAGACAGAAGCGGAAACCGGAAATGCTGGGAGTTATGACCAAGCGTATTATTGAAATTTTAAAAGATTTCTCTGAAATAGAATCAACCCCCAAAAATGAAAGGTTCAACTGTTCGATCCTTATTGGCCAAAAGAAGGGAGGAAAAGATGCCAAAACTAAAAACCCATAAGGGTGCGCAAAAACGATTTAAAATAACGGCAAATGGTAAAATAAAAAGACGAAAAGCATATGCATCACATATTCTTACCAAGAAAAATGCCAAGAGAAGAAGAAACTTAAAACAAGCGACACTGGTTTCAAAAGAAGAATCCAAGAGAGTAAAAGAACTGTTGCCATATGTTTAAAGGGAGGGAAAAATGCCACGCGTAACAAGAGGAAACCGAAAACTAATCAGACGGAAGAAGATTCTAAAAATGGCAAAGGGGTATTTCGGGGCGAGGAGAAAGAATTACCGAACCGCCAAGGAAGCAGTTGAAAGGGCCCTGACCTATTCATACCGGGATCGAAGAAATAAGAAAAGAGAGTTCCGAAGAATTTGGAATATCCGAATAAATGCTGCAGTCAGGGAATATGGACTGAACTATTCCCGGTTTATTAACGGGCTCAACAAGGCCAAAATCAGATTAAACCGGAAAATGCTGGCCAACCTGGCCATATCCGAGCCGGAAACCTTTAAGGAAATTGTGAAAAACGTAAAAACCTTCATATGATTAATGCATTAAAGAATGAGATTGAAGAAGCCCGAACCCTTTTTCTTGAAGATCTGAATCGAATTCAATCACAAAACCAACTTGTTGAAGTAAAAGACAAGTATCTCAGCAGAAAGAAGGGGGTCATCACAGAATTTATGAAGCAGATGAAGGCACTGTCTCCTGAATATAAGCCCCAGGCTGGGAAAATGGTCAATAACTTCAAGCGGGAGGTGGAAAATCAATTCACTCAATTCCAGAACCGATTGGTTTCTGACAAAAAGAGTGATATCGATTATTCACTTCCCGAATATGATATCCCGGTCGGGAGTTCCCATCTGCTGTCCATTGTCAGAACCAGATTGGAAAATATTTTCCTGAAAATGGGTTATGAAATTGCCCATGGCCCCGAAGTTGAAACCGAATACCACAATTTCACGGCCCTCAACATGCCAGAAGAACATCCCGCCCGTAATGAGCAGGATACTTTTTACATCCAGGGCTTTTCCGATATGATACTGAGAACCCATACCTCGCCAGTACAGATTCGTTATATGAAGCATCATCGCCCCCCTATAATGATTATATCTCCCGGGAAAGCCTTCAGGAAGGATGAACCCGATGCCACCCATACCCCGGTGTTTAGCCAGATCGAGGGGCTATTGGTAGACCGAGGGATTCATTTCTCACATCTAAAGGGAACCCTCGAACTCTTTATTAAATCTTTTTTTGGCCAGGATGTTAACCTGCGTTTCAGACCCGGTTATTTTCCCTTTACCGAACCCTCTGCTGAGGTGGATATCAGCTGCTTTTTATGCAATGGCAGCAATCCTGAATGCCGGATTTGCAAAGGAACGGGATGGCTGGAAATACTGGGCAGCGGAATGGTTCATCCCAAGGTTTTAAAGAATTGCGATATTGATCCGGATGAATATTCCGGATTTGCCTTTGGAATGGGAATTGAAAGAATAGCCATGTTGAAGTATGGCATCAATGATATTCGATTGTTTTATGACAATGATTTGAGATTTTTAAGACAATTCAGCTAGCCATGAGAATCAATATTGAATACTTGAAAAAATTCATAAACCTGGATGACCACACAGTGGTGAAAAATGCATCTTCACCATCAGAGAAGAGACAATTATGGAAAGAATTATTTGCCTCAGTCGGGATGGAAACGGATGAAATCATTGATTTTCACGGCCAGGATATTTTTGAAATTGAGGTTACACCCAATCGGCCGGATTGGCTCTCTCACTATGGTATTGCCCGGGATTTGCATGCCCGGCTGCCTGGATTGAAATTTCAACAACCGGAAATAACCAGAAGGTCTTGTGATTTTAACAATGAACTATTTTCGATTCATATTGAAAATAAAGATGACTGTGGACGTTATACTGGATGTATCGTGAAGGACATAGCAGTCAAAGAATCTTCCGATGAAATAAAAACCTTGCTCGAGAGCCTGGAATTACGTGCCATCAACAATATTGTTGACATCTCCAATCTGTTGGTCATGACCATAGGGCATCCCATCCACATGTTTGATCTGGATAAACTGTCTGGAAATGAACTGAATATCAGAAGAGCCAAACCAGGAGAGAACATAACCTTATTGAACGAGCAGGTAATTGACCTTGACCCGGATTTTCTGGTTATTGCCGATGGTAAAGCACCGGTGGCCCTGGCCGGTATCATGGGAGGCGGATTTTCAAGCGTGACTCACACCACAAAAAATATCCTGATTGAGAGTGCTTACTTCAATCCCAGGGTGATAAGAAAAGCAGCCAGGAAGATCGGAATTAAAAGCGATGCCTCATTCCGGTTTGAAAGGGGAACAGATATTTTGATTACTCCGGATACCATCAACATGGCCCTGGATATGATCGGGGATTCCCATAAGGAGCCGTTGAATATCACCTATTTCTCAGACCCTTTTCCGGCCGGTTTTTCTCCCCGGATCGTGACCTTGGATAAGCAGTATCCCAGTCAGTATTCAGGTATTTCCATTGATGAGAAAACATCCGCCCGGATATTGAAGGGACTGGGTTTTACTATAAAAGATCAAAAAAACAGCTGGGCGGTTGAGATTCCATCGTTCAGAGTGGATATCTATGGTAAACAGGATCTGGTCGAAGAAATTATCAGGATCCATGGTTATCATCGTTTAACCTCGGAGATCCCCAATACCTCAAACCAGGTCTTGGAGATGGATTCGGAACGGGAATTGATTCAGAAAATCCGTAATCATTTTACCTCCATTGGCTTTGATGAAGTGATAAACTACATTTTTAACAGTCCCGAAGAGTTTAAACTGTTATCGCAGACAACCAAGCCAGTGGAAGTTCGCAATCCCCTGGGAAAAGATTTTTCTCTGCTCAGGCAATCATTGCTGCCCGGTCTTTTGAAGAACATGGTCCTGAATTTCAATCACTCCGCTGCCGGAGTACGAATATTTGAATTCGGACATCAATTCCATAATGTCGAAGATCATATCCTGGAAAAACAGTTTCTGTCAGTCAGTGCTTCCGGTGAATACCAGAGGGTGAACTGGAACCAGAAGGATAGCCAACAGATGGATTATTACCGGTTTAAATCGTTGATATTGACCCTATTCAAAAAACTGGCTATTAGTATTCAAATGGAGGAAACCTCGCTGGATTTTATGGATCCCGATTGTTGCTTTTCAATCATATCCAGTGGAAAAGAAATGGGCTATATGGGTGTGTTGAGGAAAGATATCTCGGACCGGTATAAAATCGAGACACCGGTATTGGTTGCAGAGCTAAAAATGGACAGGATCGTATCATCCGTCGAAGATGAATATTTCAAAACCTGGAATAAGTATCCCTCATACAAGCGGGATATTTCATTTCTGATGGACAAACATATCAAATTTCATCAACTGGAAAAAGCCATCGGGTTGTTAAAACCGGGTTCGCTGGACTATTTCCATTTATTTGATCGGTATCTGGGCAAGGGTATTCCGGAAGACAAAGTCAGTCTTTCAATGAGTTTTTCATATACCGATGAGAAGCGTACATTAACCAATGAGGAGATTAACAGCATGCATACAGATTTTATGAAAAAATTAATAAAGAAATTTGATTTAATTCAAAGATAAGGAGAGTGTATATGGATATTGAAGAGTTTAATAAACTGGAGGAAAAAGTAAGAAACTTGGTTGGAGTTTTAAAGCATCTTAAAGATGAAAATAAAAAATTGAAAATAGAAATGAGCGATTACAAGAAGGGTGCTTCCGAGCTGGATAAAGAGCGAAATGAAGTCAAGCTGAAAGTAAAATCGTTGATAGAATTGATTGAATCAATTGAATAAAATGGGTCGAGAAATCGAATTTCAAATTCTGGGAAAAAAGTTCATTTTTAACCTTCCTCCGGATATCAAACCGGATGAATTTAGTGAAATTGCTGCTTTTGTTGAAAATAAAATGAGCCGAATTAAAACCGAACTAGTCGACCTGGATTCATTTAAACTGGGATTATTAACATCGTTGAACATTGCCGAAGAACTATTTTCATTGAAAAAAGAGAACCAGAGTTTAAAAAATATGTTGGATAAAATTGACACCATTATTCCTCCCTTGGATGAAGAATTAACACCCAAGGACAGGAAGAAAGTGCCGATTCGATTTTCCTCCTGATTTATTATACCCTTTGTTTTCTGTGTGGATTGAAAAATGACTAAAAGAGGAGGTTCACCATGAATGATTTTGTTTTATATATACTGATTGGCATTGGTTGTATCGGAGCGGGATTCCTGATCTTTTTTCTTCTGAGAAATCGGATATTTGCCAGTGAATATAGAAAAATGGAGATACTGCAGAAAGACCTTGAAGAAAGAAGCCGGCAAGATATTGAAAATTCCAAAAGGAAGATTGATATTGAGTTGAAAGAAGAGTTTGTAAACTGGAAAAATGAGTATAACCGCAAACAGAGCAGTAAAATTAATAAGCTTAACGAAACCGAAAAACGCCTGATCCATAAGGAAGAAAACCTGGACAGAAGGTATATGAACCTGGACAACAAAGAGAAAGATCTGAAAAAGAAAGAAAAAGACATGTTTTACAAAGAAGAGGAACTGAAGACACTGAAAAACAAATTAACCCAAACCTATGAAGAGGAAAGGGTAAAACTGGAGAAGATCTCGGGAATGACTGTACAGGAAGCCAAGGATATGATTATCAAAAAATGTGAAAGCGAGGCCAAGATCGAATCTGCCCAGAAGTTGAAAGTAATTGAACAGGATTTAAAGGAAAAAAGCTTATTAATGGCCAAGGATATCATCTCCACTTCTATCCAGCGAATTGCCAGTGAACATATCATATCCAGTTCGGTTTCGGTTATCGACCTGCCAAACGATGAGATGAAGGGGAGAATTATCGGACGTGAAGGTCGAAATATACGTGCGCTTGAAAATGCCACCGGGGTTGATTTTATTGTGGATGATACGCCAGAAACCATTATTGTCAGTTCATTTGATCCTCTGAGACGGGAAATTGCCAAAAAAGCACTTGAAACCCTGATCACCGATGGACGGATTCATCCGGCCCGGGTAGAGGAAATTGTCGAGAAAATAAAAAACGAATTCGACATATATCTGAGGGAGATTGGTGAGAATGCCGTGGTTGAACTCGGTATTGAGGACATCAATCCTGAATTGTATTATTACCTGGGTAAATTGAAATTCAGAACCTCTTATGGTCAGAATACCCTTCAGCATTCCAAGGAAGTATCACTGCTTGCCGCTTTTATGGCCAGGGAATTAAATGTCAATGTTAATTTGGCCAGCCGGGCCGGATTGTTGCACGATATCGGCAAGGCCATTGACCGGGAAACCGAAGGCACCCATACCCAGCTATCCGTGGAGTTGGCCAGAAAACACGGAGAATCAAAAGAGGTTCAGGATGCCATTGCCTCCCATCACATGGATGTGGAATTCTCATCGGTGGAAGGGGTTCTCATTCAAGCAGCAGACAGCATATCCGCTGCCCGGCCTGGAGCCAGACGGGAGATATTCGAAACTTATATTAAAAGGCTTGAGAAGCTTGAGGAAGTCAGCAAATCATTTGACGGGGTGAACAAGGCTTATGCGTTGAGAGCCGGCAGAGAGGTCCGGGTAATCATCAATTCAAACGAACTGGATGACAACAGGACTTTTTTGATGTCAAAGGACATTGCCAAGAAGATCCAGGAAGAAATGGAATACCCGGGTCAGATTAAAGTGACGGTTATACGAGAAGTGAGAGCAATCGAATATGCTAAGTAATACCATCAGAATATTTTTTATCGGGGATATTATCGGACGATATGGGCGGCATTTTCTGAAAAAGGCACTACCCTTATTGAAAAAAAAATACAAACCGGACCTTCTTATTGCCAACGGAGAAAACCTGGCCGGGGGACTGGGGATTACCAGCAAAACCTCTGAGGAGATATTTAATGCCGGTGTTCATGTGATGACCAGCGGCAATCATGTCTGGGACAAAAAGGAAGCCCTGGAATTATTGAATAGTGAAGAATTTATTATCAGGCCTTTGAATTTTCCCAGGTCAAACCCGGGCAGGGGCTACTGTCAATACAGGATTGACAATGACTGTAAAGTGACGATTGTCAATCTTCAGGGTCGGGTGTTTATGGAACCGGTGGTGGACAATCCTTTCCTGGCCATCAAAGAGCTTTTGAAGACTGTGAAAAACAGGATAATCCTGGTTGATTTTCATGCGGAAGCATCCGCAGAAAAACAGGCCATGGGATTCTATCTGGATGGAAAGGTGAGTGCTGTTCTGGGAACCCATACCCATGTTCCCAGTGCTGATCTGAGGATTCTGTCAGGAGGTACCGCCTATCAGACCGATGTGGGGATGATCGGTTCCCTGGATTCCATTATCGGGATGAAGAAGAATCCCATCATATCCAAGTTTTTAACCGGTATCAATCATCGTTTTGAAGTTGCTAAGAAGGAAATGATTATGGACATGGTCGTTTTGGATATTGACAGGTCCACTGGCAAGGCCAGTAAGGCCGAACACATCCGGCTGCATGAATCCACTATGGAAAGCCAGGTATCATGATCACCTATAAAGAAGAGCGTCCTTGGGGATGGTTTGAAATACTACATGAAGAATCCAATTTAAAAATAAAGAGAATAATGGTCGAACCGGGAAGGAGGCTTTCGCTGCAGAGTCATGAAAAAAGGTCGGAAAACTGGACCATCATCAAGGGTCGGGCCATTGTCACTCTGGATGATCAGGAACACAGTCTTTCTATCAATCAAATGATTTTTATTCCTTGCCGGGCCCGACACCGAATCGAGAATTCGGGCAGTTCGGAAATGATTTTCATTGAAATTCAGACCGGAACTTATCTGGGTGAGGATGATATTGTCCGTTACCAGGACGATTTTAACCGGATTTAGTCAGATCAAATGGGCAGTCAGCACCCGGGAATTACCCGGTTTTGATGATTTTCAGATATTTCAAAATTAAGATCGCCACCACAAAAAAGGAAAAAAACAATACCCGGTATTCCTTGTTTTTCATATAGTAGGCAATATTGAAATTTAATCCCTTTATTTTTTTTATTTTAGGAAAAAAAGAGTTGGATTTTTTGGACCATTCGATATACTCTTTCTTGAATTTTTTTTTCAGCCTGCGGTGTTCAATCACCATCAAGAAAGGGAAAAACATGAGATAATAAATGATAAAAATGATGTAAGCCCACAAATGATTACAGGAAATGGCGATTCCGATACCCAGAATGAAGTTGCCAAAATACAGGGGGTTTTTGGTCAGGGCGTAGGGGCCATCCTTAGCCAGTTCATTGTTTTTGTTGATGTATCCAGATGACCAGGCCCTGAAAAAAATTCCCGCCAGGATAAAGAAAAATCCCAGGCTGATGGACTCGGGAGTAGGAGTAGCCAGATAGAGGACAATGAACAAACAGATAATGCCCACGCAGGACCGGTACTTGATGATCAATTCAGATGTATTTCTCATATATTTTGCTTACCCGATCTTCGATCTTATCGATAGGGATTGTTTTTAAACATAACATTGTATCACATTTCTTTTTATAACAGAAACTGCAATCCAGGTGATTGTATATGGATACACTGTCTTTCAGGAGTGAACCGTTCCTGGCCGGGGCTGTGGGACCGAAAATACCCACCGAGGGAACATTCATCATATCTGCTGCATGCATGGCCAGGGTATCAGCAGTGATGATAAGAGCGGAATGTCCGATCAGTTCAAAGAGTTCATGAAATTCCAGATAAACCCCCATGATGGTTTGGCTGGACTTGGATATCCGCTCAGCCAGTTGGCGTTCCTTTTCGTTTCCCCATAAAATCACGATTGGGTATTTCGTTTTCAGCCTACCGGCAATCTCGATGTATTGTTCGATATCCAGCAATTTTGATTCCCATCCGCCACCGACATTCAAAATGATGAAAGTACCGGATACCAATTGATGACGCTGCAGGAATGATTTTACCCGGGGGGAGGACAGTTTATTTTTCTTGGGGTAGTGAATTTCGGTTCCGGAAATGTTGAGTAAATGCAGTAAATGAATGTTTTTGTTGATGACATGACGGTTTTCATCAAAGTAATCTGCTTTCCGGTTGTAGAAAAACCGGGCCCATGGTTCTTTCAGATTCTGCCTGTGAAAACCGATCACGGGACTCCTTAACAACCTGGATAGAACCGCCGATTTTAATAGTCCCTGAAAATCAATGATCAGATCGAATTGATTCCTGTATTGGTTGAGGATCTTTTTCAATTCCCTGATCTTGTTTTTCAATCCCCTGATTTTCAGATTAACCGTGACAATGTTGTCGATCCCGTTGAAATTATCCAGCAACCGGGCCCCTGCCAATTCGGCAAACCAGTTGATTTTTGCCCGGGGGAAATGTCTGCGGAGAAGTTGAAAAGCGGGTAGGGTATGAATGATGTCACCCAGGGATGATAACCTGATAATGGCAATATTCTGGTAATCCGGTAAATTTAACTGGTTCATTTCTCTGAATTGAGCTGGCTGATCTGGTGGATGATTTCAGAGGTGGACCTCACCTTGGCTCCACCGACTATGGCGATACGGCCATGGTAAGATCGTACGGTTTCACGTTCCGGTACCGTCTCTTCCGTGTAGTCTGTTCCTTTGCAGTGAAAATCGGGTTTCAGGGATATCAGGACCTGATCGACCCGATTTTGATCGAATAGGGTTACATAATCAACACAGGAAAGGGCTGAAATCATTTTGATTCGCCCCTTTTCATCGATTATGGGCCGGTTCGATCCCTTTAAACTCTGCAAAGAATGATCTGAATTAAGTGCAACCACCAGGATGTCAGCCATTTTTTTGGATGCTTCCAGATATCGAATATGCCCGACATGGAGCAGGTCGAATCCACCATTAGCCAGTGCAATGGTCTTGTTGTTTTTTTTGTGTTCAGAGATTTTCAATTTTAAATTATCCAGGGAATAATATTTTCTGTTCATGGGCCTTGGTGGTAAGTGATTTATTTTAAAGCATCCAGCAATTCCTGATATCCGATAGGATAGGCGCCCTCTTTCATTACCACTATCCCAGCCGCCATGCTGGCCAGTTTGGCTGATGTAACCAGGTTTGCCCCGGTCATATAGGCCAGGCTGGTAACCGCAATGACAGTATCTCCGGCACCGGTTCCATCCACAATATCTTTGACACCGAAAATATCGATGATCCGGGCTGGTTGGTTTTTTTCAAAGGCCACCATGCCTTTGCTTCCACGCTTCAGAAGTATACCTGAGACCTGCATCCGGTTCATCAGATCCCTGCCGGCCTGGTAGTAGTCCTCATCAGAGTCAAAATTGATGCCCGGGAATATTTTCTTCAACTCCGGTTCATTGGGTGTGGCCAGAGATATATCTTTGAAATTGAACAGGTGGTTTCTGGAATCCACCACGATTAATTTGGAAGGGAATTTTTTTCTGATTGCTTTCAAAATCGATGGTTGGGCAGTCTGATATAAATAATCAGACACAACCAGCAGATCAATATTTTCCAGAAGTTCCATCAAGGTGTTTTCCATTTTTTTATACAATTTCGGTGCAATGAACTGTTTGTTAACTGTGTCAATACGAAGAACCTGTTGTTTTTTGGTATTTTCTCCGCCGGAGAGTATACGGCTTTTCTTGGGAGTTAGGTAAGGTTCAAGATCAATTAGAAAATCGGTTTGAATTTGATTCTCAGACAATATATTTTTTAAAACCCTGCCATCGGAATCCTGTCCGATAAAACAGATCGGGACCGGATTGGCTCCCAGGGATTTGATATTCATGACCACATTCCCGGCTCCGCCCATTTTGAAGTCATTTGATTCAAATTCGGTGACCAAAACGGGCGCTTCCCGGGATATACGGGTAGTAGAGGTGAAGATATATTCATCAAGAATGATATCACCCCAGACGATTACATCCTTTCCGGGAAATTGTTTCAGTGTACTTCTCAGGTGATTGACCATAAAAAATAATATCAAATATCAGTCGGCGAGTCAAGATTCTTCTCCTGGCAAAAACCATATCGGGTTTTGATGAACGTTTTGACTTTCCCTGAAAATTTAATTAAACTAAACTCTGGACGGGACCATGAACAGACCGAGACAGCAGATCATAAATGCCGGACGGGTGCTCCTGGACCTGAAATTACAGAATACCCACAGCGGTAATATTTCCTTGAAAGTTGGCCGCAGGATTTACATGACCAGAACCGGGTCCATGAAAGGTCATCTGATGCCAGCCGATATTATCGATTTTAATATGTCCGATCAATTACAGGCTATTCCACACATATCCTCTGAGTCCGGCAGTCACCGGGGGATTCTGGAATACAGCAATGCGGTTATTCACAGTCATTCCATTGCCACCACCCTGCTGTCTTATTTCGAAACCCAAATCATACCGGTGGATTGGCCTGGTCAGTTTTATTTAAAATCAGTTCCGGTACTGGAATTCAAATCACCGGCCGGATCTCCTGAAATGGAAAAAAAGATCCCTGATATACTAAGGAATCATACAGCATTGGTGGTTAAAACCCATGGGCCATTTGTACGGGGGGGTAGCCTGGATGAGGCTTTATTTCATATGGCATTACTTGATTTTTCGGCAACCATACTGTTGAATTTGAAGTCACTGGGAGTGAATCCGCCTGCAAAGGATATTTCAGATTATTCCCATATCAAACCTTCAAAAATCCCCGGCCAATCGAAGGTAATCAACGATATTTCTATTGTAAAGACAATTTCTCAGATAGCTTCGGATTTATTTGAACTTCAACTGTCACCACTGTTTACCGGTTCGATCAGCCTAAGAAGAGAAAAACAACTATTGATTTCTCCACGGGCAACCATCCCCCGCTATTTCAAACCGGTTATCTATCAGGTTCCCCTAATGGCGGAAACTGATCATTTTTTCACTACACTTCATCAGGCGGTATACCTTCACTCGGGCGCCGGTTCAGCCATATTTACCCATTCTCCCTTTGGGTTGATTCAGGCGTTTTTAGCCTTATCCAGGGGAAAAAAGGCCATTGTCCCGGTAGATGCCGAAGGGAAAATTCTATATCCTTCCATCCCGGTACTCAATCCAGCTGAACACGTCAGAGAAATCGTCAGACAGGCTGTCAGACATAAAATGGTTGTACTGTCCGGCCTGGGTGTGCTTTCTATCGGGGATACTCTGGAACAGGCCATTCACCATTGTTCGTCAATGAAAAATATCGGGTTGATTAAAACCAGGTATGAAATGTTGAAACAGGATGGTTAAAATCGGATTGAATATGAATGAATTTCAACAATATCCTTGACAGAAAATTATTTTTTACTCATAATCACATTGATATAAAACCTGCTGGAAATTTTGTTTTAAATCATTGAAGGAGAAAAAAATGGCCATCATTTCAAACAAAAAAGATAAGGTATCAGATCTAAACCTTAATATATCAACCATGGGTTCGGGTGGTATATCCGGGTCCAAATCAGTGATCGGTAACACAATGAGCATTAATGGAGACCTTCAGGCTGATGAAGAAGTGACCATTGAGGGTAAGGTCAAGGGAACCATCAAGGTCAGCTCACTATTGATTATCGGACACCAGGGCTATGTGAATGCCGATATCAAGGCCCGGGAGGTAGTGATCCAGGGTAAAGCCGAAGGGAATATAACCGCTACTGAACGTGTTGAAATATTTGCCAATGGTGAATTTCTGGGAGATGTGAACTCCAAAAAATTGATCATTAAAGAGGGTGCCATTTTCAAGGGTAATGTCAATATGGAAGATTCACCCGGAAAGTCATTTCCCACTTTCAAACCCGGTATGCCCACGGCAGTGCCCATATCCGAAAAAAAACCCGATAAATAAAATAATCCTTTTAAAATTATACCGGAAGTAGACATATTGAGGAGGTACCAAAAGATGTCAGATAATGCTTTTCCTGAAATGATAACCAGTTTACCCGAGGCAGATATCCCTTTTAAAGGGGTAAGGGGCTGGATTTCCCAGGCATTGGATCATCAAATCGTATTTATGGATATAGAACCCATCGGGGATGTGGCTCCGCATAGCCATGGGGAACAGTGGGGTATTGTGGTAGAGGGGGAGATGGAGCTGACCATTGGATCCAAAACAAAAATTTACCGCCCTGGAGATAATTATCATATCCCCGAAGGAGTGGTTCACAGCGCCAAATTCCTCACCCATTTCCGGGTCATTGACATGTTTGCCGATAAAAACCGCTACAAACCCAAAACCTGACACATAAATAAATCAATCATTTCTGTCCGAATCCGCCCCTGCAACCGTATAAAACTATGAAAGGTGAATTGTGACTCCAATGCCATACTACAGGGATCCGGAAAAGGAAACCATCGGGTGCCAGCCCTGGGTCAGAAAGGTTCTGGATCAATGCAGTACGGTCGATGAAGCTGTTGCCCTGACCATGAGATACAATATTGCCGGCGGTGGTCAGGATGTACTGAATGTCCATGCCATCGTATCGGATGCCAGCGGGCGTTCCGTTATCCTGGATCCGGCGGAAGGAGAAATGAAAGTAATTCCCCATATTGGAAATTTTCAGGTGATGACCAACTCACCCGTATACAATGTTCCCCTGGAAACACAATTCCAGTGCTGGAGATTCGAAACCATCTACCAGCGTCTGGAACAGCAAAACGGTATTTTGAGTAGCGATGGGGCCCTGGATCTTCTCCAGGAGGTGGGCAATCAGTGGACCGAATGGTCGGCCGTATACCTTATGAATCCCCGGGGATTCAAAATCGCCATTGATTTCAACTTTGATCCCATTTATGATTTTTACATCTTCCCCCTCTGGTGAATTATTTAATTCAGAATTGACTTTTTTTGTTTACAATCTGAAAAAATCATTATATATTCTTCTTTGGATAAATAGAATGTAAATCAAGTCAGGAGACAAATTGTTTATTCCGGCTACCCGTGAGGAAGTACAGAAACTAAACTGGGATACACTGGATATCATCCTGGTGACCGGGGATGCCTATATTGATACACCCTACATGGGAATCAGTGTGATCGGGCATGTATTGATGGATGCCGGTTTCCGGGTGGGAATCATTGCTCAGCCGGATATCCATTCCGGTAGGGATATTACCCGGCTGGGGGAGCCCCGGTTGTTCTGGGGAGTTACCGCCGGGAGCATGGACTCCCTGGTATCCAATTACACGGCTTCAAAAAAAAGGAGGCAAAAGGACGATCTGACTCCGGGAGGGGAAAACAATTTAAGACCCAACCGGGCCAGTATTGTCTATACCGGACTGGTCAGAAGATTTTTTAAAAAGACTGTTCCCATTGTATTGGGAGGTATTGAGGCCAGTCTCAGGCGAATTGTGCATTATGATCACTGGTCGAATTCACTCAAAAGATCAATTTTATTTGATGCCAAGGCGGATATGATCATCTACGGGATGGGGGAGAGAGCAGTCCTGCAACTGGCCGAATCCTTAAAAAACAAAAAAGCATACAATGGCATACAAGGTCTGTGTTATGCGTCCGATCATTTCCGGAAAGATTATCTGGCCCTGCCATCATGGCAGGAGGTTAACCAAGACAAAGAAAAATTTACGGAAATGTTTCATCTCTTCTATAGAAATAATGATTCGCTTAATGCAAAAGGCCTTTTTCAGGCCCATGATCAAAAATATCTGATCTGTAACCCGCCATCCCTTCCCCTGAGTTCCCAGGAACTCGATCGAATCTATGAATTTCCCTATGAGCGTGACCTGCATCCGCTGGATAAAAAAAAGGGGAAAGTCCGGGCCCTGGAGACTATCCGTTTCTCCATCACTACCCACCGGGGATGTTATGGTGAATGCCACTTCTGTTCCATTCCCGTGCATCAGGGAAACCGGGTTATCTCCCGAAGTGAAGGATCAATCATCCGGGAAGTCCGCCGGTTTACGGAACATCCCCGCTTCAGGGGCGTTATTCGTGATGTGGGCGGCCCTACGGCCAATATGTATGCCATCGAGTGTGAAAAAAATTCCGGTTCAAACCCTTGTCGAAATAAACCATGCCTGTATCCGGCAGTCTGTTCTAACCTGAAACCCGATCACCGGGCCCAGATTCGTCTGCTGGCCCGGATACAGAAAATGAAACATATAAAAAATGTGTTTGTGGCTTCGGGTATTCGCTATGATCTGGTGCTGGCCGATACCAGGTCCGGGGAGGAATACCTGAAACAAATCCTTAAATATCATACTTCCGGCCAGTTGAAAGTGGCACCAGAACATTCAGAGGATGAGGTGCTCCGTTTAATGGGAAAGCCCGCAAACAAAGGATTGGATGAATTCAAAAAACTTTTTAATCAATTAAACCGAAAAACCGGTAAAAAACAATATCTGACCTATTATTTCATTGCCGCCCACCCGGGCTGCAACATGAAGCATATGCATGACCTGAGAAATTATACCCTAAAAAAGCTTCGCCTGAAACCCGAGCAGGTGCAGATTTTCACCCCCAGCCCCTCCACTTATTCCACCCTGATGTTTTATACCGGGACCAATCCATTTACCGGTGAAGATATCTTTGTGGAGCGGGAACTGGGGAGAATGGAAAAACAAAAAAAATTAATAACCGGTTGAATGTATATAGGAGAAATTGCTGCTGTCTTAACTGCCCTGTGCTGGTCTGTTAATTCCATTCTTTTCAGTGATGCCGGAAGAAAGATAGGGTCTCAATCGGTCAACCATTTACGATTATGGGGCGCCTTGCTTTTGCTGATTTTGATTCAAATAATTATTTTTAACCGTTTGATTCCCGATATTTCCTCTATAGGGTTTTTATTTTTGGCTGTTTCAGGTGTGATCGGATTCTTCATCGGGGATGCCCTGCTCTTTGAAGCCTATGTTTTGATCGGAGCCCGGATGGGTATGCTGATGATGACTGCGGTTCCGATTTTCAGCGTGGGTTTGGCCTGGATATTCTTAAGTGAAAAATTAGGATTATGGCAACTGTCAGCCATTGGCCTTACCATCCTCTCCATTGCCTTTGTGGTGGCTGAAAAACGAAATAGTGACCCCCATCAATCTCGAAACCTGGTCAGAGGAGTATTCTTCGGTCTGGGAGGGGCGATGGGGCAGGCCATCGGATTATTGTTTTCCAAAAGGGGGATGCTGGAAGGGGTTCATCCCATTTCAGCCAACCTGATCCGGGTTATGGCGGCCACCCTGGTTATGACGGTTTATTTTCTGATCAGAAAACGGTTTTTCTCGGATTTCTTGAAATTGAAGCAGGCCGGTATATTTCCGCGAATAGTCGGAGGAGCCATTCTGGGCCCGGTAATCGGAGTGATTTTATCGCTGGTGGCCATATTGTATGCTCCCATTGGAATTGCCTCGACATTAATGGCGATATCACCGGTTTTATTGATACCGCTTTCCCGTTTTATCTATAAGGAACACATTTCCCTCAGAAGCATTATCTGGACATGTGTTGCCATTGCCGGAGCAGGTTGGTTGTTTTTTCTGAAATAAAAATTCATATCTGATAGGATTTGTTATATTTTTATATTCAATAATTAGGTAAAATATAGGAGGTCTGATCAAGGTGTCTACAGTGTCTGAGAAGTTAATAATTGTTGATGAAAATGATAATCAGATCAGCACCGGAGAGAAATTAAAAATTCATCGGCAGGGAATTCTACACAGATGTTTCTCAATTTTTGTATTTAACAGTGAAGGGAATCTTCTATTACAGAAACGCTCAAGATCCAAATATCACTCAGGTGGATTATGGACAAATACCTGCTGCAGCCATCCAAGGGCTGGAGAAGCTATAGAAATCGAGGTTCACAGGAGACTGAAAGAGGAAATGGGATTTGATTGCAATTTAAAAGAACTTTTTTCATTTATTTATAAAGCTGAATTGGATAATAACCTGACGGAATATGAATATGATCATGTTTTTTCCGGTGTTTATGATGGAGAAATTATCGCAAACCCTGAAGAGGTTGAAGATTTCAGATGGATAAAACCGGCGTTATTGTTAAAAGAGATAAATAGTGAACCAAAGCGTTTTACCGTGTGGCTGCCTATTGCCCTGAAAAAAATTATAGAGTTGAATTATCGATAATCTTCTCATTCTGTTTTTGGGTGCCGATCGAATGATGCGATCCTTGAAATCAATTAATCGACATATTTTAGAAATAGGATCCTGGTTTTTTCTATCAGGTCTGTTATTTTTTCTTTGGAATATCTCCTGATAGAAATAGGTTTTTCAAAAATCAATTCCATTTTTCCCGGCCGTATCTTCCAGTGATTTTTCCTTTTAATACTAAAACCACCTATTTGAATCATAGGAAGAATATCGAGACCTGCCTCCAGGGCAAGTAAAAAACCGCCCTTTTTGAAATTACCCAGTTTTCCTGTTATGGTCCGGGTCCCCTCAGGAAGTACGACCACAGAGGAATCTTTTCTATTTTGTATCAGTTCGGCTGCTTTCTTAAGGGTTTCTATTGCTTTTATCCCGCTTTTGCGATTGATCGGAAACTGGCCGATTCGCCGAATGACTCTGCCATACAAAGGCCATTTAAAATGGC
This sequence comes from uncultured Aminicenantes bacterium, assembly GCA_965195285.1. Classification (GTDB taxonomy): domain Bacteria; phylum Acidobacteriota; class Aminicenantia; order UBA2199; family UBA2199; genus CAZOWT01. The sequence continues at coordinate 7,985 of CBDAFS010000021.1, read as the reverse complement.
TCTCCTCCTCGATACCCCGTGCTCTACCCGGAAAATAGGGGTAAAACAAAAAAGCGTCCAGCAGGTTTACGTGATTCATCATGATAACGTATTGTTTTTTTGGATCGATGTTTTGGGTGCCTCTTACTTTCAAGCGGATGCCAACACAACATACAATCCAGCGACACATTCTTTTTAACGTCCATTCGAAAAATGGGCCGGTAGTGAATAAACCAACAATCAGTAATGTTAGTGAACCGGATATAAATGCCAATAATCCGAAAAACCAGGCCAGGACTGAAAGTATAAATTCTTTTACTTTTTTCATCCGTTTTATCTTATATCATAATATGGATTAAGAACAAATGAAAGGATCGGTTCCGTATTTTCCGGGAGTGGTGGGGTATCAGTGAATAATGACTTAGTCTCTCTTGTATTCCAGTAGAAGGAAAACCTTGTTTTTAGCGGTTCGCTTGAAATACGCATTTAGGCTCAAATCCGGATCCGGGTTTTTATCCACATAAATCATGGGTACGGTGGGATCACAGCGCACGACCTGCCCCTTTTTGGGGACCAGGACAATGGAGCTGGGGGTACCTTCAACGACCAGACTTAAGCTTTCTCCGGTGGCCGTATATTCAAATGCTTTTTTACTCACGCCCCTGACATACCAGTCAACCCCGGAATATTTATAAATACTTCCCACTTCTGGCCATTCTTTTACATTTTGATCGCCCTTCTGCATTGGTGATCCCGGCAACAACAGGATTAAGAAACACAGCACAAGTGAAATTTCAAAAATTTTTTTCATCTTCTACCTCCCCGGGAAATACCTTTTTTTAATATGAAGAAATTGTATATTATTGAAACCTAAAAATCAAGAAAACGACGCCACCACAACCTTCATATCCTTATTCATTTTCGTGCTATGCACTCCAATGGTTGACAAATAGGAATCCCTGTGTTATTAATTTTTAAATAGTAACACTAGTGAAAACCAAATAAAATGTTTCAGGAAAAGGCGATTCAATCAAATACTGTCTGTATTGATTGGAGTGAAGTGTGGAATCGGCAGGTGTTAAAAAGAAGAGAATTCGGCAAAGTGGTAAACAGTGCCGGTCAATGGGATAACAGGGAAAGTGCGTTCAGATACTGGGAAACCACATTGAAGACACAATATGGCAGAATAAAAGAAACCATCAATGAAATTGAAATATCGACCTGCTCCAGGATTCTGGATATCGGATCCGGCCCCGGCGTTATGGCGCTTCCCCTGGCGAACCGTGTGGCCCATATTACCGCTATCGAACCTCTGAAAGGGATGGTTGAGGTTATGCGGGAAAAGATCGTTCAAAGAAAAATACAGAATATCAACTGTATACAGAAATACTGGGAGGAGATCGATGTTGACCTGGATCTGGAACCCCTTTATGATGTGGTTATTGCCTCGCTATCACTTAATATGATCGGAATCAGGGATGCCATAAAAAAAATGAATGAAGTGTGTTCGAAATTTGTTTATCTATACTGGTTTGCCGGAGAGCCTTCCTGGGAAATCCACTCAAAAAAACTTATTCCATTACTTCACGGAACTCCTTTCGTTCCAATGCCCAAATGTGACATATTGTTCAATGTGCTTTATGAAATGGGTATTTATCCCCATATAAAAGTTCTCCGATACCAGCATCCGGAATATTTTGACTCATTCCGGGACCTGATGTTTGACTTTTACGAATATTACCAGGTTATAACTTCCAGCCAGGAAAACCTCATCAAAAATTACCTTCTGGATCTCCTGAAAGACACCAAAGCAACCAATGGTCACGGGATTTCGCTTCCTTCCTCTTTCACCTGTGTGAAGATGTGGTGGCAAAAAACATAACCCTCGGATCAATCAAATTGATATTTTAAAAATCAGGGTTTTTAAAATGCGGTAAAAAAGCGAGAAAGGTCAACGGTTTTTTTACTATACCGGAGTAGGGAAGTTAAAACACAAAACCTGAAAACGATTGTATAGAGAGAAGGGGGCAAAGGGGGTGACGGTGCTTGACATATTGACATTTTTATAATAATAAGTATATATGCGAAGAGCAAGGGTAACCTACCTGGGAGCTTATCACCATGTTATGAACAGGGGATATGATGGTAATCCTATCTTTAAAGAGAGAAAAGATAAAGAAAATTTCCTTGGCTTATTAAAGTTATATTCTGAAAAGTTAAATATCAGAATATTTGCTTATTGTCTGATGGATAACCACTATCATTTGATCCTTGAAAACAGTTCTGGCAGGATGTCAGATTTTCTTAAACAATTGAATGGGAATTTCGGAAGTTTATACAGATCAGAACATGGTGGAAAAGGATATGTATTCCAGGGGCGATTTAAATCTATGTTAATTCAGGATGATTCTTATCTTCTATTATCAATTGTATATATTCTAATCAATCCTGTTCGTGCAGGACTGGTAAGTAATTTTTATGAGTATGAATAGTCGAGTGCATCTCATTATTTTAATAAGAATAAAACTTTAGATATTGTTAACAGATCATATATTGAAGATCTTTTTCAGAATAAAAATAATTTAATTAATATGGTAGAGAATTCTAATTTCGAATCACTTCCGGTTATTGAGACGAGAGTTGGAAAAATAATAGGAGGAAAAGGTTTTGTAGTAAAGGCATTGAAAAAATTTGACCGCAGAAATTATAAAGAGAGCATGGAGGGAAAAAGGATTGATGATCTTTATTTTGAACCGGTTGAAAAAATATATATGGAATTTGAGAAAAAGTATAAGATCAAGGTCGAAACTATTGATACAACAACTCATTCCGGTAAGAAACTTAGAGATGAAATACTTTTTAATCTCAGGGACAGGGGAGGGTTAAAATATAGCGAAATTATAAAATTGGATTTATTCCGTGATATGAAACATCATTCACTTGGGCAGTTGTATAAGAGGACAAAATTGAGGTTAAAGAAGAAATGAAAAATGTCAAAATGTCAAGCACCGTCACCCCTTAACACCCCTTAATTACTTCGGTCTTCAAGTAGAGGAATTATTTCTCCCCATTTTTTTTTTAATCCCATTAATTGTATGACAAATGTCATGAATATTAGTGACATTTAATCCTGGTTAAACCCCTTCCTTCGCACTATAATTCCAATAGTTAATCAAGGAGGTTAATCATGAAAAAAAAAGTGTTTATACTGTTAACATTAATAATTATGATTTTTGTAACAATTTATTCTCAAATTGATGCAGGTAAATCCAATCATAAGTACAAGCTGGTTGAAAATGAACAAACCGATAATACTGTTTTGGATTTCTATCGTCAATATAGTTCATTTACCGATCCGGGTGAATATAAATATTTATATGAAAATCTTCCTGATTCTTTACCAGAGCTTTGTAGCCTAATTAGATCACAATTTATTCATCCCTATGCTGAATTGCCAAAATATTCTGAGCAAATCCCTAAAGAGAGATGGAATGAGTCATTAAAGTATCCAACAGTTAAATCGGTTTTGGAGGGGCTTATATCTTATGATTCCCGAGGTTTAGTAAAGGATCGGAAACCTGGAGATCGATTAGTATTAGGTTGCCGGCATAATGCAATCTTACTGGCATCCATATTAAAAAATCGTGGTATTCCGGCCAGGGTCCGTTGTGGACATGTTACATATTTAATACCTGATTTTCATGCCAGTCACACAATCTGTGAAGTATGGAATGAAAATGACAAACGCTGGATGCTTGTTGATCCAAGCACAGTTATGGTTGATTTTAGCAGTGAAAAATTTGACTTTAGTAACGATGCATGGTTAAAATTGCAAAAGAAAGAAATAGACCCGAACTTTTTTGGGTTTCCCGGCAAATATAGCGGATTGGTTTCGATAGTAGGAAAAGTTTGTACAGATTTAGCATTTATATTGGGAACCGAATATACAATATATCAATATGCACCAATATTGGATTATGCTTTTGATAAGGATAAGCAATTAAGTGCTGAGCAAATAGAAACTCTAAATAAAATATGCAAATTAATGAAAACACTTGATGCGGAAAACCTATCGAAATTACAGGAAATTTATAATAATACTCCAGAAATTCAGATTACAAAGTCATTTGCTGTAAATCCAACAAAAAAGGAAGTAAATGATGTTGACATTTCAATTTTGGAATTCTATCGTCAGTATAGCGAATATACCGATCCGGGAGAATATGCTTATTTATACGAAAATCTTCCAGATTCATTACCGGAACTTTGTCGTCTTATTAGATCACAATATATAAATTATGGGTGGGAACTGGATAATTATCGTGAACTAATTCCCAAAGAAAGATGGAATGAATCATTAAAGTATCGGACAGTAAAATCAGCTCTGGAGGGGCTTCTATCCTATGACTCCAGGGGTTTAGTCAAAGATCGTAAACCTGAAAACCGATTAATGTTAATCTGCCGAGATAATGCCCTCTTGCTGGCATCCATACTTAAATATCGAGGCATTCCAGCCATGGTTCGTTATGGATTTGCTCCATATTTAATACCTGGTTTTCATGCTCACCACGTCATTTGTGAAGTATGGAATGAAAAGGAAAACCGTTGGATGTTGGTAGATCCCAGCGCGGATAGGATTGATTTCAATAGAGAAGAATTTGACTTCAGCAACGATGTCTGGTTAAAGATCCAAAAAAAAGAAATTAATCCAAAATTATATGGGATGCCTGGCCAAAATGAATATAATGGATCGCCTCTAATGACAGCAGTCATTTGTTTTGATTTGGCATCGATATTGGGAACCGAATATCCGATTGGCCAATATTCACCAATATTAGATTATGTTTTTCAAAACAATCAATTCTCTAAAAAACAAGTTGAAATCCTGAACAAAATCAGTGAACTAATGAAGTCCATTGATGCTGATAATATTTCGAAATTACAAGAAATCTACAATAATACTTCTCAAATTCAATTCACAAAGAAATTTGAACCTGTTATAATAAATACTGAAAATAACACGAGAGCCAAAGATTCATCAATAAATAAACCCAATATTGAATTTGTAGATATACCGGCAGGAACTTTCACAATGGGTAGTCCGAATGATGAGAAAGAAAGACAAGATGATGAAGTTCAGTATGAAGTTACCCTAAGTGCATTTAAAATGAGTAAGCATTGTGTTACCTATGATCAGTTTGATGCATTTTGTGAATCCACAGGCAGGAAAAAACCTTGGGGGCTTGAGCGCGGTAATATGCCAATAGTACAAATTACCTGGTACGATGCCAATGAATTTGCAGAATGGATGGGCTGTAGATTACCTACCGAAGCTGAATTTGAATATGCTGCCCGGGCAAATACAACTACTGCTTTTTACACCGGTGATTGCATTACAACCGATCAAGCTAATTTTAATGGGAAAAAACCATATATCAATTGTGAAAAAGGAGAATTCAGAAATAAGGCTTTACCTATTGGTAGTTTTTCGCCAAATGCATTCGGACTATATAATATGCACGGTAATATTTGGGAATGGACTAATGATTGGTATGGTGAGTATGATATAAATGATAAATTGAATCCAAAAGGACCAGAAACAGGTACTAAGAAAGTTGATCGTGGTGGTGGATTCTATGATCCTGCATGGAGATGTCGGTCAGCATATCGTGGAGGAGGTACTCCTCCAGGAAACAGGGGGCCGGGTATTAGTTTTAGATTGGTAAAAGATGAATAAGAAGATTTATAAAGAAAATATATAAATGATTACTATTACAAATCTAAAAAAGACATTCGATACAGTTGAGGCGTTGAAAGGTATTTCATTCAACATTCCGCAAGGAGAATGTTATGGTCTGTTGGGCCCGAATGGCGCTGGTAAAACAACGACTATCTCCATCATGAGCACCGTGATAGAGCCAAATGAGGGAGAAGTAAGTATTGCCGGATATGATCTAAAGAAAAATCCTTTGGATTGTAAAAAGAACATAGGTGTTGTTACACAAGAAATGGCGCTTTACAATGAGCTCTCAGCATATGATAACTTATTATTTTGGGGAGGCTTATATAATGTTCCGAAACTGAAATTGAAAGCACGTATTGATGAAATATTAAACCTGCTCGGACTGGCAGACAGGAAGAATGATAAGGTAAAAACCTATTCCGGCGGAATGAAACGCAGAATTAATATTGCCTCTGCATTGCTTCACAAGCCTAATATCCTATTTATGGATGAACCAACTGTAGGAATTGACCCTCAAAGCAGGAATTTAATATTTGAAGTGGTGGAAAAGCTACATAATGAGGGAATGACAATTATTTATACCACGCATTATATGGAAGAAGCTGAGCGTTTGTGCGATCGTATCGGAATTATTGACAATGGAGAAATTATTGCGCAGGGAACATTGGATGAATTAAAGACATCGGGTTCGATGAAAGAAACCATTGTGATTTCTTTTACCAATCTTACGGATGAGCTCTATACTGCAATCGCAAAGGAATGGAAAGATATCCAGCATTTCGACGACACAATACATTTTTATTCCATGAATATTCAGGGTGATTTGTCGAAAATAATATTAAAGTGTAATGAGGTCGGACTTGATATTCTGCATATCGATATACAAAAGGTAAACCTTGAAACCATATTTTTAAGTTTAACCGGTAAACAATTGAGAGACAAATGAAAAAACTTGTTAAGAAAGATCTGAAATTATTCTTCGTAAATAAGCAAGATATGTTGCTGACCTTTGCATTGCCTATAATTTTTATTACTCTGTTTTCTTTTGTTTTCGGGAACATGGGTAATACCGAGGAAGATAAATTAGGAGGGCTTGTTCACGTTGTAGCAGGTACGTCAGTTATGATGCTTTTATTTTCAGTTGCGGGGATAGGTGGTAGTCTTTTAGATGAAAAGCAGGAAGGCATGTTAAAGAAATTACTGTGCTCACCTTTGCATCCTAACCATATCCTTTATGGGAAAATGGTATTTGCAAATATTATTTCCATTGCTCAGTTGTTAATCATGTTTGTTTACGCTTGGCTGGTTTTTGGTTTAGATATAATGCATTACCTTCCTTCTCTGGCGCTTATGATTTTGGCAACATCCTATGCCTGTTCTAGTTTTGGTATCGTCCTTGCGTCATTTGCCAAATCACGCCAACAGGTGCAGGGACTCTCAACTATAATTGTAATGGTCATGAGTGCTATCGGAGGTAGTATGATACCAATTTTTATAATGCCGGAACTTATGCAAAAGATTGCTGTCGTTTCGGTTAATTATTGGAGCATCCAGGGATTTTATGACATCTTTATGAGGCTTCTTCCATTAACAAATATTACATTCTTATCAAGAGTTTTTGTTTTAATAATCATTGGAACTTTATTAAATTTCATTGCTCTTCAATTGTTTAAAAAAAATATTTTAAAAATTGTTTAAATGGACAAAAAAGCACTGGCTATAATAATGGTTCATACTGCAAAAATAAATGACTAGGAATAAAATGAGTAAAAAAATAGAATTAAAAACAGAACGATTAATACTTAGACCAGTAGTCGAACAAAATACAAAAGCGATATTCAATTATCGATCTGACTCAACAATTAATAAATATCAAGGTTGGATACCAGAATCTATTAAAGATGTTATTGGAGATTTAGGAATTCACATGCAATTACCTGGTGACCGGAATTATGCTAGAATACTAAAATAGAGAAAAGATGAAAATAAGATTATTGCCTCCGGATAATGAAATTAGCTTTGTACCATTCATTTGGTTGGTGTTCCTCTTTTTTTTTATCATTCACCTGTTCGATCCGGACATGAAACCGGGAATTATCCTGCTGAATATTGTGGGATTGGCCGTTTTTCTCATATTGTATTTCAGAGGATTTTGGTTTAAAGGTCGGAAAATATGGCACGTTCCAATCGGAATGACACTGTTGGGTGTTGTACTTCTGCCGCTGAATCCCGGGAGTGTCGTTTTCTTTATTTATGCATCGGC
>CBDAFS010000020.1:0-55668 GCA_965195285.1 uncultured Aminicenantes bacterium | reverse complement strand
GTTTTGGTATCTCTTAAGGTAAGATAGGCATCATCAACAACACCTTCATTGCCAAGTTCCAGATAGATTTTTCTAAAAACCTCAGTATATCCCTCTTTGGTTATTTTGATTTTATAAGTACCTCCAGAACCGAAAACCAGTCTCCAATAACCGTCGCTATCACTCTGACTCTCATTGCCTGAAGAGGTAATTATAGCTCCAGATAGAGGGTTTTCGCTTCCTGCCTCAAACACCCTGCCGTAAATGATGGTCATATCCTCTTCCTGAATCTCTTCATATTCAAATTGAACCGACTCAGAACCATTATTACCGGCATTATCCGAAACCTCAACAACCAGTGTATTCGAGCCACTCTGCAATAGCGCTTCATTGGAAATCTCACCACTGACACTGCTGCCGGTTATGGTTAATCCGGATGTAATATCATTTCCGTTTAAGATTACTTTCACAGTATTTTGATTGATGCCCGAACCACTGTCCTCATAGGATGCTGAAACAGAGATTGGAAGTGAATCGTATTGAGCTCCGGATTCAGGACTGTTTATAGTAATCGAGGGGGGTGTTTGATCAACCTGGACATAAATGGTAACACTGTCAATTGCAGTACCGCCATGACCGGTTGCGGTAAGTGTATAGGTTGTTGTTTCAGAAGGTGTTACAGTTGTTGTACCGTTTAAATCAACATTCCCGATTCCCTGATCTATGTTGACTGTTTGGGCATTGGATGTTGTCCATGTTAAGGTTGAAGGTTCTCCCAATACAATATTGGTCGGAGAAGCACTGATATCAGCAGTGGGTTCCGGATATAATTTAAAAATTGAAATGGTTATAAAACTTCCGGGTTTGCTTTTTAGTGTTACAGAAATTTCATTATTTGAATTTATTGATACGGTCCGCTCAATCACCCCGATCTGTTGGTTGAAATCCGATGGGCTTAATATCTGTTCTCCGTTAAGAACGACAGTTGCACTCGATACCCTATGATCTCCCTGTTCATCTCCATTTATTACTCTTAAGGTGAAATCCGGCCCGGTTATTGAACTGGTAAAATTATCAGTTTCTGTTATTGGTTTTCCCTGATTACGGGTATATTGCTTAGGCCCGAAAACCAGTATTTCCGGTCCAAAAAGAGGAGAAAATATACCAATCAATAGAACACTAATCAACGTTAAAATGAAAAACTTATTCAGCATTATAATCCCCCTTAAATAAAGTTGTAATTCCTGATTTCTGAATTATAAAAATATATTCAAAATAATTCATTTTTTATTAATATTTAGCTTTCCAACTCCCTATAAAAAACTTGCTTAACATTCCAATATATCAAAGTCAAGGCCCAAATTTTTACTTTTTTACTGAACACCTGATTAATAAAATGTTTTATACATAAACTATTGTTAATTTTCTCTGATTCGAGGTTTTAAAAATATCTGATTAAAATAGAGAATTACTGAAGATCCTGACTATATCTACATTCTATCCACATTAATGTTTCTTGCCTTTTTTGGGATAAAATAAATCAAGAGTAAAATATTGGGTCTTTTTTTACGTTTTTCTTAAAAACAATATAAAAAAGTGAATTTTTTTACATTTTTTATCAAATTCTGTTCAAATTTTAATCAACAATACAAAACAAAAAAATAAGGGAAGGGGTTTAATTTTTTAATTTTTGTTAATTCCAAAGGACACCTTTGATCGATTGGGAGTGGTGTTAATAAATCTATGAATGTTGAATGAGCGGTATTTGAATTGAAGCATAAAGATATTTTTGCTTTAATTACGGGATTTTGTTGGAATTTTTGATTGACAAAATGGGGTTTGGTTTTAAATAATTATGCATCGTCTGCCGGAGTGGCGGAATTGGCAGACGCATCAGACTCAAAATAAGTCGCAGCTCGGGGAAAATTCTTCACCGGGTGCTCCGGGAACGGTTTTCAAAATAAATTTAACTCAGGAGATAGAAGTCAGGAGTCAGAAGACAGAAGTTTAGAAGATAAGAAGTTCTGAAGTTGAGAAGTTTTTTTCTTAACCTCAACCTTAACCTATGTTTTTATTTACTTTCTTCTAATTGTTCGATAAAAGCTTCGACATTGGTCTTGGTCTGCTCGTCAGATACCAGCCTCATGTCGTTCAAATCACCGTTAATCACCAGGCTGGGAATTCCGGTCAGGCTTTCCAGCCGCTGGGGCATGCCGTATCGGTTATTGGAGTTGGCGGGGCAGGTTTTGGCATCATGATAGATGATGCCGTCGATTTTAAAAAAATCCAGCATGGTTTTGATGTATTTCTCTTTCTCTTCATCCGCTCGTACGATAAACAACTCGGTGTAGGCCTTGGCCATGCTTCTGAAAGGGTCATCGGCATCGAAATCGGTGAATATCCAGGAATTGCAGTAGGTAGAGGCCAGGACGCAGGCCTTCAAATCGGCAAACATTTCGGAATGGGTTCTCAACCGGCCCCAGATGGGCATGCCTTCCCAGTAAATCCGGAATTGTTCGTTTTCAACCGCGGCAATCCGGTTGGCGATCCGGTCCTCCAGTTCCTTCAATAACAATTTATAATAATCCACTGCCTGGGAGGTTCCGCGCAAAACCACTGCCGGGCCCATGTGAATGGTGCCGTCAAAGAAAGTAAACGGTGAGGGAACGGCAGCTGCAGTATCCAGAACCTTTTTCCACAGATCCGAACACTCCCGGGACAACCGTATGGTCTGCTTTAACCGTTCCAAATCAAATGAATTTCCGGATATCGATTCCAGGGGTTTTACCAGGTTTTGCATTTGATTTTCTACAGAGGTGACGATCTCTTCGGTCACACCGGTAACTCCCCGGTGGGTTTGAATCCCGATGACCGGAACCTTGAATTCTCGTCCATACCAGGAGAACCAGTCCTGAACATCCCGGCACTGATTGGTGTTGAATACCAGCACATCGGGGATGGGTACATTTTCAATCCCATAGGCCTTGGTCAAAGGGGTTTCGCCTTTCAGGTAGGAACCGATATCAGAAGTTAAATAGGAACAGATATCCGGTGAATATCCGATGGCATTGGTGGCCGGAATCAGGTCCGATGCCATTCGGGTGGTTCCCAACATTGCCCCGTGGTTTTCGGGGAAATGAACCAGGAAGCCCAGGGATTGCAGTATTTCAGCCGGTCCCACACTGGTGCACCAGGCAATCTTTTGCTCGCGGGTTTTACTGGCACGGTCCAATTCGTAAAAATAATCCGCCATGAGTTTGCCCATCTCACCGGTGGCATTAATTTTCTTTCTCAATGGTTTTTTCTCTTCAGTCATTTGATTTCCTCTTGGTCACTCGCCATTATAATAAAATATCCCCTCCAATACAACATTAAGAAAAAAAATGATTGTTTAGTAAATGCCGAGCGATGGAATTTGTTCACAACTCGGCCTTCTGCCTCAGACAGAGACATTTTTTCCCCCTGAGAGGGGATCATTCGACTCGTTCTCACCGGTGCCCAATTCACTCCCTGAGGCTCGCTTGACCATGAACGGCTGCTATTTTACTTACTTGAATACCGGGCGGAGCAAACAATCTCCGGAGCGGCTTCAGAAGCCAATTTCTCGAATATCGAAAATTGGCGGATGGCTCGCGAAAATGAGAGCATTTTCGGGTAAAGCGGAGGAGACTGTTTGCGCAAGCCCGCAGAGCTCTCTGTCTTAATCTTGGATTATTTGTTGGACGGGTACGCGAAGATATGAACTGTTGTTGAAATTATTTATAAGGAATTGAATTATGCTTCCATGGCATAGAGGGCGGCACCGATGGCTCCGGTTAACTGGGGGCGTTCCGGCACCAGCACTTCTCTCCCGATAATCTCCTCAACCATCTTGACCAGGTAGGGATTGTGGGCCACCACACCCCCGGTCATTACCACGATTTCGGTCAGGGAATCCATTTCCATTACCCGTTTAATTACCGAGTGGAACAGCCCCTTAACGATATCGCTCACTTCTTTTCCCTGTCTGATTTTTTCAAGCACTTCGGTGGCCGAAAAAACCGTGCAGTAGCTGCCCAGCTCCACCATAACGGTTGATTTTATGGCCAGATCATTCATGTCTTCCAGGGGGATATCCAGTCTGGCGGACATTTCTTCCAGAAAAGCGCCGGTGCCGGCAGCACACTTTCGGTTCATTTTAAAACCGGAACGCTTGCCATCCTGGAATAATTTGATGATTTTATTATCTTGGCCGCCGATGTCGATGATGGTCATGGCCCGGGGAAAATAGAAAAAACAGGCCTTGGAATGACAACCGATTTCGGTACGGGTTCCCTGACGAAAGGCGACATTCAGCCTTCCGTATCCGGTGGAGAAGGTTTTTACCACTTTTTCACGGATTGCCCCGGCCATTTTCAGGGCGGTTCCGAAACACTTATCTACTGCTGCTTCAAAATCAACCCCGGATGGGTTAACCGAGTAACCGAGAATCTTCCGATTTTCATCCAGTATGACTGCTTTGGTACGGGATGCCCCCACGTCTATTCCCCCATATAATGTAATGGTAACGGCCATGGTCGGATCGGCTCCCTTTTTACCGTTTCCCGGGGTATTGCTCTTTGGCCTTGATGAGGGCGGTGATGGCGGTATGCAGTGGTACCGGGATGTTGAAGCGCTGGCCGTAATCGGCAATTTTCCCATTGATAAAATCAATTTCAGTGGGATTTCCCTTTTCAATATCAATCAGCATTGAGGGTTTGTGATGGCCGGCCCCGGAGAGATAGTCCATACTTTGTTGAAAGAAGGATTCTCCGTAGTCATAACCCATATGTTCCGCCACCTTGAGACTTTCCTTCAACAGCAATTCAACCATGGAACGCGTTTCTCCACAGGTCATGACATCAGCCATGGTCATTCCCAGCAGGGCGGAAAGGGGAGCCAGGATGGAATTTAATATGGTCTTTTTCCAGGTGAATCTTTTGATATCCGGGGTGTATTCCGTCTCCAGTCCGGCATTATCCAGAATCCGGGCCAGTTCAATGGCCGGCGGACATGGTTCGGGAGTTGCCACTCCACCCACATAGTTTGGTTTGTGAAAAAAAGACATGCTGATATTCCCAGGAGCAATTATGTTGCCGGCGTAATTGACGACAATCCGGAGCACCCGTTCCTTTTCAAAGAAATTGGCCAGGTATGCTTCGGTATCGATGCCGTTCTGAAGAGAAACAATATTAAAACCGCTCTTGTATTTTTTTAATTCTCCGATGATGCTATCCATATAAGGGGTTTTGATGCTGATAACCACATAATCAAATTTCAGGCTGTCCAGGTCTTTGATCCGGGTAAGGGCCTCATCCAGGTGCTGATGCAGGTCGACCAGTTTTTCAATCCGGATCCCATTTTTCCGTATTTGTTGGATGTGTTCCTGCCAAATGTCGATCCCGACAACCCCATGACCGGCTGCTTTTAAATGGCAGGCGAATATGCTACCGATAGGCCCCAGGCCAATGACCAGAAATTTTTTTTTATCCTGTTTGTCATTCATCTGCATATTTAGGTTATGATAAAAAAGCGGTATTGTCAACTGTGTTCCGCTAACTTCTTATCGATGACTCCCGATTACCTGCGGTTTTATAACCACTTCCCCTGATTATGAAATTTTGTGAACGGATTCGGTTGACAAGCCGCTCGATTTTCATTAATATATATTTTCAGGCTGAGCATTCTGTATATATTTATTCTTTCTATTTTAATAAAAAAAGCGAGGAACAAGTCATGGATTTTAGTTTAACTGAAGACCAATTATTGATGAAAGAAGCTGCCAGGGATTTCACCCAGAAAGAGATCGTTCCCTTTGCGGACCAATGGGATGAAGATCACCATTTTCCCCGGGAAGTGATTGTAAAAATGGGAGAACTGGGATTTTTCGGGTGCTCAATTCCGGAAGAATATGGCGGAACCAATCTGGGGTTCCTCACCCAAACTCTGTTGACTGAAGAGGTTGGGCGGGGGTCTTCTTCACTCCGGGTTTCTTTTAACACCCAGTGCCTGGGTACTTCTCTATCCATTCTGAAGCATGGAACCGAGGAACAGAAAAAAAAATGGATTCCGGATTTAATCAGTGCAAAAAAAATTGGTTGTTTTGCCATTACCGAACCCAATTCCGGTTCAGATGTGATGTCCATGAAGTCCACGGTCAAATCCAATGGGAATGGTTTCATATTGAACGGAACCAAAACCTGGATTTCTTTTGCCCAGCAGGCTGATGTGGCTATCGCTTATGCCTACCATGATCGGGATAAAGGATCCAGGGGATTGAGTGCCTTTATTGTGGACCTTCACCTGGAGGGGGTATCTACCACTGAACTGGATAAAATGGGGACCCGGTCATCGCCAACCGGAGAGATCATATTCGAGGATGTTCATCTTCCTGAGGAATCCTTGTTAGGGAGTCTCGGAGATGGGGTTAAGATTTGTTTTGGGTCATTGAATCAGACCCGGCTCAGTTGTGCAGCCGGAGGCTTGGGCCTGGCTCAGGCCTGTCTGGATGCGGCAGTTCAATACTGTAATGAAAGAGAACAATTTGGGCAGGTAGTGGGCAAATATCAGATGAACCAGGAATTGATCGCTAATATGGCGGCTGAGATTGAAGCGGCCCGTCTGTTAACCTACCGGGCTTCCTGGCAAAAAGACCAGGGGCAAATGGGTAATGTTCTGGAGACCTCGTATGCCAAGTATATGGTTGGTGAAACAGTGACCCGGTGTGCCCATAATGCCATGAAGATTTTAGGAGCCTTCGGGTATTCCACCGAATATCCGGTGGCGCGTTTTTACCGGGATGCAGTGCTGTACCAGATTGTTGAGGGTACTGCGAATATACAGAAGATGATCATTGGCCAGGATCAACTGGGTATTAGAAAGGCCAACCGCTGATCGATTCAACCAATCAAAAAAGGAGGATTTAATGAAAGAGATCGTAATACTCGGGTCTGGTCGTACAGCCGGTGGTAAGTACGGCGGGAGTTTGCAAAATGAGAGTGCACCCAAACTGGGTGCCACAGTTATAAAAGAAGTCATCAGTCGTTCCGGTATTTCTGCGGATACAATCGAACAGACCATATTGGGGAATGCCTGGCAGGCCGGGATCGGTCCCAATCCGGCTAGACTGGCTTCGGTCTGGGGAGGCGTACCGGTGGAAACACCTGCGGTCAGCATCAATGTACGCTGCGGTTCCAGTATTCAGGCCCTGATTTTCGGCGCCCAGGCCATTAAGGCCGGTGATATTGATACCGCCCTTGTGGGTGGGATTGAAAGTTCGAATCAGGTCCCCTATGCCCTGGCCAAAGCCCGCTGGGGATATCGGATGGGAAAAGGAGAATTACTGGACCTGCTGCATCATGATGGTTTTTTATGCCCCCTGGGCAACGGTTTGATGGGTGAGATCACCGAAAACCTGGTCCAGGAAAAGGGAATCAGCCGGGAAGAGCAGGATGCTTTTGCAGCCCATTCTCAGAATAAGGCCGAAGCCGCTGTGAAAGCAGGCCTATTCAAAGAGGAGATTGTACCTTATGAGGTCAAGGGAAGAAAGGGGAAAGTGACTGTATTTGATTTTGAAGAGATTTACCGGGAGGGACTAACCCCCGAGTTTTTATCCGGTCTTCCCGCCGTATTTAAAAGAGATGGCGGTACCATAACCGCAGGAAATGCCTGTGCCCTGTGCGATGCCGCGGCTGCCCAGGTGCTGATGGATCGGGAAAAAGCCAACAGTCTGGGATTGAAGCCCATGGCGCTTTTGAGGGGTTATGCTTTTGTCGGTGTGGATCCCAAATACTTCGGGCTCTCTCCGGTAAAGGCCATACCGGCGGCACTGAAACAGGCCGGTCTCAGCTTGAATGATATCGAACTCATCGAGCTGAATGAAGCCTTTGCCGCTCAGTATATCGGCTGTGAGCGTGAATTGGATCTGGACAGAGACAAAGTAAATGTCAATGGCGGAGCCATTGCTCTGGGTCATCCGGTGGCCGCGACCGGTTCAAAAATATTGACCACCCTGCTGTATGCCATGAAGCAGCGGGATGTCACCCTGGGTCTGGTCAGTCTCTGCATCGGCGGCGGCAATGGAGTGGCAGCTGTGGTAGAACGGCTTAATTAAAGGAGGTTGACTTATGGATATAAAAAAAGTACTGGTGGTGGGATCCGGCACCATGGGCGCCGGGATTGCCCAGTTATGCGCCCAAAACGGAATTGAAGCCATCATAACCGATATGAATCAGGAGCTGGCCGATAAAGGCAAGGCTCGGCTTGAAAAAGGATTATCCAAAAGAGTGGAAAAAGGGAAAATAACCCAGGATGACATGCAGGCGGTATTGGCCAAAATTTCCACGGCCGGAGATCTTTCGGTTGCCAGCCAGGTAGACCTGGTGATCGAAAGCGTGGTCGAGAACCTGGAGATCAAGAAAAAGATCTTTGCCCAGCTGGATGAGATGGCTCGGCCCGAGGTTATCCTGGCCACCAATACCACTTCTCTGTCCATTACGGCCATGGCCGAGGCCACCAATCGGCCTGATAAAGTAGTTCAGATGCATTTCTTTAATCCCCCGGTAATCATGAAATTGGTGGAAATCATGCCCGGCAAGCACACGTCGGAAGCCACTTTAAAGGCGGCCGAGGCATTTGCCCTGCAGTTAGGCAAGGGGCCGGTGGTATGTAAGACTGAAGCCCCGGCCGGAATTGTCAGCCGGATTCTGGGTCAGTTATTGAACGAGGCAACCTGGATGGTGGAATCCGGTGTGGCTGACCCGGAAGCCATTGACAAAGCCATGACCCTGGGAGCCAATCATCCCATGGGTCCTTTGCAGTTGATTGATTTTATCGGCCTTGATGTTCACCGGGCCAAAATGCAGACCCTGCGGTCGGTTCTGGGTGATTCACGCTACCAGCATCCACCCATCATTGATAAAATGATCGAGGAGGGAAAACTGGGCCGAAAAACAGGAAAGGGTTTTTACGATTATGGAGAATAATCCGAATGTTTGAAAACATATTGCTGGAAATAGAGGGGTCCATTGCCACTCTTACCATCAACCGGCCGGACCGGCGCAATGCTGTTACCAATGCCACGGTGGAGGAAATCGATGCTGCTCTGGGTCAGATTGAAGTCAATCCGGAACTGCGGGTGCTCATTATAACCGGCAGTGGGGACAAAGCTTTTGTGGCCGGTGCGGATATCAACGAGCTGAACCAGCGTGATACCCGGTCGGGCCGGACCGAAACCCGGAGACGACAGGAAGTCTATACCCGGCTGGAGCAACTGGAGATTCCCTCAATAGCGGCAATCAACGGCTGGGCCCTGGGTACCGGACTGGAACTGGCCATGGCCTGTACCCTGAGGGTAGCCAGCTCAAAGGCCCGGATGGGTCAGCCCGAGGTTAAGCTGGGTATTATTCCCGGTGCCGGCGGTAGTTTTCGCCTGCCCCGGCTGGTGGGCATGGGGCGGGCCATGGAGATGATTTTGACCGGGGGTCCGGTAATTGCCGAAGACGCCCTGGCAATGGGCCTGGTAAACCGGGTAACTGAACCGGAGAAACTGATGGAAGAAACCCGTGAACTAGCTGACATGATAATTGCCCTGCCCAAGTTGGCCATTCAGTATGCCAAGGAAGCCGTACTCAAGTTCGGTGAAGGATCCATGGCTGACCGACTGGCCCATGAATCCTATCTGCATGCACTTTCTTGCGGGACCGAAGATAAAAAAGAGGGCGTAGCCTCCTTCCTGGAAAAACGCGAACCCAAATTCAAAGGCAAATAGGCTTACAAATCACCTCAATTTAATTTTACTATTTATTTTGACAGGTTGTATATTCGATAGGCTCCACGGGCGACTAGGAGGAATACAATGCTGCCGATTATCAGATCGGGCTTGTTCGATGAAGTCAGGTAAACCAGGATACCGGCAAAAATAACCCCGAGATTCACGATGACATCATTGGAGGTGAAGATCCAGCTGGCCTTCATGTGGGCCCCGCTGTCCTTCCGCTTATGCAGGATAATGAGGCAGGCAGCATTCCCCAGAAGGGCTATAACCGAAACCACGATCATGGTTTGAAAAACCGGTATTTTTTCAAATCCCAGAAAACGCCGGATCACCTCGGTAAATCCGGCAATGGCCAGGAAAAATTGAAAATAAGCACTGATCCTGGCAATTTTTTTCTTTTTTGAAACGGCATGGGCCACTGCATAAAGACTCAATCCGTAGACAATGCTATCGGCTAACATATCCAGGGAGTCGCTCACGAGTCCCATGGATCTGGAAATGAACCCGGTGATGAATTCCAAACCGAATAGGATAAGGTTGATTGTTAATACGGCGATCAGTGCAGATTTTTCTTTCCGGGTGGTTAACTTCATGGTATTAACGATTTTCCTTTAAAGGCAGCGGATTCGAGTTAATATAAAAATATATATTAAGCTATTGAGAATATTTTATCAATTTTACAGAAGTGGTGCCAGGCCTTTACATTTAGAAACCTATCGGAGGGGACCGGATTTTCCGTATTGATATATTGAGGAATTAACTTATAATATTAACATATGGGCAAAATCAACGATAAAAAAAAGCAAAAATCCTTAACTGATTTCAGCCGGCAGACCCTGGATGGAATTTGCAAGACATGGGAAAAAGTTTTTAGCCTGGTCCGCCGAAAGGTCACCGGTAGGGTGGACCCGGATCTCTCCAGAACCGATGAAACCTTCTTAAAGCAACAGATTCATGACTGCATTTATGGCCGGGGCGGAGAAATGGCAAGCCGAACCAAATCGGTTGAACTGGGTGAAATTTATCTGAAGCTTTCCCGAAAAGGCAGAAAAAAAGTCATCATGATCCTGGCCCGGGAATTTGATGTGGACAATCAAAAAATGGAGAGTATCCGCAATAGACTCAGGAACGCAGCAGATGAGGCGCAAAGAGTAAAGGCTGAAATAGAGCTGTCTGATGCCCTGGTTCCTCCCCGGGTCAAGTTACTGAAACAGTTTAATTCTCTGCCTAATGGATTCAAGTTTTTGATTGATTTCAGGGCCGAATTGATTCCGATTCGAAAGCAGGATCCGTGTTTGAATAAACTGGATACCGACCTGAAGAATATTCTCGCCTCCTGGTTTGATATCGGTTTGTTAGATCTCAGGGAGATCACCTGGGATTTACCAGCTTCGCTGCTGGAAAAATTGATCGAGTATGAATCGGTCCATGAAATTCAATCCTGGGAGGATTTAAAAAACCGGCTTGATTCAGATCGCCAGTGTTTTGCTTTTTTTCATAACAAGGTGCCGGATGAACCCCTCATATTTGTGGAGGTGGCTCTGGTAGATGAAATGTCCGGCAATATTCAGGAATTACTGGATATCACCGCATCTACCATTGAGCCCGAAGATGCAGATACCGCCATTTTTTACTCTATTTCCAACACCCAGAAAGGGCTGGCCGGTATCAACCTGGGGAATTTTCTGATCAAACGAGTGGTGGAAGAGCTGAAAAAAAAACTAAAGAATCTGCAGCATTTCGCCACCCTGTCACCGCTGCCCCTTTTCCGAAAGTGGTTGGATCCGCTACTGCTGAGCGGTGATGAAACCCTGTTCAAAAATTCTGAGATTGACTGGTTGAAAGACCGGACCGGTAATCAAAATGCAGCCCGGGGGCTGTTCGAGTGGTTGAATTCCAGCTGGATATGGATAAAAAATGCGGAAATATCATCTGTTCTAAAGCCCATATTGATGAGGCTGGGTGCACATTACCTCTTGAATGAAAAAAAGGATAATAAAGCCCTGGACCCGGTGGCCAATTTTCACCTGTCCAACGGAGCCCGGATCGAGCGCCTGAACTGGCTGGGAGACATCTCGGAAAAGGGCTTGAAACAGTCGGTTGGCATCATGGTCAATTATTACTATAAGCTTTCTGATATTGAAAAAAACCATGAACGATATACTACCCAGGCCGTTATCACCGCTTCCCGTGATATCAAAAAATGGTTATGACCCTTCAGTCGGGTATTGAAAAAACTATTTTTTCAATCTCTTCACGTTTTCCAGGGACTTCTTAAAGAGTCGTTGAATATCTTTGGGCAATTCGCTGATTCGCTCGTAGACCTCTTCTTCAAATACAATGTCCCAGCTGCCGTCGGGTAGGGCCATCAGGGTCAGTATCCTGCCTTTATTCTGAAATTCCACTGAGGTGCCATGGTATTGAGATTTTTTCGGTAAACTTTTCCTGGATGTCTCCTTCTTAACGGTTTTGGAATCAGACCTTTGGGGATTTGCCTGAGTGTTGAAAAAACCGATTCCCAGATAAATACCCAATCCCACTGCAATGAGTTGCAACAGGAGTGAAGGTCCCCATTTTACCTTTTTTTGTCGGCTCTCTCCATCTGTTTCATAGAGACCTTGCTTTTCCCTGCGGGTGCGAAAAGAAGCACGCACACTGGAGAAGATAATCAGAAGCGGGATGGCTCCCATGGGTATGAAGAAAATAGCGCAGATGATCCAGGCCCAGACCGGACCCTCTCCCACGGGAGGGTTAAAACCGAATTCCACAAAATTCCAGCCTAAAGATAAGAACAGGGCAGACCAGGCCAGTGCCATCAGGTTGGGTCCTCCGATGCGTTTGGTGGCCGCAAAGGAGGCAAACACCGCAATTAAACCCAGGAAAATGGATACCGGCATCATCCAAACCCAATCCGGTGCCTGGTGGGCGATGTGGTAGGGGCCGCCCGAAGCCACGAATCCGCCAAGGTGCATGATGCCCCTCATGCACAGGTAGAGCCAGGTGATGGCGATTCCGAAACAGAGCTGGCTGATCAATAATACCATCCAGTGACTGAGTTTGCCTCCGCTGCCCTCGGATATGGGTTTTCCGGTCATAAATATTTTTCTCGAATTTGTCATAGTTCCTCCGGATTTTTCGCTTAAAGTTCCGACATTTAATTTTCTCAATAATCAATTTGAAATACCCATATTATTGGCAACTCAATAATAATTGTCAATGGCCGGATGCAATTAAATTGCGAAAACCCGCGATCAGGCCTGCCACTTATCCCTTTTTTTATTTTGAATTTTTATCTTTATTTTGTTGACATCAAAACATATTTTGATTAATGTTAAAATGATCACTATTGCTCGGGTCGGGTGACAGGGAGAAGGAAGGAGATTCTGTTGAAAATATCGGAGGTGATATTTATGGTTAAAACTGTCAGGTACTCATTGTGTTCAATTCTATATGTCGTGGTTTTGGTGGTAGGACTAATGTTGGCGAATTTACCGGTTCAAGCCGAATGGATTCCCGAAGTTCGATTGACCAACAATATATGGACTTCGACGACCTCTCCTTCCAATCAAATGGCCATGGTCAAGGATGTTTCCGGTAATATTCATGTTGTCTGGCTTGATAACCGTGATCACAGCGGTTCTATCTCCGAAGTGTATTATAAGAAGTATTCGGCGGGAACAGGCTGGGGGCTTGATACCCGGTTGACATTTGAGGTAATGATCGGAGTAGATAATGAGAATAATCCCATTATAGAAAGCCAGGATAAAGCAACACCCGGAATAGTGATGGATTCCGGCGGGAATCTGTTTGTTTATTATGAAAACATAACCACCCAGCAGGCAGAGGTGTTAACGTATACGGCTACCACCAGCAGCTGGGATTCTATACCTACCATGCTGGGAGACGGCGGGGTCTCGGAAATTAATCCCGTACTTGCTGTGGATAGCAGTGATAACATCCATGCAGTATGGAAGCGTCTCATTGCCGGCAATCAGCAGATTTTTTACCGGAAATATATTCCGCTTACGGGCTGGGGAATCAGCCAGCAACTCACAACCGTTCTCTCGGAGAAAAAAACACCCAATATCATTGTGGATTCCTCGGATACCCTTCAGGTGGCCTGGGCTGACAGTCGAGATACAACCGGGCCCACCTATTTTGAAATTTATTACAAAAAAAAGCCGGCTGCCGGAAGCTGGACTACCGACACCCGTTTGAGCTTTGCACTCTCTTCTGATTCTCTCAAACCCTATCTGTGTTCGGATTCATCGGGTAATCTTCATCTGGTCTGGGAAGATGATCGGGACGGTAATTTTGAGATTTACTATCTCAAATGGTCTGCGTCTTCCAGCTCCTGGGGTTCGGAAGGGCGTTTAACCAGTGAGGCTTCTCCTTCCAAAAATCCCCGGGTAGCGGTTGACTCATCGGGGCAGCTGCATGTGATCTGGCAGGACGGTCGTTATCTGGGTGGGGCAGGCTGGAATCAGTTTTCCCTGTATTATAAAAAGAAAACTGCTTTCTGGGGAGATGATGTCCGGATCTCCAGAAAAGGGTGCCGGGGTTCGATTATCGCTGATAGCGTATCCTTGCTTCATGTTGTTTATATGGCGCAATTTGAGACGGTAATAAACCCGGAGATTTATTATCTTAAGTTTGATCCCACAGTTACCACCTCACCTTCCCCCAAAGAAATTGTTCTGGTACTGGATGTTTCCGGCAGCATGAGCTGGCAAGAAAATGGCACGCCTTCGGTTGTACTCGGGGATTCAAGGCTGTATAAAGCCGGTCAGGCCATTTCCAATTTTCTGGACCGTTTTAATTTGAGAAATCCCAGCGATGTCTACTTCGGACTGGTGACTTTTCCAAATTCAAGTATTCCCTGTCCTTCGGCCACAAACATCATTCCCGGCACCGGAACCCTGTGGCCCCTCAATGACAGCAACCGTTTAAATGCCATCAACACCATAATCCCGGGGCTGGTAGCCGGAGGGGGTACCCCCATGGTTGAGGGATTAACCCTGGCCAAGGGATTGCTCAGCTCGACCACAGCCACAAAGATGCTCCTGCTGTCCAGTGACGGCTATCACAACTGTCCCAGCTTTAATTTTCCGGCTGGTTTCCTGTCCAGCTTTACTGATCCGGTCTATACAGTAGGGATCGGTACTGCCGTACAGGTAGACCTTTCCAGATTGGCGAATATTGCCACCACCACCGGAGGGGAGTTCCGGGATGCCACTACTTCCACCCATCTGAATCTCATGAGCTGGTTTAAAACCATTATCCAGTCTTTGTTAGGACTGGAGGCTGAATGTGATCCTTCCGGTCAAATCAAAAAAGATCAGAAAATACGTCATGAAATATGGATCACGGATCATGACCGGGATATAACCTTTGATCTATCCTGGTCAACGCCAAATCAAAAATGCATTGATTTTTTGCTTCATACACCTGACGGTAATATCATTGATCCGGCAAATGCCATCACCCTTTCCGGTGTTACCCATATCTCAAGACCAACTTACCAGCTTTATCATATAGAAGAAGAATTTTTAAAAACCATGAATAGAGCAGGTCAGTGGACCATAGAGCTGATTGGCAGAGAGATTGAGTCGGATCTGGGTGAAACCTATTTCTATGGGGTTTTGATGGATTCCAAACTCAAATTAATCCCGGAATTTAATCGGGTATCCTATTATGCCGGCAGGAATATTGGCCTTCAGGTTGTTGTTCTGGAGGGGAAAAAGCCACTTCCTGCTAATATAAAAGTGATGGTTCAGAGGCCCCGGCAATTCAGCAGTAACTGGATGGCCAAAAATCGAATCAGGCCCAATCAGTTGGGGAGTATACCGGAATCGAAAAAAAACGATTCCCTATCCAATATTCAGCGAAAGGCCCTGTTACTGCAGGAAAAGTTACAGGAACC
Source organism: uncultured Aminicenantes bacterium (assembly GCA_965195285.1). Lineage (GTDB taxonomy): Bacteria > Acidobacteriota > Aminicenantia > UBA2199 > UBA2199 > CAZOWT01. Next base: position 39,973 of record CBDAFS010000020.1, on the reverse strand, counting down.
ATTTTCACCCGATCCGGAAAAAACTTTTTTTATTTTTCATGATGACGGCACCAACGGGGATCTCAAGGCCAATGACAGAATATATACCTCCATCATTTCCTCAACCCGCATTCCCGGAACCTATGTTTTTGATATCATGGCCGAGGGAACCACTGCTTCCGGGCAGAATTTCCGGAGGGAAAAGGTGATTCAGAAATACCTCCGGGTGAAGCCGGAGGAGGCGTACACGATTATCAAATTGAAACTGCTGGAGAGTGATATACCGGGTGTCCGGGAATATCAGGTGACCATTACTCCCCGTGATGCACTGAAAAATTATCTCGGCCCCGGATTTGCAGACCAAATTTCTTTTTTTATAAAGGGTGCACGTTTTGTTGAGACGGTTCAGGATCATCTGAACGGGAGTTATTCACAACGGTTTCAAATTCCTGTCACCCGGGCCAATGATAAAATCATGATCAAGGCCCGGGTTCTGGGAGTGGTAATGATTTTCTGTTTTTAAAGGTGAAGTAAAAATCCTGAATACCGGGTTGACAATGATATTAATTTTATAAATGGAGTTTAAAATGAAATCAAAGAATTGGTTTTTAAAAAGAGTAAGAAAAATGTTTTCCGATCCTTCGTTTTATGCCCTTATTCTTGTATGTTTTTACGGCTTGGTGATTTATCCGGGGTGTGTATTTGATACCAGTGGCGTAGGTGGAGGAGCGTCATATTCAATAACTCCCCCTCCTGACGGATGCGTCAATCAATATTATTATTATGATCTCAATTCCTACTATAGTACATATGGATTCAGCCCCTTTCCCCAGTATCAGTTGAGTTCCGGCAGTATTCCTACGGGTCTGAATCTGGATATAAACAGCGGTATTTTATCAGGGTTTCCCACAACGATCGGTGTGTTCACATTTGAGGTTGAAGCCGTAGATGCCACTTCTACGGTTTTATCCAAGGGTAGCTTCACCATAAATATCAATGACTTTTCCATTGTTACCTCTTTTCTTCCCCCCATCTGTGCCGGAACCACCTATTCGGCAATTATTGATATCTGCGGTGGCATGCCGCCCTTTACCTGGAAAACCATTGACTGGGTTCCTTCTGCTCTGCCCCTTAATTTTACCGTGCCAGGCCCGGACAACAGCCGCCAGAATACATTGACCGGAACACCGATTACACCGGGAGATTATACCTTCAAAATCCGGGTGACCGATTCCCGGGGGGATACTTTCCGCATCGAAAAGGAATTCAAGCTGAAAATCACCGATAAGATAACCATTCTCACTCCGCAGCATCTACCTTCCGGGATTGTGGGTGTTCCCTATAGTCATATTTTGGAGGCCTGTGGCGGAACAATTCCTTACACCTGGGATAAGATTGATACAACTACTACTCCATGGCCGGCTTTCCTTTCACTAAATTCCTCCAGCGGAATCCTCAGTGGTACGCCGACTGTAGCCGGGGCATATGTCCTTAAAGTTAAGCTCTCCGAGGGTGGAGGTTCGAACACGGAGAAGCTTTTTTCTCTGACGGTGGCTGCTTCGATGTTAACAATCACCAATACGGGTGTTCCCTGTATAGAATGCATTGGTTGCACCTACAATCTGTCGGGAATGTTGTCCGGCGGCCTGGGTGTGCCCTTTTGGCAGCTGGCAGCCGGTGAAACACTTCCTCCGGGTCTTAACCTGAATACAGGGGGAGTGCTGTCCGGTATCGCCACCACTCCCGGTACATTCAATTTCAAGGTCAATGTGAATGACGGTACCACCGATCCTCTCAATCCTCCGCAGGGTACGGTAACCGTTACCGTGTCATTGAATCCTGCCGATAGTGGGGTGGTCATTGTGCAGATCAGGCAAGGATCGTGGCCAGCTCAACCGGGTGATCCACCGTTGAATTGGATAAATCTGGCCCTGGACAGTAAAGTGAAATTTGATTTTCAGATTACCAACTCCAACTGGGAATCAACCTGGAATGGATTGCCACCTACTTCAAAGGGGGTCGTTTTATCAGTGATTGGATCATGTAGTCAGAAAATTGACAGTACTGAAATCAGAGTTAATGCCAGTGGCGATCATGTGGGAGTGTTTAATTTATCTGATTTTGTGCAGTTGATTACCGCTGCCGGTGGTGTTAATAACAGTCCTTTTACCTTCAGAATTAAGCTGAATGTTCCCGAATCCATGAGCACCCTGGCGGTTGACCGTATTGAAAATATTGTGGTGGTCAATGAGCCCTGAGTCAGAGGTAGCATTGCTGACAATATGATCAGGAAAATAGGAGGCAAAGATGATGAATATATTTCAGATTAGAAAGCTGCTGGGAATTCTGTTTCTTATACTGGTTTGGATATATCCGGTTTATTCTCAGATTGAAGTTATTGAAAAAAATGCCAATACAAATGGTGATACCCGGGGAATTGCAATCAGTGATTATTATGTCTTTCTGGCTGACGGAGCCGGGGGATTCAAGATTGTTAATATGAGCAATCCGTACTTATACGTGATCACCGGTATGCTTCAGATGTCCGGCTGTTTTATTGAGCAGGTGGCTGTGGATGGAAACATTGTAATCTTGACCGATACCCTCAACAATCAGATACACTTTGTTGATGTCAGTGATAAAATGCGTCCTGAATTGTTGAAGTCCCTGACGGTAACCGGAGACGTGCCCCGAAGGATTGCTGCCCAGGGAGGAAAGGCCTTTGTGCTGGAATACGGGGATGATTCCACAGCCCCCGGTTATTTTTCAGGTATAGAGGTGTTTTCCTATCAAACTACTATTGGTAGTGTTCAGTTAACCCCAATCATTGATATTCAGGATGTGGAAGTCAATGCGAATTATGTGTTGGCTGCAGGCGGAAATCAATTACAGCTGTTCAGACGGAATGCAACCGGATTCAATGTGGCACCGGCCCGGATACTCAGTTTACCGGCCGGTGAAGAAATCAAGAGTCTTGACCTCTACGGGATGTACTTATTTGCCTTTGGAAAGAATCAGCTTTATGCAATATGTATTTTTAAATTCCAATTGTTTCCCAATCCTCCTATTTTGATAGTATGGATTCTGGATCAAATAGCAGTTTCCGGATATCAGGAAAACAGGAATGTGAGTGCCGCCATCCTTGATTATGGAAATGGTACAACCTCGGCTCCATACATTTATTTATTGGCGACAACCCTGAAAAGTTATGGGATGTTTTTCTTTAATACCAGCACCATAAAATTGAAAGCCTTTGGTATGTATGATTTGGAATCATCTTCAACGATCGTATTTCGGGATGTCTATGATGCCAGTGACGGTAAGGTGAAAATATATGACTCTGTCTTTCCCGAATATTTTCATCCGGGGGCTTTTAATGGAGGTACTTTTGGCCTGGGTGCCATCGGGGACTATGGGCTGGGATACGTCCAGGTAAAACAATAGCCATATTTGTATTAAAGGGTTTTTTCGTAGATGCGGTAGGTTTTTATGGCGGGACCCAGAACGGGTCGCAAACTTCCTCAGCTGCTTTTTGTTCTCAACGGTTATTATGGCCATCTCTGGTCAGGAATTCCTGCATGCCTTCCATGTCTTCTAACCGGGCCTCGATCTGGTCCAGACGCTCGGCCATCCGCTTAAGGCGAACCAGTAATATATGGTTCAACTGTAAATAATTTTTCATCAGCAACACGGGTTTGGTCAGCATAAAATGAATTGAATAGGGGAGGAATAGTAATAATTTTACGATTTTGTTGCTGGTTTTTTGATTGATCTTGTTTATAATATTCAGATTTTCATTTAAAAAAACCACCCGCTTTCCCATCTCCGCATCCAGTTCGGTTTCGGACAATTCATTGAAATCCTGGGGGTATTCCCGGTCGATATTTTTCCCAACCAGTTCCGAGATGTCCTTAACTTTATCCAGTTTTTTCTCCAGTTTTTCTCTGGTTTTAATGATTTCTTTTTTAATGTCCTCGTTCATGGGTTTCCCTTTTCGAAAGTCATATTATCATTTTTTCAATTTTTTAACAATGTTTGCAAGCCAGGGTGGTTGAATAATAGAAAAGTAGAAAAAAAAGACAAATGCTAAAATGAAAAACCTGACCCCGGAGCTTTGTTCGGGTTTACGGTTTTTTGTTTGTTTTTTTAAGCTCGGAATCTGAGCAAAAAGCCTTCAGTTTCCCATTGGAATACGTGGCTTCGTACTCTTTCTGGCCATTTCTCATCCACCAGGTGGCATTACCGTTGAGAACCCCGTTTTGATACCTGCCTTTAAATCTCACCTGGCCGGTCTTGTACAAGCTTGTTGCCAGGCCGGTAAAGGGAGTAGTTTCACCTTCTATGTACAGAAGGGTGTCTGATCCGTTCCCTCTTTTTAACTTTTCATGTTTTTTATTTTCCATTATGTCTCGATCTGATTATTTACTTGATTTGTCCTCTATTTTTTAGTATCGGTTCTGTAAATGTAGATAATCGCTGGATTTGAGGTCTTATTGATAAGTATTTCAATTTAATACTGTTATATTATATCACTTTTTTAACAATTTAGCCAATCAAAATCAATTTTTATTGATATTTCTTTCTTATTTTAATAAAATATACTGATATTTATTAATAGGTAGGCGTTATCAACAAAATATGAGGACACCAATATGACAACAGCTATCGGAATTTTTGTGATAATCGTAGGCGCAATATGTTGGGTAGGGCAATCGCTATCATTATTGTTTCCCGGTCTTGCTGTAAAATTAGGAATGCTTGAGCCAAAGGAAGAGATGGACGACACATTTTATATTATAGATGCAAAAGTGCTTGGGGCGAACGACATGGCATTGACATGGATGCTGCCAGTCTCAGCGGTAATGATGTTGCTTGAACTCCCTTATTGGCCGGTGTTTGCACTCATTGGCAGCGGTATCTTTATATATTTTTCAGGATACATTATACTTTCCCGGCTGTTTCTACGTAAAGCCGGTAAAAAAGTAGGCAGTAATAGTTCTCAGGTCACAGGGTATATATTTGGTCTATTGTGGATCATGGCTTCAATAGGAATGAGTGTTCTTTCGATTATAAAGATCTACTATTCCTAACATTTTGGGGCTCAGATCTTGTTTTTTAAAATTTCAAGTTTCAAAGCACCATCCCCACTTCTTCTATAATTTGCCAAGAGCATTACTTCTTCCAGTCATAGGTTAACTTCCCACACCCACACCTTATTTTGTTTTCTACATTGTCAAAATATTTTATAGAAATAAACTTTTTACATTCGTCGCAGTAAAAGACATGGAGGATCTCCACAATATCTTCCCATATTGCTGCTAAGTCTTCAATACTTTCTGTGAACTTATTGTCATGAGACGTGACATTTGCTACGAACATTGGCATTCCCTTCAGTTTTTGAATGTTGGCCTTATCCTTTAATTCATTTCCCTTCTTTGAAATTCGACTATGCACAGTATCCAATAGTTCAGATGCCATTCTTTTTTCATTGATTTCATTATATCTAAAAGCCACTTGGGCCTCTATGTTGTAGGCAATCTCTTTCATAACTTTTTCAGTATAAACCCTGATATCATTACCAAGCCCTTCTTTGTTCTTGTCCTCAAATTTCTTGAGAATACGCTCCTTAATGTCACTTATGCCTTCTTCAATTGCTACTCCGTTCTCTTTTGACCACTTAAAATCTTGAATTAGCCACCCTTTGCTCTTAACATCACTGGCCACTAATTCAAAAAACCCCCGCTCATGTGTAAGCAATAGAACTTGGTATTTGCCAAACTTATCAGTGAGCAATTTTGCGAATCTTGATCGGTGTGCCCTGTCGAAACTTGAAATAACATCGTCAAGGACAAAAAACTCATTCTGCTTATTAAATGCTTTAACAGAAGCTAAGAAAAAAGAAAGGCCAAGACAGTTTATATGACTTTCACTCAAATAGGCGATTGGCGGTGTTTTGGTCTCATCAAAGAAGCTATACTCGATGGTTATTCCGACCAGGTCATCGTTTTTGTCCTTGATTGGCACTATCTTTATATCCTCAATTTTCTCATTGGGATTCATGGTAGTGTAATATTCATTTATGTTTGCGGAGAACATATTCAGAAACACATTTAGAGCCTCTTCTTGCCGTTTGATAAAATCAGCAAATAGAAGTTGGAATGTCACCTGTTGTTTTGTCAGTATTTCTTGTTGTCTTTTGATACTTTGATATTTTTTGAAAGCGGTAACTGAGTGAAATAGCTCGGTATAAATTTGGAATTTTATATTTGAGCTCTTGCTTTCTATGAGTGCTTTCGCTGTGTTTTGCGCTTCCTTTGATGACTCGGATATTTTTTTCTTATCAATCTGTAATTTGCTAGGCTCCTGAATTGGGTCTTTAGCTGCTAATTCCCTTCCTAGTTCATCAAAAAAGGCATTCAATGATGTTTTAATTTGTTGAACCTTCCCAAGAAGTCTGGCTTGCTGTTCATCTTTGAAAAACTTCTCTTTGAGTAGTCCATCAATCGTAATGAAGTTGACTCGTAGAATATCTTTTAATTTCTGTCCTTGTTCTTCAATATTGTCCTTTTTTACTTCTAGTTCCTCATATTCTTCAATCCTTTCATTTAATTCTTTAATCAGTTCTATTTTGCTTTTTTCTTGAAGGCAGAGTGGACAGTGATCATCCTGCATAACATCGTTTTTCAAAACACTCTGTCCTTCTTTCAGTAAAGCGAGGAGTTGTAGTTTTTGAATATTCTCAGGATCTTTTCGAAATTCGGTGTAGATTGTGTGATAATCTGTATAGCTTGAGTGTATGCTATCGAGGTTCCCGACAATTTCCGTTAGATCTTCTGAAACTTTCTTATAGAATCTGATTTGCTCAAAAAGAGCTGTGTCTTCTTTGGTTTCAATCGATTTTAGAACATCTTGAATGTCATTATGCGATTTGATGTCCTTTCTAATTTGCAAAGGTTTTATTAGTTGATTTGCTCCTGAAAAAAGTTGGTCATCGGTATGAGCATTCTGCCCGAGGTTTTCGAGAACAACAGATTGTTGGGCATCTTTTTGATTATCATAGTTGGCTGATTTGATGTTGCGAGCGATTCTTCCAGCAGACTTCTTGAGAAGATCACGGATATCAGCAACAGCAGAAAAGCCAATAATATTCTGGAGTTTTTTAAGCTTATCGGTCTTTGGGGCGATTATGAATCCCACCAAATCTCTGTAGCGTAGAATTAAATTTTCTGATTGAGTAGCGAACAAATAGTCTTTGGTATCATCTTTCATATTGGAGGTAGATGTACTTAATGAATTGTCAATAGTTTTTATTGCATTCAATTTGTTGTTGGAGTACTGAATGTTAACGAATGCATCTTCTTTATCAGAAATAAATAGATTACGCAATGAACCTCTCCCTTTGGTTGAGACTGTTTCTTCACTAACCAAATGCTTAACACCATCTGAATAGTACCACTCAATGGCATCGGTCAAAGAGCTTTTGCCGGATCCATTCTCACCAAATATGAGAGTCGACTTGTTGTTAAGATTTAACAGTACGGGATCTTTGATGCCTCTAATTCCACTGATTATGATTGATTTAATCTTTACCATCTTTTTCCTCGGTTGTATCGAGTTCTTCTTGAAATAGTTGATCCATTGCATTCTGGATGTTAGTATCGGTTAGTTTCCCTTCATTATACAAGGAAGTCAGCTTCGCAACAGTTTTTTTATCTATCCCTTCTATATTCAGAATCTTTGCGAAGAATTCGTCAATTACCTCTTTACCCGTTTTGATCTCGTCACTCATGGTGTAATGCCGCTGTTTTTTGTATTTTATTCAAAATATGGCCAATCAATTATGAAGTTGGCCTTTAATTTTTTATATAATATCTCATACCCGGATTTATTGTTACAGATAGGATACACACCATATTTTTCAACGAAATCTAGAATGAAATAACTTTCAAGGTCTTCAACCCTGTTACTCCAGAACTTCCGAAGCATTTCGAAGTTTATATAAGTAAAATAAAGTTTTCCTGCCTTGCCGTAGTTGATAAGTCCCCAGTTCTTGCTTTTACCCTCAAAATGTTCTGTAAGTCGGCTACCGATGCTGTTTGTTTTCTTCTCGCTCATTCCAATGTAGAGCAATCGAGATTGTTTGAAAGGGTATTGAATTTTTGTCTTGTTGTTAAAAATGAAATATAGCCCTGTCAGCCCCGTTAATGGCTTTATATTCTGTATTTCATATGTCTTTGGATTGTCAAAGAATATTTTTAGTTCTGCTGTTTCTTTAGTCATTTATCTATATATCCAACCGTGTATTATGCAAGAGGTGCACTTATTTTTATCTCAGTTTTAATTCGTAGCCCTTATTAACATATTTCTTAATAAAGCTATTCAATCCTACTCCTGTCTTAGCAAGCAATTTCATAGGCTGAGACTCCAGAATCTCCCCCTAAGTTCTTATATGGTTCCATAATGAGTCTCCTTTTTGATTCTGTGCTGACATACTTAAACCCCTTAATTTTGTTTTTACATATGTTAATTGAAATTAACAAAAAAAATTATCATAGTGTTTAAGAAATAAACTAAAAGAATCTTTTAGTCAATAGAGCAAATGATTATTGTTTCACTATTTGTAATATTTTTTCAAATTAGTTTTCTCCACTTTTAGAGAAAAGTTTTCTCACTCTGATATAAAAAATCGTGGTTCAAGATATTGAACCCCTACAGATGTTATTTGTTCTCTCATCCGGTTGCCTGGGGATTTGGTTTCGGTTATAATGGTTTTTTTAGAGAGACAGCATGAAGAAAATAAAAGATGTTCTGGGCAAACAGGTGATTATCGGGGATGGGAGCATGGGGGCATTGCTGGAAACCAGGATCAATCCGCCCTTTATTCCGGATGAACTGAACCTTTCAAGACCGGAATTAATCTCAGATATTCAGGAGGAGTATGCCCGGAGCGGGGCGGATTTCATCACCACCAACACCTTCGGGGCATCGGAACTGAAACTCAAAGAGGTCTCTCTGGGAAAGAACATGGAGAAGATCAACCGGGCGGCAGCAGGCATTGCCCGCAAGGTGGCGGAAAAATACCCGGTATGGGTGGCCGGTAATATCGGACCTTGCGGTAAACTGATTGATCCGCTGGGTGAGCTCGATTTTGCCCGGGCACTGACAACCTTTTCCCGGCAGGCAGCCATTCTGGAGGCAGCCGGGGTTGATTTCATACTGATCGAAACCATTACCGAGATCCAGGAATTCCGGGCAGCGGTTGTAGGTGCCCTGTCAGCGGTGAAGATACCGGTAGTGGCCTGTATGAGTTTTCCAAATGATGATTTGAGTATTTCCGGAACCGATGGCCGGGTGTTTGCCGTAACCTCTGATTTTGTTGACCTGACCGCTATGGGGGCTAACTGCGGAAATTCTCTGGGAAACATGAAGATGGTTATGGAAAAAATCACCCGTTATTCAACTCTGCCGATATTGTGCCAGCCCAATGCCGGAATGCCGGTCATGGAAAAGGGGAAAACGGTTTTCAAGGTCGAACCTGTGGAGTTTGCCGATTTCATGGAAGATATCTACGAACTGGGGGTTTCAATGATCGGCTCCTGCTGCGGATCAAATCCTGATTTCACCAACCATCTTTCCAGCAGGTTTAAAGGCAAGCCGGTTTTAAAACGACAGGTTAAGGATGATCTGTTCCTTTCCACCCGTAACAATATGATCACGGTATCAACCGACAGGGTCTTTCTGGTGGGAGAGAGGATTAACCCCACCGGAAGAAAAAAATTGAGACGGGAAATTTTGGGTGGCAAATTGACCACGGTTAAGTATGATGCCCGCGAGCAGGAAAAGCTGGGGAGCAATGCCCTGGATATCAATCTCAATATCCACGATCTTGATCTTCAGGTGGTCAAAAATATCATCAAGAGTGTTCAGAACATGGTGAACATACCCCTCGTTATTGATACTACCGATCCCAAATATGTGGAGATTTTTTGCCAGCTCTATGCAGGAAAAGGGGTGATCAACTCCATTTCCGGGGAAAAACACTCCCAGGATCAATTGCTGCCTTTGGCCAGGAAGTATAATATGGCCTTTATTGCTGCCCTGATTGATGAAGAGGGTATCTCCGACTCTCCTGAAAAGCGACTTGCCATTGCCAGGAATACGGTTGCGCGGGCAAAAGAATACGGCATTCCCCTGAAAAATATTATTTTTGATCCGCTGGTACTCAGTGCCGGTGCCGAGATTAAAAAAGTCGATGTAACCCTGAATACCCTGGAGGGTTTGAAAAGGGAGTTTCCGGAAAACCGGACCATTATCGGTTTATCCAATATTTCCTTCGGGTTGCCCAACCGTGAGCTGGTCAATGCGGTTTATCTATCCATGGCCGTGTCCAAGGGGCTGGATATAGTGATTGCCAACCCTCTACATGAATCCATCCGGAACCATTTGCTGACCCTGAATTTTTTAAAAACCGGATCCAGAAAAGAGCTGACCGTATTCACGGATACATTTTCAACAGTCGAAAAGCGCGTGGTTGATCAGGTTCATGAGGGCAGCCATGATCTGTATGAAAATATTTTGGATGGAGACGGCGATAGCGCCCGGGAAAACATTACCGGGCTGCTGGCAGAAAAAAATCCCCTTCAGGTGATTAACGACTTCGTCATCCCGGCCATGGATGAAGTAGGCAGGCGGTATCACCGCAAGGAATTATTTCTTCCCCAGCTCATTGCTTCAGCCGATGCGGTCAAGACCATTTTACCGGAAATAAAAAAGAAGCTGCCCCGGCATGCTGAATCCCGGGGAACCAGAGTACTGCTGGCAACGGTCAAAGGGGATATTCACGATATTGGAAAAAACATCATTGTGAGTATACTGGAAAGTTTTAATTATACGGTATTTGATCTGGGCAAGGATGTGGCCCCGGAGTTGATCATATCAAAGGCGGAACAGAATCAGGTTGATGTCATTGGGTTATCTACCCTGATGACCACCACGGTTCCGGTGATGCTGTCTACAGTGGAATTGATCAAGCACCGGGACAAACTAAAACCTATAAAAATATTTATCGGTGGCGCAGTGGTTAACCAGAAGCTGGCCGACCGGGCCAATGTCTACTATGCCCGTGACGGTATCGAGATGGTTAAAAAACTGCAAAAAATCACCTGATCCTGGCTTCATCAAAAATAAACCGGGGCAGATGTCCCAATGGACATAAATTTATCTTGATTTAAAAGCCTCGATGTGATAAATATTATTATGCTAAATTTGGATGCATCCGTCTTGGTGGTAATCATTTTAATCTCGCTGCTGGTGAAGATCCTGAATAAAATCTATTTTAAACCGGTGGGAAAGATTATCGATGAGAGGGAAAATAAAATCAGCCAGGATTCCCGTAAACTGGAATCCATGACTGTGGAGATAGAAGAAAAAACCCAGGATATCGAAAAAGTACTCAATGAATCCAGAAAAGAATCCATGCGTCTACAGGAGGAGTTAATTCAGAAGGGTGAAGCGGTTCGGGATCAGGTTGTCATTGAAACCCGGAAAAAATCCAAATCTCTGTTTGGCGAAAAAATGAAGCAGCTTGATGCGGAAATCATCCGGGCTGAGAAATATCTTTCCAATGAAATTGAATTGTTCAGTAAAAAAGTTAGAGACACATTTTTATGAGTAAAAGAGTCAACGTTTTCCTGTTCCTTTTCCTGTTGATGGTATTTCTGTTGCCTGCCAGTTCGGAAGGTCATGATTCCCACCACTATGACTGGGGCCGTCTCATCGGTTCCGTTTTAAATTCCACCATCCTCTTCGGGGCCCTGATTATCTTTTTGCGAAAACCCCTCATCAAATTACTCACCCAGAAAAGCATTGACATCAAAACGGACATTATTGAAAGGGAAACAAAGGCCGCACTTTCCGAGGAACAATTTGAGAAAATCAAGCAGCGCCTGGATCAAATTCAGGATGAAGTCAAAGACATGCAGCAATTGGCCCGTTCAAAAGGCGAAGAGGAAAAGAGCAAGATTGAAAAGCTGGGTGCCCAGGAATCACAGCGCATTCTTAAAATAACCGAGACGGAAATCAAGAACCGGGTTGAATCATCGATGAAGGATTTGAAGGCCCGAATCGCCCAGATGACCATAGAGCATTTCAAAAAGGATATTGCATCTCAAATGGATGAAGCCAAACACCGTCAGATGATTGATCGGAACATTGAAAAGGTGGCTGGCATCGCAAAGCGTGAGGAAAAATCAAAACCGGGAGAGGCATGAAAGAAAGTACGATTGCCAAAAGATATGCCAAGGCCATGGCAGAATCCGTTCATGATGAAGACGAATACCGGGAAATCAAGGGACAGATGGTCTTTTTAGCTGAATTGCTGGCCAAGGACCTCAATTTTAAATCCAGTATGGAGACCCTGCTGTTGTCCAAGAAACAAAAACGGGAACTCCTGGAATCCATTAACGGTCGATTGAACCTGAATTCGAAAACCCACAATTTCTTATTGGCCCTGATCGAAGAGAACCGAATGATGTTCCTGGATCAAATTGTGGATTTTCTGGAGGATTTTTGGTTTGAGAAAAAGGGCATCGAAAAAATAACAGTACTCTCGGCCATTCCATTGGATGACCGGCAGCAAAACGAATTGATCCAACAGCTTGAAAAATCATTCCAAAAGAAGATCATTATTGAAAATCAACCCGATCCGTCTTTAATCGGGGGGATAAAAATCAAGAGGGGATCGACCTATTTTGATTTTTCAATTGAAGGGAATTTAAAAAAATTACGAGAAGTGTTGACGGAGATCTCGATACCGGAATCACTGGTTCGAATAGGAGAAGGTGATGCAAATAAAGGTTGAAGAAATCAGTAAGCTCATCAAACAAAAAATCGAGGGATTCAAACTGGATTTTGACAAGGATGAAACCGGAATTATCATATCGGTTGGAGACGGGATTGCTCAGATATACGGGCTGGAAAATGTCATGTATAATGAATTGCTGGAGTTCCCGGAAGGGATCTACGGCATTGCCCTGAATCTCGAAGAGGATAATGTCGGTTCCATTATCCTGGGTGGAAGTTACAAGATCAAGGAAGGTGACATCGTTCACCGCACCGGAAGAATTATCTCCATACCCTCGGGTGAAGCCCTGGTGGGCCGGGTGGTCAATCCCCTGGGTGAGCCTCTGGATGACAAGGGACCGCTGGACACCAAAACCTTAATGCCCATCGAAGCCATTGCCCCCGGAGTTATCGACCGGGTGCCGGTTAAGGAACCGTTGCAGACCGGGATAAAGGCCATTGATTCCATGATTCCCATTGGCCGGGGCCAGAGGGAATTGATTATCGGTGACCGCCAAACCGGTAAGACCACAATTGCCATCGACACCATAATCAATCAGAAAGGGCAGAACATGATCTGTATATACGTGGCCATCGGCCAGAAACAATCCACGGTGGCCCAGGTGGTCAAAACCCTGGAAGAGACCGGTGCCATGGACTATTCAATCGTGGTGGTGGCCAGTGCTTCGGAACCGGCCGCTCTTCAGTATATTGCCCCCTATGCCGGATGTGCCATGGGTGAGTATTTCAGAGATAACGGTCAGCATTCCTTGCTGATATATGATGACCTTTCCAAACATGCCGTTGCCTACCGGGAGATATCCCTGTTGTTGAGACGCCCGCCAGGCCGGGAAGCCTATCCCGGTGATATTTTTTATCTGCATTCCCGATTGTTGGAACGGGCTGCCAAGCTCAGTAATAAAAACGGCGGCGGTTCCCTTACTGCTTTGCCGATTATCGAAACCCAGGCTTCGGATGTGTCGGGATATATTCCCACCAACGTGATTTCCATTACCGATGGGCAGATATACCTGTTGCCGGACCTGTTCAATGCCGGACAGAGACCGGCCATTGATGTGGGTATCTCGGTGTCAAGGGTGGGAGGCAATGCCCAGATAAAGGCCATGAAGCAGGTGGCGGGTTCCCTGAAACTGGACCTGGCTCAGTACCGTGAATTGGCAGCTTTTACCCAGTTCGGTGCCGATTTGGATAAAACTACCATTGCCCAGCTGGAAAGGGGAAAGCGATTGTCCGAATTGCTGAAACAGGAACAGGGAGTTCCCATTGCTGTGGAAAAACAAATTCTGGCCTTATATGCCGGAACCCACGGATTTCTGGATGAGTTTCCTATTGATCGCTTATCCCTTTATGAGAAAAAAATGTTGGATTTTGTTGAAAAAAACCATCCCCATATACTGCGGGAAATCCGGGAAAAAAAGGTAATCGGCTCCGAACTGGAGCAGAACATACAGGATGAACTTAAAAAATTTGCTCAGGAATTTCAAAGTATCATCGAAGGCCAGAGCAGTGAAACGAATGAAGCATGTCAGGAAAATTAATCGATTTACGGAAAAGAATTCTTTCCGTTAAAAACACCCAGAAAATTACCCGGGCTATGAAAACGGTTTCGGCGGTAAAACTGCGGAAAAGCAATACCGAACTGAACAAAAATAAACCCTTCATGGAGTCGGTTGAAAACTTACTGAAAAGGGTGGGACAGCAGCTGCCCGTTGAAGATTTTCCATTGTTAAAAATGCGGGAAGAGGGCAAACAGGTTCTGGTGGTGATCAGTTCCGATAAAGGTTTATGCGGGGCTTTTAATTCCCATGTTATCAGGAGTGCCGAGGAACACTGGCAAACAATATCTGCCAATGATGATGAAACCATGCTCATTGTGGCCGGTAACAAAGCCTTTCGTTATTTCCAGAAAAAAGAATATCCGGTTAGTAAAAACTTCCGGTCAATGATGTCAAAATTGACCTATGAAAAGGGTCTTGAGTTTTCCACATTTCTCCAGGAGCTGTATCAAAAAGAAAACATAAGAAAAATTGAGATTGTCTTTACTGAATTTATTTCTGCCGGCAGGCAGGAACCCGCCATAAAAAGACTTTTTCCCATTCCCATTGAGTGGAAAACCCAGGGGACAGAAGAGAAAGAAGTTGAATATATTTTTGAACCGGATCCGGCTGAAATTTTTCAATTCTTACTGCCCAAATACCTGAATTCATATATTTATCGCTTGTTGCGTGAATCCGAGGCCTCCGAACATGCTGCCAGAATGATTGCCATGGATATGGCTACCCGGAATGCCGGTGATATGATCCGGGATTTGGCCATGACTCTGAATAAAGTCAGGCAGTCAGCTATCACCAAAGAATTGCTGGAAATCATAACCGCAACCGAAGCCTTGAGGATATAGGAGGAAATATGAGTGTTGAAAAAATAAACAATCACAGCACCGGCAAAGTGATCGAAGTCATCGGGCCGGTCATTGACGTTGAGTTTCCCGAAGGTGAATTGCCTGATATCTACAATGCCCTGAAAGTGGTTTCCGATGGGTTCGAGAGTTCTGATCCCATCAATATTACCACTGAGGTTCAATACCATATGGGTGAGAACCGGGTCAGAACGGTTTCCATGCATCCGACCGATGGACTGGTCCGGGGAATGAAGGTCATCGATACAGGTGAACCCATTACCATGCCGGTGGGCAGAGAGGTCCTGGGGCGGATATTGAATGTCATTGGTGAACCCGTGGATAAAATGGGCGAGATCAAAACCAAGAAACGTTATCCCATCCACCGGGAGGCTCCTTCACTGGAAGAACAGGATACCCGGTTGGAGCTGTTTGAAACCGGCATTAAAGTTATTGATCTACTGGAGCCCTATCTAAAGGGCGGTAAAATCGGATTGTTCGGCGGTGCCGGAGTGGGAAAAACCGTCTTGATCATGGAATTAATCAATAATGTGGCCAAAGAGCATGGCGGTTTTTCGGTTTTCTCCGGGGTGGGGGAACGGACCAGAGAGGGGAATGATCTCTGGCTGGAAATGAAAGAATCCGGTGTGATCAAGAAGACTGCCCTGATTTACGGTCAGATGACAGAACCGCCGGGTGCGCGTTTGCGGGTGGCACTCAGCGGTCTGACCGTGGCCGAGTATTTCAGGGATGAAGAAGGTCAGGATGTGTTGTTGTTTATCGACAATATCTTTCGGTTTACCCAGGCCGGTTCCGAGGTGTCAGCCCTGCTGGGTCGAATGCCATCGGCCGTGGGTTATCAGCCCAACCTGGCTTCGGAAATGGGTGAAATGCAGGAACGGATTACTTCTACCAAAAAGGGTTCCATTACCTCGGTTCAGGCCATTTATGTTCCGGCCGATGATTATACCGATCCGGCTCCGGCCACCACTTTTGCCCATCTGGATGCTACCACCAATCTTTCTCGGCAATTGACCGAGATGGCCATCTATCCGGCTGTAGATCCGCTTTCATCTTATTCCAGGATACTGGATCCCCGAATTGTCGGTGAGGATCACTACCAGGTGGCCCGCAAGGTAAAAGAGATTCTCCAGCGTTACAAAGATCTTAAGGATATCATTGCCATACTGGGTATGGAAGAACTTTCCGATGAGGACAAGGTGATTGTCAACCGGGCCCGAAAAATCCAGAAGTTTTTTTCTCAACCTTTTTTTGTGGCAGCCGAATTTACCGGCATGGAAGGGAAGTATGTGGAACTGGAGGATACCATCAAAAGTTTCAGGGAACTGGCTGATGGCAAATACGATGATCTCCCTGAGCAGGCTTTCTATATGTGCGGTGGCATTCAGGATGCCATTGCCAATGCCAAAAAAATGGAGTAGCGGATTGTCGGAAAACATCGAACTGGAAATCATTACCTCTACCGATGTGGTGGTCAAGGCCAATATTACTGAATTGTATATTCCGGCCTACTATGGCGAAGCCGGTATTCTGGAGAATCACCTTCCCTATGTGTCGATTTTAAGTATTGGTGAAATTGCCTATCGGGATACTCAGGGGGTTAAACACTACCTTTTTATTCAGGATGGTTTCATAAAAAATATGGAAAATAAAATTATCATTATCAGCGACCAGGTTGAAAGAGAAGAAGATATGAATAAAGCTGAAATTGAATCCCGGTACCAGGAGTTAACCCGTAAGATTCAGTCAGCTCCGCAGGGTGGGATTTCACCTGAAGAACTGGATCAGGCTTTGCAAGAGCAGAAAAAATTCAAAATAAAAATGGATATCCTGAACAAAGTCGAACAGAAATGATGTCTCTGCCCCGAGTTCATTAGAACCAGTCTTTGAAAAATAGGGCCGGGTTATTGACAACCCGCAACAATAAAAATACAATATTATCAAATGAAAGTAAAATCCATTTTTCTTTATCCCTGGCTGTTTTCAGCGGTTTCCGGTCTGGTTTATGTACTTGCTTTTCGTTCTTCCTGGAAATCCGAAGATTATACCACCTTGATGCTGGTCATCTGTACGGCCATTGGCTGGGCTTCCATTATTTTTATAAAAAGGGGTGAACGACATTTTCTCTTAAAGGTGTATATTCTACTGTCAATCGGGTTTCCCATTCTTTATATCGAGATTCTGAAGATCACGGCAATAGATCCGCTCTGGCACCGGATTACATTCGGATTGGTGCTGTTGATCATGGTATTCCTGCATTATTTCATTTCCTCGGTCTTAAGAAAATAACCTACAGGCCTTCTTTGGGGATGATGCACAGAAATTTCAGTTTTTGATCCCCTTTGTTTTCGAACTGGTGCTTTTCTCCGGGTTCGATCAGGGCAAAATGGCCGGTTTCGACTGAAATGGATCCTTCCGAGGTATGGATCACTCCCGATCCTTGCAGAATATAGACCTCATGTTCCCAGGAATGGGAATGAAAAGGGGTGTGGCCTCGCGTTTCCACCTCAAACAAACGCAAATAAAAATTCGGTGCCCCGGATTTCTCCCCGATTAGCCACTGAACCCAGACATCTTTGACCCCCTCCTTGATAATCTGGCTTTTTTTGATTTCACTGGTTTTATTGACAATCATTTTTCCTCCCGGCTACAAATACCTAAAAAAAGTGATTGCATATTTTATATGATTTTTAATGAAAGTTCAATTAAAATTTCTGTTGCATGAAATAGCGGCTGACCTGGAAATCGGGTTAAATAAAATATGCAGGATTTATTTTAAAAAAATAGTGTATACTATGAACATAATTGCAGGCAAATGATGGATTTTCAACTTCCGGATAAACTAACCTTTAAAAAAAAGGAAGTCATCAATATTACCCGTCTGGATGGAAAGGTTATTGATTACTGGGAAAAGGAGTTCGGTGGATTCAGCCCGGTGGTGAATAATATCGGGGAAAAATTTTATACCCGCAGGGACCTGGAATTGCTGTTGAAAATCAAACAGTTGTTGATTATAGAGAAAGTAGAAAAGGATAAGGTGAAAGCCATAATGAAAAACGATTTTCTTTTTTCGGAGAATTCTCCTTCCAGCGTTTATCCCAAGCAAATAAAACCTGAAAAATTAAAATCAATCAAGTCACAACTGAAGGAAATATTGACAATACTTGATAAAAATGATAAAAGATAACATTGTTCGGGACGTGGCGCAGTCTGGTAGCGTACACGCTTGGGGTGCGTGTGGTCGGTGGTTCAAATCCACTCGTCCCGACCATTCTTTCTAATACATACTTTTAAATCAACAATTAATGAAGTGTGAATCCGGAAAGTAGAAAAGAATTATCATTCTGAAGCAAAATGAAAACCGTATTGTTGACCAATGACGATGGTTGTTTATCAAAGGGAATTACTGCCCTGAAAGACCGTCTTTCCAAAAAATATGAGGTGTATGTTGTGGCCCCTGACCGTGAGAGGAGTGCCATCAGCATGGCCCTGACCCTGAACCACCCCCTGCGAATCGAAAAGAAAGAAAAAAGAATATATGCCATTGACGGTACTCCGACCGACTGTGTGAATATGGCGATTCAGAAAATACTGCCCGCTAGCCCCGATTTCATTGTTTCGGGGATGAATCTGGGAGAAAACCTGTCCGAGGATATTTATTTTTCCGGCACGGTTGGCGGGGCCTTTGCAGGATTTTTATATGGAATTCCCTCCATGGCAGTTTCTCTCATTCCCGGTCAACAAAGTGACGGCAGTTTAATTTTTGATGTGAAAAATGGAACTGAAATAACCGAAGAAATTTTAAAAAAACTTTTTAATATTAAAAATAATCCTGTAGTATATAATGTGAATATCCCTTTTAAGAACAATGGGAAGATCCTGGTCACTTCTCTGGGTTATAAAAGATATAAGCCAGAGATTATAGAAAAGAAAGATCCCCGTGGTAAAAAATATTACTGGATTGGTACCGGAACTCCGGCCTATCAAGGTAAAAAGGGAACTGATATATGGGCTACAAAGAATGGGTGTATATCTTTGAGTACGATTCATTATGATTTAAATTCAAAGAAACATTTGAAAGCAATAACCGGACTGTTTAAATAATTATTCTAACTGTCTTCAAATTTCTCTTTTGATTCAATAATCAGGATGACAGCTACTATTCCTATCCCTAACATAGTGGTAAGAAATGTATATATTTCATTGGTTCCAATGGCATTGGGAATTCTGTTGGTCAAATAGATGATCTCATCTCCTACTTTTGCTGATGTCTTAAACGGCCATATTATCCATAGGGATCCAATCACCAGCCCGACAAGAAAACTCATTGTCTGATTGTGCCATCGTTTTAATAAAAAATTTAAAAAACGGCTAAAAATCGCAATTCCAACCAGACAACCGGCAGAAAATATAATTAATATTATGTAATTACGGTTGGTGATTGCTTTTAAAATTGTAAAATATCCTCCCATCAATAACAAGAGAAATGATCCGCTGACCCCCGGCAGAATCATGGCAGAAATGGCAACTGCTCCCAGGAGAAAGAAATATGATAATGTAAGGATGTTAAATTTATTATTTTCTTTTTCAATTTTGTCAGTCTGGATATCGGCTTTTTTCATTTTCATTTCATGCTTTATCTGAGCTTTTTTTAGCAATGTATCTCCTGAAGCAGAAAAAGAAACAGCAAGTATAACCATAACGGCAATGAGAAAAACCAAAAAACAGCTTATTGTTTTTTTATTTATTATTTTATAAGGAGCAATCACTGAAACCAGTACCAATCCGAAGAAAAATCCATATGTGGGGTCATGAAAATTATTTAATAAATAAATCATTAATTCTGACAGAACCACAACAGCAATAAGGGCGCCAGCAGTGATTGTAACCAGAAAAATCAATTCTATTCGCTTTACTTCATCTTTGAATTTTTCAACATTCTCTTTTTTAAAAGTAAATACTTTTAAAAATATGATTATTGTTCTCGGAGAAATGTTTTGAATTGAAACAATAAGGCGTTTATAAAAACCCAGTACCAGTGCCATTGTCCCCCCGGAAACACCGGGAATGATGTTGGCAACACCAATTATTGTTCCGTAAAAAAGATTTTTTAAAATTTTCATTATTTAATTTCCTAAAAAATTTACACCTAAACAATACGCTAAAATCCGTCCTTATCCGAAATAATATGATAGAAAAAAAGATTCTGTCAGATTTTTTAAAAAGAAATTTTCATGGGAACCTGAATCCAAACTTTCACCTTGACCCGGTTTTTTTCGGCCGGGCTGTACTTCCAGCTGCCAATGCTCATGATGATGGTGGCCTTGATATCCGCCGGTACATCACCCAGGATTTTAATCTTCGACACATTGCCGTTTTCATCGATCAACAGCGAAGAGCGAACCGTCATTTCCTTACCTTTATATTTTTTCCTCATGAAGGGTGAGAATTTGGGATTCTTACCTTCCAGTTTTTCCGGTTTCCGGGTAAGCACGGTGACCGCGATCAAATCACCTTCATTTGGTTTTTCAAGGACTTTTTCTCTTTTTTTTCTTTCCAGTTCATCTTTTTTCTTTTGTTCGGCCTCATCTTTTTTCTTTTGTTCGGCCGCATCTTTTTTCTTTTGATCGGCTTCTTCTTTCTGTTTTTTGGCTGTTTCGGCTGCTTTCAGTTTATCCCGGGCAATTTTTTCCTGCTCGGTTTTCCATTCCTGTAACCTGGTGATTTCATCATCCTTGGTTAGCTGTTCTATTTCGGTGGTGGTGATTTTTTCTTCCAGTGATTTGAGTCTTTCCAGGTATTCCCGTTCGATCTGGGCCTGTCTTTCTCCCACTTTCTTCTGCTTCTGAATGGTTTCCTGGCGAGCCTGATCGGCTTTCTTTTGCTGATTGATATACAGAAAGCCGGTCACACCGACAATCACCACCAGTATGGCAGCAATGATCGGGATAAATGCCTTAATCTTGGGTTTGGGTTTTTCTTCTTCCAATTCGGTCAGCGCGCTGTCAACAACCCGGGGCTGGGGCTCGCGAGCCACTGGTTCTTCTATTTTTTCTTCTTCCTTTTCTTCGGGTTCTTCGGGAATGGTATAGGACAGTTCCTGAGACAGTTCTTTCTCATCATCGGCCGAGGCATCGGCATACAGTGAATTCATGAAATAGGCCAGGTTAAAGGTAATGGAGGACAATTCTTCAATGTGGAAGTAATTCGTGATATAGTCCTTGAACTCCCTGATAAAGGAAAACCGCTTCATGGGATCCGGATTGAGGGTTCTTTTAAAGAAATTGATGAGATTGGTTAAGAAATCCTTGTCAGTGGATGGGATATCGAATTTGAAACTCAAATTGGCAAATTTTGATTCGAAATCTTCTCCTTCGGAATAGGAGAAGTATTTTCCGGTTAATATCCTGAAAAGTATGAATCCCAGGTGATAGATGTCTGATTGAGAAACAATTTTCTCCTTTCTGATAAATTCAGGGGTGAGCAAGGAACCGTATCTCTGGACCAGTTCTTCGTAAACCGTATCATAATTCTCAATATAGGGGCATATACCGTAATTTTTCAATAAAATGTTTCCATCATAATCGACCAGAATATTGTCCGGAGTCAGAAACCCGTGAAATGATTTTTTTCCACTCACCACAATTGAACTACCGACATCGATTAATTCGGCAATAGACAGAACAATGGAGAAGGCCAGGTCAAAGTTAATCGGGTTATCGCCTTTTTCCGAGTCATCCAGGATCTGTTCGAGGGTTTTCCCTTTGATATACGGGAATACCAGCAATGTCCGGTCATCTTCCTGGACAATTTTTTCAGGAGAATACAGGTGGGGGATTTTTGATTTGGAAACGCCTTCCAGCAGAATGTTGATCCGATTCCAGATATTTTTGTCTTTAAATAAAAATGGATGCACATCGGTTAAAAGCTTGTGATTTATCGGTCGGTTGTTTTCTGTTTCACCGCCCCGGAAATTTTTTCCGCTAAAATCATTATGAAGTTGTTTGAAAAAAATATAGTTTTTGTAAATTTCATAACTATCCATTATTTCACCTCTTTTCTAATATATAGGATTCATTTTAAAAATTCAATAAAAAAAATGCATTTTTTATTTTTGCTGTCATTTTAGGATAAAGCGGTTTTCACCACGGGTGTTGTCGGGTTTGACATTTTGTTCTATAATTTAACCAGGACGTTTAAATGATAAGGAGTAACCATGAATCCAATTATAGCTGAAGTCACAATCGTACCTCTGGGAACCTCGTCAACATCCTTAAGTGCTTATGTGGCGGAAGTTGAAAGCGTATTGTCGAAATACACCCATATAAAATCTCTGTTAACCCCGATGTCCACCATTCTGGAAGGAGACCTGGATGAGGTGCTCGGGATCATCAGGGAGATGCATGAAGTTCCCTTTTTAAAAGGAGCCCGGAGGGTATCCACCCGGATTTCCATTGATGACCGTCGGGATAAACAAATTTCGATGCATAGCAAGGTGGAGGCGGTAAAATCGAAACGTTGAGTTTTATTCTTACCTGATTGACAAAATTGTCATTTTTTGATATTAATAACTACTATGGTTTCCTCGGTAGCTCAATCGGCAGAGCGGGTGGCTGTTAACCACTAGGTTCGGGGTTCGAATCCCTGCCGGGGAGCCAATTGATGCGGGAATAGCTCAATGGTAGAGCGCAACCTTGCCAAGGTTGATGTCGCGGGTTCAAATCCCGTTTCCCGCTCCATTTTTGGCGGCGTAGCCAAGTGGTAAGGCAGCGGTCTGCAAAATCGCTATTCATCGGTTCGAATCCGGTCGCCGCCTCTCCATTCAAATCCAGTCAGAGGACTTTCCGTTTCAAGTCTCAGAGGCGAGGATTTCAATATTCAGACGGTCCACATCGACTTTTTTCAGTCCCCAAAAAGACATCAGATGGTAATAAAATAAAAGCGCCGGAACGTAAAAGAAAAAATTGGGGCCGGGAAGAATGGCCAGAACCGCGGTAAAAGGGATGAGAATGGCTTCAATGATCAGGCAAATGATTCTTTTGGATTTTTCCTTTTGAATCCAAAGCTTGAATACCTGTCTGACTTTCCGGAGATCCTTTTTATCTTCGGTGATAATCCTGATTTTAAATTGGCCCAGGTTGGACAGTACCTGCTGGTGGGACAGGTATTTCAAAATTCTGGGGGTGTATTGCCTTAGGATGGTAATTCCCTTTTCTACGAATTTTCGTTTGGATGTGAGTTCCGGATATTCGGTTAGATACAGGGATATTCTCAGCAGTGATTTCATTTCAAAAGTGATGGTTTTCATGAACCCGTATTGTGCTTGTCGCCTACCACAAAAAATTTTCCCCGGGCCGAGGCAATGATATTGTTTTCCCGGTCCAGGAGAAATCCTTCGGTGAATACCAGTTTCCGCTTGATTTCCAGGACGGTTCCGGTTGCCCGGTAGGGGGTATTGGTGAATGCCGGTTTTTTGAATTTAATCAGCAGCTCGGCAGTCACACAAATCAGGTTTCTAAAGCCGGTGGCTTTAACCATCACTTCATCCAGTACAGTTGAGATCAAGCCGCCATGAACCACGCCTTTCCAGCCCTGGTATTTTTCCGGAAAATTGATTTCCGCACTGACCTGATCCAGTTTCTCAAGATATTCGAATTGAAACTGGAGTCCATGGGGATTGTTTTCCCCGCAGACAAAGCAAAGATTGTCATCAGAAAATTTTTTCATATCCAAATATATAATATATTATTTGAAATGTAAAACTTGAAATGCTGAAATGTTTGGAAAAAAAAAGTATTTGAGTTAAAATATCAGGGATGCGTATGACCGGTCAGCTGATCGGGACCAAGAAGGATTTTTATGAAAGACAAGTTAATTCAGTTTCGGGACGATTTTTTTGATCTGTATTCTGAAATCAATTTGCATTCCTTGCTGCAAAAAATTGCCGAAAAAGTAAAATTATACCTGGATTGTGAGGAATCATCCATTTTTATCTATAATCCAACCAAAGAGGAGTTGCATTTCGAGATAGTAACCGGAGATCGACAGGAAGCACTCAAACGGATCGTTATGAAAAAAGGCGAGGGTGTGGTGGGGTGGATCGCGGAAAATGTTTCCAGTGTTATTATCAATGATTGTGCCAGCGATCCCCGGTTTACATCCACAACTGACAGGCAAACCGATTTTAAAACCTGCTCCATAGTCGGTGTGCCCGTCCATATGGAAGGGAAACTCCTGGGGATTATCGAGGCCATAAACAAAAGACAGGGAAATTTCAGTGACAAGGACCGGGAAGTGCTGGAATACATTGCAAATTTTATTTACATTCCCCTACAGAATGCCCTGCTGTTTAAAAATGTGACCCAGGAAATCAGTGAGAAAGCCCGTTTGATTGAACTGGGTAAGGCCATTTCACATTCTTACAACCTGGAAGAGATATTCGATGTGCTGAAGAATGTCATTGTTGAAATCATTAACCCGCTGGAAATCGGGGTGATGGTTGAATCTCAGGGGGTTATGTACAAGCTGTTGAAAAATGAAGTGGAGGACAGAACTGATAAAGTGGAAAAAACCCGGGTTCATAATCGGGTGGCTGTTTTTCCCCTGCGTACCCAGAATAAAACCCTGGGGTTTTTACAGGTGGAGTTAAAAAAGTCAATTCCCGATGACCTGGCTTCCCTGATCAAGGGGATTGCCGTTTTTGCCGCTATTTCTATTGAAAAGTATGAACTGTTCAAGCAGATTATCGAAAAAGAGAAAATGGAAAAGGAAATTCAGATTGCAAGGGAGATACAACAATCTTTTCTTCTGACCCAAAAAATAGCCATCGAGGGAATGGATGTCGCTTATATCAATACCCCGTCTTCTGAAGTGGGTGGAGATTATTATGACATTATTCGTCTGAATGACCAGGAAATCATCGTGACCATAAATGATATTTCCGGCCATGGCATTCCGGCCTCCCTGCTGATGTCCATCTTCAGAGCCAATTTCATTTACGGTATTAAAAGGAACCGGAATATACTCACCACAGTCAATCACCTCAACAATTTGATTGCGGAAACCACGGATACCAATTTATATGTGACTTCATTTACCGGTACGATCGATTTGAAAAAACAGAAAATGATATGGATCAATGCCGGTCATGTTCCCACTTTCATTCTCAGGAGGGACGTCGTTATCCAGTTAAAGGACGGAGGGCCTGTCCTGGGAATGTTTCCGGATATCTCTTTGCAGGAAACTGAAATCGGCCTGGAAAAAGGTGATTTTATCGTGATGTATACCGACGGTGTCACCGAGGCCGAAGATGTTAATGAGATTCAATTTTCCCTGCCCCGGTTGATCGAATTTGTCGGGAAACAGCGCCATCTGGATATCGGTCAGGTAAAGGATAAATTGATCGAGGAATTGAAACGCCATGTGGGCGGGGATGAGTTTGACGACGACGTGACCTTCATACTGATCCGAATCACCTGAGGTGTTGCGATAACCAGGATCCGAAAATAAATTAAAATAAATAGGGACACATCCTATTTTAAAATAAATAGGGACACATCCTATTTAATCGATACGAATATGTGATATGAGGGAAAGTGCTTTGAAATTTGGAAATTGGAATATGACGGTGGCAATAAATCAATGCTCCAAGCTGGGGAACTATGGGTGGCCTCGGGAAAGGAATCAAGGTGTACGGGGAGAAGGCCTGCTGCTGTTCCGGGTTGACAAATTGGGCCTGAAACCATAAAATAGTGCCAATATGACTATGAAAAAATATCTCATCATTATAGGTTTATTGTTCTGCTATGTGGCGCTTGGGGCCCAGTTTTTCAATGATTCAGTGGTTGCAGAACCGGAGATTCGGTATCGAACCCTGTATGAAAAAGGCATGGTTGTCTTTACCATCACGGTTCCGGATGATCACCATATCACGGATTTGAAAAACGATTTTTTTAAAATTGAAATTGACAACAATGATTATGTTAAAGTGAAAGAAGTGATCTTTCCCTCCGGAGAGACCTATGCCGATGAAATGGTGTTCAAGGGTCAATTTGAGGTGAAAGTCATTATGACTTCACTTCAGGAACTGAAAAATCCGCAAAAGTTGAAGTTTACCGTTGGTTATCAGATATGTCAGGAAAGGCCCAGTGAGATGTGTTTTGCGCCGGATTCCCAGGATATCGAGGTTTTCATCGAGAAACCCTTTCAATCTTTTGGTGTGCAACCGGCTATCGGGGAAAACTGGATTCCGAATGCGGCTGAAACTACTGCTACCGGATCTGACCCGAAAGCTGATGAAACATTTTTCAAGAAGATCGAAAGGCTGTTGACCGAGGAGCTGGAAAAGAAATCGGTCCTACTCTTTCTGCTGGCATTTGCGCTGGGGTTTTTAACCAGCTTGACTCCCTGTGTTTATCCGGTTATACCCATCATCATGGGTTACATCGGTTCCCAGGCCAAGGGAAGCAAACTCAAGGGATTTTATCTGTCCCTGTTTTTCGTGCTGGGCCTGGGTATTGTCTATTCATTGCTGGGCCTGTTTGCTGCTGCCTCCGGTTCCATGATCGGAGTCTCTTTTCAAAACCCGATCATGGTGATTGTGATTGCCTTGATCTTTATCCTAATGGGATTGAGCCTGGCCGGCCTTTTTGAAATACCGGTTCCAAGCTCCATTTCAGCTAAAATTCAGGCCGGTGGTTACAAAAGCAAGATCATTGGTAGCCTGATTATTGGTGGGGTGGCCGGTATTATTGCGGCTCCCTGTGCCGGACCGGTGCTTATCGCCATTTTATCCTGGATCAGCCAGACCCGGAATCTTTTATTAGGCTTTCTGGTAATGTTCGTGTTTTCCCTGGGTATGGGGGTTATTTTTGTACTGGTTGGAACATTCACCGGTATTATTTCTTCGCTGCCCAAAAGCGGAAAATGGATGAGCGGGGTGAAAAATGCATTTGCCATTCTGTTGATGGTTGGCGGCCTGCTGGTTTTGGGATTGATTATTCCAGCTTGGTTTCAGCAGCGCTTATGGGGAATCCTTTTAATAGGAATCAGCATATTTATGGGCTTATTTAAGCCTCCTGGGGATGAGGATATCCGGGAGAAATTTGTCAAGCTCCTGGTGGTACTCATTTTTCTGTGGGGGGTTCTGCTGTTTTTCAAGTCTTTTTTACCGGTGGATTTCGGGAAACCCATAGCCCGGGTGACGGATACCCGTGAATCTCTGGAATGGATTCCAGAGCTGAAACAGGGTAAGGTATTGGCTGTTCAGCAGAACAAAAAATTGATGATCGATACTTATGCGGATTGGTGCGTGGCCTGTAAAGAACTGGATGAAATAACATTTTCCGATCCAGAAGTTCGGGCGGTATTAAAAACGTATGTTCTGGTGAAACTGGATTTCACCAAGCGAAATGAGAAAAATAAAGCCTTGAGTAAATCACTGGGTATTATCGGTATGCCAACCATCATTTTTTTGGATTCCAATGGCCGGGAAATAAAAAGGTTTTCAGGGTTCAAAAACAAAAAAGAATTTCTCAAAATCGTAAATTCGTTATAAAGAAACTGGGGACGGTCTTATGAAATCATCTTCTGGTGAAGTCGAAGTGCCTGGAGGTAGAAGGCCTCCAGCTTGGCCTGAATCAGCTGGGGAAATGGAGAACCATCACTCTCAATGGCCAGAAATGGCAGGTCTTCCATATCAGAGAGTATGGTTTGAAGGTATTGATTTTTTGGATCAGTTGAAAGTTTGGCTTTCCGGTTCATGGCTTTATGAATAATCGCTTCTGACAGCCGGTTGGGCATGCAGCCAAATGGACCGATGGCAATGACACCGCAAGCATTAATTCCCACTTCGGTTAAACTGCTGCCAATTGTCAAAACTGCCTCTCCGGTCAGGTTGGGTGATAAAAAAGGGGTGGCATTCTTTATAATGGATCGGATATCTATGGGCTCTGAGTGAATGATATTTGATCTGGAGAATATCGATTTTAACTTTTTTTCTGACCAGGACATATACCATTGCTTTAATCTGACAAACAACTTTTCCTTTCTTGATAATATGGGAATTTCCAGATCATTACGGACCAGGTAATTGCAGTAATACATCCATTCGCTAACCGGAGAACATATGGTGGCAAAACCCTTTTTGGCCAGGTACTCGGTTAAAAACTGTCTGGAAAGGGGGTCCCGCCTGACAAAAATTTCACCGGTTAGGAGAATCGTGGGAACCTTTTTAAAGGGGAGTTTCATATCGATTCCGGCAAATTGTTTTGATGACCATTTCATCTGTTTGATTAATGAATTGAAATTTCCGTTTTCCAGTTCAAAGAGTAACCCTTTCCAGGCATCTTGAAAAATCAACATTGCACTTTCAATGTCACAGGCATTGGCCAGTATCATGGAGCGGATATCTTCTATAACATCAGAAATGATAATGGCCCACCATCCTCTCTGCTGGATATCCCGGCTTAAGCCGAGGTATGAATTCTCGGATGTTAATGACAGAAGAGCCACATCTCTCAACTGTTGTTTTTTGATCAAATCTTCCATAAAGACTGAATATTGGCCAAACCGGCAAGGGCCTGAACTGGTGGCCATGAAATATACCAGTATCTCATTTTTCTTTTTTTCTTCTTTAATGTACCGGAGGAGTGTGCCGGTGGTTAAGATTAAGGGCAGACATTCCTTACAGGATGTGTTTCCACGACCGATTCTCAACTCTGCTTCTCCTGCGGGGGGGTGGGCTTTTGCCTGAATGCCCATCCGGCGAAAAACAGCTGCAAAAAGCGGGGTGCCGATTTCACCCATGGATGGAAATAGCAGGGTTACCCGGGGATCGGTTAACGGTAAATCCTGGCCTGATGAGGTGATGATGGATGGGACCCCATTCCTCATTATAAGCCGGGCCGGTGAAAAAATGGATTTTAAAGAACTTGACGGTTGTTGTGTCATTAGTTGTCTGTAATTGGAAATGATATCCAGAAAGGCTTCTATCCGGGTTTCCAGTCCGGCATCAGCGGTGTGACTGTCCAGCTCAAGTGTCAGAGAGGGTTTTTGGCCCATGATATCTCTGAAATATCCGATGATAAAAGAATCAGGGCCGCAGGAAAAATTGGATATGTAGGTGCCGAACAATTGGGGATGTTTTTTTACCAGTCTGGCGGCTTTTAATATCTGCTGGCCCATTCCCCAGTACATATTTTGCTTCAATTTCTCTGCTTCGAAAGATAAAAAGTCAAAGGGAATCACCTGGATTCCCCTGGAGGCAAACTTGTGTGGAATTCCCATGTGTGCCTCTTCAACAAATCCGTTATATGGCCGTGCAAAAATCACCACTGCTATCCTGGTTGGATCTGCTTCCAGAGCCAGCATTGCCTGTTTACCGATTAACTTCATCTCTTCCAGGCATTTTTGCTGTTGCCCGAGTGATTTATCAAATGATTTTTCAGCGAATTTATGTTTTATGCCCATCCTTTTCGCCATTTCAACCAGTGGTTTTCGGGCAGTTTCGAGTCCCTCTGACAGATCCAGGAGAGGAGATAAAATTTTAATTTTATCCAATTTTTCTTGAAATGCTGCTTGAAGATAATAGGGCTCTCCCTGTACAAAGGGGCAAACCTGAGAACCGGACTGGTTGTTTTGGCTGGGTACTGATTTAAAATGGGGTAAAAACAAAAACTCAGGTGGATTATCAGAATTTATGAGGGTGTAGAAGAAACCGTATGATAATTCACCGGGATAACATAAAGCTGCATTTTTCAGATCAATTCCTCTCTGATCGGGTAAATCCGGGATCATAAGCTCAAATCCCAGTTCAGAAAAAAAATTGGAAAAGAGTGGATAATAGGTATTTACTAAAAAACTTTTATTAATACCGATCCTGGGTCTATTTTCTGTGTTTTTATGGTTTTTTGCTCCGTATTTTTCAAATACTAATTGCTGCCTCAGTCGGACCAGATCCATCTTTTTCATATCGACTGTTTTGCGGTTCCTTATATTGTCATACCGGTTACAGGCTCCTCCAAAGGGATATTTTTTCCCTTCCAGTTCAATCATGGCTATTTCACAATGTCGGTCACAGTTTTCTTTTCCTCCCTTACAGATAAAGGATTTACCGTATTTCACTTTACGTTTTGACAGTGCTTCGAGATTGAACTTCCGGGGTTCCAGTAAGCCCTTTTTTATTCTTTTTTTTAT
This sequence comes from uncultured Aminicenantes bacterium, assembly GCA_965195285.1. Classification (GTDB taxonomy): domain Bacteria; phylum Acidobacteriota; class Aminicenantia; order UBA2199; family UBA2199; genus CAZOWT01. The sequence goes on along the minus strand of CBDAFS010000020.1, from coordinate 9,522 downwards.
CTCCAGGGCTACACCAAATGCGCCCATTAATCCCGGTTCCGGTGGTACAACAATAGGTTTCCCAACAAGGGCTGCCATTGCCAGCGGTACTGCCCGGTTATAACAAACCCCTCCCTGCATAAATATTTTCTGGCCCATTGGCCGGTTTCCCTTGACCCGATTGTTGTAATTCATGCAAATCGAATACACCAGGCCAGCTATGATATTTTCCTGATTTATACCCTCATGGACAGCATTTTTTATGTCTGAGGCAATGAAAGCGGCACACTGATCGTTAAAATTGGGCGGTTGAGTGGCTTTCATGGCAATATCTCCGATTTCTTCCATTTTTACACCCATGGTTTCAAAGGCGGACTCTTCTAGAAATGAGCCGGTACCTGCCGAGCAGGCCTCATTCATGGCATAATCAGAAGGTACGGTATTGGTGATTGTTGTATATTTGGCATCCTGACCCCCGATCTCAAAGATGGTGTCCACCTGAGGATCAAAAAAAACCGCGGCTGTGGCATGGGCAATAATTTCATTTAAGATTCCCCTGGTAAGGGCATGAAGGCCGGCGATCTGTCGGCCTGATCCGCATACTCCAAGACCCACAATTGACATTTTTTCCGGGTTTACTCTGACTTGAATCTGGCTGAGAATTTGAGCATAACAATGCCGGGAAGCCCCGACCGGATCGCCATTGGTTCGCAGATAAACCGAAGCCAGAATAGCGTTATCAGAATCTCGAAGTAGTACCGCTTTGGTGGTGGTGGACCCCACATCCAAACCCAGGATACAGCGATCATATTCCCGGATTTTTTCCCGGTTCATTGTTTTAAAATCCACCATGCTTTCAAAATTGCTGAGCGGGGGAAGATTTTCAAATGATGGCTTCCGGGTCTTTAGCAAACTCGAAATCCCAGGGTAGGGGATGGAATTATTTTTTAATGCCCACAGGGAGGCTCCAAGGGCTTCAAAATAGGGTGCTTCTTCTGGTACAATCAGTCCCTGTATTTCTTTATTCAGATATTCGATCATCATCCGGTTTTGAACGGTGCCTCCGGTAATCATAATATTGCGGCGTTCAATTTTTTTTAACAGTTCCAGAATTTTATTTCCCATCATTTTACACAACCCTGCTGTTACCTTTGATTTGGGGATACCCTTGTTGGTTGCATGGGTACAATCGGATTTGCAAAAAACAGAACAGCGTCCGGAGACAGAGAAAGGTTTTTCTTCTGCTGCCCATTGAGAGGCTTCTTCCAGAGAGACATTCATTCTTCTCAGCTGCTGAAGGAAAAATTCACCGGTCCCGGAGGCACACTTGTTATCTGTGATAACCTTAGATATACGGCCAAAACGGTCCATAACATAGACCATGAAGGTTTCGCCGCCGGCAGAGATGACAGCCGGACATTTGATTTTGGAAGGTTTTGCGAATTGATAGGCATATTCCACTGCTTCAGATTCAGTGATGGTTGATAAATTTATTGATTCTCTGAATTTTCTACCGGTAACCGCAATTTTGTCATCTGGATTCAGGTTTAGACTTTCAAAAACAGATTGGAGGATTTTTTTCGGATCTCCCTCATGGGGTTTTATTAAATGTCCAATAATTTTGACTTTGTTGAAATCATCAACCGACTCAGCTTCTACCTGAGCACAGGATATGGTGGAAGCACCAATACAAAGACCAACTGATCTCATCGTGGTTTTATTGCACCGGTTATCAGCAGAACAATTGCAGCAATGACTGCCAGTATGCTCCCGGGACCCAGCTGTTTTAAAATAAAACGGTTATTGAAAAACAAAACCACAATAATAATAATTGGCAGCATGCCTACCAGCATGGCTACAGTCGAAGTTGATTTTTTAGCTTCGGATAATTTTTGTCTCGCGTCTTTCATTTGTCAATCCAGTCCCTCATATCATATTACCAGGATTATGTCAAAAGAAATATATAAGTTCAGGATTCAAAGTTAATTTTGATTTCAACTTTGAACTTAAAACCTTGAATCAAGATCGTCTATATTTACATTTTAGATTTTCTTCGGGGCCAGGAATTTATTGTATAATAGCAGGCAGATCATGGTGAGAATGCCAATGCTGCTGAAGATTAACCACAGAACGCGCGGCTGGTTCAGATTATCCACAAAGTAAACATACAATTTGGCTCCTACGATACCGCCGATGGAACTGCCGAAAACACCGTACAGGAACAGGTAACCCATGTACATGGCCTTGTTCTTAGTGGGGGCCACCAGGCCGATATAGCTGATAAATTTGGGGTGAGCGGTCATTTCGCCCACAGAAAACAAAACAATCCCGGTGATAAAAATCCAGATGTTGGCGGAAACAGCCAGAATGGCCATACCCACAGTGCCGATCCCGATTCCGGTGATCATGGTGGGCAGTGCTTTTTTCTTTTTGACAATATTTGAGATAATTAATTGCAATAGGATAATGGTTCCTGCATTGATCACGGTCACATGCTCCACATCGAAAAACCAGTTGATGTGAATTCCCAGGAGTCCCAGAAACTTGTTAATGGCAGTATTGAGTGAAGCGGCATCCACATAGGCCTGGACATACCACAATACCGAATCGAACATCTGGAAGTAGAGAATCCAGAAACCGGAATAGAGAAAAATCATCAGCAGAAATTTAGCATGGTCGGCAAATTTTGCAGCATCTGTTTTGTCGATTATGAAGAGAGACATGATTGAGAAATACACAACCGATGAGATAATCCTCCCCAGAATACTCAATCCCGGAATCAGCCATAAAACCAAGATGACAATTGGCAGCAGTAACTGCGGCAGTTGAAAACCGGATGAGGTGTTATTTTGCTGATTGATGGTTTGAGGTGACTTCCTTATTGATGTGGCAGTTATAAATAAGCCGATCAGAATAACTGAAATCACAAACAAAAGGAAAAATGAACGGCTGTTTACATCATTGTGAAGTCGATTAATATCTTTTGCTTTAATTCCTCGAAGTATGGGGATTTTTTGAATTTCCTGGAGAAGCGAATCCCGGTAATCCGAAAAATGTTTACTTTTTAACTCCACCTTGTATTGCAGGTCGGATATTTTAGTAATCTGAAAATCATTTTTTCCGGATTTATTCAACTGAAATATCAGCTCAACTTTTTTCTCTGACAGGGATATATATTGCTGTAAATCCAATTTGCTGATTTCTTCTAGATCTGGATAGGTTTTCAGTTTTATCAACAGGTCAGTTATGAAATTTTCAAAATTCAGGGGTTTAAAAACCGTTAATTGAATGGCTGGCAATGGTTCTTTTATGGATTTTACTTCATAATCGGTCTTGGACTGCATATTGCGGTCGACCTGAACAATCAGACTGGTGTGGCCCCTTTCGATACCAACTGAAGCGTATTTTTCAGATACCGGAGATTGCTGAATGTACCCGATTAGCGAATAGATGAGCAGTCCGGCCAGGATCAGGCCGATAATGATTTTTCTGAACCCGGGCTTTTTCAATTGAAGATAAATCAGAACGATGGGTGAGTAAATGATTTCGAAGGCATTGGCCAGGGTTTGGATCATGCTGGTTTTATCTCGTTTTTCGGCCCGGTCCTGTTTAACGGGTTCTTTAAAGAAAATGGCGGTGGGGATGAGCATGGAAGCGGTACAGATGGAAGCGGCAATGATCACATAGGTGGGGTTGATGCTTTTTAAAAAAGGAACCAGAATCAGGGGAAATAAAAAGGCCCCCAGGTTGATGGACCAATAATAGATGCCGAATCCGATTGTACTGGTGGACTCATCCGTAAGGCGGGCAATGGTTCCGGAGATGATGGGCTTAAAAATACCCGCCCCGAATCCCATGACCACCAGGGCGACAAAAACCGTGGTGTACTGAGTGGCCTGGCTGGTGAGAAAGTAGCCGCCCCCCAGCAGGGCGAAGGCCACCATCAATACCCGGCGGTATCCGAAGCGGTCGGCAACCGCTCCCGAAATAATGGGAAGGAAATAGAGCAGCGGCTGGATCACCCCTTTGATAATACCAACGCTTTCCTTGGGAATATTGAGGGTCTCGGTAAAATACACCGATATAAAACTCATCATTCCATAATAGGAACCCCGTTCGATGAATTCAAACAGCACTACCAGCCAGAACTGGCCGGAAAATTTAGTAAAAAACCCCTTTTTTTCGGGTTTATTAACTTCTTTCTTTGAGTCAATATCGTTCATGTTTACCTCATTTTATGAATTCGAAATCATAGCAAGTAAAAACAAAAATTGCAAGGAGAAAGTAATGACCAATAACATAGGTTAAGGCGAAGGTAAAGGTTAAGATTAAGGTAAAGGCGAAGGTTAAGGTAAAGAGAAGATGAGAAAATAAATGCTGAATGTAGGGGCTTGCGGCGGCACGCCCTGGAATAAAAATTGCATGGTTGCATGGATGCATGAAGATGAAAAGTTAAGAAGATGGAGAAAATCTTTTAATTGCTTAAGTTGGTTTGAATAGTTATTATTAAATAGTCTCTATCCCTATTTTCTGCTGTCCATATTTTTGTATTTTTTGAAATTGCTGGTACAATAAAATAAATATTTTGAGGTGAGGTTATGACAAATGTAAAAAAGGGAAAATGGTTGGTTAACGCATTGGGGTTTCTGCAGGGTTTTATTGTGTTCAGTGCTTTTGCCGGAGGCATTGGATTTATTTTGGATCCCAGTGGGAAATGTATGTGGATGACCATTGATATGCTTGAAAAATCGCCATTCATGGATTTTTTGATTCCGGGCTTGATCCTTCTTATCGTCCTGGGTGCCGGAAACCTGGTGGGCACGATTCTGACCTTTAAACGCCATCATTTTTCCGGATCAATGGCGGTTTTACTGGGGATTGCATTGGTCATATGGATTTGTGTCCAGGTATACTGGATTGGATTGGGCAGTTTTTTGCAGCCACTTTATTTGACTTTGGGACTCATGGAATTTGTTCTGGGTTATATGATTTTTAAACAATCCAGATAATATATAAGTAGGGGTTTGATTAATCAAACCCCTACAAACAAAATGAATGAGATTTGATCCTGAAAAACATCACAGACATTCAATAAGGTTAAAGGGATATGATTATTCTCAGCCTGGTAATTATTATATTACTATGTGTACCAATAATAGAGAGGAATTATTTGGTATGATTCGTAGGGGCACAATATTTTGTGCCCTTAATGAGGTTGGAAAAGTATCAAAAAAATTTTGGAAAGAGATCCCCGCACATTATCCCTGTGTAGAAATAGATGAATACGTTGTTATGCCAAATCATATCCATGGAATACTGATTCTAAATAGAAGGGTTCAAAATATTGAACCCCTACAAAATACATATCAAAAAATAATTCCGGGTTCTATCGGATCAATAATACGCGGATATAAAACATCTGTCACCAAATGGGTTCGGCAAAATTCAGATATTTATATGGTTTGGCAAAGAAATTTTCATGATCACATCATAAGAACTGATGTTGAATTAAAACAAATCAAAAAATATATCAAAAACAACCCTCTAAATTGGACTGAAGATGAAAATAATCCTTTAAATATGAAAAATAAATAATAAATATAAAAACCTTTAAAAATGTTCGCTGGGTTGCTATATTAGTATCCAAGGAGGAAACATGGGTGCCAGGATAAAGTGGATTGATAGAAAATTTCCCTTTGATTTTCCGGAGGACTATTTTCCGGAGATCATGGGGCGGCTGCGGGGTACACCGGCAAGAGTTGAAGATCTTATTAAAGATACTACAGAGGAGACATTAAAATGCAGATCAGAAAATTTCTGGTCGATTCAGGAGCATATCGGCCATCTGATTTCCGTTGAGGCCCTGGTAACCGGACGATTGGATGATTATGAAGCCGTGAAAAAAGAATTAAGAGCAGCAGATATGAAAAATAGAAAAACAGAGGATGCCAATTACAATTCCAGGTTTCTTGAATCGATATTGACCGAATTGCGAAAAGTGAGGGAAAATACCATGTACCGTCTGGCTCAATACAGCCCGGAAATGTTTGCCCGATCCGCTTTCCATCCCCGCCTGAAAGTCCCCATGAGGTTGGTTGATTGTCTTTATTTTTTTGCCGAACATGATGACTTTCATCTAGCCCGCATTTTTGAACTAAAAATGAGAAAGGATAGAGTGTAGAAACTATGGGATCAGGTTATGCATTGCAGAAATGTAGTATTTCAGGAACTGATCCGATTTTCATCTGACTATAAAAGAGGAGAATTTTATGAATATGAGGAAAATTTTGATTAGCGGTATATTAGCTGGTTTGGCCATGGGTATTGGACTGTTTTTTATGGGGGCTATTGCTTCAAGGATTGTATATGGTCCTCAAATGGTTCCTGAAGGAAAATTTGAGCCTGATCAAATTAATGTTTGGTACTTTTTTTGGACAAAATTGGTAATAGGCACCTTTTTCGGGATCATTTTTACTTTTATTTATTCAAAATTTATTATTCCATTGAAGATGGCAGGTATTAACACCGGAGTCCTTTACGGGATCGCACTCTGGGTAGTGATTTCCCTTTGGGGAATTTCTCATCCGTTAATGTATGAATCAATTGCCACAAAAAATCAATTATTCTGGCATATCTACACTCTTGGAGGTTTTTTTGCTTATGGGCTTACTATAGGCGTCATATCAAAAAGGTGGTCTGATTAACTTGAGTGGGCCTGGGTCTTGAATTACAATAACATAAGTGGTTCAATGAATGGTCTCTGCTACTATTTTAAATGAATATGAAATTTTATAAGCGTATTGCACCGTATTATGATGATATTTTCCCCTATAATTCCATTCAAAAAGATTTCGTTTTATCCACTTCGGATGGGCAGAATCAAGAAAAGTATATTCTTGATATCGGCTGCGGGACCGGAAACCTGGCCCTGGAACTGTCGGATCATTTTGACAAGGTCATTGGCATCGATATTGACCAAGAGATGATCGGACTGGCGCGCGCCAAGGCAAAAGCTTTGGGAAGCCGGGCGGAATTTGAATGTATGGGCATGCTCGAGATTGAAAGACATTTCATAGATTGCTTGTTTGATCTCATTGCCTGCTTCGGCAACACCCTGGTCCATCTGGGAGATTCCGGAGAAATCGAATCGTTTCTATCGAAAGCCCGCAAATTGCTGAAACCGGGAGGGAAACTGCTGGTGCAGATTGTCCATTACGACCGAATCCTGATACAGGATATCCGGAGTCTGCCCCTGATCGAAAATCACCGGATTCGGTTTGAGCGATTCTACTGCCTTCGTAAGGACTCCGGGAAGATAAATTTTGAAACGACTCTTTTTATTAAAAATACCGGCCGGACCATCAAGAATAGCATTGAGCTTTACCCGGTAATGAAGGAAGAGATCGAGCTGCTACTGTTTAATGCGGGTTATGCCGACATCATGTATTACGGAAGCTTTAAAGGAGAGATGTTATCTGAAAACAGCATTCCTTTGATCATTGAAGCCCGTTGATCATGGCATGGGAGTGAAACCTGGATTTGGATTTATGTTATAATTCGGGGACCAGATTTTTTGGTTGAAAGAGGTGAAAAATGGTAGATGAAAAATTGGCTCCGCCCTGCGGGCTATACTGTGCGTCATGTCAGTTTCTGGGAAAAAACTGCCAGGGATGCGGCTATGTGGGGGGGAAACCTTTCTGGACTGCAGAGTTTAATATACCGGTTTGTCCGATATATGACTGCTGTGTGAACCAGAAACATTTGGAACACTGCGGGCAGTGTAATGAGCTTCCCTGTGAGATATTTCTGAAACTGAAGGATCCGAATATGAGTGATGAGGAATTTCAGAATTCTCTGAATGAGCGGCAGGACAATCTGGAAAGACGTAAGGAATTGGGAACCCGGGACTGGCTTCTGGATAAAAGATAACGGAGGTTTTTATGACTTTTTGCACGTCAATTCACTGCATGGATGGGCGGATTCAGGAATCAACTATAAGGTATCTGAAGGAAAATTATGAAGTTGATTATGTGGATGCCATTACCGAGCCCGGTCCCTGTAAAATAGTAGCGGAAAACCAGAATGAAATCCTGGTGAATTCAATAATAAGGCGGATTGATATTTCCATAAACAAACACAGATCAAAAATGATTTTTATCTCCGGTCATTATGACTGTGCGGGAAATCCAGTGGATAAAACCACACAGATCGACCAGGTACAAAAATCAATTGAGTTTCTGAAACAGCATTATCCCGGAATAGAGATTATCGGATTATGGATTAATGACCAATGGCAGGTCAATCCCATTCAATAGCAAAATACTATCCATTGATATTTTTTTTATTATTGATCTGCTATAATCGGAATCAGGAGGAAGGCAGGGTATATGAGGACGGATCTGTCTGAGGAAACCTGATGATCAACTGGTTTCAACATTTATCAACGACCCAGAAAATCATCTTGTGGCTGACCGGCGCAGCCATGATTTTAATTGGGCTGATGGGGTATGGGTTTCAGCCTGAAGGGAAAACAATAGATTTAAAGCGATTCACTACCCGAAATTCAATATCCGATATTGCCCCCCGGATAGGCGTAACCGGTAAGGCCTTGGCCCGGGAGCTGAATTTGAGACTTGATGTACCCAAGAAAAAACCGCTTTTTAAACTGGGTGTTAAGCCGGATTTACTTCAGCATTCCCTGGAGCATCTTCTTTCACACCGGGATACCACCGTCAAGTACTACATTTATTTTGCAATTTTTATGGGCGCACTGATCTATCTGCTGTTGTTAGGGAGACCGGCAAAACTGGGTGTCAAAGACCGAAAGAAGTGGTACCCGGCGTTTCCCTATACCCTGTTATTGATGGTTTCGGTGGTGATCTGTGGTTTTCTGCTGAGAAAATCTCCCAATCCCATGGAGAGTGTGGTCAAGGTTTTTAAGTCCATGGTGGGACTTTATCCGGATGTTTGGATTAAAATCGCTGCATTTGGTTTTTTTGTATTCCTGGTAATTGTGGCCAATAAGTTAATCTGCGGATGGGGATGCCCTTTTGGCGCGATTCAGGAGTTGATCTACAAATGTCCGGTTTTAAAAAAAACCAAGAAGAAAAAGCTTCCGTTCTGGTTTTCCAATACGATCCGGACCGGTCTTTTTCTGGTTATGCTGATCTTGTTGTTTGATGTGGTGGGAGGAAAAAAGGGGTTTGTTATCTATCATTATATCAATCCCTTTAATCTGTTCAATCTTGATTTTGAATCCCTTGGTGTCATCATCATACTGGCAGTGGTGTTCATGCTCTCATTTTTTCTGTACAGGCCGTTTTGTCAATTTATATGCCCTTTCGGATTGATTTCCTGGCTGCTTGAGAAGCTCAGCATTTTTCGGGTGAGAATCAACCGGGATTTGTGCACTCTCTGCGGTGCCTGCATCAGGGCCTGTCCCAATGAAGCGGCACGGGGAATGGTTGATAACAAAATTATGGGAGCGGATTGTTTCTGTTGCATGCGCTGTTTGAACACCTGTCCGGTGGATGCCATCCATTA
>CBDAFS010000019.1:0-2694 GCA_965195285.1 uncultured Aminicenantes bacterium | reverse complement strand
TCTTCGTTCATGATGGCGTACATGACGGCCTGTTCGTATTCGCCTTTGAAGGGAAGTTGGCCGGTGATCATTTCGTATAGCAGCACACCCAGGGACCAGATGTCGGAACGGTGATCCATTTTGTCTCCGGTTGCCTGTTCCGGAGACATGTAGGCCACTGTGCCTAAGGTGGTGCCCTCTTTGGTGAGTTTTGTCGCTCCTCTCAGTTTGGCTAAACCAAAATCAAGAATTTTGGCAATCCCTTCATCTGTGATAATGATATTAGCGGATTTGATATCACGATGCACGATATCTTTTTGATGGGCCTTATTTAAACCCTCGGCAATCTGGATGGCGATGTCGATGGCTTCATTTATGGGTAAGGGCGAACCGCCGTTCGCCCCTACACCTGAAATTTTGTCTTTTAAGGTCTGGCCTTCATAATAACCCATGGCCATGTACATTTGCCCGTCTTCGGTTTCATCAATTTCGAAGATATTGCAGATATTGGGATGATCCAGGGCAGAGGCGGCCCGGGCCTCATGTAAAAAACGTTTTTTGGCTTCCTGATCCCGGGTCAATTCCGGAGGCAGGAATTTCAGGGCAACGGTCCGTTTGAGTTTGGTATCTTCCGCTTTATAGACCACCCCCATACCACCTGCACCAATTTTTTCCAGGATTTTATAGTGGGATATTATTTTTCCGATCATGTCTTTTGTCTCAAGATCTCAGGTAAAGGCAGAGGTGAAGGTAAAGTTTGATTAAAACTTATGATCTCTGCAAACCGAATCCCAAATTCCAGAATTATTATTGTAATTGGACTTGAATTTTGTGATTTGAGTTTCATATTATAGATCCTGATATTTTTTTATCAAATCTTCATATTTTTTCCTTTCTTTTTTCACAATCTTTTGGAATTGAGGATCATCGCGCAGGTTATCAAAAAAGGAATTATGTATTAAATCCAGGTATTGCGAACTTTTCCTTTCTTTTGAATATTCATTTATACATTCAATGGCTTTTTCCTTCATTCCCAACAAGGAGTACATGTAAGCTGATGGTTTTTTATAAATAGTGAATGTCTTTTCCTTTTCGCCTCGGGCTGCATACAACAAACCTTTATAATAAGAAATATTGGAGTAAGGAGCTTGGTGATTAAGGATTTTGATCTTCTCGGCCTTTTTTATTAACTCTTCTGCTTTTTTAAATTGTTTTATTTTCATAAACTGTACCGCATAATAACAGAAATGCCTAATATCGTTTGGATCCAGCTCTAAATTTCTTTGGAAGTATGGGTCTGCTTTTGAAAATTCTCCCAGACTGGAAAGAGAAACCGCCAGGTGAGCCCTGGACCAAATATAAAAGGGATCAAGTTCCATAGCTCTGCGGAGATAGGGGAGAGATTTTTCATATAATCCCCTATTGTGGAACACAAATCCAATGGTTTGATGAACCTCTGAGATATTGGAATTTATTTTTAATGCGTTTTTAAAAAAATTACATCCACGGTCATGTTCATCGTTAAAAATAGCAGTGAGTCCCATACCAGCATTGATCAATGCCGAGTCAGAATCCAATTGATAGGCTATGTTTATATTTTTTTTCCAGAGTTCCCAACCTTCAGGAGCTCCAGTGTTGATCAGATAATGGTAATGAGCCCAGGCCAGCCCAAAGTAGGCCAGGGCATAGTTTTTATCGATTTGGATGGCTTTTGTAAACATTTTTAGGGCAGTTTGAAAATCTCTTTCATCCAGGGTAACCGTATATTTGGTTTTGATGTAATGCATGCCCTGCAGATAGTATTCAAAAGCTTCAACATTTTTGGGTTGGCTGTTTTTTATGGTGTCAGATGATGGCCGAGTAAATTTCATTTTTAAAGCTTCGGCTATGGATGCGGTCACCCGGTCCTGGAGATCAAATAGACTTTCCAGTCGTTCATCAAACCTATCGGCCCAGAGGTGGGAGCTGTCCGCCACATTGATCAACTGGGCATTTATCCGGATTCTATCTTTTTCCTTTTGAATACTTCCTTCCAGGATGGTATCCACACCCAGTTCCTTGCCAATCTCTTTGATATCTTTCTGAGAGTTTTTGTAGCGCAGAACCGATGTGCGGGCAATGACTTTTAATTCCCGGATACGGGTGAGCCGGGTGATCAAATCATCGGTCATGCCATCACAGAAATATTCCTGGTCCTTTTGGGAGCTCAGGTCAACAAAGGGGAGCACGGCAATAGAATTTTTCCATTTTGATTGGGCAACCATTTCCGGCTGCTTTTCCTCTATTTGTTTTGGTTGATGTATTACCAGGAAATAACCACCAATGATAATAACCAGCAGAGCGGCTATGGTTATGCCAAAAATAACCTTTAATGAAATGGCTTTTTTCTTTTTGGGGGTCAATTTTCCCGGTTTTTTAATCTCTTGAGAAAATTCTTTTTTGATCTGCTTTAAATCTAAAAGTATCTCTTCGATATACTGGTATCTTTTCGAAACCTCCTTTCGCAAAGCTTTGCCTAAAATACGTTCTAATTCCTGCGGTACTCCGGTCCTTATGCCGGTAACAGGTTCAGGCTCTTCGTTCATGATGGCGTACATGACGGCCTGTTCGTATTCGCCTTTGAAGGGAAGTTGGCCGGTGATCATTTCGTATAGCAGCACACCCAGGGACCAGATGTCGGAACGGTGATCCATTTTGTCTCCGGTTGCCTGTTCC
>CBDAFS010000018.1:0-39529 GCA_965195285.1 uncultured Aminicenantes bacterium | reverse complement strand
AAAACCACTCTTAAAATTATTCTGGCCATTTTATACCCTCCATATACGCTTGACTGATACTTCCTGGAAATACCGGCTGAAATGGATTCTCATTCATAGTGACAAGATGTGTTAGGTGAGGTTTTTCCTTACCTAGCCAGCCTATCAACTTAAAATTGAAAAAAATCAGAAACATAAAAGCAATACCGTAAAAAACAACCAATCTTCTTAAACGCAGAGTTAATAGAGATTTTTCACGAAAATTCTTTTCGTTTAGTCGGGTCCTGAGGCGATTTTTTAGAGATACATTATTATCCACCTCTTGTTCCAGAGCTTTGTTATGGGATCTAATCAGTTTTTCTAAATCCATATTTTTATCCTCATTCTTTTTGACAATTAATCTCAAAAAACTTGCTAAAATGAGTAGATAGAAAATATGATTTTTTTGGTTGAATTTTTTCAAGATAAATACTATATTGTTATGAAAAACGTTCGGTATAGAGAAATAATCAAATTATCAATAGCAAGGATGAAAAAAGAATGACCAATAAAAAAGGTTCGAAAAAAAGTAATTTTTTCAATCAGCTCAAGGAAGAACACCAGGTCATATTAAATACCTTAATGGAGGTTAAAAAGCTGGGGGTACATACCATGGAGGGCCGGAATGCCCTGACTTCTGCTAAAGATCTGTTATGTCTGCATTTCAAAAAAGAGGATGAATTGCTCTATCCCGTTCTGAGAAAGACCACCGGCAAGGATAAGAATAAACAACAGATCATTCAGCTTTTCGTCGATGAAATGAAGGAAGTAACCCGCTTCTGTGAAAGTTTTTTTTCCAAATATACCATCAGCGGTGGTGGCATCGAATTTTTACAAGACTTTGAGAGGCTGTACAGCTTACTGAAGACCCGGCTCCAAAAGGAAGAAAGTTTTCTTTTTCCTCCCAAATAAAAACCCACTCATCCGATTGCTTACCCCTTCCCAACTGTTGCATAAATGCAAAAAATGGTTTAGCCTATGGACATGAAATCAGTATTTTATGAGACTCTTTCAAGCTCATTGCTGTTTGGAAACCTCCCCCCCCAGAAAATAAAGAAATTGTTCGAACACATCCAATATCAGGTAAAAAAATTCAACCGGGGAAACACTCTGGTTTTCAGGGGAGATCCCTGTCATGTACTGATGATTTTACTGAAGGGCATGGTTCGGGGGGAGATGCTGGATTTCAAAGGCAAGACCATTGAAATTGAAATGATCTCCGCTCCCCGTCCCCTGGCGCCGGCCTTTCTATTCGGCAAACAAAACAAGTTCCCGGTCGATGTAGTGGCTGTTGATGAAGTCCTGGTCCTCTGGATACCCCGAAATTCATTGCTCCGGTTATTTCAACTGAGTCCCCAGTTGCTCACCAATTACCTTAATACCATCAGCAACCGGGCCCAATTTCTGAGTGAAAAACTCTGGTTTATGAGCTTTAAAACCATCCGGGAAAAAATCGCATCCTATATTTTAAGCCTTTCAAAACCGGGTAAGAACTCCCTGACACTTCCCAAAAACCAGCGGGAACTCAGTGAATTTTTCGGGGTAACCCGTCCCGCCCTATCCAGGATTTTCGCCGCCCTGGAAAGGGAGAAAATCATTGAATACAAACGGAAAAAAATCACCCTCAAAAACCGGGAAAAGCTGAGGGACATTCTGGATGAAGATTAAAACAGATAAATCCAAAGGACAAAATTATTCTCCCAGATTCTGCAAAAGGTATTGATCTGGCAAAATCATCTCTTACTGTAAAACTTGACTTTCAATCCAATGACTACTACAATGTAGTATATCGCATGTGTAAAAAAAATAAAAAAACAGTAGCCATAGCCATGAGTGGAGGAGTTGATTCTTCGGTGGCAGCGGCTTTACTAAAACATCAGGGATTCGAGGTAATCGGTGTATTCATGGAAGTCTATAGCGACTCAATTCTTAAATCCGAGGTTATGCATCACGCCTGCTTTGGCCCGGATGAGAAAGATGATCTCCGGGATGCCAAAAAAGTAGCGGAAATTTTGAAAATCCCATTTCATACCATTGATTTAAAACAGGAATATAAAACCAATATAATTGACTTTGTAGTGGAAGAATATTCCAACGGGAACACACCCAATCCTTGCTCCAAATGCAACAGAGAATTAAAATTCAAAGCCATTATGAATGAACTCAACAAGAGAGAGATTCGATTTGATTATTTTGCCACCGGGCACTATGCGCAGGTTGAATATGACATGCAGAACAGAACGGCATTTTTAAAAAAAGCAACGGATTTGAAAAAAGACCAGAGTTATTTTCTCTATCATTTAAAAGATCATCAGCTTGAAAAAACAATCTTTCCCCTGGGAAAATATGCAAAAGAAGAAATAAGAGAGTTGGCCCGAAAATTTAAATTGGCTGTCTCTGAAAAGAAAGAGAGTCAGGATTTTATGGCCGGCGGATATCATCAATTATTTAAAGACCGGAATCCCGGACCGATACTGAATTCACAGGGTGAAATAAAGGGAGAACACCGGGGCCTTGTATTTTACACCATTGGTCAGAGAAAGGGCATTGGCATTCCCAGTCAGGAACCCCTTTATGTCATTGCCAAGGATAAAAAAAGAAACGCCATCATCGTGGGCAACAGAGACAGTCTGATGGGTACCAGACTCATTGCCAAAGACCTGAACTGGATCAATTTTGATAGATTAACCGACACATTGAATATTAAAGCCAAAATCAGATACCATCATGAAGAAGCCCTTGCCCGGGTAATGCCGTTTGAAAAGAACCGGGTCCTGGTCAATTTTCAAAATCCCCAATCTGCCATATCCCCGGGGCAATCTATTGTATTCTATAAAGGTAATGTTGTCCTGGGCGGTGGGATCATCGAGAGAGAGGTAAAAAGTGAATGCAATTGAAAAAATAAAAAAATTAAGAAAAATAATAAAAGAAAAAGGTTCACTGATAATCGCATTTTCCGGGGGGGTGGACAGCTCATTAATTGCAAAAATTGCCCGTGATGAGCTTGGAGAGAAATCGCTGGCAGTAACCATAGAATCCGATACATTTTCAAAAAGGGAACTGAGGGGGGCAAAGGAGATAGCTTCAGAAATCGGAATCGATCACAAAATAATAAAAATATCAGAACTTGATAATTCTGATTTCATTAACAACCCGACAGACAGATGTTATCACTGTAAAAAAGAGGAGATCTTTGCACTAAAAAAAATTGCCGGCCAATCCGGATTCAAACATATCGCCTTCGGAGTAAATTTATCTGATTTTTCAGAACACCGGCCCGGAATAAAGGCTTTAAACGAAGAAGGCTTTTTTCAACCTCTGGTTGAAGCTGAAATAAAAAAAAGCATGATCGCACCACTGGCTAAAGCGCTGGGTTTGTCCAATTACAATCTGCCATCCACAACCTGCCTGGCATCCCGGATTCCTTATGGAGAATCAATAACTTCTGCAAAACTAAAAAGAATTGAAGAGGCAGAATCATTTCTATATGATTTGGGAGTAAGACAATCCCGGGTCAGGAATCATGAAAACAGTGCCAGGATTGAAATTAATGAAGAAGATATTCAAATAATTATAAAAAACAGAAAGAGGGTTGTAGAAAAATTAAAAGAGCTGGGATTTGTGTATATAAGCCTGGACATGGAAGGATATAGGTCCGGAAGTATGAATGAAGTTCTTTAAAAAACAATTGAAATGGGCATTCGATATTCAAGACAAACCATACTTCAGCAGATTGGAGAGGAAGGCCAGGAAATACTCAAAAAAAGTAAAGTTGTAATCATAGGCTGCGGGGCTCTGGGAACCAATATCTCCAATAACCTAACCCGGGCCGGAATCGGAATTTTGCATATTATTGATAGAGATGTTGTTGAATTAAACAATCTACAGCGACAGATTTTGTTTGATGAACTCGATGTAGGCTCCCCCAAGGTTATCGCAGCTGTTGAAAAACTTGGAAAAATCAATTCTGAGATTGAGATAGTTCCTTTCATCGTTGATCTGAATAGTAGCAATATTGAAGCATTCATTGAAGAGTCTGATCTTGTGCTCGATGCCACTGATAATTTTCAGACCAGAATGATTATGAATGATGCCTGTATAAAAAATAAAATTCCCTGGATATATACGGGCATAATTCAAACCCATGGGATGATGATGAATATCCTGCCTCAGGGGCCATGTTTACAATGTATTTTACCGAAAATCCCCCCTCCTGGTTTGACTCCAACTTGTGAAACAGCAGGAGTATTGAATACCATTGTAAATATCCTGGCTTCCATAGAGAGTACAGAAGCAATAAAAATACTCCTTAATAAAGATATTGAAAGAAGAATGGTGTTTTATGATGTGTGGAATCATCAATTTGAAACGATAGAGGTAACAAAGAACGATGAATGTCAATGTTGTGTGAAAAACAATTTTAACTTTTTGAATACAGAAAAAAAGGAGATGATTTTAGAATTATGTGATAATGCAATCCAAATTATCCCTCCGGTGAATTCAACTTTAAATTTAAAAAAAATTTCTGAAAATCTAAAAAATAAAGTAAATGAATTGCTCGTTAGCGAATATGTTTTAAGGTTTCAGGTGGAAGGAAAGAAAATCACAATTTTCCAAGATGGAAGAGCTTTAATAAAGGGAACCGGTGACAAAGGAATCGCAAAATCGATATATTCACGATATTTGGGATTATAATTATAAATTGCAGTAATTACTATAATTATCTAAGGATTCAAGCCAACCTAAAATGAGTTATTGATGCAATTGACCATAAACGGGGAAATGCGAGAACTTGAAGAATCATTAAACTTACAGGATTTGCTACATCTTTTTTTAAAGCAAGAAGAATACATTATTGTTAAATTGAATGGGAGTCTTATAGGCAAAAATGAATATAAACACCACAAATTAAAGAACGGAGATTCGATTGAATTGATTCAAATGGTGGGGGGTGGATAAATGGCCAGCAAGGATCACCTGATTATTGGAGGACAAACTATCACCAATAGATTCTTCCTGGGTACAGGAAAGTTTAAAAGTAACAATGAAATGAAAAGATGCATTGGCAAAAGCAAAATTCAGGTGGTTACTATTGCCATGAGAAGGATTGATATTGAAAAACATTCCGAAAACATTCTTGAATATATTCCTGAAGATGTGATACTCATGGTAAACACCTCTGGTGCCAGGGATGCCAAAGAGGCGGTGAGAATTGCCAGATTGGCCAAAGAAGCCTCGGGGATAACATGGATAAAGGTTGAGGTCATCAATGACAGCAAATATTTACTCCCTGACAACCATGAAACCATCAGGGCAACAGAAATTCTGGTTTCAGAAGACTTCACCGTTCTCCCCTATATGTATCCCGATCTGTATGTAGCCAGGGAACTGGCAAAGGCCGGCGCTGCAGCTATAATGCCACTGGGGTCCCTTATCGGCAGCAGTCAAGGATTAAAAACTAAAAAATTTATCGAAATAATGATTGCAGAAATCGATTTGCCCATCATTATCGATGCCGGGATAGGAAAACCCTCCCAGGCTGCAGAAGCGATGGAGATGGGGGTTGCTGCTGTTCTGGCCAATACAGCTGTGGCAACTGCAGAAGATCCAGTCCTGATTACCAGAGCATTCTCACTGGCGGTTAAAGCGGGAAGAATGGCATACCTAATCAAATTTCAAGAGGCCAAGGATTCAGCATCATCTTCTTCCCCATTAACCGGATTTTTATTTGAAGAAAAAAATTGATTTCCATTAAAGAATTAAAATACATTCTGAAAAATAACAATCCCCATTTTGTTGAAGGCTTGGCAAAAAAAGCCAGGAAAACAACTATTCAGTATTTTGGCAGGACCATCTCACTTTATGCCCCTCTGTATCTTTCCAATTATTGTGAAAATCAGTGTATCTATTGTGGTTTTCAAACCAAAACCAAACTGAAAAGGAAAAAACTATCAATCCGAGAAATGAATAAGGAGATGAAGACCATATCTGCTTTAGGGATTCAGAACATACTATTATTAACCGGTGAATCCCGGAAGATAACCGCTATTGATTATATTATAGAAGCTGTAAATATTGCAAAAGTATATTTTCCCTGTATCAGCCTTGAGGTTTATCCTATGGATGTAGAGGAATACCGGGAATTGTATCTAAATGGAGTTGATGGTGTTACTATCTACCAGGAAACCTACAATAAAAAACAATATAAAAAACTTCATATCGCCGGTCCAAAAACCGATTATAATTTTAGATATAAAACCCCTGAACGAATAGCACAGTCTGGAATAAGGATGATTAGCATGGGAGTGTTGTTAGGGCTTTCTGAATTATCAGAGGATATATATCAATTATTTCTTCATCTTGAATGGATGGAAAAACAATATCCCGGTGTGGAGTATTCCCTATCTTTCCCCAGGTTAATACCTCTGAAAAAATCAAAATTTCAATATTTTGAGATATCTGATCTAACATTGATAAAACTTATCTGTACTGCCCGAATCCTGTTCCCCAGAGTAGGAATTAATCTCTCCACCCGGGAAAAGCCTCTTTTAAGAGATCAGGCAATCATACTGGGAGTCACCAAAATTTCTGCGGCTTCAAGAACAACGGTTGGTGGTTATGCTCTGGAAAACAAAAAAAATCCTCAATTTGAGGTACAGGATAACCGATCGGTTAGAGAAATCATCTCTATGATCAAAAAGAAAGGATATGATCCTGTGTTTACGGATTGGAGGCGGATAGAAAATTCCTTTGGTTAGCCTATTCTACCGGCTACGGAAAGAAATATATTTTTGACGGGATAACCCATATCTAAGACAATATTTTTTTCAGTTTTTCCCGAAAAAAATTACAATCAAAACAATTTTGAGAATATGTTGCTGAAGCCATTTTTTGACCCAAACAGGTCCTTCCGGTCAAAAACCAGCAAAAAAAACCTTCATCTGCTATCCAGGCCACACAGTTTCTCCGAATCTCCGGGGAACACCCTTTTTCATTCCAGCATAATTCATCCTGCTCCAGTTTATCCATATTTAATTTAAAAAGAAGAAAATACATAATCCTTTCAATATTTCGTGGAATATTTCTCAAACCCTGTTCATAACTTTCCACTGCTTTTTGGGAAATACCCAACAGGATTGCGATTCCCTTCTGGGTTTTTTTTAACTTTTTTCTTATTCGGGCAAATTCTTTTTTAGTCATTCCCACCACCCATTTTAATCATTTTTATCACCGGGCAAACATGTTTCCACATTTTTTCAACCTTCATTTATAGCACAATTTCATTCAGAAAACATTTTATTTTAAAAAATAATACCATTTAGCATTCCATGAAAACGCCTGCCAAGATAAGGACATTGACAAAAAAAAATATTTAAGTATCATAACAGGGGCATATCGATATCAATTGGCAATTAAACCCGATGACAAACGAGGAGGCAACCCATGATTAATATAAGGGATATCTTGAAAGAAAAGGGTTATGAGATTCATTCGGTTCCTCCCGATTTAACTGTCTACGAAAGCCTGAAAAAGATGTCTGCTCAAAACGTCGGGGCCATGCTGGTCATGTCCGATGAAAAGCTGCTGGGAGTAATAACCGAAAGAGATTATATGAA
Organism: uncultured Aminicenantes bacterium; assembly: GCA_965195285.1. GTDB lineage: Bacteria > Acidobacteriota > Aminicenantia > UBA2199 > UBA2199 > CAZOWT01. Next base: position 31,895 of record CBDAFS010000018.1, on the reverse strand, counting down.
AAAAATTATTCTAAAAGACCGGTCATCCAAAAACACACTGGTAAAGGAAATCATGACTCCAAATCCTGTTTTTGTCAATCTTTCGGACTCGGTTGACGATGCCCTGTCAGTGATGACCAAGCTACACTGCCGGCATCTACCGGTGATCGACCAGGAAAAAATCACCGGGGTAGTATCCATCGGGGACCTGGTCAAAGCCAAAATCAGGGATCTGGACTCGACCATAAAGTATTTAAATGATTATATTGGCTCTTAGAACACCAGTTAATCGGGCTTGAATTAAATAATTTCTCCGGAAATGGAAACCGTGTATTCTCTGATGGAAATAGTCTTCTGTGATTGTTGCAGAGCCTGCTGGAGGATTTGAACCATTCCCGAACAACAGGGCACTTCCATATGAACCACAGTGACGGACCTGATGGAATTATCTTTAAATAGCACCGTCAGTTTTTCAATATAATCCTCAATCCCGCTGTCCAGTTTGGGACAGAAGGTAATCATGACCTTTCCCTTTAAAAACCGCTGGTGAAAGTCAGCAAAGGCAAAAGGTACGCAATCGGCTACCACCAGGAATTCTGCTTCCCGGAGATAGGGGGCATGGGGATTCAGTAACTTCAGTTGTACCGGCCAGTTTTGCAAAGTTGATTTGGGCCTGGCATTCAGGGGCATATTCTCTTCTTCAAGGGTACCACGCATGTCCCTCATGGCTGCTCCCGGACAGCCACCGCCATGAAGGTTGGATTTATCCGTACAGGAATGATCCCCGAACTCTGTATCCGGGGGCAGGTTGATTTTTCTGTCTTTGAGAAAATCCAGCGCCTGCTTTAATATATCCGTTTCATTGTGTTCCTTCAGGTGGCGTAAATGGGCCAGGATCACATGAGGACCCAGCTTGACAATATTCTCCATCACCTTGGTCTCATCATAGGGTTCGGCTTCTCTCTCCTCCACCGCAATCGCACCGATCGGACAGGTGCCGATACAGGCACCCAGACCATCACAAAACAGGTCACTAACCAGGGTGGCCTTGCCGTCTATCATCTGAAGAGCTCCCTCCGGGCAATCCGGAATGCAGAGACCGCAACCGTCACACTTTTCTCTATCGATTTTAATGATTTTTCTTTTCATTATTTCTCCTTATCCAACAATATTATAACCAGATAGGTTACGTTTTTCCGTAACCTTGGTTACCAAACTGTTTGAAAAAACCAGTATCGACAGTCCGGAAATTTGAATAAATCGGCACAATATTATATAATACTCAACATGCATATACCGTCTGATCGATATTTTCCAGCGTGCTATTTCCTTGTTTCAGGATAGAACCATGGCCTGGTTAAAGAAAACCGATGTAAAAAGTAAAACCCCCGGAAAACTCAAGCTGGATATCTGGACCCGTTGCACGGCCTGCCAGGGCCATATTTTCAAGCAGGAATGGGAAAAAAACCTGAAGGTATGCCCCAAATGCAATTATCACGGAAGGATATCCTGCACCGAGAGACTTGATTTGCTAATCGATCCAGGCAGCTTTGAAGAACTGTATTCCGGCATCACACCCAGGGACACACTCAATTTTAAAGACGAAAAAGGAAGCTACGGAAATAAAATCAAAGAAACCATTTCCAAGACCGGCCTGAATGAAGCGGTAATCACCGGGTATGGTAAAATCAATAACCGCAAAGTTGCCATAGCGATCATGGATTTCAGATTTCTGGGTGGCAGCCTGGGAAGTGGAACCGGTGAAAAAATCTTTCAAACCGCCATGGCCGCAGTTGAACACAATCTGCCCTATATTATCGTATCTGCATCGGGTGGAGCCAGGATGCAAGAGGGAATGCTCTCCCTCATGCAAATGGCCAAAACCTGTACGGGAATCGCCCAATTAAAAAAGAGAAACCTCCCTTACTTGTCCGTGCTCACCGACCCCACCTCGGGCGGAGTTTCGGCCAGCTATGCCATGATGGGAGACGTAAATATTGCCGAACCCGGGGCTCTGATCGCCTTTGCCGGCAGGAGGGTTATAGAACAAACCATCCGGCAAAAGCTTCCGGATAATTTTCAAACTGCCGAATACCTGCTGGAGCAGGGTTTCATTGATATCATCGTGAACCGAAAAGATATGAAGGATTTGATTGGCAACATTCTCGACTTTAATCAAAGAAAATGATCCGAACAGATATTTTTTTAACAGGAGAGAGCAAATGAAAATGGAATTAAAAAATATCGAAATCAACAGCATTGTGATCAATAACAGAATCAGAGAAGATTTGGGAGACATCGATGTCCTGTCAAATTCAATCCGCGATTTCGGACTCATATCTCCTTTACTGATCAATAGAGATCAGGTATTGATTTCAGGCCTGCGCCGTCTTGAAGCCTGTAAAAAACTGGGCCTTTCACACATTCAGGCCATCATTGTGGATCTGGAAGATGATAACCTGCTTTTTAATATCGAGTCCCAGGAGAACCTGTGCCGAAAACCCCTTACTGCCGCAGAGGTAGATAAAGGAATCGAGATGAAAAAGAGATTTGCACTGGATGAAATCCGAGGGAAAACCTTTCTGGGGAATATCTGGAACAAGATCAGGGGGGTTTTTAAAAAAAAGGAAAAATGAAAATATATCCAATTGATGCCGACGTGAGGATCTGACCATGGACCTTGATTTTGATAAACCGATAAAAGATCTTGAAAATAAAATTGCCGAGCTGAAAACCCTCAGCCTGAAATCCAATGTTAATTTTGCTTCAGAGATAAAGGTGCTGGAAAAGCGATGCCAGGAGCAAATCAGCAGTATTTACAGTAATTTAACCCCCTGGCAAGTGGTTCAAATTGCCAGACATCCCAAACGCCCGGTACTCCAAGATTATATTTCCCTGATTTTCAATAGTTTTATAGAACTTCACGGAGACCGGCTTTATGCGGACGACCGTGCCCTCATCGGGGGACTGGCAACCCTTGACGAACACCGGGTAATGTTGATCGGTCACAACAAAGGCAAGAATACCAAAGAAAATATAGAAAGAAATTTCGGGATGGCCAAACCCGAGGGATACCGGAAGGCATTGCGGTTAATGAAAATAGCGGAAAAATTCCATATACCGGTTGTCATGTTTATCGATACCCAGGGCGCCTATCCCGGAATGGAAGCCGAGAAACGGGGCCAAGCAGAAGCCATTGCCCGCAATTTGACTGATATGGCTCAACTGGAGGTCCCTTTAGTTGCTCTGGTCACCGGTGAGGGAGGAAGCGGGGGAGCCATCGGTATCGGGGCAGGAGATGTGATTCTGATGTTGTCATTTTCAATCTATTCGGTCATCTCACCAGAGGGCTGCGCCTCAATACTCTGGAGAAATGCCAAATTTGCCCCGGCAGCAGCCGAAGCCCTCAAGCTGACCGCCCCCTCGCTCCTCAAAATGGGCGTGCTTAATGAAATCATTGAAGAACCCATCGGAGGGGCGCACCGCAACCATGAGAAAACCGCCCGGAATATAAAAAAGAGCCTCATTAGACATCTGGATACACTGAACCAGTTCCCCCTGAAAAAATTATTGAAACGACGTTTCGAAATGTATGCCAGGATGGGGAAACCCTAAAAAACAGAGGTAAATATGACCACAGCAAAAAGAAAAAAACCAAACAAAGAAAAGCTTCGCCCGATAAGAATCACCGACACCACCCTGCGGGATGCCCATCAATCGCTATGGGCCACTCGAATGAGAAGCGAAGATATTATGAAAATTATTGATACTATCGATTCGGTGGGGTATTATTCTCTTGAAGTATGGGGTGGAGCCACGTTTGATGTTTGTCTTCGCTTCCTCAGGGAAAATCCCTGGGAGCGGTTGCGGATGATTAAATCAAGGGCCAAGAAAACACCTCTGCAAATGCTGTTAAGGGGTCAGAATCTGGTCGGATACAAAAATTTTCCCGATGACCTGGTGGATCGTTTCGTGGCCTGGGCAGTTGAAAACGGGATTGATATTTTCCGGGTTTTCGATGCCCTCAATGATACCCGAAACCTGCAGGCTGCCATTAAAGCTGTTAAAAAATACGGGGCCCATGCCCAGGGCAGCCTGTCCTATACAATCAGTCCGGTGCACACGGTGGACAAATATATCCAGTATGCCAAGGAGCAAATGGCATTGGGAATAGATTCACTCTGTATCAAAGACATGGCCGGTATCCTCTCTCCAAGATCCGCCCAGGAATTGGTCAGTGCCCTAACCAAGGAGATCAACATTCCGATTCAGCTCCACTGTCATGCCACCAGCGGTATGGCTCCTGCCACCTATATATCCGGTGCGGATGCAGGTGCCGAAGCCATTGACTGCGCCATTTCCTCAATGGCCGGATTTTCATCACAGCCGGCAGTCGAAACCATGTATGCCATTTTCAAAGAGACCGATTATTCCATCAAGCTGGATATCGAAGCCTTGAGAAAAATAAACAACTATTTTACCCGCCTGATTCCCAGTCGGATAAAATTTACCGAATTTCGACCTCCGATTGATTCCGAAATTCTGGTCCATCAAATTCCGGGTGGCATGATATCGAACTTCAGGTCCCAGCTTGAACAACAGGGAGCACTGGACAAACTACCCGAGACTCTGGAAGAGATTTCCAGAGTCCGAAAGGACCTGGGTTACCCTCCCCTGGTCACTCCGACCAGCCAGATCGTCGGAACCCAGGCAGTCCTGAATGTCATCGCCGGTGAGCGCTATAAAATGGTTCCCAATGAAGTGAAAAATTACCTCCGGGGTTACTACGGCCGGCCTCCCGCACCCATTGATCCGGCCTTTTTAAAAAAAATCCTGGGAAAGGAAAAACCCATCGATCACCGACCTGCGGATGATTTGAAACCTATTTTACCCACAGCCACGGATAACCTGGATCCCAAATTAATTGAAAACGAAGAAGATATCCTCTCTTATTGCCTGTTTCCGGAACCATCACTGGAATATTTCAAATGGAGAAGGTTACCACCGGAAAATCGGCCCAAAACCCAGGCCGAGATCGAGTTTGAAAACATTGAAAACAGTAATTACAGTCGCCCGAAAGACCCATCCAAAAAAAAAGCAGAACCGGTCGACAGTCCAGCCCCGATTTTAAATGACCAGGATTATGAAGGGATCAGCTCCATCCTTGAAAAGGCTTCCCTGATAAATCTAAATGAATTATCCTTTCAAAAAGGGGATTTAAGCGTAACCATCCGGGCCAATGGTTCGGCATTGTCCGGGCCAGAGGTCAAACAGGTTTCCCCAACCAAACCATCCGAAAAGGAAATTCGCCAGTCAAAAACTCCTGAGGAAATAACCAAAGAAATAACCGATACAATCGATCAAGCACCGCAAACCGGCACCACCATTGATGCCATGATATCCGGCACTTATTATTCATCGCCAAAATCCGGATCGCCGCCCTATGTCCAGGAAGGTTCGGTAGTCAAGCAGGGAGACACGGTATGCCTGGTTGAGGCCATGAAGCTTTTTAATGAAATAGCAGCTCCCTTCAAATGTAAAATTTTGAAAATTCTGGTCAACAACAGTGATCCGGTTACCAAGGACCAGCCCATGATGGTGGTCCAGGAGCTGTAAGAAAGATTTCTTGCTGTCAGGCGTCAAAAATGTTGACAAAAACAAAAAATTGTACTATAGTAAATAACAATGATTACATGATTGTAATCATTGCAATCTAAAAACCAACAAGTTTGAATAAAAAGAAAACTTGAAAGGGAGGAAAAAATGATCGATAAAAAAATCAACGATGCCTTCAACCAGCAGATCAATGAGGAAATCTTCTCTTCCTATCTGTATCTATCCATGGCCACTTACTTTGATTCTCAGGGTATGGCCGGATTCTCACACTGGTTCAGATTACAGGCTCAGGAAGAAATGTTTCATGCCATGAAATTCTACCACCATATTGTCGAAAGAGGCGGCCGGGTGCTGCTTCAGGCCATTAAGGAGCCTGAACATAAATGGGGATCCACCCTGAAAGCCTTTGAAGCCGCACTGAAACATGAGCAGCATATCAGTGCCTGCATCAACGACCTGATGGATCTAACCATGACAGAAAAGGACTATGCTTCCAGAAGCCTGCTTCAGTGGTTTGTCGATGAGCAGGTTGAAGAAGAGGCCTCGGTCGGAGAGATTATCGACAAGCTAAATTTAGCCGGTGAAAAGGGTCAAATGCTGTATATGATTGACCGGGAGCTTTCCGGCAGGCTGTCCGGAGCCAATCCGTTTGATTCCACTCAACAGGAAGCGGATTGAAACCATAAATTTTAGAAGAACAACTTGGAAACCACCAGTATTATAACTGCTTTTGGCTTAACCCTGTTTGCCGGTTTATCCACCGGCATCGGGAGTGCCCTGGCATTTTTTACCAAGAAAACCAATACCAAATTACTCTCGGTTTCACTGGGATTTTCAGCCGGGGTCATGATTTACATTTCTTTTGTGGAACTGTTCGCCGAATCCAAAGCCCTACTCATATCCAGGCTGGGGAGCGGGCAGGGATATCTGGTTACGGTTTCCAGTTTTTTCGCCGGTATTTTGGTCACCGGAATTATCGATAAAATGGTGCCCACGGTTAAAAATCCCCATGAAATTCATCGAATCGAAGAAATCCAGCGCCCTATTCAGGATAAGCACACCAAAAAACTCTACCGGACGGGAGTTTTCACGGCCGTGATCATTGCTATCCACAATTTTCCCGAGGGAATAGCCACTTTTGCCGCTGCCCTGAGCAATATCAAATTTGGCATCCCCATTGCAGTTGCCATTGCCATTCACAATATCCCGGAAGGTATTGCGGTTTCCGTACCCATTTATTTTGCCACCGGTAGCAAAAAAAAAGCGTTCACCTATTCTTTTCTTTCCGGATTGTCAGAACCGGTGGGCGCTGTCATCGGCTACATCATCCTCATGCCTTTTTTGAATGAAACCCTTTATGGAATCCTGTACGGACTAATAGCGGGAATCATGGTTTTCATCTCCCTGGATGAGTTGCTCCCTGCGGCCAGAGAATACGGGGAGCATCATCTCTCCATCTACGGATTGTGTGCCGGTATGGCCCTCATGGCCCTCAGCCTGCTGCTATTGAAATAATTTGGAGGCTACCCATGTTAGAAAAGATATTGATTGAACCGGGAGTGGAATCCATTGTCATGCCCGATAACCTTAAAGTGGGATTAATGGTAAGCGAACAGAGGAAAAAATGTTCGTCATCCGGTTGTAATGACCCATTTTACGGGCTGGCTTTTGGCCAATCTCCCTTTCATGTGCCGGAAATAATGACCCGGGCCCTGGCTGAAAATGCCGATAAGGGTCACTACTCGGCTGCCGAGGGTATACTTGAACTCCGCCAGTCAGTGGCGGAATTCAACCGGCGCCACTTTAATCTCGAGGTGGATCCCGACCGGATTGTCATTGGCCCGGGAACCAAGACCCTGATCGACACCATTTTTAATATTGTAAAAGGTGATGTAATCATCCCTTCTCCCTCCTGGATAGGCTACTACCCCCAGGTCAAATTGCTGGAGAAACATTTTCACACCATCTATTTGAAGCCAGAGTTTGACTACAAACTTCAGCCCGGAGATCTGGACCGCTTTTTGACCGCATTGCATAAAGAACAACACATCCTGATTTTAAACAATCCCCACAATCCCACCGGTGTTCTGTACAACCGGTCTGAATTGAAAAAGCTGGCTGAAATTTGTATCAAGCACAATACCATGGTTCTGGCTGATGAAATTTATGCCCTCACCACCTATGATTTCAAAACTTTTACCAGTATGGGAACGATTTACCCGGAGGGTACATTTGTGACCAACGGCCTTTCCAAAGACCGTTCTGCCGGCGGGTACCGCCTGGGTTCCTGTATCCTTCCCATGAATTGTTCGGAGGAATTAATCGAGGATTTCAAGAAAGTAGCGGCTACTATATATACCAATGTGTCGACCCCCACCCAGTATGCGGCAATAAAAGCCTACCAGCCCCATCCTGAAATCGATGAATATTTTCATATTACCCGCGAAATTCACAAATTGATGGGAAAATTCCTGAGCCGTGAATTCAACCGTGTCGAGGGAATTCGGGCCACTGACCCGAAGGGGGCTTTTTACTTTTTTACCGACTTCAACCAGTTAGCCGGGCACTTGAAGAAAAAGGGGGTGATGACCTCGAACGAACTTGGCACCCATCTGCTCTCCCATCCCCACCATATTGCCATTGTCACCGGTGATACCTGCATGTTGAAAAGCGATGATTTCGGAGGGCGGGTGGCCTTCGTGGACTATAATGGTAAAACGGCCTATCAGCATTTCAAACGACAACCACCCCGGACCAGCAGCGAGGAAGAGGCCTTTGTTCTTAACAACGCTCCCCTGATGGTCCAGGCTGTAAAAGCATTGAAGAAATATGTTGAGTATTTAAAAAGTTAACCCGAATTCAAGATATTGCCCGATATCAGTTTCTGGGTTGGCGAAAGGATCGGGCAGGGTAAATCCGGTTAATTTTACTATTTGGTTTTCACCGGATCAGCCGGTCTCCTGGGTAATCGGCGGGGATTCTGCTCGATCTTTTTCAGGACTTCGCTGACACCTCTTTCCAATTGGGGATCCCTTCCCTTCAAGATGGATTGGGGATCATTCTCTACTTCAATATCCGGATCGACCCCATAACCTTCGATAACCCAATTACCTTTAATATTATTGGTTCCACGCAGCGGCACATAGACCTGCCCGCCATCGATGAGAGGCCCCCGACCTGAAATACCCACAACACCGCCCCAGGTCCGCTTGCCGATCAGGGGGCCCAGGCCTGACTCACGGAAATAATGGGGGAAGATATCCCCATCTGATGCCGAAGTCTCATTGATCAGACAAACCAAATGACCGTAAAAAACCGAATAGGGATAGGTAATGGGTTCATCACTGGAATTTCCAAAGCGGGTACCCAGCAGTTTGGTATCCAGGCGCTCGATAATCATCTGGGAAACATTACCGCCGCCATTGGATCTCACGTCCACAATGAGCCCCTCCTTTCGGATTTGGGGATAATACCACTTGATAAACTCATAGATTCCATCCGCCCCCATATCCGGCAGATGAATATACCCCACCCGTCCATCGGTCATCTGATCGACTTTTTTTCGATTATGTGAAACCCAGGCGTGATAGAGTAATTTGGCTTCACTGAATACGGGTCGGTAGGTGACCTTCCGGGCCCCGGCCAGGTTGGGAGTACGGTTTACGGTCAGGGTAACCGGATCGGTCTTATGCTGCAGCAACCGGTAGGGATTGTCATTGGCCCGGAGTTCTTCGCCATCAATGGCCAGGACATAATCATTGACATTAAGATCAATTCCCACTTCGGTTAGTGGGGCCCGGTATCTGGCCTCCTGGTTATCACCCTGAAAGATTTCAACAATACGATAGCGGCCGGCTTTTTCATCCAGGGCAAACCGGGCTCCGGGAAGACCCACCCGGGGGCGTTTCGGAATCTCGAAATCACCACCCTGAATATAACAGTGCCCGGCACTCAGCTCGGCAACCATCTCACCCAGCACATAGTTCAGGTCAGACCGATGGGCCACATGTTTCAGCCATTCGCTGTACTGATTCCCCAGGACTTTCCAGTCATTTCCATGCATGTTTTTCACATAAAAAAAGTCCCGGTAGCGCCGCCATACTTCTCTGAATATGGCTGCCCATTCCTGGGCCGGAATACGGTCCACCATCATGCTTTTGATAGATATGGTTTTTTTATCCTTGGCCTGGGGTTTGACATCCATCACATGATAGGATTGATCCTGACGGAGTAAAACTTTTTTGTGGTCAAAGGAAAAAGCATATCCGGACACCCCATCGGCCAGAGTGGATGTTTTTCGATCCTTCAGGGAAAAAATTTGAAGTCCGGCCTTTTTGTAGCTTTTCCGGCCATAAAAAAAGGCACCCCGGGTCAGGTAAATCACATATTCGTCGGTAACCTCAAGACCGGACATATTATCGGTTTTCACCGGAACCCGGCTAACCCGGTTGGCCAGGCCCGCATAATCAATTAATATATATTTACTACCAATGGATCCCTTCTTTTTACCCTTTTTTTCAATTTTTTTTGGGTCGTTTTTCAGACTACCAACAGTTACTTCATCGCTCTTTGAAGGAAACGGGTGTTTCACATTTTTTCGAAGGGCCAGGACAAAGATTCCGGTTTCCCGGTTACCGGCAAAATTCCATTCCCAGGAACTGATCTGAGGCGCGAATTCCCGGTCGGCAAGATAATAGAGATAATTGCCTGAGGGGCCCCAGAACGGATAGTATTCATTGAAGTATTCGCCGGTAATTCGGTGTAATTTTCCTTCTGTCACACTCCAGACATATAACGAACGGTAGGTATTTTGATTGTTCATGGAAAAAGCGATGTGGCCCCCATTGGGTGACCATCGATAATCAAATATATCACCATACCGATCATCCGCAATTTCCACCACCTGGCGATCGGCAATTGTCATCACATAGAGTTTGCCGTCCTTATCGGAAAAGGCCAGCCGCTTTCCATCCGGTGACCAGGCCGGGGCATAGAGCATGACCTTGAATTGATCGGTTAGTTGCACGGGTTGACCGCTGCCATCCTGATTGATCAAATACACCTGTTCTTCACCGCTCATATCGGAGATAAAGGCAATCCGGGCACCATCGGGTGACCAGCGGGCCCATTTATCATGGGCATGGGATGAATTGGTTAAATTGCGGGTGGGTCCCTCTTTTATGGGCAGGGTGAAAACATCTCCACGGGCCACAAAAAGGGCCCGTTCGCCTTTGGGTGACAGTTCGTAATCTTCAATATTCTTATAGGCCGGATAACGGGAAGGCCTCATGGCAATCCCATCATTGGTTACGGTTATACCGATCTTCTGATTGGATTTTTTTTGAACATCATAAATATTCAGCTCTCCATTCAACTCATAGACAATCCGGTTCAGATTATCAGAGGAGGGCCAGCGCACATCCCACTTTTTATTACTGGTCAGCTGGGTCACCGAACCATCAGCCGGATTATACCCGAATAGATTCAGGGTTCCGTCCCGGTCCGATGAAAAGTAAATTTTATCCCCGATCCACATGGGATCCCGTTCACTGCGTTTACTTTCCGCAATTTTTTTGGCTTCATAAGTCTGTAAATTGAAAACATATAGATCCTGGGCCCATCCGCCCTGATAGCGCTTCCAGGTACGAAAATCCCGGCACAGCGGAGAATAAACCATCCGGGTTCCATCCGGTGAGAAATCCCCGGCACCGGATGACGGCATGACCAGTTTATCCGGCAATCCTCCCTTGTAGCTGACAGTATAAAGGGCAGTCTCTACACTCCCGCCATTGGCATCCCGCAGAGACCGGATCAATACTTTTTTTCCATCCGGTGTCCAGCCATATACCTGGTTGTCATAGCCCCAGCGTGGTGCCATCGGGCCCCGGGCCGGATAATAGGTGAGCTGTTTTGGGATTCCTCCGGTTGAAGGAATCACATATACCTGTTCATCGCCATCGTACTGGCCGGTAAAAGCAATCCGTTTTCCATCCGGTGAAAATTTGGGAAACAACTCCTGTCCCGGGTGCGCGGTCAGGCGGGTTGCTAAACCTCCTGAAACGGAAGCCTTCCACAAATCACCCCCGTAACAGAACACCACTTCATTGCCGTGAATATCCGGGAAGCGCAGTAACTTGGTCTGCCCGTAAGCCATTCCGGCAGCCAATAATATGATTATCATCAAAGCGGGAATAAAAATTTTAAGACTCATGTTATTCATTTTACTTCCTCTTATACAAAAAACATGTGACAAAAATATAAACCTATGTCATTTATTATACATCATTTTGTCAAAAAAGGTTTTTCCGGATTATTAAGAGATATTTTCCAATTTGAACCAGCCGGTACCACCGAAACCGGAAATGATGATGGGCATTAAAAAAACGGCCAGCAGAAAGTAGCCGATGAAACGAAGACTATCCTGCTTCATTATTGACTGCGGGTTCGGTGGATCAACAACCATTCGGAATTTCCTCAACACACCACAGGAAAATACTTTCCCGGGTTCCTATACATAGTAGTATAACCATATTTTATAATCAAGGAATTTGTTAGAGGGATAGAAAAGTGTAACTTTTTTTTAAAAATCCCGTCTAAATAAATGTTCGGTATTGCAATTTCGTACCTGTTCCCGGTACGAAATTGCAATATCGGGCGAATATCATTTGGAACTAAATTATATTATGAACAGAATATGAAATTGAACAGAACCATAATCATTCAGGAGGTTTTATGAGCCATCCATTAACAAAGAAATTTTTTTGTATCTTTCTTGGTTTGGTACTTGTCAACTCTCTATTTGCCAAAGAGGAAAAATGGGAGTGGAAGCAGAAGAGCATCAAGGCGATTCGACTCGTTGAAAAAGTAACCCTGGATGGTCAGCTCAACGAAAAGGTCTGGCAGGGAAAGAGCATCAGCGGATTTACCCAGACCGATCCGGATGACGGTCAACCGCCCACTGAAAAAACCGAGGTTTGGCTGGCCTATGACGACAATGCCATTTATGTGGCCGCCCGGATGCACGATTCCGAGCCCCAAAAAATCATCAGCCTGCTGGCCCGAAGAGATGATTTTGTGGATGCCGACTACTTTCTATTCTATGTGGATCCCTATTATGACCGGCGCAGCGGATTTAAATTTGCAGTCAATCCCTCGGGTTCCATTGCCGACTGGACCATGTACAATGACAGCTGGGATGACAGCTCATGGGATGGAATCTGGGAAGCCAAGACCCAAATCGATGAAGGGGGCTGGACGGTTGAAATGAAAATCCCCTTTGACCAGTTGAGATTCAAACGGAAAGAGGACGGGGAATACATATGGGGGGTCAATTTCAAACGCTATATTAAAAGAAAAAACGAAATCGTCATTTTTTCCTGGTGCCCCAAAACCGAAAGTGGTTTTGTCTCCCGATTTGCCCGGATGAATGGCATGAGGCAGATAAAACCCAAAAAACTCTTTGAAATAACCCCCTACCTGGTGGGAAAGGCCGATTTCAGTACTGAGGAAGAGGGAAATCCATTCGCCACCGGAGAGGATTTTTCAGCCAACAGCGGGATGGATATTAAATACGGTCTTAAAAGCAACCTGACCCTGGATTTATCCATAAACCCGGATTTCGGCCAGGTGGAAGTTGATCCGGCCGTGATCAATCTTAGTGCAGCTGAAACCTATTACAACGAAAAGCGACCGTTTTTTTTAGAAGGTGCCAATATATTCAGGTTCGGCATCGGTGGTGCCACCAGCAATATCGGTGCCGACTGGGGAGATCCCCGTTTATTTTACAGCCGAAGAATCGGTCATGCTCCCCAGGGATCCGTTGATACCGATGGTCATGTCTGGTATCCGGATATGACCACCATTCTGATGGCCGCCAAGATAACCGGCAAAATCGGAAAGGAATGGAATCTCGGGTTTATGAATGCCATGACCCAGAGGGAGTATGCCCAGGTTGATTTCAACGGAGAACGATCCCAGGCCGAGGTAGAGCCATTTTCCAATTACACGGTTCTGCGGTTGAGCAAAGAATTCAATGAGGGTAGACAGGGCCTGGGTTTCATTGCCACTTCGGTGCTCAGAGACCTTCGCGATGAAAACCTGGAGGCCACGCTCAATGAAAAAGCCTTCAGCCTGGGAATTGACGGCTGGACCTTTTTGGATAAAAAAAAGGTCTGGGTTCTGACCGGATGGCTGGGAGGCACACAGGTCTCAGGCAGCAAAGAAAGGATTTATGATCTTCAACAATCCTGGCCTCATTACTACCAGCGTCCGGACCAGGATCATGTCGAACTGGAAGATAATGCCACCACTTTAAACGGCTGGTCAGGCCGTTTTACCTTGAATAAAGAGAATGGAAACTTTCTTTTCAATGTGGCATTGGGGATGATTTCGCCAGGATTTGACTCCAGGGATATTGGTTTTCAATGGAGCGCTGATGTGATTAACGGCCATATAATGGTTGGATATCAGTCTTTCAAAAAATGGAAATTTATCCGTGAATGGAACCTGTTGTTCTTTACCCAGAGGAATTACAATTTTAACTGGGACCTGGTCGGGGAACAACGATTAATCTGTATTGCCAATGTCAAACTGAAAAATTTCTGGGAGGTTTACTTTCAGATGAGTTACAATCCCGAGCGATGGGATCAAACCCGGACCCGCGGCGGCCCTTTGATGCTCCTTCAAACTTACACCTGGTATGACTGGGGCATTTTCAGTGACCGACGAAAACCACTGGTTTTCAATTTCAGTGGATATCACCTGGTCAATGACTGGGGAAGAACCACACATGCAGTTGCCATTTCTCTGGAATGGAAGCCCGGATCCAATTTTTATATATCCATTTCCCCAAACTATCAGCACGGGATGAACAGTTCCCAGTGGGTTTCCAATATCGAAGATGAAGTAATGACCGACACCTATGGCACACGCTATATTTTTGCCAACCTGGACCAGAAAACCCTGTCCTGTTCTATCAGGTTGAACTGGATCTTTTCACCCAGGCTCAGTCTCCAGGCCTATATACAGCCCTTTATCTCGGTGGGCAATTATACCAACCTGAAAGAATTTGCCCGGCCCAGAAGTTACGATTTTAATGTATACGGCTCCGGAACCTCCACCATTTCCTATGAGGATGAAACATACACCATCAATCCGGGTGACGGCGGAGAAATTTTTACCATATCCGATCCGAATTTTAACTTGAAATCACTCCGTGGAACCGTGGTGTTAAGATGGGAATTCAGAGCCGGGTCCACCCTCTACCTGGTGTGGACCCAGAACCGGGCTGACTATGAGGACCCGGGGGATTTCGCTTTCGGAAGGGATATCGGCCGAATGGTCAAGGCCCCGGGTGACAATATTTTCATGCTGAAATTCACCTATCGCTTCAAAATATAGATCCATTGACAACTATGGTTTATTGTTTTACTTTTATTCCCAGGTTGTAGAACATAAAGGTGTATTCATCGGTAATCTTATCAATTGCCTTGGTGAGGTTGCTGGCGCCATGACCTGATTTCACATCTACTCGTATCATGACTGGATTGCTACCTTTATGTTTCTCCTGAAGGGTTGCGATGAATTTAAATGAATGAGCCGGGACTACGCGGTCGTCATGGTCGGCGGTTGTGACTAAAGTGGCGGGATATGATAGTCCCTTTTTGATATTGTGCAGGGGTGAATAAGAGTAGAGATTCTTAAAGTGTTCTTCTTTATCGCTGGTTCCATATTCAACAACCCAACCCCATCCAACGGTATACTTATGATAACGCAACATATCCATTACCCCGACGGCGGGTAAAGCCACTTTGAAAAGATCTGGCCGCTGGGTCATGCAAGCACCCACCAGAAGACCACCATTTGAAGCACCGGCAATGGCCAATTTTTCTTTCGATGTATACTTTTCTTTAATCAGGTATTCAGCCGCAGCAATGAAGTCATCGAAAACATTTTGCTTCTTAAGCAACATCCCAGCCCTGTGCCAATCCTGACCATACTCGCCACCACCCCGCAGGTTGGCCAGAGCAAAGACCACCCCATTCTCCAACAGTAGAATTTTTGAGGGACTAAAGTACGGAGTCAGGATGGCATTAAACCCACCATAACCATAAAGATAGACAGGGTTATTTCCATCCAATTTCAACCCTTTTTTGTGGACAACAAACATCGGTATACGGGTGCCATCTTTGCTCTTACAGAATACCTGCTTGGATGTGAATTCAGCTGGATTGAACTTAATCTCTGACCGTCGGAATACTTCCGATTTTCCCGATTCAACATTATATTTGTAAATAGTTGGCGGGTAAGTGAAAGAAGTAAAGGTATAAAACAGAATTTTGTCTTCTTTTTTGCCATAGAAGCCATAGGCTGATCCCAGGGCGGGCAGGGGAATCTCTTTCTCCATCTTACCCTTTACATTGTATTGAAAAACCTGGCTATGGGCATCTTTAAGATAGCGAACGAACAGTTTGCCACCCGCAAAACTCACACTGCGAATGGTATCGTCTTTTTCCGGAATCAACGTTTTCCAGTTGTCTTTACCGGGATTTTTCGTACCTACCAAAACCACGCGGTTTTTCGCTGCTTTATAATCCGTTTCCACAATCAAGCTGTCCTTGATGTTGTCAACTATATATGTGTTATATTTAAAACCTTTAATAACCGGAGTGAAATCTTGTGATTTCCCGGTCAAATCTGTAAAATACAATTCGTTACCATGGGTTCCTTCGGAGACATTCAAGAGCAGGAAACGCTCATCCTCCGTAACATCGGCCCAGAAATAACGTAACGGGTGTTTTTGGTCCTCGTAAATAAGTTGATCTTTTTCCTGTGGTTCACCCAGTTTATGATAATATACCTTATGGTATTCATTTTTCTGGGTCAACTCTTTACCCTTTTCCGGCTCATCATAGGCGCTGTAGTAAAATCCATTTCCCTTCCAGGCGGCCCCGGAAAATTTAACCCACCGCAGCCGATCTTCTAATTCCTTTCCTGTCTTCACCTCCATGACTCGCATTTCGACCCAGTCCGAACCGCCTTCGGAGCGGCCGGTTGTTACATACTTATCATCTTTCGAGAATCCGGCTAACCATGCCCTAGTCGTCCCGTCCTTAGAGAGTTTATTGGCATCGAGAAATACTCTGGGCTCACCATCCAGACCTTTTTGAATGTAGATCACATACTGGTTCTGCAAACCGTCGTTTTTATAGAAAAAATAGTACTCACCTGTCCTGAAAGGACTCGAATACCGGGGATAATTGAATATCTCCTTTATACGTGATCGTATCTTTTCCCGATAGGGAATCTTCGCCAGGTAGTCAAAAGTAACTTGATTCTGGGCTTTTATCCAACTCTTTACCTTTTCGTCCCCCTCTTTCTCTAACCAACGATAAGGGTCTTTGATCTTGGTACCGAAATAGTCGTCTGCCTGATCCACCTTTTCGGTTTTAGGATAGACAAACGTCGGCTGATTTTTCTTTCCCTTATCTCCATGGCTTGCACCAGTTAAAAGTAGAACGAGACTTAATAAAATAATGAAAATTCTCATTTTAAACATAAAAACTTCCTCCTGTTTTTCGGAAACGTACTTGAATTATCTACATCAATATATTATTGAATCAAAATTTATTTGTCAAATCTTTAACAAATTTAAAATTTCCCCATTAATTTGTTGAAATATACTCCGGCTCACACTACAATGTTTAACATAAACCTTCTCTGACAGAATTAAAAACCCCATGGAGAAACGAACGGCATGAAGGAAAAAAAGGGATTATGCGGAATATGCAATGCCGGATGCTGGATTGTTGCCAGTTATGATAAGAACGGACGCATTGTTAAGGTCAGGGCCGATGAGGATTCCCCCTTTGGAATGATATGTAAGATCGGTGAACACAGCCCGGACATCATATACTCCCGGGACCGGATCCTGCATCCGCTTATCAGAAAAGGTAAAAAGGGAGATCAGGTTTTTGAAAAAATTTCCTGGGATGATGCCTTGGGGATCGTGGTGGAAAAATTAAATACCATCAAGAAAAAATTCGGCCCGGAGGCTGCTGCCATATACACCGGAGTGGGGAGTTTCGAGCAATCCATTTGTGATGTCTATCAACCCAGGGACGTGACGATATCCTCTGCCAACAGCATACTCTTTCCATACGGTTCCCCCAATACAATGGGGGTGGGCGCATTATGTTATGTTTCCTACGGCATGATTGCCCCTCATGTCACCATGGGACAGATGTTCATCAATATGTTCTCGGAAATCGAAAACTCCGAACTTATCGTGGTGTGGGGAACCAACCCGGCAACCGATCTTCCTCCCATTGACATATACCGTATATTAAAGGCCCGGCAGCGAAAGGCCGAGGTGGTGGTCATTGATCCCCGAAAAACCATGACCGTCAAATTAACCGGGGCCGAGTGGATTCCCATCCGGCCCGGTACTGATGGTGCACTGGCCCTGGGATTATGCCAGGTGCTAATTCAGGAGGAACTCTATGACACCGCCTTTGTTGAACACTGGACCCATGGATTTGATGAATTCGCTTCATACGTTCAACATTATCGGCCGGAAGTCGTAGAACACATCACCGGAATCCCCTCATCACAAATCATAAACCTGGCCAGGCGGATTGCCCGGGCCAAAGGTGTATCTCAATTGATGTATACCGGATTGGAGTATGCCAACAGCGGGGTTCAAAATATTCGGGCCACTCTGATTTTGTGGGCCCTTGCCGGACAGCTGGATGTTCCGGGCGGATTGTGTTTCAACATGAAAGAGAATCACTTCCCCATCAATCGGGAAAAAAATATTGCCAATCCGGACCGGGGTCCCAGACTGGGCCGGAATAAATTTCCTGTCTATATCAAATACCGGGATGAAGCCCATGCCATTGCCCTTCCCGAATCGGTGTTAAACGGCAAGCCCTACCGGATCAGGCTGCTCATGATACTGGGAAGCTCAATCATCACCTCCTGGCCCAATCCGGATATCTGGAAAAAAACCCTGAACGCACTTGATTTTCTGGTTTGCATCAACCGGCAATTAACCGCAGATTGTGCCTATGCCGATCTGGTGTTACCGGCAACCACCTATTATGAAAATTTTTCCTATATGACTTATGGCTCCGTCTTTAAAATCAGGGAGCGGATGATCCCACCGCTTGAAGAAGCCCGGCCGGATGTAATGATCCTGGCCGAACTGGCCCGGAGGCTGGGATACGGGCATCTCTTCCCCCAGACCGAAACCGAACTCATATCCGATGTGCTCAGGAATTCCGGTTTTAGCCTGGAGGACATCCAGAAATCAGACGGATCCGTATCCATTGAAACCCGCATGATGGAATACAGAAAATGGGAAAAAGGACTGCTGAGGGATGATGGTAAAAAAGGATTTAATACACCCTCGGGCAAGTTTGAGATTGCCAGCTCCATCCTTGAAGAATATGGTTATGATGCCATCCCCAGATACACAGAACCCAAGGAAGGACCCTTAACCCAGCCGGCACTGTATAAAAAATACCCCCTGATCTTTAATTCTGGGGCCAGAATCCGTAGCAGTTTTCACACCCAGCATCACCATATCAAGAAACTGCAAAAAGACCGGCCCGAACCGGCGGTTACCATCAACAGCCAGGATGCCCGGGAACGGAACATAAAAATGGGAGACATGGTCTGGATCAAGACCAGACGGGGTTCAGTGAAGATGCGGGCCCTGGTAACCGACGATATTGTCAGGGGAGCCATAGATGCCAATCATTCGGGCGGAGGACCTCTGGGTTCCCGGGTCTGGCAGCAAGCCAATATTAACACGCTAACTGATCTGGATAATGTCGATCCCATTTCCGGTTTCCCGGTATACAAGTCGCTTTTGTGCGAGGTCATCAAACTGGAAAACCAGGGCGATTCCCTGCCAATCGATTCCGATGAGTTGCAGCTGGAGGAGTTGAACCTGACCGGACCGGATTCCACCTTCCAAACCGTATATCTGGACAACAATGCCACCACTCCCCTATTCCCTGAAGTCCAAAAGGCCATGATCGATACGATTCAATGTTTTGGCAATCCATCAAGCATCCACCACCTGGGTGTATCGTCAAGGAAACTGTTGGATGAATCCAGGCGTAAGGTGGCAGAACTGATCAACAGCCCGGCCAGACAAATTATTTTCACCGGCAGCGGATCAGAGGCCAATAATCTGGCCATCAAAGGTATTGCTTTCGCCCTGTATCCGGGGAAAAACCATATTATCACCACCCGCGTGGAACATCCCTCTGTTCTCAACGCCTGCCAGTGGCTTGAGAAGCGTGGGTTTAAAATCTCTTATCTGGAAGTCGATGGGAACGGAAGAATTAAACTGGATCAACTCGCTGACCGGATCAATGAAAAAACCTGCCTGATCAGCATCCAATTGGCCAACAATGAAACCGGGACCATTCAACCCCTGAAAGAATGCATCAAAATAGCTCGAGAAAAAAAGGTTTACATCCACAGTGACGGGGTTCAGGCCATGGGCAAAATTCCAGTGGACATCCATCAACTGGATATTGACCTGTTAACCCTGTCCGCACATAAAATTCACGGTCCAAAAGGAGTGGGTGCGCTGTATATAAAGAAAAATATTCCAATTGAAGCACTCATCAGCGGAGGAGGACAGGAAAGGGGACTTCGGTCCGGAACCGAAAACATACTGGAAATAATCGGCTTCGGTAAAGCGGCCGAAGGATACCCGGAATTGCTGAAAAAAATGAAAACCGTAGCCCGGCTCAGAGACCATCTGGAAAAGGGCATTCAATCCATTATAAAAGAAACCCGGTTGAATGGCCACGAAAAATACCGCCTCCCCAATACATTAAATTTGACCTTTCCCGGAATAAGGGGCGAATCCCTGGTTCTGGAATTGGATAAAAGGGGAATATGTCTTTCTGCCGGTTCGGCATGCCACTCGGGTTCGGTAGCCCCATCCCCCACCCTGATCGCCATGGGACTGACTGAAGAGCAGGCCCACTGTTCGGTCCGATTCTCTCTGGGGTATCAGAATACAATCGAGGAAATCAACCGGGTGATTTCCACTTTAAAGGAAATAATTCTCGAATCAAAAAAAATAATTCGATTTGTATCCTGCCGGTAAGGAAAATACTTATGCGCTCAAAAAACAACCAGAATATCAGCCAGCTGAATTTCTTGGATTTGCTGAACCAGAATATTCAGCACCCTGAATTGCAACAGAAATTTGCCATCGATGTGCTTATCGGGCTTTCCCATTCTCCCAAATGGCTTCCCTGTAAATACATATATGATGAGCAGGGAAGTCAGTTATTCGGGCAAATCATGAAGCTTCCGGAATACTATCTGACCAATTGTGAAACCGAAATTCTGGGAACACAGAAAAGAAAAATTATTGATACAATTGGCAGGCAAAAAATCAACCTGGTGGAACTGGGGGCCGGCAATGGTGAAAAAACCAGAATCCTGTTGCAGGAGATGATTGAAAAAAAGACACAATTTACCCTGATTCCCATTGATATCTCCCATACGGCTCTGGACGCTTTTAGTAAAAATTTGAAAGCACAGATTCCCGATATTCATATCAAGGGTTTGGTTTCCGAATATTTTAAAGGGCTGAAATGGTTATCCAATCAAAATCACTGTACCAATGTGGTACTGTTTCTGGGATCTAATATCGGAAATTTCGAACCCCCTGAAGCAGATGTGTTTCTGTCCAGCCTTTGGAATGCCTGTAATGATGGGGATTATCTTCTCATCGGTTTTGACCTGAAAAAGGAAATTCGCTTACTATTGGATGCCTACAATGATTCAAAGGGGATCACCGCCCTATTCAACCTGAATCTGCTCAGCCGGATAAACCGGGAACTGGATGGCCACTTCAATTTGGATCAATTTAAATATTACAGCACCTATGATTCTTTATCCGGAGCCATTAAAAGCTATTTGATCAGTCAACAAAAACAATCCGTGACCATCGATAAATTGAGCCGGACATTCACATTTAAATCCTGGGAATCAATTCATACGGAATCTTCTTACAAATATCTTATTGATGATATAGAAGAATTGGCCCAAAAAAACGGTTTTGTTATTATTGAACATTTTTTCGATTCCAGACACTATTTTGTCGATTCTCTGTGGCAGTTACAAAAAAAATAAATCGATATTTATACATGTTCGATATCAGTATAATTGGATATTTCTGAATTCACTGTCACCAGGTCTTTGATATCCATATCATGGACATTATCATGTCCGGTTAAACGGGCAAAGGTTTTGATCTCTTCTGTTGAAATTCGGAGAAAGTTTTCAAGTTTTTTTACCGAATGAGGAATACTCAGTCTGGATCTCAGCTCGGGTTTTTGAGTGGTAATCCCAACAGGACAATCGCCGGTATGACAGATTCGGTATTGTTGACAGGCAGCCGCCATAAGAGCAGCTGTTCCAATTGCCACTGCATTGGCTCCCATAGCCAGGGCCTTGGTGAAATCAGAAGAAATTCTTAATCCGCCGGTAATGACCAAAGAAATATCATGGCAATTCATTTTTTCAAGAAATTTGTTGGCCCGGTAAAGAGCAAAAATGGTGGGTAATGAGGTGGATGCCTTTACCACCTTTGGTGAGGCAGCTGTTGCACCGGGCCTGCCGTCTACCGTTATAAAGTCAGGTTCTGAAAAAAGAATGACTTCGAGATCCTTCTCAATATGGCCTGCTGCAATTTTAATCCCAATGGGTTTTCCACCTGATCTTTCTCTGAGCATATTAACAGTCTGTCTCAATTCTTCCGCACTGTTGATATCAGGGAAACGGGCAGGACTGATAATATCCGAACCCTCTGAAAATCCGCGTATTCTGGCTATTTCTGCTGTTACTTTTACGCCGGGAAGATGCCCTCCCATACCAGGTTTTGCCGACTGTCCGATTTTAATTTCAATGGCATCGACGCGTTTAAGGTTCTCATCACTCATACTGTATTTATTGGGCACATATTCAAAAATATATTTGTAGGACTGTTCAAGCGATTCTTTTACCAAACCACCTTCACCCGAACACATGGCTGTTTTCACCGCTGCACTCGCTTTTGCCAATGTAACTTTAATCTCATGTGATAAGGCGCCAAAAGACATATGGGTAATATAAACAGGAGATTCAATAACCAGAGGTTTTTTAGCCCTGGGCCCGATAACAGTACGGCTATTTACCGGCTCATCATCATTTAGAGGAAATGAAGCCAGTTGAGCACCCCTTATGAGAATATCATCCCATGAAATCACTTTTTTGGTGGTCCTCATCGGTTCTATTATAGATGCCCCGGTAACGGACACACGGTGTATATCTTCCATCATCTCCTCATTTTCATCAGATTCTTTTCGTATATTTCCCAAATATTCAAAAAGAGACTCCTGCCCGGATTTTTCCAATGGGTTGTTTTTTTCATCATCCTGAAAACGGATGTACCAATGGGACCCATCACAAAAGGGTTTATTTTTGGAACCACCGCATCGACAAAGGGCATAATGTTCGGTGGACTCTGGTTTTGAATTCCCATGATCTTCCAGTTTGATTTCTCCCACAACATGATAAGGGCCATCCTTTGTCAGGTTGATGGAAGGCAATCGATCCAATCGATTATGTTTAATACCACCTATGGTATAACTCAAGGCCCCGGAGGGGCACATTTCAATGACCCGGATGATATCTTTTACCAATGCACCATCTGGATCGATCCACGGCTCAACACCCTGACGAAAGACAGAGGGGAGATTGTCAGTACAGTAACCTGCATGAGAACAAACACCCCGATTGTCATGAATGATAATTCCATCTCCTTTATAATGATCAACTCGAACCGGTTGCCTGCCCTCAATTTTTCTACTGGAAAAATCAATTTTTGTATGGGTACCATCACAATGGGGTTTACTTCCAGACTGGCCACAACGACAGAGAACCATGGTTTTGGCGGTTTTTGCCTGTTCTCCTCGAGAGGTTTTCAGGTTTTTCACATTTGAAATCACATAAGGTCCGTTTTCCCTGGCTTCAATTTTTTCTTTTTTTGTTTTTGCCATGATATCCCCCTTAGGATCTATTGATTATCCCTATTAATAAAAAACAGGCTCTTATTAAAATATATTCTTTATATGTTATGACTAAAAAAGAAAAGTTAATTTTCGGTTAGTACAACCTCATCATACAATTTTTCAAAATACAGCTTGTGTTTGGATTCTTCCAAGGCCAGCTGTAAAAAAAGTGTCCGGATTCCCTCATCGGCTGTCCGCTCAGCCAGATCCGAATACAATTTGTTGGCCTTTTCCTCTCGCTTCATGGCAATGATTAAAATATCCTGATAACTCATATTCTCGGTAGGAGGAACCTCGACCAGATAATCTGAAATGGCCAGATTCTGAACTTCAACCGGGGGACTGTATAGATCCACAAAGGTTTTTTCCCTGATATTCTCCAGGATCACAACATGACTTCTTTCAATGGCTTCAAATTCTTTCAGCAATTCCTGCTTTTCTTTAAATTGAACCATGTCCTGCAAATCCTGATAAAATTTGATGGCTTCCTCTTCCCGTTCAACAGCAAAATTCAGAATGTCATTAAACTCTTTTTTTTCCACCTTAACACCTCCACTTAAAAATTTCACCCGTCTTTCCTTCCATTTTATGATATCAGCTCATCGAATAATTTTTCAAAATGGGCTTTATGCCAAACCTCTTCAGCAGCCAATCTTAAAAACAACTTCTTTATTTCCGGATCCTGTGATTCACTGGCTATTTTTGAATAAAACCGAAATGATTTCTCTTCTCTCTGCATGGCCATGGACAGAATATCCTGATAACTCAGATCAGCAGAGGGTACAATTTCCTCAGTGGCATATTCCTCAACATCCAGGCTTTCCAGCTGGGGCAGCAGAACATTCTTCATGGTTTTCAAACGAATGGATTCCAATACGTCGATATGAACCTTCTCCATTTCCACCAGTGTATCCAGCAGTTCCTGTTTTTCCTTGAAAAATACAACTTCCTTCAAATGCAGGTAAAAATCCACAGCACTTTTTTCCCTTTCAATGGCAAAATCAATGACTTTGTTAAACTTTTTTCTATTCATTATCGAAATATCAATCCAGCGGCCAGAAACTATTATCATACCAGACCTTTTCCCTGATCTCTTTATCCAGTTCAGCCAGTAAATTCATATGACTCTTTTCCCAGTTGGCCAGCCACTCATATAGTTTCTTTTCGCTGCTGCTGGTTGCCGAGACAGCATACTCTGAATAATAGGCCACCGCTTTCTTTTCAAAATCCAGGGCCGCGGCGATCACCGATGCTTCATAACCGGCTCCGGATATTTCACTGACAATCTTTTCATTCAGAACCGGGTGATCGGGATGAGAGCCGGACATCTCCGGGTCCAGCGAATCAAGTTCCTGGTTCCGGTTTATTTTTCGATATTGATTTTCAAGAATTGAGATATGCTTAACTTCTTCGTCCGCCAAAAATTCAAATAATTCCTTCACCCCTTCGGCAGTGGCGGTCTTAACCACCGAATCATATAGGGCTTTGCCCCTGTGTTCCAGGAGTATGGCACCTTTCAATATATCAACTATGTTTTTCTCTGTCATGTGATCCTCCTTAACCTTTGATGAGTTTAGCACATTTGTCTCCCCAGCTCAAATCCGGTCGGTCCGGTTTGAAAATGTATCTATCCCATGAAGAAATCAAAATCAACCCACACATATTGTTGACAATTTTAGTTAACTATATTATAATGTTGACGGAGTAAAAACCAGACCATGAATATTACCAGAAAAACATCTTACTCGCTGCGGGCCCTGTATGAAATTGCAGTATCCGGAAAGAGCCGCCCCGTGAACCGGAAACTCATAGCCGAGAACCAAAATATATCCACCCATTTCCTGGAAAACCTTCTCAAGAATCTTTCGGATGCCGGGATCACCCGGAGCATCAGGGGTCCGGGCGGCGGATTTGTCCTGGACAAATCCGCCTCAAAAATTACCGTGTGGGATATCTATACTGCGGTGGAAAACAGGAGGCATTTTTACGAGAAATGCGCCTTTATCAATAAAAAGGAATGTTCGATTTATAAACGCTGTCAGATCAAATATGTCTGGTTAAAAATCAACAAATCCTTAAAAAAAAGTATGACCGGAATCACCCTTGAAGATATTTGTCAGAATCAATTTTTCGGGGAGGAAAAAAATGAGTGATAAAAAACCCAGTAAAACCCTGGACTGTGTCGGCCTGTACTGTCCCGAACCCCTGTTTCAAACCCGCCAATCCCTCGATACCCTGAAAGCCGGGGAAACCCTTGAAGTTATCGCCGATGACCCGGCTGCCGAGGAGGATCTGAAAAGACTGTGCAAGCGAACCGGAAACACCCTTGTCAAGCTGGAGAAAAAGGGGAATATGTTAAGATTCATCATCAAAAAAGAAAAATAGGAGAGTATCATGAAAGACGAAAATTCAATACTGTATGTTCAAACCAGTGATATCCCGGAAAGACAATATTCGCCGCTGGTCCTGGCCCAGACAGCAAAAGCCATGGATATAAAACCCAGGATATATTATCTGGGTCAGGGGCTGAAGGTATTACTGTCCGGAGAAGCCGAAAAAATCCAGCTGGGAAGTTTTCCCAGTGTGATGGATTTAATCAATAAAACCCTGGAAATGGGAATCGAGATCTATGCCTGTGAAGCCTCCAAGCAGATGTTTGGCTGGGAGCAAAGTAAACTCATTCCGGGTATCAAGGTAGTGGGCGCGGGAACCCTGAACGATCTGGCCCTTGATTCAGGGGCCACCATGTGGTTTTAAGGGAGGATAATCGCCTATGAATATCTACTTGGATTACCAATCTGCCAAACCGGTCGATCCCCGGGTCATCGAAGCCATGCAGCCCTACTTTCATGAGCAGTTCGGCAATCCATCATCACTGCACATGACCGGAGACCTGGCCACCCGCGTCCTGAACCAATGCCGCCAAAAAATTGCCGATTTCATCCATGCCGAGAGAGATGAAATTATTTTTACCTCGGGCGCCACCGAAGCCAACAACCAGGCTCTGATTGGTTTGGCCCTGAGAAATCGGGAAAAGGGCAACCATATCATTATCTCCGAAATCGAACATATATCCATCCACAATATTGCCAAATTCCTGGAAAGAAACGGATTCACAGTCTCAAAAGTGCCGGTTGACCAATACGGCCGGGTCAATCCCTACAAACTGCAGCAACGAATCACTGAAAAGACCATTCTGGTTTCCATTGGCCATGCCAACAATGAAATCGGCACCATTCAACCGGTCAGGGAAATCAATGAAATCTGCCAGGAGAAAAATATCGTTTTTCATTCCGATGCAGTGGCAGTCGAGGGTTTGATTCCCCTGAATGTCAAGCGGGATCATATCGACCTGATGACCCTTTCTTCCAACGATATTTACGGCCCCAGAGGCCTGGGTGTCCTGTACAAGAGAAAGGAGGTAAGCTTGAATCCCCTCATCATCGGCGGGGGTCAGGAAAATGGCCTGCGTTCCGGAAGCGAAAACATACCGGCCATCGTGGGCATGGCCAAGGCTGTGGACATCATGCAGAAACAGATGCCCGGGGAAACGGAGAAACTGGAGAAGTTCCGGGACAGGCTGATCAAGGGTGTTCTGGAAAAAATCCCCCAGTCATATCTGAACGGCCACCGGACCGAGCGGCTGCCCAACAACGCCCATTTTCGCTTTGAAGGCATAGAAGGCGAAGCGCTGCTCCTGTCTCTGAAAGACAGGGGCATTGATGTGGCCACCGGGTCAGCCTGTTCTTCGAAAACTCTGGAACCGTCTCATACCTTGATCTCACTGGGTTTGCTGCATGAAGAGGCACACGGTTCTCTGGAGTTAACCTGCGGCCGGTTCAATCAAGAAGAAGATATAAAAACCCTGCTGAAAGAACTGCCCGGAGTCGTCGCCAAATTGAGACAATTATCACCCCTATATCAACAGGAGAATTAACCATGAAATCAACCCAATACTCGGAAAAAGTGCTGGACCATTTCCGCAATCCCCGAAACGTCGGCACCCTGGAAGGCGATGATGTGTCGGTCGGACGGGTGGGAAATCCGGTTTGCGGAGACCTGATGGAAATGTATATAAAGGTCAAGGACAACCGGATCC
The DNA here is from genome assembly GCA_965195285.1 of uncultured Aminicenantes bacterium. Classification (GTDB taxonomy): domain Bacteria; phylum Acidobacteriota; class Aminicenantia; order UBA2199; family UBA2199; genus CAZOWT01. Next base: position 4,112 of record CBDAFS010000018.1, on the reverse strand, counting down.
TGGATATCAAACTGAAGACCTTTGGCTGCGGATCGGCCATTGCCACGGCCAGCATGATAACCGAAATGGCCAAGGGAAAAACCCTGGAGGAAGCCCTGAAAATCAGCCGACAGGATGTCGCCGATGAATTGGATGGCCTGCCTCCGGTAAAAATGCATTGCTCCAACCTGGCTGCCGATGCCCTGCGGGATGCCATAAATAAATTCCTGGACCAAAAAGAGGTTCCGGGCGGCGAGAAACAACCGCAGGCCTCGCCGCCTAAGGGAATCACCGGTCAAAGCAAGTTCCTGGGTAAGGGTGTATACAACCAAGTCACTGAACTTTCCCCGCTGAAAGATAAACGGATACTCATTTTATATCAGGGGCCAGAATCTGCCCGGCTGGCGAAACGATTGACTGCCCAAACCCCGAGAGTGGTTTTACTCACCAATGAGAAGAAAGACACTTTTGGAGTCGAGCTGAAAAACGAACTGATGTCTTCAGGAGTCAAGCTGTTGTTTGAATCCGAGATCCTCGAAATCGAGGGCTTCGAGGAAGTAGAAAAGGTCCGCATCCATGATCTCAACGAGGATGATGAATATGAACTGTTTGTGGATTCAATAATCATCCCCTGAACAACATGCCCGGCCTGAACAAACCAGAATCCGGATTTCCCCACCAGGATAATCACCCGACTGCCAATATCAAAGCGGCATTGGTATTAAATTCCGCTTTTATCATTCTGGAGATAGTCGGCGGTATCCTGACCAACAGCATGGCCATCCTTTCCGATGCCCTGCATGATCTCGGAGACTCGCTTTCACTGGGCCTGGCCTGGTATTTTCAAAAATTGTCAGGCCGGAGAAAAGACAAATTGTTCAGTTTCGGTTACAAGCGTTTCTCCCTGATGGGTGCGGTTATCAATTCCATGGTATTGCTGGTGGGTTCTATTTTTGTGCTGAACGAAACCATTCCCAGGCTTTTTTATCCGAAACCTGCCGATGCCAGGGGAATGTTCATCCTGGCCTTACTGGGGGTTGGAGTTAACGGAATGGCTGCACTCAGATTGAGAAAAGGGAAGTCAATCAATGAAAGAGTGGTATCTTTGCATCTATGGGAGGATGTGCTGGGCTGGCTGGCCGTATTGATCGGAAGCGTGGTTATGATTTTTATCGAACTGCCGGTCATTGACCCCATCCTGTCTATTGCTATCACCCTCTTCATCCTGTTCAATATATTTAAAAACCTGAAAAACAGTTTCCGGGTCTTTCTCCAGGGAGTTCCAACCGCTACCGATATCGACTATATCGAAAAGCAGGTATTGAGTTTGCCCGGAGTGGAACGCATTCATGACATGCATATCTGGTCCCTGGACGGTCAGTACAATATTTTAACCCTTCACCTGATTTCAAAGGAGATCAATGAATACCCGAAAATTAGGGATTTGAAACAACGCATCAAGCAATTATTGAAAAACTTAAAAATCAACCACATCACCATAGAAGTTGACAGTCCGGAAGATGAATGTTTTTTGGAAGAATGTAAGTAGAAAAAGAGGAAAACATGTTAGAACCATTTACTTTAAAAAAAATTAAAAAAGGCTTCAGTTATTCTCAATATCTTGAAATGACCAGGAAATTACTGGATAAGGGAAAGACAACCCGTAACAATGATTCGACCTCCCTGGTAGATTATACGAGATTGAATATGCACCGGATGAAACGTCTGGACAGAATCATTAATTTGAAACCAGAAACAATCAAAACAATAACAAATGTATCAACCCAACTATACTGGATTTTACTGAGTGAGTCCTGGTGTGGTGACGCAGCCCAGAATGTTCCAATTATCTCCAAAATAGCAGATCTCACAGACAAAATCGAATTAAAAATCCTCCCCCGGGATGAAAACCTTGATATTATGGATAACTATTTAACCGGTGGAGCCCGGGCGATTCCCAGGCTCATCTGCCTCAAGGAATCGGATTTAAAAGAGCTGTGGACATGGGGCCCCAGACCATTCCCCGCCCAACAATTGATGCTAACTCACAAAACCAATCCCACAGAACCAAAAGAAGAGGTTATAAAAAAAATTCAGCTGTGGTATGCCAAAGACAAAGGAAAAACCATTCAAAAGGAAATCATAGAATTGATAAAAGAGTAGGAACGTTGACTTGATAACGGTTTTGGCAATATTGAAACAACTTCCTTTTTCAGGTAAAATAGAGAACCATCCCGGTGTAACCAAACGCACCGGGGTAAAGCAGAGAAAAATAATGAATCAAATCGGACAAGGAGAAACCAGCCATGGGTGAATCCAATAGCGAACTGTTTAATGCCACCGACTATTTTATTGACCGAAACATCCGCCAGGGAAGAGGCCATAAGGTAGCCATACATACCCGGTTCCGGAATTATACCTATAACGATATCCAGAAGATGGTGAATAAAACCGCTAATGCCCTGATCAACCTCGGGGTTCGCATCGAAGACCGGGTGTTGATATTCCTTCTGGATATTCCCCAATTTTATGCCATTTTTTGGGGTGCCATCAAGATCGGTGCCATCCCGGTTCCGGTCAATACCATGATGACGCCCGAGGATTATGAATATTACCTGAATGATTCCCGGGCCCGGGTGCTGGTGGTTTCCGAGGAACTGTTGCCGGTGATCAACCAGATAAGGGGCGACCTGCTCTACCTCAGGGATTTGATCGTCATGTCGGAAAAGGATGGAGCCCGTATCCCCTTTCGGCAGAAGTACAAGAGATCACCCTCAACCATCAAACCGGCAGCCACCATGGTTGATGATGCGGCCTTCTGGCTGTACAGCTCCGGAAGCACCGGTTCACCCAAGGGGGCGGTCCATTCCCAGAAGGATATGGTGGTCACATCGGAAGCCTATGCCGGCGGAATATTAAACCTTAATGAGCAAGATATCTGTTATTCTGCAGCCCGCCTCTTTTTTGCTTATGGCCTGGGCAATGCCATGTATTTTCCCCTGGCAGTGGGGGCATCGGCTGTTCTAAACGCGGAGAGTCCCACCCCGGAAGGGGTCTTTTCCATTTTAAAGGAATTCAGGCCAACGGTTTTCTTCGGCGTACCCACACTTTATGGAAAAATGCTGGAATACAAAGACATTCAGGATCGGGAAGCCGGAAACAAACCCGATCCCAATGCCGAACATGAACTGGCTTCGGTCCGGATCTGTGTTTCTGCAGGAGAAGCCTTACCCCCGGCCCTGTACCACAAGTGGAAGGAACGATTCGGAATTGAAATTTTAGACGGTATCGGTTCGACCGAAATGCTTCATATATTCATCTCCAACCGGATGGGTGAGGTCAAACCCGGTTCTACCGGGAAGACGGTACCGGGATACGAATGCAAAATCGTGGATGACGATGGACAGGAATTGCCCCAGGGAGAACTGGGAACCCTGATGGTAAAAGGTGATTCAGCTGCCCAGTTATACTGGCATAAACGGGAAAAAACCCGCAAGACCATGGTCGGAGAATGGATCAATACCGGAGACAAATACTACCGGGATCCGGAGGGTTATTACTGGTGTTCCGGACGCTCCGACGATATGCTCAAGGTCGGGGGCATCTGGGTATCCCCGGTGGAAGTGGAAAACACCCTGTGCTCTCACCCCAAGGTGCTGGAATGTGCGGTAACCGGGGCCATTGATGAAAAAGGACTGGTAAAACCCAAAGCCCATGTGGTATTACACCAGGGCATTAATCCGTCCAAATCCCTGGAAGAAGAGCTGAAAAAATTTGCCAGAGATAAAATGGCCAAATACAAGTATCCCCGATGGATCGAATTCGTTGAGACCCTCCCCAAAAGCACCACCGGAAAAATCCAGCGTTTCAAACTCAGGAGTACGGATTGATAAAATCAATTAACTATTTGTGCAGGAAAAGTATTGATTTGTAGTCAGTCTATGATTAAAAAAAATGGACCGGTGCGTGAAAAAGTGCAAATTTTGATATGATCGGGGTCATATGATCGGGGTCAGGTCTAAAGAATAAAGAAACCAATTGTTCCCGACTTTTTAAGGATCCCTGTTTAATTGAGATGATTTATTTGATGGGGTGAAAGGGATGAGTTGTAAAAATAAAGAATGGTAGAAAGA
>CBDAFS010000017.1:0-1547 GCA_965195285.1 uncultured Aminicenantes bacterium | reverse complement strand
CAAACTGCCTGAAATAGCTGGCAGGCAAGTTGCTGCGTTTGATCCACCAGAAACGCCAGCATCATCAACATAGCAAAAACAACTGATAAGTTCTTCTTTCCATGTCCAAAATTATGTTCAAACTGATATCCCTGATTTTTGGGTAGTGTACTACTTTATGTCTGATAATGTGGTTTTAAAAAATCTACCCAATTCAAAGGAGTATCTTGAATATCTTCTTTCATTGATGGAGTCATTTTATTTTTATCCTGCTTCATGAAGTTCCTATGTACTTGGAACAGCTCATACATCATATCGACTCGATCGATCTTTTTTGCAAAAGATTTCGTTTTTCTCACTAAATTGCTTTGAAAACCTCTTGCAATCCCATTCATATTTTCAATCTGTGACGTCTGGATATCATTAAGAGTACCTTCACCCACAATCCATTGACGATTTATATTGACCAATTTGCCACCACTTTTTGTTTTAATCATTTGTCCGTAATGATAGCATGCAGGATCATATATTTTCTCCAACCCTTTGGAATACTGATCATTCCCATCACTATAGAATTCAATTGGATTGGATGAAGTTGGCTGCTCCATTCCATTCATTACACGCTTCAGAAAAGTGTCACATGTATTCTGAGTTCTTTTTCCTACTGCAAAACCCACTATGAACTTTGTATCTCGTTTGATTCCTGCGTAAATCCATGCATAGCCTTCGAAATTTGTATTTTTTGTTCCTTCGTCCACATTTTTTTGTTTTTTTTTACGAAAGTCCACATTTCATCAAGTTCAACCGCCCCTACCTTTGCTTTACCTGCCATCAATGCGTTGAACTCAGCTGCATGAAGTATTATGTCGCCTATAACTCTTGAGATTGTTACAAGAGTTAAACCAGTTACACGAGATATAGCTCGATTCCCCATTTTTTCGACTAGAAGTTTGCCAATTAATATTAGCTGTTCTTCTGAAATATGTCGGCGGTACATTGGAGTGTTGGAAGTCTCAACAAAGAATGTTTTGCAATGCATGCATTCGAATCGTTGATGGCCTGCAGAATTCTTGCCCTGTTTTCGAATATCTTTACATTCCACATTTAAATAATACTTGCAGTTTGGATTTGGACATACAGCGTTACTTTTGGTCCTTGGACGGGACATGTTATTCACCATATCCCTATATTGTCAAAGTACTATTTATTATCTACTGTTAAGTAGTTCATTACCAAAAGAAAAGCTATGAATATTAAATAATTTAAACAGTGACTTATGAATTATTTTATCGATTTATTTTCCCATGAAACTGCAAGAGCTTTTACTAATTCTAATCAGGATACAAGTGGTTTTAGAATTTCAAGAAAAACATATGTTGAAAATCATGAATTACCGAATTATCATTCGCAAATTATAATCATAATAATTTATATAGTAAGAAGTATAACAATTATGCATAAATAATAATGGCCATTTAATATGAGGCATAAGAATGGATGCTTTTTGGAAAGTATATTGCAGATTGGATGAAAGTGGAAGAAAAGAAGTTATTAAAAAATATTTGAAC
>CBDAFS010000016.1:0-14132 GCA_965195285.1 uncultured Aminicenantes bacterium | reverse complement strand
TAATGACCAGCCTATTTAATATCTAATCGAACTTGTCATTTGCTCACTTCGTGAGCGTCATTAGCAACCGAAGGTTGCGTCATAAGTTCACTATGTGAACGTCAGGAAGAGCTCAACAGTTCTTGTCATTAAGTGATTACTGGAGATTGCCATAAAGAGCTAACCGAGCTTGTAAATAATTCTTTTTCTGACAATATAAAGAGAGTTGTTATGACAAATTTTTTTGATCTGTAATGACAAGCTTTTTTGAATTTCAATGACAATTTACATAGAGCTTCAATGACAAATTCATAAGAGTCGTAATGACAAGACAAAAAGATCTATTATGACAAGCTCAATTCATCCCTTCCTGACAAGTTTCAGAGAGATGTAATGACCAACTCAGTAAAGTTCTTAATGACAAGCTCTGATAGTTCTTAATGACAAACTAAAGAGAGCTCTCCCTGACAATCTCCAATTAAAGCTCTGAAATCCGTATTATATATAAAATGACAAAAAAATATATATTAATTATTTTACTGACCCTAACCCTGTGCTTTTGCGAAACCTCCTGGAGCCGGAATCAGGATGAGAGGGAGGCCCGGGAGCAGGAAATCCGGGAACTGTATGAAACCTATGATGACCTGTTTAAAGTATTTCTGGCCAATACCAATGCCGAGCTGGGGAAAAACGTGGCTATTTACGAGGAGATCTCGCCGGGGCTTTTTCCCAAGAAGATCACTTTTCAGGGCAGTTACCGGGATGTGGGCAAGTGGCTGGGGCTGATGGCCCGTAAGCAGGGCATTTATCCCACCCTGCGCACCGAGGAAAGCCGGGAGATCAACGAAAAAATTGAGGCGATGTATGGGAAATTCTTTCCCCCCTTCCTGGAACGGGCCCGGGGCATTGCCTGGGCTTATTCCCAGAATCTGGAGAATCTGGACCTGCGCAACATCGAGGACTGGTTCGCCGGCCGGCTCTGGTGGGAGCTTTTCCGCTACGACGACTTCCTGAGACTGACCCGCTTCACCTCCTCGACCTCAACGGAAAATTGCAGCGTGATCTCCTATTATATAGAAGAAGAGCAGCGCATGCTGACGGGAAGAAACTTCGACATCTACGACGACCGGCCCCACTTCCAGGTGGTCTCCAACCTGAGCGGGGTTTACCGCTCGGTGGGCATGACCTGCTACCAGCTGCAGAACAAGATCATGGACGGCATCAACGAGAGGGGCCTGTTCATGGCCATTGCCAGCAATATTTTACCCCCGGAGTACACCAGTTACGACGAGGAGCCCTATCCCCAGGTGGCGGCCATCTGCTCGCCCCGCCTGATCCGGGTGATCCTGGACTGCTGCGCTACCGTGGAAGAGGCCCTGGCCCTGATCCGGAAGGTCAGGATCTGGTTTCCGGACGAGCTGCAGCACTTCCTCATCGCCGATGCTTCCGGGCGATCGGTGGTGATCGAGTTTGACCGGGATAAGAAACTCCACGTGTTTCCTACCACGGAATGCTACCAGGTGATGACCAACACCGCCTTTCTGGAGGGGCCGGACTACCTGTATCAAAATTGCACCCGCTTCCGCCGGGCCACGGATCTGTGCGCCCTGGGAGTAACCAACATGGAGGAATTCTGGGAGGTAGTCTGCTCGATCCAGGCGAGATTCGGAACCACCCTCTCCATCTGGACCTCCCGGGCCGATCTGAAAAAGCTGGAGTACGACACTCGCTTCCACTCCGAGAACTGGGAAGTCCCCCATGTGTTGACCATACAATAGTTTCGGAGGTCGGAGTTCGGGGATCGGAGGTTTTGACGCAGCCCCATATGCGATGGTGCCCATCCCCTCCGTTTACGTTCCCTCACCCAGTCACCCGGCATTCAATTAGATAAAATAGCAGCCGTTCATGGTAACGCGAGCCTCAGGGAGGGAATTGGGTGCCGGCGAGAACGAGTCGAACCTTCCCGTCTTCAGGGGGCAAAATGTCTCTGTCTGAGGCCGAAGGCCGAGTTGGACATTTTGAGTGAGACGAGTTCGTATTCCGGTCAATTACCGGACGGGCGAGCGTATCATGAACGGCTGGTATCATTATTAAATGCTGAATGAACAGCATCTCCCGGCATTAATATCTATCTCCGACCTCCGATCCCCGACCTCCGGAAACTGAGCTTTGAACTATGGTTGGGTGCCATATATTTAAGCGTTTTGAACTCTGCCCCTTCCCATTTCGTATACGAAACAGTAAAATACTTGGAGGAGGAACGCATGGATCAGAAAACAATGGACCGGCGGACATTTTTCTGCAAGAGTGCCGGGTGTACGGCCGGTTTGGCCTTACTGGCATTTCCGGGAATCATATCCGGGGTGATGGCTGAAAAAGGGGATAAACCAAAAGAAGAAATATTAAAGGAACTTGAGGAAAAGGCAGTTAAATACATGCCCATGTACAGAAGCTGTGCTGTCGGCAGTTTTGCCGCGCTGAATGAACAATTCAAACTGAAAGGCGATCAAGCACTCCGGGCCCTGATGCCCTTCACCGGCGGGGTTGCCATGAGAGGAGAGACCTGCGGGGCTGTATCCGGATCTTTACTCGCCATGGGATTTGTGTTCGAACCAAACAATCAACAGGAAATGGCAAAGGCCGGTTCCTCACTTAAATATGCAGGATTGTTTTTTGATAGATTTACTAACGCATTTGGCTCAACCAGATGCAAGGGAGTATTGAAGCATCAATATGGGCGCTCTTATGATTTCCTCAATCCGGAAGAAAAAAAGTTATTCATGGAAGCATCGCAAAAAAACAACAAATGTATGGAAGTTATTAAAAAGGCGGTCTGTATAGCCGGCGATATCATTCTGGAAAATTCTTAAATCCGGAGATGGTTTGTTACGCCCGTGAGGATTTGGCGCAGGCAAAAAAAAAAGGCCCGGGATATCGTTTGACGGATATTCCCGGGCCCCTTTATTGTTGTCGGTTAGATTTTACAATTTAACGACGTTGGCAGCCTGGTCGCCCTTGGGACCCTGCTTGATCGAGAATCCAACTTCTTGATCTTCATCCAAAGATTTGCGATAATCATCGCCCTGAACTTCAGAATAATGAACAAACACATCATTACCGTCTTCACTCTGGATAAAGCCGTAGCCTTTGCTGTTGTCAAACCATTTAACTTTACCTTTTGGCATAATCAAGTTCCTCCTTTTTAGATTTCAAATAAATAATGGATGAATTGATTAAGCAAGGTAAACTGAGTTACTGTGAATAAAAAATTCTCTCCCTTATTTTCTTAAAAATAAGTATATCATATTTTTTATTGGATTTCAAGGGGAGGACCTTTACCTCAGCTTCTGGCCCCCGGGCCCCAATCCCGAAATCCGATTTCCGAACTTCACACTTTACTAATCACCAATTACGATTTTCGTCTTTCCTTTACCTCAGATTTAGGTGAGAAAGTGAAAAGGTGAGACAGTGATAAAGTAAGACGGTGAGAGAGTCACCATTCACAAGCCACTAGACCCTAAATTCAACTTTTTCTTTACCTTTATCTTTACCTCAAATTGGATAATTCATCAACTTTATTACTTCAGAGAACGTAGGTATTAACAGGAGTCGAAATGATAAAACTAAAACGATTTTTTCCAATACGTGTCAAAGATCAGGGAATTTGGTTGTTGATGGTTCTTCTATTGTTCAGCCCCTTTTTGGCTGGGGGGGAACCGGCCCTGGAGATCCGGACCAGTCCGGAAAAGCGGGTTTACCTGTTTGAAACCAACAGCCGGCGGGGTTATTACAATCTGTTGATTCAGAATATCATCTGCCTCAACCGGTCCGGCGCGTCCGTCACCCTGGAAAAGCTGGTGATCGAACCGGTCGATGACCAACAGGTTCTTCAGTCGGTTTATACCAGCCGCCGGGATCTCGAGCAGTCGGCCGGGCGGATGCAGGCTTTTGAGAGCAAGGGATTATTGAAATTATACGATCCCTTTCTGGGCATCAGCCGGATGATGAAGGAGGGCGACCGGCTGTCTCCGTCCACTGAACTGCAGCCCAACACTGGAATCCTGTCCATGTGGCACTATCTGACCTTCCGGGGAATGCCCGACGGAGTGATCATTCGATTTTCGGGTAAACGGCCGGACGGAAAGCCGGTGAAGGCCGAGATCCGGTTGGAAGTGAGCAAATATGAGCAGGCCAATACCTATATATTTCCGGTTCGGGGAACCTGGTATGTAGCATCGTCGGGCGATGCTCTGAGCGGGCACCGCTGGCAAAACCTTTCAAGGAACCGGTGAACGGGTTGAGGACTATTACTGTTTCAACCGGGAGGTGGTGGCGGTTGCCGGCGGAGAAGTGGTGCGGGCTCTGGCCGGTTTGGCCGACGACAATCGTTCGTTGAAGAGAGCGGGTGAATCCGATGAGGCCTACGACGCCCGGGTGGCCGTGACCCAGATGAAATTTCTGAAAGAAAATCCGGCAGGCATCTCCGGCAATACCATTGTCATCCGGCACAGCGACCGGGAATATTCGTTTTATGGACATCTGAAACAGGGTAGCATCCGGGTACAAAAGGGAGAACGGGTGGAACAGGGACAGGTGATCGCCTCGGTGGGCCATTCGGGCAACAGCACCGAGCCCCATCTCCATTTTTCCGTAAACAACGGACCGGATCTGATCCGCTCCAGGAGCCTTCCGGTTGTCTTTTCAAATATAAGAATGCTTATGGGCGGCGACCGGATTTATCTGCATTCCGGGGATATGGTTTATACCCGGAAGAAGGAGTAGGGGGATTTGGGATGGCAGCCACCAGTCACCAATTACGACTTTCGTCTTTTCTTTACCTCAGATTTAGGTGAGAAAGTGAAAAGGTGAGACAGTGAGAAAGTAACAACCGAATTACCAATCACTAATTACCAATTACTATTCACGAATTACCAATTACGTCTTTCATTTACCTTTGACTTTACCTTTACCTAACTCTTTACCTCAGAGAATCTCTATGTTATAATAACTTTTCATCCCGGAAGCTGATGAAGAATGGGTCGAGGAGGTCCGAATGCACGGCAGTAAGCTCTATGTTGGCAATCTGCATTATACAACCACTAACAAAGATATTGAAACGTTGTTTTCAGAATACGGCAGCATCGAAAGTGTTAAGTTAATAGAAGGCAAGGGGTTCGGTTTTGTGGAAATGTCCACCCAGGCCGAAGCCGAAAACGCCAAGGAAAAACTGGATGGTTTTGATTTCAAGGACCGCCAGTTAAAGGTCAATGAGGCCAAACCCCCGGCTCCCCGCCGGGGACGAAATTTTCGCCGCTGAGGGACCGGTCGACCCGGTTGATGCGGCAATAAGGAGGCAAATTAAAATTGGGAAAAGGTAACCGTTCTTTCAAAGCGGAAAAAAGAAGAAAAGAGCTCAATCGTCAAAAAAAACAGGAAAAAAAGAGACTCAGGAAATTAGAGAAGTCTCAAACCGAGGGATCGGAAATACAGAACACCGAAACCGAACCGGAGAGTGAATCCGGAGATCAAGAACAAGAAAGCAAAAACTTAATCTCAGGATAAGATTAAGCGATTCGCCCGGTTCCTTCAGTTAATATTTCTTATGCTATAACGGGCTTTCGCAACATCTCCTTCACTTTACCCAAAAATGTTCTCATTTTTGGGAGCGTTCCACCAATTTTCGATATTCGAGAAATTGGTTTCACAAGCCGTTCCGGAGATGGTTTGCTACGCCCGCCCATTTTTTCACTTTACGCCTTACGTCTCACGTCTTTATCTTAACCTTAGCCTCAACCTCAACCTAATCTTTTACCTCAGAAGCCAGCACATCTGCTTGACAGCATTGCTGAAACATGCTATGATTTTTATTCATCAATTGGGAGAGAATTTGTTATCCTTTGGTAATCTATTACCCCCGGTATAATCGATTCACCCGAATTAATGATCAATTTTTACAAGGAGGAACTTGATTATGCCAAAAGGAAAAGTTAAATGGTTTGACAACCGCAAGGGTTTTGGTTTCATCCAGGATGAAGACGGAAATGATGTTTTTGTTCATTATTCCGAGATTCAGGGCGATGAATACCGCTCGCTGGATGAAGATCAGGAAGTCGAATTTCAGATCAAGAAAGGCCCCAAGGGCGACCAGGCCACCAACGTCGTAAAGACCTAACCCCCGTTTTTTATATTTCTTGACTTCGAAAAATAAGTATGCTATAGGTTGTTTTTAGTAAATAAGGGTAGAAATTGTTTTCCATTCTTCTTTTATTTCCTAGTTATTTTTAACAAGGAGGCAGTAGATTATGCCCAAAGGGAAAGTAAAATGGTTTGACCGCCGAAAAGGTTTTGGTTTTATTGAGACAGATGAAGGGAACGACTTGTTTGTTCACTATTCTGAAATTAAGGGCGAGGGATACAAAGCCCTGGATGAAGGTGATGAGGTTGAATTTGAGGTCAAAAGCGGCCCCAAAGGCGACCAGGCAGCCAACGTCACCAAGTTGTAAGCCGCCAATAATTTAAATCAGTCATCTATAAACCGATAGTAGAGGTTTAGCTGGAGATAAAGACGTAAGGCGTACGTCGTAATTATTGAATAGTAATTGGTAAACTGTAGGGGCGAATGGCAATTCGCCCGAGTAATTGAATTGATATTTTATTTAATATTCGGATTCATATTTGGGCAAATCCCATCCACCGGCAGGCTTTCACAAACAATCTCCTTCACTTTACCCAAAAATGCTCTCATTTTTGGGAGCGTTCCACCATTTTTCGATATTCGAGAAAATGGTTTCACAAGCCGTTCCGGAGATGGTTTGCTACGCCTGCCCATTTTTTGACTTTACCTTTACCTCTACCTTTATCTCAGATTAAGATTGAGGTGAAAGAGTGAGAGGGTTAGAATCTCCGATCTCCGACCCCCGGAACCTTAAAACACATAAGATACCTTTACAAATAAGGTATGGCCCTGGTCGGATTCTTCTCCGATGTCACCCGTGCCCTTCTGGTAGGCTAACTGGACGGTGCCGAAGGGGGGCTGGTAGCGGTAGACAAATACCAGCTGGATGTTCTGTTTGCTGATGGCCGAATTGCTCTGGTAGAAGAATTTCAGGTACAGGTTCGGGGTAAAATAGTTGGTGAGCCGGAGGATGTGGACCCACTTGGTCTCCAGGTCCGGGTCCGGGTCCAGGATCAGCCGGTTCAGGCTGTACTCCAGGGACAGGGATTTGAGCAGTTTGAGATGAACTCCCCCGCCGAATAACTGCAGGTCGGAATCGAAATTGCGGCCAAAGGAATAGCTTACAAAGGCCGACTGCCACTCCCGGGTGTTGTAGCCGAGTTCGAAAATGGTGCGGTGGTTGTGAAATTCCTTTTCATAGAGTTTATAATCGTTGATATAATTGACTTCCAGGGAGAATTTATTGCTGAGGTCCAGTTCGATTTCCTGAAAGATTTCCCAGCTGCGCAGCTCGCCCTGAATGCTCCAGTAAATGTTGTAGTTGGAGCTGTATTCAAACCGCTCGATACCGTGCTTCTTGATCCACCAGATCTTGGTCACGTAGGAGTCCAGTTCACGCCGGTCATCATCCGTGATGTAGCCCATCGAGTTGGCATTGTCGGCAAAATTTTCACCGATCTGGGAGTAGCGGAGGTGGATGTGAAAAGTGGAGGTGTCGTAGCTGGGCCGCAGAAAAAAAGCCAGGTTCTGATGATTTTCCTCTCCGTAGCTCAGGCAGAATTGTCCGGTAAAATGGACCTTTTCCGAGAAGAAATGCAACACATCCAGCCCCATACTGCCCTGGCTCAGGCCATCGACATGCTTGTTGGCCACTAAGAAGCCGATATTGGAGGATTTGAAGATATCCCGGCGCAGGCGGAATACGGTGAAATTGGCTGACAGATCATCGGGATCGCTTCCGGGCTTGCTCTGGGCGGTCAGGAAAGAGATCTCGTATTTGCCTAATTTTCCATAGACCTTCAGGCCCCCGTAGATGTCTTCGATGCGACGCGAGTAGAAGAGCCGGATTCGCTGACTGTAGATTTCCGAGCCTTCTAAAAAAAAATTGCGTTTTTCCGGTAAATAAGTCTCGAAGCGGGTGAGGTTGATGACCTCTTCATCGGCCTCGATAATGGCAAAATCCGGGTTTACGGTCAGGTTGGCCGATACGGTCTGGGAAAAGGCATAGCGGAGATCCAGGCCGAAGTCTACCTGGGCCTTTTGGTCCTCTTCGAATTTGGCGATCACATGGGGGATGATCTGGTATTTTTTCTTAGAGGTTTTCAGGTTGAGACCGGTCAGGGTTCCGAACTGGCTCACCCGTTTGAAATCTTCCACCGGACCGGTCCAGGTATCGGCCCCCAGGCTGCGGGGGATAAACCGGACCAGGCCGAAGCCCCAGGTTCGGTTTATGCCGGGATTGAATTTCAGGCTGGCGAAAGGAATGGCAAATTCAGCGGTCCAGCCGGAATCGGTACGGCTGCCCGCCGACTTCCATTCCCCGTCCCAGGTGGTATCCCAGGTGCGGCCGTTATCACTCAGACGGCCATCCAGCTGGGTGCCCAGGATATTGGTGAAAAAAGCATAGGCGGTACGACGGTCGCCAAAGGTGTCCAGGCCGAAGCCGATGGAGTCATCGGTATCCAGGGGACCTTCGCGCTTGGTCACCCGGGAGACGATTTTATCCGGCTCCTGATCGAAACAGGAAACGCCCACGTACAGGTAATGATCATCATAGAGTACCCGGAACCGGGTATCGAATTCAGCCGGTTCTCCCAGCCGGGGCTCAAACTGGATGAACTGTCCGGCCACCGGGGCTAGTTTCCATTCCGCTTCATCCAGTTTTCCATCTACTTGGATGGTTTTTTCATCGACCCGGGTTGCCTTGAGGGTTTTGCCGCTGTTTTGGCAGAACAGGGAGAGGGAGAGCAGGAGAAGTGACACCGCTGCCGGAATTTTCATTATCCAACATTTTATAGAAGTTCAGAAGGAAATACAAGTACACCCGATTTTCAGGTTAAGGTTGAGGCTAAGGTTAAGATAAAGACGTTAGACGTAAGGCGTGAAGGCGTAAAGTGTAAAGTTTTTTCTTAACTTCCCATCTTCATAACTTCTATATTCTGTCTTCTGTCTCCTATCTTCTGTCTCCTGAGCTTACTTCTCCTCAACCTGGGCTCTGAATTCCTGTCCGCAATCGCTACAGAGGAAGTCCTTTTCCCGGATGATTCCCGGTTTCTGCTTTCTTCGTTCCTTGCGGTTCAGCAGCCAGGAGGAGAGGGCCACCAGTATGATGACCATGATAGGGTAGGACATATAGGAAAGCAGCACAAACAAAATATAGAATCCCACCAGCAGGAAGGCCGACAGGAAGATGATCAGAAAGGTATCGTTCCGGTCCGGTCCGCTGTCCTCCTCAAAGGGAAGAATCCGCTCGGACCTGCAGTAAGGGCAGCGAGGTTTCAGAGTGTCCATTTACGTTTTACTTAACCTCAGCCTTAACCTCAACCTCGAATTTTGAACTTAATCTTTCTCTTCCGGAACGAACAGGCGCCGGCCCAGGATACGGTGGTACTCCGAAAACCGGCTGTTGGCATCGGCCGCATCGATGGCTTCCCGGAATATTTTCAGCTTGGAATCCAGCAGGTCGATCATATGCAGGACAAAGGCTTCCGGGGTTTTGGGAACTTCCGGGGAACCGAATTCCTTTTCGCCGTGGTGGGATACGATCAGGTGCCGGATCTGCAGGGAAAGATCGGAGGGAAAGTTTTCTACCTGGCCCTGGAGCTCCAGGAAGATCTGGTTGCTCAGAACGATGTGGCCGATCAGGCCGCCCTCGGGAGTGGTCTCTACGGCTGGTGAGCGGGTAAATTCCATCAGCTTGCCAATATCGTGAAACAGGGCTCCTATGGCTAACAATTCCCGGTCCAGCCGGTAAAAATCGGCGATCAGGATGGCCAGCCGGATCACCGAATGGGTGTGTTCCAGCAGGCCGCCGGCATAGGCATGGTGGATTTTCTGGGCCCCGTAGTGTTGCTGAAAGACCTGCCGGTATTTTTCCTCAAAAATATCGAGCAGGCCGATCAAAAAGGGATTGAGGATGGCAGCCTTCAGGGTATCCAGCATATCCTGAAAATCCTTTTCCACGTCAAAGGGGGCCTGTTCTTCGAAATCAGAGCGGTTCACCTCCGGGTCATCCGCAGCCACCGGGTTCAGGGATTCGATCTTGAGCTGAGGCTGGTTCTGGTACTCGTTTACGGTACCGCTGAACCGGTAGAACTCCCCGGCCCGGATCATAGACAGGTGGGTGTCCACCTGGCTCCAGATCTTGGCCCCGATCTTTCCGGTGGGGTCCCTCAATTCAAGGGATAAAAAAGGTTCCCCGTTTTTCTTGGTTCGTTTCTGGATTTCCAGAACCTTAAAGACATTCCTGACCCGGTCGCCGGGCTTCAGGGATTCAATAAGCTTTTGCTGATATTCGTTAAAAAGATTCATCTGGATTCCTCCGGACCGCCCTTTTCCTGAAAGAGAAGGTTTTCGATGCGGTAGATGGTCTTGATATCCTTCAACCAGGCTTTCAGCCGGGTATCGGTGAGCTTCTTACTCAGGTGTTTTTCGATCAGGGGGGTCATTTCGATCAGGGATCTGGCCTGCAATCCCAGTCTCTGCTGCACCGGGAGGTATTCCTGGTTGTAAAATTTCTGAATTTCCGCATAGGGGATGGTGATTTTGGTGGAAAATTGATCGTTGAGCACTTTTTCATACACCACTTTTTCAATGATAAATTGCTTGAAATCCGGCCAGTCCATATCATAATGGCGGAGCAGGATCATCAGTTCACCGAGTGATCCGATTTTTTTGATCACCAGGATCTGGACCTCCTCATAGTCCTCCTCGCTCAGCCGGAATTCATCCCGGTATTCATGATAGATAACCTTGTGGTTGATTAAACTGAGCAGGACCCGCTTTTGAAAGTCTTTCTCGTTTTCATTCTTGTCCCGGAAGAGCGGGTAGAGCATGATGGCCTTCTGGATGTCACTGAGGGTGATGATCTCATCGTTAACCACGGCAGCGATCTGATCGATCAACACGGGTTCGGCCCGGACCGGGAGACACAAATATAATAAAATCAAGACGGTTATTTTAAAAGACATTGCCTATTCCTATCTGGACCAGGAAGCGATCCCCGACATCCGGATTCAGGTTCCAGGCCAGGTCCACCCGCAAAGGTCCAAAGGGGGTCTTGTATTTGAGGCCGAAACCAATCGCTTTTTCCAGATTGTTTAAACTCAGGTCACTGGTACTGTCAAACACATTGCCGAAATCGGCAAAGACCGAATAGTACAGGTCTTCGATGGGAATGGCGATGACGGGAAAGGTGGCTTCCAGATTGAACAGCAGCAGGGCATTTCCCCCCCGGGGCTTACCGGTCTCGGGATCCAGAGGGCCCAGGCGGTCGTTTCGGGTCCCGCGAAAACTGTGTACACCGCCGGCGAAAAAGCGCTCGGTAATGGACATGTCCCCGGCTGAAAACCCGTTGCGCACCGAAAATGAAAGGCTGGAGCGTTTGAAGAGCCGGATGTTTTTCTGGTAGCTCCAGAAAAACTTGAAAAAGCTGTAGTCTTTTTCAAACAGGGGTAGTCCGATTTTTAGGTTGGAGGAAAAAAAGTCACCGGTAAGGGGATTGAAGGGATCATCCCTTTTTTCTATCACATAGAAAAGTGAAATCACGGTGGTATCAAAGGGAACATCGAGTTGATCGATGCCCTGTTCGCTGACCAACAGCTCGGTCAGCTTGGTCCGGTACCAGTTCAGGGAAGCCATGATAAAGGAATTCGGGCTGATTTTCTTGATGATGGATTCACCCAGGCCGTAGCGGTTAAATTTATAGCTGGGGTAAATTTCATCCTCATCCCAGATCTTGAAGGAGGAGCTCAGGCTGGTGCGCAAAAAATAGGGGGTATCATAGCTGAGCACGGCCCGCTTTTCGCTGAAACCGATCTGCAGGATGGCGGACAGGGTGGAATAGGATTTGAATATGTTACGTGCCTGGTATTCCAGGGAGCCCCTGAAATATTTACGGTCCTCCCAGCCAATCCCGAAACCGTAGTAGCGGCTGTTGTCCGGGATGACCATGATCAATACATCCATCAGGTTCGGATCCTTTTTTAATTTGATGATGTTGACCTCGTTGAATATCGAGGTGTTTTCCACCCGGGTTTTGAACTGAGTGATCTGATTCTGGTTGTAATTGGCATTTTTCTTCAGCGGAAACAATTTGCGCAGCAATTGGGACTGGGATTTGGAGGCGCCAATGATCATCAGGTTCCACATCCGGTAGGGTTTGCCCTCGTTAATCTTGACCATAATGGATTTGTTGTGGCCAGCCGAAATATCCAGGTCGATCCGGATATCATCAAACCCGTTCTCCAGGTAAAAATTCCTCAGCTTCTCTATATCCCGGTTGAAGTTCTGCTGAACAAAGGCCTGGTTTTCCCGGCTGGAAATAACCTCCAGGAGTCTCCTGGCCGGGAATGTCTGGTTGCCTTCAAACAGGATGGAATCCACCCTGAATTTCTGACCCTCCTGGATGATAAAATTAAGATCGGCTTTGCGGTGGCGAAATTCCGGTTCCATGGTAATCTTGCTCAGGGGGTAGCCATTGAAATAGTAGAGCAGTTTCAGGATTTCCAGGTCCAGGGCAATGGAGTCGGATCTCAATTCGAAGATCCGATCATAGATGAGGTCATCGGTTTTCATGACCTGTTTCAGCCTGTCCTTGGAAAAAGCGGTGTTGCCTTGGAAATCAATCTTGCCCAGGCTGTATTTTTTGTTCTTCTCCACGATAAAGGTAATGAACTTGGTGGAATTATTGATCCGGATGCCGGAACTTACCCGGGCATTCAGATAACCCTTGTTTTTCAGATAGTTCAGAATCCGGGTCTCACTGGCATTAAGGGCCCACTTTTCATAGACCTTTTCTTCCCAGATGGAGGAGATCAGGTTCATCTTCTGTTTCATACCCTGGAAAATGAAAATATGCTTGTATCCCAGGTCGAGGATGATGTCCAGATCAACCTGAGAACGCTGTTCATTCAGGTAGGTTTCCTGGACCCGGATCTCCGGGAAATAATAGCGTAGCTTTTTCAGTTTGCTGCGGACCTTTTCCAGGCTTTTCTGAAATTTGTAAGGAATATAGTGATTGGTGTTGAACTGCCCGATGAATTCCGGGCATTGGTCCGGATTGTCCACGGTCAGGGTCAACCGGTTGATCCCGGTCAGTTTATTGCTCAGGATGATGAATTTCAGGGCAACGGTAAGGTTGCGTGGGTTTTTTTTCACCCGGTACTGGATTTCCGGATGGTTGTATCCCCTTGATCTCAGAAAATCTTTCAGTTCCTGGATGGCCAGGGGGATTCGGGATTCTTCCAGGTATTGGTTTTCGTTCAGGGAATAGATGGCCTTCTTGATCCCCTTCTTTTTCTGGGTGATGCTCTGGATGATGGAGATGGATTTGATGATGTACTTGTTGCGGGTGACGAAATAGATATCCATTTTCCGGTCCGAAAGTTTCTGGATGCGGGCCTCGATATGGGAAAAGGATCCGGTTTTAAAGAGGTTTTCCAGGCTCTCCCGGATTTTTTTGCGGCTGAATGGCTGTCCCTCCTTGATATTGATCAGGGATTTGTACTTGTTGATGTTCCGTTGTTCGAAGCTGTTGTTGAATTGAAAAATAATCTGGTTGACATGGAATCCAGGGGCTGGCTGGCTGCGGATCAGGGAAACCAGCAGCAGGACCAGGACCAGGGTCTTAGCGCCTTTTCCGGAATCGAATGTCAATGCTGTACCGTCCTTCTTCATTTCTCATGCCGATGATGGATATGGAGGGAGATATCTGGTAGAGAAGATAGAGTATCTCCTGTCTTAAGGTGGAAACATTGGTAGAATACACAATGATGAAGTTTTTGGCAATGGCCTTGCCCACGCTGAGTCGGGATTCGGCCTCCACCGAGGTCCCGGTGATCATGGGATCGAATTTCAGCATATCGATCCCGAATATTTTTTTAACCCGCTTTTCCAGTTTCTCGGTCAGCTTGGTGGTGATCATACCGGTGGTGCTGATCTGAGAACTGAGTTCGGTAGAGGCGGGCCGTTTGAACAG
>CBDAFS010000015.1:0-138137 GCA_965195285.1 uncultured Aminicenantes bacterium | reverse complement strand
TTTTTCAAGCAGAAGACGGCATACGAGATTCTGACATGTGACTGGAGTTCAGACGTGTGCTCTTCCGATCTTGATTTTTTTATCTTTTATGGGCTTGAGGATCATCACCGGGGTTTTGGAAATCGGATCCATGATCAGGCCCATTAATTTGACTTCAATAAGCGGTTCCACTCTTTCAATATAATATTAAAAAATGGATTTGTCAATTTAAAAAAAAAGTAAAATACACCCTGAAACCTTCATTATCAGGGTTTGTCAGGCCACTCAGGGCTATAACTTCTTCAGAAAATCCATCATCAGGCGGATACCAAAACCGGTGGCACCTTCCTGGGAATAAAAAGCATTGGTTTGAGAAATGAAGGCAGTCCCAGCCACATCAATATGGGCAAAGGGTACTTTTTCAACAAACTCATTCAGGAATAGTCCGGCCTTAATCGAAGATCCCCATTTATAATTGGCATTTTTTAAATCGGCGATTTTTGACTTGATGCTTTCCCTGTACTCTTCAAGCATGGGCATGGCCCAAACAAAATCACAGGTCTTGTCCGCGGATTTCACCAGAATCTGTTTTAGATGGTTATGGGTAGTCATCAGTCCGGCCACCATATCCCCAAGGGCCACCAGAATGGCTCCGGTAAGGGTTGAGAATTCAATAATATAATCAGGCTTATCAGAAGCAGCCTCAATCAGGGCATCGGCCAGGATCAGGCGCCCTTCCGCATCGGTATTGATCACTTCAACGGTTTTCTTATTTTTATAGGTAATAATATCTCCGGGCTTATAGGCCTGTTGACCCGGCATATTCTCCGCAATGGCCGCATACCCGATTATCCTGACCGGAAGCCGGAGCTCCGAAACAGCTTTAATAATACCCAGAACTATTGCTGCGCCGGCCATATCACATTTCATTTCCTCCATATAATTGCCTACCTTGATATTTAAACCGCCTGAGTCAAATGTAATGCCCTTTCCCACGACAGCCAGAGTCCTTTTATATGTACCGGGAGAATAGGATATTTTGATCAGGGCCGGCTCATAGGGTGATCCTTTTCCAACCGATAGAAGTCCATTCATCCCGTTATTTTTCAGTTCTTTTAACCTCTGAATCGAAATGTCCAGGTTTTGCTCCCGGGATAATTCTGTAAAAGCATCTACCATTGAATCCGGGTTTACTTTTTCAGGAATTTCATTAATCAAATTCCGGGTCAGAATGATGCTTTTGTTGATGGCTTCACGCTCCCGGAGATCCTGGCTGCTGATCGGTTTTTTCCAATCGAATACCAGATGGATATGTTTGACCTTTTTTTCCTTTTCCTTTTTGCTCAAATAGGCATCAAAACGGTAATTGTTGATAAATAAAAAATCGATGAGATTGATGGCATAATCGTGGGGGATTTCCAGATCCTGGACAAAATGAATTCCGGCTTTACGAATGCGGTGTTCCTTCAATATCGAGATAATATGGTTGGCGGATTTGACAGCATCTTTTAACTGGCCGACATCACCTGCTCCCACCATGATCATCAGTTTGGATAATCGCAATGAATTGAAAACGATCCGGTCGCCCGTCTTCCCCTTGAATCTGTATTTCTTGATGAATTGCTCCACTTCCGGATAGATTTGTATCACCCGGTTAAAGTCACACTTCTGGAAGACAGGAACAACAATCCCTTCCACTGCTTCCGTATTTAAAGTCCTTTTCTTTTGAATTTTCATAATCAACTCCAGAGGTTGTCGAAATAAACTGGCCTCAATTTATAATACCAGAATATTTCACTGGTTTCAACATGCTGAACTTTGAAATCATTCCGGATTTGAATAAAATTCTTCTTGACACACAGGTAGCTCATGTGTTAATATTTTATTAATTATTAAAACCTGGAACGATTTCCCGGAAAATCAAATTCAGAATCAAAAAAAAGGAGATAATATGAAAATCAAGAAATCAACCATTGATGGAAATACCGCTGCCACCCATGTGGCCTATGCATTCAGTGAAGTTGCCGCTATTTACCCGATTACACCCTCCTCTGTAATGGGAGAACTGGCAGATACCTGGTCTGCCTACGGACGCAAAAATATATTCGGCCAGGAAGTGGATGTGATTGAGATGCAATCCGAAGCCGGGGCTGCCGGAGCCATACACGGAGTGCTTTCAGCCGGTTCCATGGCCACCACTTTCACCGCTTCCCAGGGATTATTACTGATGATCCCCAACATGCATAAGATCGCCGGAGAAATGCTGCCCACGGTTTTCCACGTATCAGCCCGCTCTCTGGCCTGTCAATCCCTTTCTATTTTCGGAGATCATTCCGATGTCATGTCGGTCCGCAATACCGGCTGGGGACTGGTGGCTGCCGCTTCGGTTCAGGAAATCATGGACCTGGCCGTGGTTTCCCATCTAACCACACTGGAAGCCCGGATACCCTTTTTGAATTTTTTCGAAGGATTCAGGTTGTCCCACGAGATCAAAAAAGTCGAAATGATAGATTATGAAACCATGGCATCCATGCTGGACATGAAACATGTGGAGAATTTCAGAAAACTGGCTTTGAACCCGGACAAACCTTTTTTAAAAGTCGGCCAGGAAAACCCTGAAGTTTATTTTCAGGGCCGGGAAACCGTCAACAAATATTATGACCGGGTTCCGGCGCTGGTTGAAAAATACATGGATCTGTTGTACCAGAAAGTCGGCCGTCGATACAACCTGTTTGACTATGTGGGAGACCCGGATGCCGATAAAATCATTATCGCCATGGGCTCCGGCGTGGATGTTATCGAAGAGACCATCAACCACCTGAAAAAACGCGGGGAAAAAGTCGGGGCCCTCAAAGTCAGGCTTTTCCGCCCCTTTGTGGTCGATGCCTTTATCCGCTCCATTCCCCAGTCAGTTAAAAAAATAGCCGTACTGGACCGGACCAAGGAACCGGGTGCCATTGGCGAACCCCTGTACCAGGATGTCAAAACCGCTCTGTTCGGAAAAGATATCCAGATCATCGGAGGCCGCTACGGCCTGGGCTCAAAGGATTTCACCCCCTCCATGGTCAAAGCGGTATACGATCATCTTGACGGACCGGCCTTCCATAATTTTACGGTCGGTATCCATGATGATGTGTCCAACCTGTCCATTCCCATCAACGAAGAAATCGATGCCGAACCCGAGGATGCCAAACGTTGTATTTTCTGGGGCCTTGGTTCAGACGGAACTGTCGGGGCCAACAAGAATTCTATTAAGATTATTGGTGATAATACGGATATGTATGCCCAGGGTTATTTTTCCTATGATTCCAAAAAATCAGGAGGTACCACGGTTTCCCATTTGCGATTTGGCAAAAGTGAAATTCAATCATGCTACCTGGTCAGGAATTCGGACTTTATTGCAGTTCACAATCCTGCCTATATCGGCAGTTACAATCTGCTTCAGGGTATTACCCGGGGAGGCACTTTTCTGCTCAATTCCGAATGGCCCAATACCGACGTATTCAACCATCTTACACGGGACATGCAGGAGACAATTATCAATAAAAAACTGAAATTCTTCAACATCGATGCCCTTAAAATTGCCCACGAAGTCGGCCTGGGCAACCGGATATCAACGGTAATGCAGGTTGCATTTTTTAAAATCTCGGGAATCCTTGAGGAGAAAGAAGCCATCAAACTGATCAAGGCATCCATTAAAAAATCCTTTGAAAAGAAAGGTGATGAAATTGTTAGAATGAACTGGAAAGCCGTGGACAAAACCAGTGCTGAGCTTGAACTGGTAGCCTATCCGGACAGTGTGGATAAGATCGAAAAATCCTATGAGCATGCGCCTCTGATCCCGGAAGATGCCTCCCGGTTTGAGAAAAACGTGATTGCCAAAATGATGCAATTGAAAGGGGATGATATTCCCGTTTCGGATATGCCCCTGGATGGATGTGTTCCCACTGGAACCTCCAAACTGGAAAAAAGAGGTATCGCCCCTCTGGTCCCTCACTGGATTTCGGAAAACTGCATCCAGTGCAATGTCTGTTCCCTGATCTGCCCCCACGCAGCTATCCGTGCCAAACAGATCGAACCCGATAAGCTGAAAGATGCCCCTCATACCTTCAAGACCCTGAAATCAAGAACAAAGAATGACCGAAACCTCGAATTTAAAATTCAGGTCTACATCGAGGACTGCACCGGCTGTGGCAATTGTGTGAATGCCTGTATTTCCAAGGATAAAGCCCTGCAGTTCAAACCGATTCAGGAAGAGCGGAAATCCGGAGAGCGGAACAATGAGCTGTTTTTCGAATCACTTCCGGATAATATCATTGACGGCGCCCCCCTGACCACTTACAAGGGCACCCAATTTAGAACCCCCCTGTTTGAATTCTCCGGAGCCTGTGCCGGCTGCGGTGAAACCCCATACGTAAAACTGGCCACCCAGTTGTTCGGAGAACGTATGGTCATTGCCAATGCCACGGGCTGTACCTCCATTTTCGGAGGCACTTTCCCCACCATTCCCTACACCACTTCCAAGCGGGGCAAGGGGCCGGTATGGGCCAATTCCCTGTTTGAGGACAATGCCGAATACGGTTTCGGCATGAGACTGGCCGTGGATGCCAACCGCAAGCAATTGAAGCGGAACATCGAAAAACTGATGGCCAACGGTATATCAGCGGATCTGAAATCAGCTTTTCAGCAGAGCCTTGATCTCTGGACCGATACCGATGAAGAGGCCCAGGTGGCAGCCCAGAAGGTTAAGGACCTGCTTCCCGCCACTCTCAAGTCAGCCAATGAAAACACCCTCTCAATGATTAAAAAAGTCGTTGAACTGCAGGATTACTTGGTAGACCGCTCGGTCTGGTGCCTGGGTGGCGACGGTTGGGCCTATGATATCGGCTACGGCGGACTTGACCATGTATTAGCAGCCAACCGCAATGTAAATATATTAGTTGTAGATACGGAAGTCTATTCCAATACCGGCGGACAGGCCTCAAAAGCCACTCCCCTGGCCTCGACTGCCAAATTCGCAGCGGCCGGCAAGCGGACCGGGAAAAAGGATCTGGGATTGATGTGCATGAGCTACGGCTATATTTACGTGGCCCAGATCAGCCTGGGTGCCAATTACAACCAGACGGTCAAGGCTTTTCTGGAGGCCGAAGCGTACAATGGACCTTCAATCATTATCGCCTATGCACCCTGTATCGCCCATGGTTTTGACATGAGCAAGACCTACCTGGAAGAGAAAAATGCCGTGGAATCCGGATACTGGCACCTGTACCGCTTCAATCCCCAACTGGCCAAAGAAGACAAGAACCCGTTTGTCTACGAAACCAAGGATCCCAAGATGGATATGATGGATTTTCTGATGAATGAAATCCGTTACAATACCCTGAAACGGCAGTTTCCGGATGTCGCTGACAAGCTCTATGAACAGGCCATTCAGTTTAAAAAGGACAAACACGAATATTATAAGAAGATGAGCCAGTTGTAGTAAAACCGAGGTAAAGGTTAAGATTAAGGTTTAGGAAAAACCATAACTTGTCATTACAGCACTCTGAAACTTGTCATTATATCTATCAAATTCTTGTCATTAAAACTCTCTGATTTGGTCATTAAGAACTATCATAACTTGTCATTACAGTTTTCTGGGGATATTCATGACGTGAACACAGTGAACTTATTACGTATGCTTTGTATGCAAATGACGCACGCATAGCATGCTTATGACAAGTTCTCTAAAGCTCTTAATGACGTGAGCTTTGCGAACTTATGACGTTCACGAAGTGAACATATGACGCGAGCCATACGAGCCAATGACCACCGAATGTAGAAGGAAAACAATCATTTTTCGATAACACTTCATCATTCCTTGTTCATTATTCGAAATTCAAAAAGAATTTTTTTCCTTCACCTTTATCTTTACCTTTATCTTTACCTTATCTACTCAATCACCTTGAATATCAACTCGTCTGTACTTCTCTTGGGCACATGGTGGATATCCTGCTCGTCCCGCCAGTATTTAATGTCGCCTTGAACCACATCATCAACCACCACGGTTTCCCGGGGCTTTCCCAGGGCAATCACACAGGCGATTTCATGATCTCCCGGTATATCTAGGATCTCAGCGATCTTCTTCTTGTTGCAGGCAGCAATGGCACACCCGCCATATCCTTTTTCCGTGGCACTGAGCATGAGCACCTGCAGAGCGATGCCGTAATCCCAGTCAATATGCAGGCTGACCTTGCGGTTTCCTAATATGACAATATAGGCTACCGGTTGTTCACCCCTTTCCGGGCCCTCCCATCCCTCCAGATAGGCTGCCCATTTTAAATGGGTAAAGATGGCATCACAGGTTTCCCCATGGTTGATTAATACAAATTTCAAGGGCTGTAAATTGGCCGGAGAGGGCATCAGGCGGACCTGGTCGATCATCTCTCTCAATTCAGCCATAGGAATTTTTTCATTCTGGTAAAATCGACGGTAACTTCTGGTTTTTTGTAACAATTCTCTTACATTCACCCAATACCTCCATAGAAAATTATATCAAAAAAATTCAATTTAAACATGAAATTCGAAGTTAAGAACAAAATAACTGATTATTCACTATAATGACAAGTTATGATAGTTCTTAATGACCAAATCAGAGAGTTTCAATGACAAGTACCAGAGAGTTGTAATGACCAGTGGTTTTTTACATTTCACACCTTGCATTTTACGATTTACTTCCTTTACCTTTACCTTTTCCTTTACCTCTACCTTAACCTTTTCCTTCACCTTCACCTTTACCTCTACCTTTTTCTTTACCTTTACCTCTACCTCAGATAATAAGAAGTACTATGAATTTTACTGAACTCCCCATTTAAGGTATAATGGCCTTTGATCAGAGGAAAAAATGAAACGTTCCCAAAAAGCGTATAAAAACCTGGATTTTTTAAATTCCCGAAAGGCCAGAAGCCTGAGGATTTTAGCCGAATACATGGAACCGGAAAAACGGCTGAATGAAAAAAATGTCAAGCATACCGTTGTGTTTTTCGGTTCAGCCCGGATCAAACCGGGGAATCAGCCGGAACTCCCCCAGAATTACTATGAAGCGGCCGAAGAATTAGCCTTTCAGCTGAGCAAATGGTCACATGAAATTGCCAGAAACGGAGATGGCTTCACCATCTGTACCGGAGGTGGCCCCGGCATCATGGAAGCGGCCAACCGGGGGGCTCAGCGGGGCCATTCCCCTTCCATCGGTTTGAATATCTCCCTGCCCCATGAGCAGGAACCCAACCCCTACATCACCCCCGAGCTTAATTTTGAATTTCATTATTTTTTTATGAGAAAACTGTGGTTTCTCTATCAGGCCAAGGCAGCGATTTTTTTCCCGGGAGGCTACGGCACCCTGGATGAGCTTTTTGAAACCCTGACCCTGGTCCAGACCGGAAAAATCAAGTCTCATAACATTGTCCTGCTGTTGTATGACCGGAAATTCTGGGAGAAGGTCATTGATTTTCAAAAACTGGTTGACATGAAATTAATCTCACCGGAAGACATCCGGATGTTTGATTACTTTGAGAATGCCGAGGAAGGGATGGCCCTTTTAAAACCCCATTTGAAAAAAATCACCCGGGATTTCCGTTTGTAATTTCAGATTATCTCTTTTTCTGAATCAATTCCTGTATCTTGCTCAACAAGTGTTGCTCATCCAGAGGTTTCAGGATAAAGGCATCGGCAGTACTGTTATCTACCCTGGACCTGAAAGCCAGGTCCTTGAACACCCCGGTGATCAATATGATGGGAATGTCACACAGGGATTCCCGTTTTCGGATTTCCTTGCATAGGTCGAGCCCGTCCATTTGAGGCATGAGGATATCTGAAATGATGAGGTCTGGTTTCACCTTTTCAGCGATTTCCAGGCATTCCTCGGCAGTCGATGCGGTAAAAACCTCATAACCCTCCCCGGTCAGGATCCGCTTCCACAACTCGCGCATGAAGATTTCATCATCGACAAAAACAATTTT
The DNA here is from genome assembly GCA_965195285.1 of uncultured Aminicenantes bacterium. Classification (GTDB taxonomy): domain Bacteria; phylum Acidobacteriota; class Aminicenantia; order UBA2199; family UBA2199; genus CAZOWT01. The sequence continues at coordinate 130,161 of CBDAFS010000015.1, read as the reverse complement.
TTTCTCCTGGCGAATTTCCATACGAAACACCCCTCTGCTTAAATACATTAATATTATAAATAATATTGATTGTCAAGAAATATTTCCAAATATATCGGGAAATTCAGGGCAAACCTGAGATTAAGATTGAATTGAGAAAGTGAGAGAGTTATCAGTTCAGGTTAGATTTAAGGGAAAACACCAACTTGTCATTACAGTTCTCTGAAACTTGTCATTATATCTATCAAACTCTCGTCATTAAAACTCTCTGATTTGGTCATTAAGAACTATCATAACTTGTCATTACAGTTTTCTCGGACTCTTAATGACGTGAACGCAGTGAACTTATTACGTATGCTTTGTATACAAATGACGCACGCATCGCGTGCTTATGACATGCTCTCTAAAGCTCTTAATGACGTGACCAACAGTCACAAATGACCAAGGAATGACAAGTCAGATAAATATAGTACGCAGAACTTAGAACCTAGAACATAGAACCTGGAACGTAGAACTTCCCTAATTGACACCCGCCCCAAAATATGCTAAATTACCCCTTAAGATGGCCCCTTAGCTCAATTGGCAGAGCAATTGACTCTTAATCAATAGGTTAAAGGTTCGATTCCTTTAGGGGTCATTTTTTTATTTCCCTTCCCTATTTTGAACTCAAATATTAGAACAATTTGTTAAGTTTGCATTCTACATGAAATTGGGCATCAAATTTCCAAGTTTCAAAGCACCGTCCCTCTTCTCTTTCAATAGTTCATGGCCAGGCGAATTGGTGGAGGCCATCCGTATTCCCATTGATTGAAATTTTTCAATCACAACTTTGTAATAATATCAATAAAAAACACCAACACCCCCTAACGTTCTCAAATACCCAAAAACCTCATTTCAAAGTGTTGATAATAGAGGGTTTCCAGACCCAAAATCAAACTTTGTATACCTTAGTAAGGGTTTGGATCATGGATTTTATTATAAAACTGTCAAAACAGCCTATATATTAAGGTAATTTCTTTATTTTCTTGAATTTATTAACGAGCTTCAGAATCGATTTATTTGACTTTTGAATATCACCTGTTTAAACTTTAACTAAAGTTTTTTGGGAATGATATATAACCTGTTTTAAAATTATTACAGGAGGCAGTTATGGACAATTATCTCATTTTTCTCATTATCTCTATTGTTTTACTATTTGGATTTATATTTCTATTTTTTAAATTTAAACAGAAACACGATTACCTGTACAAAAAATACAAAGGAATAATTGATATTGATGCAGAAATTGATTTAAAAACTAAAGAATTTGAAGAAATGAAATCTGACTACAAAGTTAAAAAAGAAATATACGATAAATTTCTTTTGGACCTAAGTATAATTCAAGAAGAATACGAATTTACTACATATGGGGTTTATCATCCCCATTTTGATTTTGACACCTCAGAAAAGTATAAAGAGGAATTGGATATGATCCTTAAAGAACAAAAATCTCTCATAAAAGAAAAAGATGCGATTATTTGTAATACTGAGTGGACTGTTGAGGGAAGCAAGGTCAAAGGCAGACAGATGACAAACAGAAGCATGAAATTAATGTTAAGAGCCTTTAATGGAGAATGCGATGCTACAGTATTAAAGGTTAAATGGAATAATATAATTAAAATGGAAGAGAGAATTAAAAAGGCTTTTGAAACTATCAATAAATTGGGTGAACCAAATAGAATATATATAACGGATTCCTACTTGGACTTAAAAATCAAAGAACTACATTTGGCGCATGAATATCAAGAAAAAAAATATGAAGAAAAAGAGGAACAACGAAAAATTAGAAAACAAATGAGGGAAGAGGAAAAAGTTCAAAAAGAAATTGAGCAAGCAAAAAAAGAGGCAGAGGATGATGAGAGAAAATATCAGAAAGCTCTTGCTGAAGTAAAAGCAAAAATGACCATGGCTAAGGATGAGGAAATGGAATCCCTAAATAAAAAACTAATTGAAATGCAACAAGCATTGGAAGATGCACAAGAGAAAAAGGAGCGAGCTATTTCCAGAGCTCAACTGACCAAATCTGGTCATGTGTATATTATCTCAAATATTGGATCTTTTGGGGAAAGGGTTTATAAAATTGGATTGACCAGGAGACTGGAACCCTTAGATCGTGTGAAAGAACTTGGTGATGCTTCAGTACCATTTGCATTTGATGTTCATGCGATGATTTATTCTGAAAACGCTCCAGAATTGGAAGCTATATTACACCAGGAATTTAAAGCAACTCGATTGAATCAGGTTAATTTTAGGAAAGAATTCTTTCAAGTTGAATTAGAAGATATCGAAAAAAAAGTAAGATCTGAGCACGAGGAGATAGAATTTACCAAAGTAGCTGAAGCCAAAGAATATAGGGAAACCTTAGCAATAATGAATGAACTGAAAAACATTAAAACTGAACCTAAGGAAGAAAAATTCCCGGATAGTTTATAGAGAATTTTAATTTTCATATCAAACTCCCAAAAACCACATTTGAAACCGTTGATAATAAAGGGTTTCCAGGCCTAAAATCGAGTTTACCATATCTAACTATGGATAGTGCGGTTTATTGTAGGCTTAAATACTCCCGAAACCATTGATATTACTTTGGTTGCTACCTTTTTCCGCCGTAAACTCTCTTGTGCCATGAGGGCCTCACAATCAATAGAAGTTTTGGCATAAGGTAATCTTGTGAAGATGTACTTTATTTGACACTTACATATATTAACCTAAAAACACTCCATACATTCTAAACCAGGTTACTACTGATGGGGACGGTGCTTGAGTTCTTGAGTTTAATCTTATTTGACCTTTTTTGCAATTTTGGGCATTTTTGTATAGTTTACATAGACTGGGGACAAATTTTACATTACAACATATAATATTAAGATAATTGGATCATTTTTTTTACAATTTCTCCTTTTCGACCCTTCAAATAAACAAATCATCCCATTTAAATGTGGATCCTTAAAAATGACGGAAACAATTGATTTCTTTATTCTTTAGACCTGACCCCAGTCATACAATCCAGCCACCAAGTGCATCAGCTCTTCCGGCGGAAATGGAATCTTGATATAGTTTTGGGCAAAAGTCGGATTTCTTTCATTGAATTCTTCCGAGGATAATATTATATCCCTGAGTTGCTCCGGCGTATTGCATATTTTAATATAGTTCTCAATAACCTCTTCTCTCTCCGGATCTCTGTCCAGCATAAGCCGATATGCCCAAACCACATCTTGTTTGGTAATTTTCATAATATCGAATCCCTCAATACTGATGACATGATTCTTATGAAATTGATTTCGAAAGACCAGACCCAACACATGAACCTAATCTCTTTCCAACCACCAGGTTCCGTTCGTTCCATAAAAATATGAATACCAGGTACCACTCATCCGATTGTCGTTTTCGATAGTTCCCTCCATCAAAAAATCACGCGATCCACTATCCAGATCGATAGAAATATGCCCGTCTGAAATCTGGTAATTGCTTTGATCGAATTCACCGGAATAATTTTCCAGTATGCCGATGCAATAATTATCTTCAAAAAAAGTCACCCAGAATTCTCTTGCCAACCCCCCCTCTAAATAACCATGCCATTCGCCGGTAACATCGAATGGCGGATCCGCCACCACCCTAAGTACATGGTTATTATCCATGGTAATAATTCCAGAATCGGCAATGGCCACATCATTCAGGAAAACCACCAGATTTCTAAATCCGACCTCAAGGGTATAACTATACGTAACGGTTTGATTTTCATCATACACATATGTACCTGTTGCCGGAATTCCGGAAACTCCATTCGCCAAACTCACGGTGAGAATATATTGATTATCCACCTCACCGGTCGTTGAACAACCCAGATGATAAATCAATCCTAAAAGAAAAATAAAATAGAGTAAAGCTCTAAGTGTTGATTTCATTTCTCCTCCTCCATTTCAAATATAAACACGAAGATATTTTAGGGAGTTTTAAAATGAAAGTCAAGAAAATGTTATAGTTCAATATACTTGTGAAATTCATGAAGAATTGCACTATACTGTATAGGAATACCCACCCCCCCCATTCCCCACCGGATGCCACCGGTCCCAAAGGTGAGGCAGATAGTGTGCATTTTGCGGGATTGGGCGATCAGGGGAGGAGGTGGTGGATAGGCCGGATCTGGCCAGAATTGAAGGGATTTGATTCCTTCATGGGACATTTTTTTTCTATGATAAATTAAAATCAAAAGTTAATCCCCTTTTATTGAAAATAAAATATCTATATGCTATAAAATTCATCGGAGAGATGATACATGATCGGAAAAACCATTTCCCACTACAAAATCCTTGAGAAACTCGGTGAAGGTGGAATGGGAGTTGTTTATAAGGCTGAGGATACAAAACTAAAACGTACAGTTGCCCTGAAATTTCTGCCTCCCGAGTTTACCAGAGATAAGGATTCCAAGGAAAGGTTTTTTATAGAAGCTCAAGCTTCGGCTGCTCTGGAACACCAGAATATTTGCTCAATTTATGAGATAGATGAACAGGAAGACCAGATTTTTATAGCCATGAGTTATATTGAAGGCCAGAACCTAAAAGAAAAGATCGAATCTGGTCCTTTAAAAATAGATGAATCCTTAAAAATTGCATTTCAGATTGCAGAAGGCCTGCAGGAAGCACATGAGAAGGGGATTGTTCACAGAGATATCAAAAGTGCTAATATCATGATAAATGAAAAAGGCCAGGTGAAGATCATGGATTTCGGTCTGGCCAAGCTAAAGGGAAAATCCAAATTAACCAAAGTCGGCACCACGGTGGGAACCACATCCTACATGTCACCCGAACAGTCCATGGGCAAGAAGGTGAATCACAGGACTGATATCTGGTCCCTGGGCGTATTGCTCTATGAAATGGTTACGGGTCAATTACCTTTTAAAGGGGATTATGAACAGGCAGTTGTATATGCCATTTTAAACGAGGATCCGGAGCCTGTCACTGCTATACGCACCGGAGTTCCCCAGGAACTGGAGCGGATTATTAACAAGGCCCTGGTCAAAGATCCTTCTGAAAGGTACCAGCATGTGGATGATATGATGGTTGACCTGGAAAAACTGAAAAAGGACTCAACGCCGGATGTAAGCGTTTCCAGAAAAAAAACCAGTCCGGAGATCACCCTGAAAGCCTCTCAAAAAGTTTTGATTCTGGGAAGTATTTTTATTGCGGTTATCATCATTGCCGGTTATTTTATATTCAAAGGAAAACCGAAACCAGAAACACCTGTAATTAAACCAGGGGAAAAACCCTCAATTGCCATTGTATACTTTGAGAACAACACAGGAGATGAGAAACTGGATTACTGGCGCAGCGCTCTTGCAGAGTTACTTATCACAGACTTATCCCAGTCAAAACTGATCAATGTTTTACCAGGAGACAGACTCTTCGGTATCCTGAAAAAATTGAATCTACTGGAATCAAAAAAATACTCTACCGAGGATTTATTAAAAGTCGCTGCCCGTGGGAAAACAAATCACATAATCAGGGGAAACTATATCAAAATCGGTGAAAATTTTCGTATCAACATAATGATTTATAAAGCCGATTCAGGTGACATTATTAACTCATTAACCGTAGAGTCCAGGGGAGAAAAAAATGTCTTATCAAAGGTGGATGAGGTCACAAAAAAGATCAAATTGAATTTCGATCTTTCCGAGCAGGTAATTTCTGAAGATATCGACAGGAATATCGGGACCATTACCACCTCGTCTCTTGAAGCATATAAAAACTACATTACAGCTGGAAAATTATATCAAAACGGAAATTACCGAAAAGCTATCCCCTATTACAAGAAAGCTATAGCCATTGATCCCAGGTTTGCCACTGCTTACCGGTCACTGGCAATGGCTTCCTATAATATAGGTGATTTTAATGCTATGAAAAGATATGTAAAGAAATCCTTTGAATTGAGTGACAGGATATCAGATAGAGAGCGTTACCGAAACCAGGCTGAGTTCTATTTAAATGTGGAAAACAACGATAAAAAAGCCATGGCAGCCTATAAAAAATTGCTGCAATTTTACCCTGAAGATTTATCCGGCCACCACCAGTTGGGGCTCTTATACAGCGATTTGGAAGAGTGGGACAAGGCCATAGAAAAATTCAAAATCTCTTTAAGTGCTGAAAGTATAACGTCATATTATACTTTAGCAGAAGCATATGAAGCAAAGGGTTTATATGACAGGGCAGAGGAATTACTAAGTTTTTATCTCAATAATATTTCGGACAATGCCTTTATTCGCCGCCGACTGGCCCATATTTATATTCTCCAGAACAAATATGAACTTGCCATTGCTGAAGCAGACAAGGCATCTTCTATAAACCCTGATTCTTTTTATGATTTCCGTTTAAAGGGTGATATTTATATTTATAAAGGAGATATGATTAAATCGGAACGGGAATACCGGAAACTTCTTGAATCCGGTGGAACACCAAATAAATTGTATGGCAGGTTGATGTTATCCTCTTTGTTTTTATTATCAGGAAAATTCAATGAATCGCTAAACCAGGTAAGATTGGGACTCAAACTGGCCAAAAGGTCCGGTCAGTGGGCCTGGCATTTAATCTTCAAGAGATCTTTAATTTACAAATATCTCAAATCAGGAAATCACAGTGAGGCATTAAAAGAGTGCAAAATTGAATGGGACAGGGCAGTCAAAGGAAAGAACCTGGGGAATCAAACATCGATATTGTATTATAAGGGAGTTGTGTTGGCTGCTAAAAGATCACTGGATTTAGCCCAAAAAACCGCAGATGAACTCAGGGAATTGATCAAAAAAGGAATGAACCAAAAGCGTACAAGATTTTATTTTCATCTTATGGGAATGATCGAATCAAAAAGAAACAATTCTTCAAAAGCTGTAGAATATTTTAAAAAAGCCATAACTTTGCTGCCCCATCAACATAAGATGTACTCAGCAGATCAGCATGCTTTGTTTATCGAACCCCTGGCCGCGGCTTTTTATATAAAGGGAGATTTTGAAAAAGCTCAGGAACAGTATGAAAAGATCCTATCTCTAACCACCGGCAGGCTCATCTTTGGAGATATCTATGCTAAAAGCTTTTACATGCTGGGGAAAATATATGAACAAAAAGGCTGGAAAGGCAAGGCCATTGAAAACTACAATAAATTTATCGATTTATGGAAAGATTGCGATCAACAGTTCCAGCCCCTGGTTGAAGATGCCAGAAAAAGGGTGAAAGAGCTGGAAGGTAATAAATAGTTTTGAACATCTTGGGGGTCAGGTCTAAAGAATAAAGATTTGTCTGTAATGTTTTTCATTCCAATACTCGATGTCGAATATCCTTGTTCACTCTTTCTACTATTCTTTATTTTTACAACACATCCCTTTCGCCCCCGTCAAATATAACATCCCAATTAAATAGGAATATTTAAAATGCGGTGTGCAATCGATTTCTTTATTCTTTAGACCTGACCCCGGTTAACTTTTAGATTTGATACCATTTCCGGTCTCTTGCGAGAAGGGGTAGAAAAAAAGTCGAGTGATTTTTCTTAAGCCTAATAGCTTTTTTTCAATCCTTTTTTCTATTAACTCTTGGCTTTTCTTTCTTTTTGCTTTAACAACAACCATTCCCCCAATAAAAAGAGTATTAATATCCCCATCAATCTCAGCGAGATGGTATATAGCTGTATCAGGGGAGGATTTAATAATATTGTACTTTCTTTATGTAATATGAAAAAATATATCACCCAATATATTGAGACCACAATACTGAAAACAAATATGATGAAAAATGCTATCCCGTAATATAACATCGAACCTGAAGTTTGCCCTTTAAATAAATTGGAAAAATCCATGCTAACAGGCTGAAGCGAGTTACTGGAATTATCATGGGTTAAAAATTCAATATCCAATAACTTGTGAATAAGGATGTAAATCAACACACCAATAACACCCGCTATCAATACAACCGGTATGTTATAGGCTTTTTCTTTCAAAAGCGCAACAAAAAAACCTCCACATCCGGCAAAAATGAGTCCAATTATATGGATAATTTTCCATTCAGCTTTTGACTTTTTTTCCCAGCTGCCATAGCCATGATAATGTTCATATACATCACGCTTGGTGGCATCACTTTGTTTGGTTTTTGTATCTTTGTGCACCCATAGATGTGATTTATCAATAGCATGTCCTCTCGGATTGTAATTCTCAAGCAAAACCACAAAAAGCAAACTGGATAAAAATCCTACACCGATATTAAGCGTCATGTAGGAAAGTAAATTAAGGTTTAAAATCACTTTTGTAAAGAGATTGGGACTCTTTTCACCGATGTTAATAATTAATGCAAGAATACCCAATGCAATTAAAATAGATAAGACATCATAAATAAAATTGACAATATTCAATTTTTTTTTCTTTAACTTTCTTTCACAGATTGCACACCAGACAGGCAATTCAAATTCAGGATTTACTTTACGCATCTCTACTTCTAATTCGACCTGGTCTTCTCTGAGTGCCAATGGGACACCGCAATTAAGACATTTTCTGGTTAACATTCTCCATTCTCCTTTTTTATGTTACCAAAATAAAATGTTATAGAAATGATTTTTCTTTGTCAAATCCCCCCATTCCCAATAATAAGGGAAACTCTTTCACGCAAACCCTCTTCTAACTATGCTTAGCCTTCCGAAGCTTGTCAAGAGCGGCGTTCTTGTATGTTAGGAATTGCCCAACGTTCGCGTCAAAATTCATTATTGGGTCGATTGCCCTAACATCACCAATCTCTCCAAGAAGAAGCATTGCATCTCCGCAGTCTATGACAAGGGTGACGGTGCACACAAATTGTAGAAATGCTGTATTTAAAAATCAATTACTTTTTATTTGAAAAAAGTATTATTGATCTATGAAGTTTAATAGGGTCAGGTCTTGTATTTTGCACGATCCGTTAGGACATTGGGATTTTTTTGTTTAAAATGTGTTTATGTAAATCTTCCAGACTTCGTCTTCCTCATCTTCCACCAGTGTATAAACCTTTCCCTTATAAACAGAGTAGAAGACCGGATACCAGGTGAAATATTCATATTCAGTCAGAGGTATGAATAATCGGCCTTTCTCATCACCTTTCAGATCAAGTTTAATTAATTCCCAGAGGTCACCCTTTCGTTTGAAGGTAAGAACGTATAGGTGATCATCAACGATTTGAAGGTCCCTGATTGGAGGATAATATTCTCTTATAATCAAAATCTTTTTCAGATATTCAAAGGCACTTTTGAACACCGGGCTTTTTTTGAAGAACGCCAACGCTTCAGTTCTGAAATGACCCGGTATTTTAATTTTCGGATATTTTTTCTCTATGGTATATTCTTTTTTCCCTTCACTATTAAATACATTAATCCTGAAATCATCGGAGCTTGAATTCACAAATATCTTTTCTTTATAGACGGGTTTGTAGGTGAAGCTTGTAATGGGCAGCACAAATCTGGTTGGATTGTTAATTTCAACATCGCTTATGAATATAACTTGTGGTGATTTAAACTGACCGTCATAGATGGTAAATCCGATGCATTGAGCATTTTTTTCAGTTGCAGTGGGGCCGATACCCAGATACTTGCCGTTAATGGGAAAGAGGAGTCTGTCCACAGCCACCTTTGTTTCCGTGATATAAACCCCATCCTTATCAAAAAAAGACATCTTCATCACACTGTTCACGATCAACTGCCCCTTAAAAAAACTCATCGACAACGGCCTGCCGTCTCCACCGCTGTACTTGAACTCTTTGGGCCCTTCCCCTGCCCTGCCGAACTTTTTTATTAATGTAAAATCTTCAAGGGAATAGACGCGAACCGTTGCCTCTTCCAGGACATATATCCGGTCATAATTAATAATGAACATTGACGGTCGGGTAAGCTCCGGCAGTTCCACCGGTTCCGATGCATAAATATTGATTAATAATGACGAAATTAAAATAAATGATAGTATTAGAATTTTCTTCATCTGATTCTCCTTAATTCCTGCATAATAAACTTATAACGGTTCCAGTATCGTCCGGGTTCCCAAAAAATCTCCACTTATACATTAATGGAATGAGTGGGATCAGGTTTTGCATTTCAATATTACTTGAAATATTCCGGATTTGTGTAGAAAATTTAATTTTCTACATTTTTTGTTTTTCTCTTTTATTGTATAAGGCAGCCAGGTAAAAATCCAAAAGGTTTCTCATTAAAATTACATTTCTGCACCCGGTCCTTTCCATGAAACATATTTCACTCAATTGCTTGACAATGGATAGCCAATTCTCTAATATTTTTTTAACAGGATGGAAAAACGATTTTCCTATTGTGACTAAAAACAATTCCATTCAGGCGTATGAAGATTTCATCCAGAACTATCCGGAAAGTCGGTTTTATTCGGAAGCCTTAATAGAAGACGACGGCAGGTTGAAACGTTTCAGTTTGTCAAGCGAGCAACGTGGTCCAATCGCCCGAGGGTTTAGTTATGGAGCTGACGAGAGTGAAATGTAATATGAATAAATTTTATGGTTAAGACTAAGATAATCTGTACGCTTGGCCCAGTGTCGTCGAGCGAGACGGTGCTTAAAAAAATGATGCTTGCCGGCATGGATGTTGGGCGTCTGAATTTTTCCCACAGCAAGCCGCAAGAATTGCTTCATAGAATAGGACTCATTCGGCTTTTAAATAAAAAATATCATAGGAGCGTTAAGCTTCTTGGTGACTTGCAAGGCCATCGCATAAGGGTAGGTGATCTTATTGCTCCAATTTTGCTTAAAAAAGACCAGATAGTGTGGCTTACCCAGCAAAAAACAAATGGATCGCATAAAAAAATACCTTTTGATTATCAATGCCCGTTACACCCTATTAAGAACGGCCACCAAATATTCATAGATGACGGAAATATCGTTTTAGAAGTGATTGCCCGGGTTAAAAACAGCTTAAAGGTCAAAGTGGTATTCGGCGGCTTGCTTAAAGGACATAAGGGCGTAAATATCCCGGAGGCACGGCTGGAATTTGGTAGTATAAGCCAGAAGGATATAAAGGATATACTCTTTTGTGAAAAGCAAGGTGTTGAATATATCGCACAGTCATTCGTGTGCACGAAAAAGGATATCATGGATGTAAGAAAGGTACTTGGAGGAGGTTCGCGGTGCCGGGTTATTGCCAAAATAGAGAATCGGGATGGTATAAAAAATATTGATGAAATAATCAAGGTTTCGGACGGCATCATGATAGCGCGCGGAGATATGGGGGTGTCGTTGCCAGTTTACGAAATCCCTGTTATACAAAAGACAATTATCAAAAAATGCAGGCGCGCCGGAAAGTTTGTTATAACCGCGACGCAGATGCTGGAGAGTATGACCGAAAACCGCATCCCTACCCGCGCGGAGGTAAGCGATGTGGCCAACGCTATAATAGACGGGAGTAACTTTGTTATGCTTTCGGCTGAATCAGCTGTGGGAAAATATCCGGTTGAGGCAGTTGACATGATGAATAATATAATAAAGTTCACTGAAAGATATTTAAACAAGTTAGTTTAGTTTTATGCCTATATAGGGATTTGAGGTGGAGTTAGCAAGATAAGGTATTTTAAAAAAATTAATAAATTGACAATCTGTCCCCGATTTTATAAAATTCATATGGTTATATATTAAAATTATTAATAAAATTAAACAGGTAAGGGGGAATAAATATGGGCGATAAAGGGAAAAAAGATAAAAGCAAACGAGAACATCAAAAAAAGGGCAAACTCACCCAAAAAGAAAAACGAAAACAGAAAAAAGAAAAAAATATAAATCAGGGACCAGCTGGCCCATATTGATAAACCCCCTATCCTACTTCAGCAAAGATATGCATCTAGTCTTTGATAGAGTGGTTACGAAATAACAATATCAGCCCCACAAAACACCATCCATCTAATTCAAAAAAAAAATCTTAGGGGTCAAGTCTAAAGAATAAAGATTTGTCTGTAATGTTTTTCATTCCAATACTCGATGTCGAATTTCCTTGTTCACTCTTTCTACAATTTTTTATTTTTCCAACTCATCCCTTTCGCTCCCGTCAAATTTAACATCCCAATTAAATAGGAATATTTAAAATGCTGAAAAAGGGGGACGACGCACACAAATGTAGAAATGTTTTATTTAAAAATCAATTACTTTTTAGTTGAAAAAAGTACTGTTGATTTGTAGGAAAACCATATTCTTGGACAATCGATTTCTTTATTCTTTACAGGCTGTTGCCTAAACCATAATCTTAAACACCACATTTATAAATTTACTATACTTTTAAATTTAAAACACTGAGATTGAGATTAATTTTTGTTAATATTCCAAATATACAATTTTTTAAGCTAAATTTTTGTAACAAATTAAGATAAATTGCCTTATTATGTCTTAAATCCCCTCCATAAATGAAAATCTTCTGAAGGTTCTGGACAGTTGCTATTAAATACTGCTGAATCGATACTCGCCACATATTCCTCCACCTGGCTCTTTTATAGCCATAACGGATACCGGTCGCAAAGCTCCTTTCCATTAAGTGCTGCCTCTTCTTTAAATCAGCTTTCGCTCCAATACTATGGGCATCCTGTTTGGCCAACTGTAAATATTTTTCCTCCGGGTGCCTCTTCAAACTACGACCATTTTTGTCAGCTGTGCACTGTAATCGAAGGCGGCATACATCACATTTATTCTTACTCGCTTTGTATTCGTACCAACCACGATTGGGATTATAGGACCTCTTTTTTAATTTCTCTCCACCTGGACATACAAAATAATCCCCCTCAATGTTATATTCAAAATCTTCCTTCGAAAATTTCCCTTTCCTTGACCCTCCTTCTTTCTGGGCCATGGATAAATCTTTGATATGAGTCTTGATCCCCCTCTTCTTTAATTTAACAAAATTCTCCTTTGTACCATATTTGCTGTCTGCCACAATTATTCCCGGATCACAACCTAAAATCGCCTTATGACCATCTATCAGATCTTTCAGAACATGAGCCTCATTCACTATTCCGGTTGTCGTATGACAACAGGTTATCACTTCACACCTCTCATCTACACTGCGGTGAACTTTATAATAAAGATCTGAACTCCCCTGCTGACGAACTATGGTTGCTTCAGGATCGGTGTCACTCTTATGTATCTTATTTACTTTACTGTATCGGCCTCCTTCATTCCCTTTATCCCCCGGCTCCTCTTCATCCTCTGACTCTCCTTCATCCAACCTGTTTAACAACTCCTTATAAGTGGAGGCTAATTTCATATTGCTTATCCTTTTTACCGAATTCCTCGATGCATCTGCCTCAACCAATGAAGAATCCGCAAAAAGCTTACCCCCATCTACCAAACCGGATTCGGCAGCCTGAAGCAGTATTCGTTCGAATAACTCTTTAAATACTGCCTCTCCCCAACGCTTCCTGGCTTTGGATAATACACTATGATGCGGAATATCATCGTCCAGGTCATATCCTAAAAACCAAATCCAATCTAATCTCATAGGTATGGTTCGCATCAACTCTCGCTCCGAACGAACATTGTAAAATACCAACAACAACATCATCTTCATCAATACCGGAGGCGGTACTGATACATTGCCCCTGGTTCCGTACTTTCTCTTTAGAAGATCATACAGAAAATCAAGATCAAGCATATCCCTTATCTTTCTTAAAGGATGATCCAAAGGTATACGTTTACTGAGACGAAAATTGTAAATGAATTTGTCCTCTTGACTCTCTTCGTTACCCATCATTTTTAAACACCTCAAAAAACAATATTATACCATGAAATGCTTAATTAATCAATATTATAGGCCTTTTCGGAATATTTTCCCTCAACCCTTAAATATAAAAAACCTTATTTGGGCAACAGCCTGTTTAGACCTGACCCCGATTATGCGTACACCTGCCCCCCATAAACTGATCCAGTTTTTATGTTAGTATTTATCTGGATCTGAGGAGGCAGAATGAGCAGAAAGAAGTACTCAACGGAGAAGATAATCAGTTCGCCCCCCAGAATAACTTTTTTCAAAATAAAAATGAGTTCTGTCAAATAACTGCTTTGATATTGAGTAAGATTTTTTCATAGCAACCGACAAAAAATTACTCAGTAATGTCTTATCTTTTCTCAGAATTACGCCAAATGATTTTGTGAGTGCATTTTCGTCTGAACCAGCAATATCAAAAATTGAATCTAAGTGCGGCTTTAAAATTTTCATATACATCTCTCTATAAATATGTAGCTCCGTAATGACCGAATAATATTTCGCCTAACGGTTAGTGTATGGCGCGTTTTAATGCGCTATACACAGTGTTATACAATGTAAAATTTTTTGTCATAAAATTCATTAACGAAATTGGTATGGATATTCTATCGAAGCAAACAAATAGATTTGTTAGCACTCTTTTTTAAGTACTAATGCATATTCCATTTCATTAACCCCTCTTTCAACCGGATAAATTTCTTTATCTGCTACTGGTCTAAGACCTGTATTCTTAGCGTAAGTTTTTATTTCTCCCGGAGTAAACATCCGCATAGTATAGACTATTCGCTGGTCTTTGCCATTCATTAACGGACTCCCTCCTACTTTAACAAAATATGCAACATATTTCCCATGATTACTATTGACTTCGTTATAACGGTATTGTTTAAGAAACTTCTGATCTCTTCCAAGAACATCTATGCAGAGAATGCCTCCATCTACGAGAGTCTGAGATAGATTATTAATAGCTTGTTGAATCAAATCCTCCGGTAAATGTCCAATAACGCCATACATACAGGTAACTACATTGAATTCAGCCTGAAAAGGTAAATCAGTAATATTTCCCCATGCAACTTTTGAATGTCCCAGAATTCCTTGTGCTTGTGCAACCATTTCTCTTGAGTAGTCGATTGCACAAAGTCTGTCAATTTGGCAAAAATCCTCCAGTTCGTTGAAAAACCTCTTAGTTCTTCTGCCATCTGCACAGCCAACATCCAAATAAGCAATTCTTTTGCCGCTTATTAATCCTCTCAGTTCTTCAAGAAAGAACCTCTCTGTTAAAGTAGTCTGATGTACTTTATCCGGCCTGCTTTGGCTTTCTTTGCTATAATTGTCTGCCCTAACATCATATCCAACTTGTAGCTGTTGAATATTAGCCACATCAGTAAATGCAACTCTATTTTTTTCGATTATTGTTCGTAATCTGTTAAGTTCTTTATTAATTATTATGCCCATTATAAATATTCCCTGAATTTTTCCATGTCTTTTCTTGTTTTACAAGTTTTCTTAAACCCTATGTTTTACGATGTAATTTTCATTGTAATAGAATTCATTAACGAAATTGGTGTGGATAATCTTTCTCTCGATTTTGGAATGAAAGAATTTTCGGATTTTGAATTACTCCATTGCATATTTCTATTGCTTTTGAAATGGTTTTGTTCTTTTCCCATTTATTTGGTCCCCCAATAACTATGGGTAAAAATGGAAGTAATGCTTTTGAAATTTCCCATGAGGCAGAATTCCAATAATAACTTGGACTGTGATCCACTGAATAATAAAATTTACCCGCCACTTCAAACATTGGGTATTCAAAGGATGTTGGTTTGGCACACCAAAAACCCATTCCCTCATCACAGCTTATATCAATAATAAGAGTGCCTTTCATCAATTTATCAGCCTCATCTTCAGGTACAAACATTTTTGGATGGTCAACATCTTGAAGGGTTCCATTAACAATTATTTGCACATCTGATAATGCTTCTGCAAATGGGCGAGTACTGCCGTCAGATTCAACTGCAAGCAAATTTCCTGAATCGTCATTCTTCATTTGTTTAAAAGATATTGTAGGCAATTGATCACTCACATTTGTTGATGCGCGACAGGTGTAGACCGTGATATCTCGAGATCCTTGACCTTGCAATGCATATACTGCCCCTCGACTCACCGATCCAAAACTGAGTACCACTGCTTTTCGGGGTTTTCCATAATTCCCGACAACTCCGATAAGACTTATCGCATGATTTACACTGGCATAGCCTGCTATTTCATTGTTTTTATAAAAAATATGCATATTTTTATCACCTGTTCGGCTCCATGTAAACATTTCTTCCCAGGCAATAAGGGTTAATTTTCTTTCAATTGATACTTGCGTCATTTCTTTCTGTTGTACACAATGCGGCCAACCCCAGACAATTGCACCTGCTCGTACCTGAGACAAATCTTTTGCCAAAGGTTTGGGTATTAGCACACAATCAAAACCTTTCAGTATTTCTTCTCTGGAAGCAACTCGCCCTGATGTAAGTTTGGCTAAAGTGTTATCATCCATGCCAAATCTCAATCCATAACCTTCTTCAAAAGTGATTTGTTTTCGTAATCCCTTTGGAATGCTTTTTATATGTTCCGGATGAATGGCTACTCGTTTTTCGTTTTCTTTTAGTGTTTTTCCAATCACGCCGATTGTTAAGAGTTGTGCCATATTGATGATTTCCATTTTTTTAATTTACAGATCCATAATATTTTCTTTATGTTGTTGTGCGTGAACACCAGTTTTTAAACTTTTGGGGATAAAAGGTTTAAAACTTTTCTGAAAATATTAACTTTAATAAAGTCTCAAACCTCATGACCAGAAAAGTCTCAAACCTGGTGACCACGCACAAATGCCCTACCCATTTCATTAAATGTTTTGTTAAAATCAAAAAATAACCCCATCGTTCACCTCCGCGATTTTTTTAAGGAAAAAATTGTACTCATAATGACATTCTCTCCAAAATAGAGCTCTAAATGGAAGACTATGCTTTTACTAACTATACTAATTTAACAATTTAAGAAAGTCAAATCTCTGTTTACAATCAATAATTAAATTACGGGGACGGTGCCTTACTTTATTACTCTTTTGCACCTGCTAATCGTATCACATAATAAATAAAGGGGTCAAGTCTTTGGACTTCGTTTCAAGAATATAATGATATTGTATTGTCATGAGCAGGCCTTTAAGAATTGAATATCCTGGAGCCTGGTATCATGTTATGAACAGGGGAAGGAGATTGGAGATAATTTATTTAGATGATGAGGATTACCAAACTTTTATTGACTTGCTTTCCCAGGCATCAGAATTATGGTCTGTTAATATATATGCGTTTGCTTTGAAACCTAACCATTATCATATGTTAATAAATACTCCTCGGTTGAGAATAAGGTGATTGAAATAATGAGGCTTATCACGAAACGTGAATTAAAGACTTGACCCCTTCTGATTAAAGACTTGACCCCTTCTTCTGACCCCTTCTTCTTCTTCTTTTCTTTTTCTTTTGCGAAGCAGCAAGTCTGTTTATTTTTCACCTGCCTTGTTATATAATACAAGCAAGAACAATGTCAACTCGGATCGATCAATGGTTGTGGGCCGCGCGGCTTTTCAAGACCAGGAGCCTGGCCAACAGGGTTTGCCGCGGCGGTCGCGTCCAGGTTGCCGGAAGCGCGGTCAAGCCCTCCCGTCCGATCCGGGCCGGGGAAATCATATTCATCAAGCAGCCGCCGATCGTGCGCCAATACCTGGTTAAGAACCTTGCAGTCAAAAGAGTCTCGGCTGCCATGGCTCGCGAATTGGTCGAGGAGATCACCCCGGTCGCCGACCTTGAAAAACTGGATCAGGCCAGAAACAACCCTCTGGGTCTGATTTTCGCTGCCAGAGGAAAAGGCAGCGGCCGACCGACTAAGAAAGAACGCCGCCTCTTGGAAAAGCTCATTGATTCAACTTCTGAGAAATCTGGATAACAATTGGTTTTACTCATGTCTGAAAACTCAACAGTTAGAAAAATTGAAAAACTGACCGATGAAGAATTGGTGCAACTTTCTTTGAGAAATAAAAAATATTTTTACTATTTGATCAAAAGGTATGAAAGGAAATTATTGCGTTATATTAATCGAATATCAGATATTACCCATCCGGAATCAGAAGATATTTTACAGGACATTTTTATCAAAGTTTATTGTAATCTTAATGGATTCAATCAAAAGTTAAAATTTTCCAGTTGGATTTACCGTATTGCACATAATGAAATAATAAATTTCTATAAAAAAAGTGAATCCCGATTACCCAAGTCCCATTTGCAACTCAACCATAGTGATATTATTAACTTATCCCACATTATTAATGATGAGAGCTATCCTTATCAGGCATTAATATCAAGAGAAAAAGCGGACAACATTAGAGAGTTACTCTCAAAACTTCCCCATAAATATCGAGAAGTACTGGTTCTTCGATACCTTGAAGATAAAAAATATACCGAAATAAGCGATATTTTACGAAAACCTCCCGGAACCGTTGCCACGTTGATTAACCGGGCAAAATCAAAATTTAAAAAACTAATAAAACATTATTGGTTAAAGGGTGAACAATGACTGAGATAAGTAAAAATGTCATCAAAAAAATCAAAAAAGAGAAACTCAAACCGTATCCTAAAAAATATTTTATTTTGAAAAAATCAGTTACCTGGACGCTGTTTGGATTATCAATCCTGCTCGGAATTATTGCCAGCAGTGTGGTTATTTTCCAAATAAAGCATGTTGACTGGGATTTATATCATCTTCTGAATTATACGTTGTTGGGTTATGTAATCTTAATACTTCCCTATTTCTGGTTTGTTTTTTTATTCTTTTTTTTAGTAGTGGCTTATTACTATTTTAGACGCACAGAGAAAGGGTATCGGATCAACACGACAATCATAATTCTATCCAGTATTTTACTTTCAATTATTGGCGGACTCCTCTTATATCAAACCGGTTTTTCAGAAAGGCTCGAATCTGTATTTCAAAAAAATATCCCGATTTATCGCATGATAAATTCTGGCAGGCACAGAATGTGGATGTCTCCCCAAAAAGGACTGTTAGCCGGAGAAATTGTAAAATTAGTATCTTCGCAAGAAATAAATGTCAAAGATTTGCAGGGTATTGTTTGGGAAATCGATATTTCAAACACGCTATGGCGAGGAAAACGTAGACCGGAAATCGGGTTAAAGATAAAGCTCATTGGAAATAAGACAGGGGATAACAAATTTATAGCCAGCGAAATTCGACCTTTATTTGGCCGTGGTTATGGCAGAAAGCATGAAATCAGAGGATTTTGGCACAAAAGAAGAAATCGGACACAATAACCAACCGTTAATCTTCATTTAAATAAAAAGTGTTAACCCAAATGATTATTTAAATAATCCCTTCCTTTTTTAAAAAAAATGAAAGAAAAAACAGCCAACATCTGTATTAATATATAGAAGATTAAATGCAACTATTACCTAACATGACTAATAAAATATAAAGGAGTTAATTATGAAAAAGTCGCTTACTTTATTCAGCATCATTCTAATACTGGTATCATATTCTTTTCTATCAGCCCAATCCCCCGGCTGGACACCATGGTGCCCCTGGACTAACTATACTTCAATGTTGAATTTAACCACAGAACAAAAAGTAAAATTTGAAAATCTTCAGCTGAATTTCACAAAAGAAATTATTCCAATCCAAAATCACTTAACCTCCAAGTCTTTGGAACTTCGAACCTTACTTTTCAAATCACCTCCGGACAATACCGCTATCATAACCAAACAAAAAGAAATTTCTGCTCTGCAACAGAAATTCCAAGAAAAGATATTGGATTACCGTCTTGACACCTTGGGCATACTAACCACTGAACAGATTGTATTACTTCCTTCTGACTCCTGTCTGGGAATTAATCTGGGTAGAGGTTACCGTACAGGTTTTGGCAGAGGTTATGGTATGGGTTATGGTAGAGGCTTTGGACGTGCACGTGGTAGGGGTCGAAATATGAGCTTCTACAATGGACGTGGTAGAGGAAGGGGATTGAGAAACAACACCAGATACTCTCCTTTTTGGCAACGTTAATCAAACAAAGATAAATTCATAACTTAAATATTCAGAACAGTCAATCGCTTGTTGTTGGTTTTATCAGACAGACAATAATTGAGCACAGCGCATGGAAAAATACCAGGGTATAACCAGTAGGGAGATCTATTAAATAAGAAACTGAAATTGAAATAAGGTTAATAATCAATCCAATACCCCATGCAAAAAAAATCGGCCTTTTGGCCTTTAATATAGTGGCAATGAGTGCCGGTGAAATCAGAATGGCGAAAATAACCAGTACGCCCGCCAGTTTTACCGAACTGGTTACGGTGACCGCAAAGGTGACAAAAAAGAGTATATCTCTTATGAATCCAGTGGTTTTTTTCATAGCATAATAGATGCCTATTCCCAGCAATGCATAAAAAACAGCCGTTTTGTAAACTTCATTTATGGGAGTAAAAAGTATATCAGCAGCCATTAGCTCGTGGAATTTTTCCATTCCATGAGCAGAATGGGAAAGCAGGATAACCACAGACGAGACAGCAAAAGCATATAGCAGTCCGATATAAGCCTCCAAGTTTTTGACCCTTTTGGAGGCATAAGCGATCAGCAGGGCTCCTGTGAGTGCAAAAACCAGCGACACCATATAATATTCAGTTTCCCATATCAAAAGTGATACAGCCGTCCCCAATGCCGCCATCTGTCCAATGGCCAGATCAGTAAAAATGATACCGCGTTTGATTATTTCCAGTCCGAAATAGGAGTGAATACCGAGTAAAACAATGGATAGCAAAAAGGCGGGGGCCAAGATATCCAAAATTTCAATCATTTGATCAGCCTATCAACTATTTCATCATATAATGAAAAGAGATCTTTAACTTTATTAATGGCCAAAACATCATGCGGGATGATAACCCAGGGGACACTGGTTTTTTTAGAGATTAATTTGGTGCATTTGGATGAGTGATAGACATCATGTAAAATTTTAGCCACTTTTTCGGTTTTTAACTTTTTAATCAGATCAATCGTGTGCCTAGAGGTGGGCGGTATCCCGGGCAAAGGTTCAATAGTGTCTATAACAATCAGGCCAAATCTTTGTAAGAAATAATCAAAATTTTTGTGAAACTCAAGGTATTTCGTCCCCTTCAACGGGGCCAATTTTTTCTCCCATTCAACAATCTTTATTTTCCATAAATTGAGGAATTCTTCTTTATTTTTATTGTAATATTCCATATTATCAGGGTCCAGGTCAATCAGCTTGTCGGCAATTGCATCTATCAAAAGAGGAATATTATGGGGATCCAGATGATAATGGGGATTTCCCGCTGGATGAATATCACCCTGTTCCCTTGAGACACTATCCGGCACCTGGATCATCTTGACAAAATTTGAGAGATCTAAAAAACCTTTTTTGGATGGCAAGACCTTGGCATTATTTGCCTGTCTGATTACCGGGGGGATCCATCCGATTTCCAGTTGTCCACCATTAATGATCAATAGATCAGCTCTTCTGACCTGAGCAATCAGTGAGGGTTTGGGTATGATAACATGGGGATCCCAGTTGCCCGGAGATAGGGCAATAACATTAACCTTATCTTTTCCAATTCGATCGGTGATATCTTTCATATAGGGATAAGTAGTAACCACCCTTAACTTAGAAAACAGGCTAAAAGAAAATAAAAAACATATCAATATGATAACTGTCTTTTTCATAGGTCAACTCCTCAATTTAAAATGTGTGGGCACCATGGGCACCAATAGCAAAATTACAGTTGATGAATATTTCAGAAAATGTCTTTAATTCATTATCCAACACCTTGGCTTTACTGTAATTATACTGAATCCTAATTCTTGAAAACTCAGTGGCATTAAATTCAATCATGGCTGAATATTTATTCAGATCCCCTGTAATAATACTGTTTTCATCCAGGTATAAATTATCGCCTCCCTTTACCAGATCATACCTTATTCCACACCGGCATCTCCGGTTGTAGCGCCAGATAAGTTCTGTATAGAATCCCTGATGGCTTTTTTTTATATTTTGGGTATCTGCCCCGGTAACTCTGTCTCCTTTTATATGTCGATAAAAAAATTCACTCTGTAAATTAAGATAACGATATGAATCTATTAAATATTTAACAGTGAAATCAATTCCCAAAACCTGACTGGTCCCAGACAACCCATATCCGGCATCATCATAGGACTTATTAATCTTTCCATTTACATAAGCTATACCTCCAAGAAAAACAAAATTTCCAATATCTGTGGAAGTTTTAAGAAAGGTGACAAACAGGGGAACAGGTGATTTTTCATATAGGATATCACCGATGAACATATCTTCGTTATGAAACGAATAAGATTCCTGGTTTTGCCCTTGGAATACCTCGAGACCCAACTTTAAAAACAAATCAGTTGGGGCTACCCAATTCAACTGAATACCCAGGTCATTAAGATTGATGGCTCCAAAAATTGATTTATAGATGAGGGGCTGGTCACAAAAATTCCATCTGTGATCATGCTGGGAATTTAGTCTTCCCAAACCACTGAAAAATTTTCCCCCTTTGATTTGAAAACCTGCCGGAAGGCTCCTGGTTCTAAAAAAGGCTTCCTCTATTGAAAATTCA
The DNA here is from genome assembly GCA_965195285.1 of uncultured Aminicenantes bacterium. Taxonomy (GTDB): domain Bacteria; phylum Acidobacteriota; class Aminicenantia; order UBA2199; family UBA2199; genus CAZOWT01. The sequence continues at coordinate 107,692 of CBDAFS010000015.1, read as the reverse complement.
CCGATTGCAAATTGAAAAACCGCAAAAAGATCAAAATAAGGATCCACAACCGATTCAAGGGCCAGCTCAAAATAGGTGAAGGAAAAGCCATTCAATCCATAATTATAATCGTCAGTAATGGTTGAATATCCTGGCAAATACATTCTGCCGAATTCCATATCATCAATATCTGTGTAAATATATGAAAAATCAAGGATAGCAGAAATGTTAGGTACAAATTTGGCCTGTGAAAAAGGTGATGATATCTTTTGGCTCTGGGTATAAAGAGTGCTGATTGTTATTGGTATTATTATTAATACAACAAGGATTTTTTTCATCATTAACTGTCCTCCATTTAACAAAGTGATGAGGGCAAAGTTTAGCTAATAACATTGAGATTGTCAAATAGAGATGAAAAGGGACGGTCTTTTGAAGTATTGAAATTCGCTTGGTTCTCTTTTTTTTACATAAAAGAGAAATAAAGATTCGATTCTTTTAGGGGTCATTTTTTTATCTTGATGAAAATTGATTTTTTGGATATAATATAGTTTGGAAAATAGTAACCCAATTGATTTATAAAACATTTTACTTTTCATAAGGTAGGAGAAATATTAATTTCCCGGTTTATCGATTTTACCATATTTTTTCTAAATGAGATTTAACAGGAAGTGTAAATATGAATAAATTTAAAGAAATGGGTATATGCCAACCTTTACTGGACAGCATAGAGGACCTCGGCTTTAAGGAACCTATGCCCATTCAATCCAAGGTGATTCCCATCATACTGGAGCGGCAGGGAGACCTGGTGGGACTGGCTCAGACCGGCACCGGAAAAACCGCTGCCTTTGGCCTGCCCTTAATTCAGAAGACAGATGAGAGAGAAAAGAGGGTAAAAAAACTAATCCTCTGTCCCACCCGGGAGTTGTGTGTGCAGGTGACCGGGGATTTAATCGATTATGCCCGCTACCTGAAAAAAATCCATATCCTGGCCATCTACGGTGGAGCCAACATCGAAGAACAGATCAGACGGTTAAAAAAAGGGCCGCAAATTATTGTGGCCACTCCGGGCCGGCTGCTGGATCTAATGAACCGGAAAAAAGTTGATATTTCAGTTATCGATTCCCTGGTGCTGGATGAAGCTGACGAAATGTTGAAAATGGGATTCAAAGAGGATCTTACCGCTATTCTGGAAAAAACCTCTAAAAACAAACACACTTACCTTTTCTCAGCCACCATGCCGCGGGATGTGGTTGAACTGGCCGGCACCCATATGAAAGAGGCCATTGAAATAACCATTGGCCAGAGGAACGTCGGTGCCGAGCATGTTTCTCACATATACTATATGGTTCAGGCAAAAAACCGCTACCTGGCATTAAAACGGATCGTGGACCATAATCCTGATATTTATGGTATCGTATTCTGCCGCACCCGCATCGAAACCAAGGAGGTGGCTGATCAGTTGATTAAGGACGGATACAATGCCGATGCCCTGCATGGCGACCTCTCCCAGGCTCAACGGGATTATGTAATGCACCGGTTCCGGCAAAAAACCCTTCAAATCCTGGTGGCCACCGATGTAGCAGCCCGGGGGTTAGATGTGGAAGATTTAAGCCATGTAATCAACTACAACCTTCCTGACGAACTGCTGGTATATACCCACAGGAGCGGTAGAACCGGGCGTGCGGGCAAGAGAGGCATATCCATTGTCATCATTCATCAAAAAGAGAAATTTAAAATCAAACAAATCGAAAAACTAATCAATAAAAAATTTGAATATGCTCCCATCCCCAATGGCCAGGCCATCTGTGAAAAACAACTCTTTAGCCTTATTAATAAAATGGAGCAGGTGGAAGTGGACGACTCGCAAATCGACCCATATTTAACAGTGATATATAAAAAACTTGAATGGCTGAACAAAGAACAGCTGATCAAACAATTCGTTGCTCTGGAATTTAACCGATTTTTATCATACTACAAGGACACAGTGGATCTGAACGAACCACTAAAAAAAGATGACCGGAAAAAAAAGGCAACGGATTTTCAACGATCTGATATGACCCGCTTTTTTATCAGACTTGGCAAAAAGGATAATGTCCTTCCTCAGGCTCTGATCGGCATGATGATCGATGTTACCGGAGACCGGCAGGTAGATATCGGCAAAATAGATATTTTCAATTCTTTTTCCTTTGTGGAAGTGGAAAAAAAATATACGGATTTGATACTCAAATCCTTTGACAAGATTGTCGGGGGGGCATCCATCAGGATTGCCTCTCCCAAAGAGGATATCAAAAAACACTCCCTCTCCCAGAAGGGAAAAACCAGTAGAAAAAAAAAGAAAAAATTAAAAAACCGTTAAAGATCGAATATCCGGGTGCATGGTTTCTGTCTTTTTTTTGATTTCGACAAGATCTTTGGTCATCATAGCCCTGATTTTTACCTCTCATGACCGGTCAGATTATGGAATAGTCATGTTGCCAAATGGATGGGTGCACCGGGACCCACAGGTATTCCCAGCAGCATCCATATAACTAATAAAACTGACCAGACCACCAAGAAAGCAATGGTATAAGGAAGCATCAATGCAATAACCGAACCGATTCCCGCTCTTTTATCATATTTTTCCACAAAAGCAACAATGAGTGCAAAGTAGGCCATCATCGGAGAAATGATATTACTGACACTGTCTCCGATCCGATAAACAACCTGAACAAACTCCGGAGAATATCCCAGAATCATAAACATTGGGATGAACACCGGTGCCATGATAGCCCATTTGGCAGAAGCACTGCCCATCACCAGATTGATTAAGGCTGCAATCAACACAAACAGTAACATTAAAAGGATTCCCTTCATTCCGGAAGATTCCAAAAAGCCTGCCCCTTTAACCGCGACTATGATGCCAATGTTGGACCAGTCAAAGAAGGCAACAAATTGGGCGGCAAAAAAAACCAGTACGATGTAAGTACCCATGGTAGACATGGACTGGGCCATACCCTTCATGATCTCTTTATCATTTTTCAGGGTTCGGGCTCCGATGCCATAGGCAATGCTTAACACAAGGGAAATAAGAAAGATTAGGGCCACAATGCCAGATAGGAAAGGTGATTTCAAGAGCCCGCCTGTATCTGCATCCCTTAAAAAACCGTTTGATGGCAATATCCCCCAGAGTAAAATCCCGACGATAAAAATTAATGTCAACAGTGTGAATCTCAACCCCCTACTCTCCTCAGGAGTTAATACTGCCATTTCTTCCTTGGCATTCTTTTTAACTTTGAAAGACCCTGATTTTCCCAAACGAGGCTCTATAACTTTTTCTGTCACCCAGGTTCCGACACCGGCAATGATAAAAGAGGATACAACCATAAAAAAATAATTGCATGCAGGATTAACCTGATACATTGGGTCTACAATTTGAGCCGCCTCCTGAGAAATTCCTGCCAGTAATGGATCAATGGTACCCAACAGTAGATTGGCGCTGTATCCTCCGGAAACACCTGCAAATGCAGCGGCAATCCCTGCCAGCGGATTCCTACCCACCGACTTAAATATAATGGCAGCCAAAGGCACCAGTAATACATATCCTACCCCGCTGGCAATATTGGACATTACCCCTGCAAAAATAATCACAAAGGTGAGTAAATGAGATGGGGCCGATAGTACCAATTTTTTTAAAGCGGCTCCTATTAATCCGGTTTTTTCGGCCAGACCAATCCCCAGCATGGCCACCAAAACAGTTCCCAGCGGAGCAAAACTGGTAAAATTATCCACCATTTTGGTGAGAATCAAGTGAAGCCCCTTGATGGAGAGAAGGCTGAAAGGCATGACAATTTCTTTGGTACCGGGATGGATCACAGATAGATTCAACTGAACAGCAATTTCGGAAGCCAGAATAACACCAACTGCAAATAAGGCAAACAGAGTTCCAGGATGGGGAAGCCGATTACCAGCTTTTTCCACAAAATTCAGAAAGCGCCTTAGCATTTTTTTATCTTTCTTTTTCCTTCTGGTTTTTATCTTCATTTTTTCAAATCTAATTTTAGCCTAAGTAAAATATTTTTCCAATTCTTTGCTATGCTTTTATAATTATATTGAGCGATTTTTATTGGTAATGCCTCTCGAAAACAGAATCAATAAATAGTATAATATTGTTTAAAAACAAAACAAATTGATAGAAAACATCACAAAATAAGACAGATGATTGAATAGATGATAGACCAGAAAAAACGATGATATACGGAAATCTATAAATGCAAATGACCACCCCATTCTGTTATATGTTGGCCGATTGGTCAAAGAAAAAGATCTCGATGACCTTATTGCCAAAGCCAATTCACCGAGAGATTTTGTTGAAAAAATTGAGTTTTTATTAAAAGACACAAGTAGTATGAAACTGATGGGAGAAGTGGCAAAAGAGTCTGCCAAAAACAAGAGTTGGCAATCAGTTAATTTAGCACTTTTAAGAAGTTATGAGAAGGTTTTATTATCTTAAAAAAATGGTATCGATTTTACCCGATATCAATTTCCTCTGACCTACCCATGTTATTTAATTTTATCTATTATCTCAATTATTCCATAAAAGCCCAGGTAATAGAGCGTTGAACCGATAATACAACCAAGAATAATAAAAAAAAATGCCTTTTTTTTCTTCATTTTCATGGAATAAGCCAGGATACTTCCGGATAATGCTCCTCCACCGTAAGGCAAGGCAGCAATAATGACAACACCGACTTCTCTCCATTTTGTAATTTTTTCCCAAAAGGATTTTTTTGATTTTCCATTTGGATATTTCTTTTTTTTTTTTTTTGTCAGGCAGTGCTTTAATTTTTTTAATATTGGAATTTTGTCAAAAGAATATTCAAAAAGGTATAGCAATGCAATCGTCTGAATGACATCGCTAATCACTACAATTATGGTGATCTTTACCAGACTGAAATGAACCAGTAAGCCATAGGGGTAAGATCCCCTGCGACCCAATGTATATTGGATTCCAATAAAAACAACCATTTTCCATAGTTCATTAAGGTAAGCGCTCATGATTAGCTACACGTGAACTATAGAGAATTTTGGTCTATGTTCTTACCACTATCCACGATTAATTTGACCAAGGTATTTTTGAGTAAAAGCAGCTAAAGGAAGTTTGATAAATGTCGGTAAATGTTGATGCTTTTTCTTAAAGCTCAAAAAAATATGTTTATGTTCAAGAATATTCAGAACTGCACTTATATCATAAAGCGGAGGGATTACAACTGTCACATTTTTTTCTTAGCAAAGATAACATAAATAATAACAAAAAACAATAAAAAATTCTGGGGTTAGTTCTTTCATTATTACATTATCATAAACTGTGCCAAATTTTTGCCAAAAAATTCAAATAAATTTTTTGATTTTCAATAGATTTCTCTATATAATTTGATGTAAGAAAACCCCAAAATGGAAACTTGGACCGTTTATTTACTGGAATGTTCGGATCATACTTACTACTGCGGTACCTGCCAGGCCATTCGCTTAACGGATCGAATTCAGGAACACAACCGGGGAACCGGCTCCAAATATACCCGCTCCCGCTGGCCAGTGCGGTTGCTGGTTAATACCCGGACCCTGAACAAGAAAAAGGCCTATCAGATTGAATACCATACCAAAAAACTATCTCGAATCAAAAAAATCACCTATCTCAGCAATATTTGAATTCCAGATTGTTTATTTTTTTACTTTTTTGGATTGATTTCTATTCAACTTCTTCTTAAAATATCAATGTACCCAGCAAGTAATCAATATATATTGAATTCACTTCAGGAGAAACCGATGATAGAAGCCGTGCTGTTTGATATCGACAACACCCTGATTCTATTCGATGAAAATGCCTTTTTCAAGGCCTATATGACCCGGCTGACCCCGAAATTCCTTGACATTTTCACTGCCGACACTTTCCAAAAGCGCCTGATCGGAGCCACCAGGGCCCTGCTGGACAACCAGGGCCTGATATCCAATGCCGATTATTACCTGAATCATTTCAGCCGGGATATGGAAAACCTGAAACCGGAATTCTGGAGCCGCTTTGAGGATTTCTATGCCACGGAATTCGATCAGTTGGGCACCATGGTCGAAACGATCAAGGGAACCCATGACCTGCTGAAAACCATCAGTGAGCGGGGTATCAAACTGGTTGCCGCCTCAAATCCCCTCTGGCCGCTGTCAGTCCAGATGATCCGCCTGGCCTGGGCCGGGGTGGATACCCTGCCCTACTCATGGATTACCCACATCGAGAACAGTGTTTATTGTAAACCCCAGCCTAAATATTTCCGGGAAATCTGTCAAAAAATCGGCCTTCAGCCAGAACACTGCCTTATGGTGGGCAATGATCCCCTGAATGACATGATTGCCGGTGAAACCGGAATGAAGACTTACATGACCACCGATTCCCAGATCCAGGGGTATACCTCATTCTCCCTGTCCGCCCAAATCCGTAGTAATTCCTCCCAGCCCCTGCCTGTACCCGATTTCGAAGGACCACTGGCCGGGGTTATCGACGTAATCTGATCGCCAATACCCCATTCATGATTTACCGCCTGAATGATGAGAGTAAAAAAACCGGTGTTTTTTTGATCATTTGGCCTTCCGCTTACTGATGCCCATCCTTAATACGTCCGGGGAACCAATTTGTTTTCCACCCTGTTCCGGAAAGGATTGAGACATTTAACAACAAACTGTATCTGAAATTCGACAGTTGACGGCTATTTGATTATTATATGGACAGGAAAACTTCCCTGACCGCTAAAATTCCCGCTATCTTATAGGACTTATTCTTCTGTTTTCTGGTTCAGTCCACGTTTTTCCAACAGCCCGTCTATCTTGGGTTCTGCTCCCCGAAACCGTTTGTACAGGACCATGGGATCTTCCATTCCGCCTTTGGCCAGAACATTATCCCGAAAACGCTTGGCGGTTTCCTTATCAAACAGACTGGTTTCCTTGAATGCCTCAAAGGCATCACAATCCAAGACTTCGGCCCAGATATAAGCGTAATAACCGGCATCATATCCACCGATAATATGGGCAAAATAGGTGCTGCGGTAACGGGAAATAATCTCGGGTATCAAACCGATTTTTTTGAGGTAGCTGTCTTCAAAACTTTCGGTATCCATTTCAATGGGTTCGGATAAGGTATGCCAGTTCAGATCCAGGTAACAGGCAGCCAGGTATTCCAGAGTGATGAAACCCTGGTTAAATAGGCTGCTATTCTGCAGTTTTTCTATCAATTCCTGGGGAATGACTTCATTGGTTTTATAGTGACGGGCATAAATCTTCATGACTTCAGGCTCGGCACACCAGTGCTCCATAATCTGGGAAGGCAATTCAATAAAATCCCAGGGCGGATAAGCCAGGCTTGGATAAGTGGTTTTATTGCACAGGGCATGAAGGGCATGTCCGAATTCATGAAACAGAGTAGAAACTTGTTCATAGGTTAGCAGAGAGGGTTTGTCACCCACAGGGGGAGAAAAGTTGCACACATTGGTTACCACCGGATGGACTTTCTTGTCGCTGATATTGGATTGATCCCTCAATCCTCCACACCAGGCTCCACCCCGTTTGCTTTCCCGATAGTAATAATCGGTATAGAGGATACCGAGATGGCTGCCATCGGCTTCCAGTACTTCAAAAACCTGGGCATCCTTATGATAATTGGGGATATCGGTTTTTTCCACAAATTGAAGGCCGTACAGTTTGTTGGCCACATAGAAAGCACCCTCCCTGACATTGTTAAGCTCAAAATATGGTCTGAGCAGATCATCATCCAGTGCATATGTTTCCTTTCTCAGTTTTTCCGTATAGTACCACCAGTCCCAGGATTGAAGTTTGAAATCACCACCCTTTTTGTCAATCATGGACTGAAGGATCTTGGCCTCGTTCTTGGCCATTTTCAGAGTCGGGATCCACAACTGATCGAGCAGCTTATACACATTGGCCGGGGTCTTGGACATATTGACTTCCAGCCTGAAATCGGCATGTGTTTTGTATCCCATGATATGGGCTTTCTTGACCCGGAGGGAGGCTATTTTGGCAATGATCTTCTTGTTATCAAATTCATTATCATTGTCCCCGCGATTGATATACCCCTTGTACAGCTTTTCCCTGAGTTCCCGCTTCTTGGAATACTGGAGAAAGGGTATCCAACTCGGTTTGTGCAGGGTAAACAACCATTTTCCCTTGTGCCCGGCTTTTTCAGCTACTACGGCCGCTGCTTCGATTACCGAGGAAGGAAGGCCTTCCAGATCTTCTTCTTTATCCAGAAACATCTTGAAGCTGTTGGTTTCGGTTAAAAGATTATTTCTGAATTTCAACCCAAGAACAGACAATTCCGCATCTATTTTCTTTACCTTTTCCTTACCATCGGGATCCAGGTTTGCACCGCTGCGTACAAACGCCTTGTAAGTTTCTTCAAGTAATTTTTTCTGTTCCGCTTTCAATTCAAGATTGTCTTTCTGCTTATGAACCGCTTTGACCCTGGCAAACAATTTATCATTTAAGGTGATAAAACTGCGGTGTTTGCTCAACAGGGGAATCACTTTTACGGCGATCTGTTTTCGTTCATCATTGTTATCCACACCGTATAAATGGAAAAAAACCTGAGCCACATTTGATAACAACTCACCGGTCTTTTCCATGGCTTCCAGCGTATTTTCAAAGGTAGGTGCTTCCGGATTGTTGATAATGACCTCGATTTCAGCCACTTCATCCTGCATACTTTTAACAAAGGTAGGGAAAAAATGCTCATTCCGAATCTGATCAAATGGTGGCAATCCAAAGGGAGTGTCAAATGGCTTGAAAAAAGGATTATCGGCCACGGGTTGGTCCTGAACAACCGCTTCCTTCTGGTTTTCCTGATTGTCTGCTTTCAGAAAGGGATTCTGGACAAACAACACCACGGTAAACATGATAATACACAACAACATTGATTGGTTACGCTTTAATATTTTCATGACCAGAGTATAGCAGAAAGAGGGCCTGTTTACAAATTTACGGAATAAAATTGATTTTCTATGATTTAGATTGACAACCTGAAAGATTTATTGCACAATAATTATATGGTTAGAATGGATTTTCCTAATAGGTGTTTGGTGATTCCAGCGGTAAATTCTACACAATGAAAGCAAAATCCGATCAATAAGGAGACCAAAGTGAAAGAACTCGTGGAAACAGTATGTAAGGCATTGGTTGACATGCCCGATGATGTCAAGGTCACCCAGATCGACGGTGAACAAACCAGTATTCTGGAATTGAGGGTACACCAATCCGATCTCGGCAAGGTCATTGGCAAGCAGGGCAGAACGGCAAGGGCCATCCGAATCATTCTGGCAGCTGCCGGCATGAAACAAAAAAGACGGTTCAATTTAGAAATCATTGAAAATTTTGATGATTATAAACCCCCGGAAAAACCCGAATCATCATAATATTTTATAGCCAGCAATCTAAAGAGTCTTTGGCGTGAGAATTGTTACCCGTCCTGATTTTGACGGTATTGTTTGCGCTGTACTTTTGATCGAGGCTCTGGATATCACGGGTCCCGTGGAATGGGTGGAACCCAATCAGATACATCGGGGTTTGATCGATATTCAATCGGGAGACATCATTGCCAATATGGCCTTTGATGAAAGGTGTTCCTTATGGTTCGACCACCATCTCTCCAACCGCATAGACCGGCCTTTCCAGGGCTGTTTCCGGGTTTCCCCCTCTGCAGCCCGAATTATCTTTGAATACTACCACAAAGAATTTATCAGGGATTTCAACCCTCTGGTTCAAGCTACTGATAAAATCGATTCGGCGGATTTAAGCCTTAATGAAGTTCTTAATCCGGAAAATTACCCTTATATCATGCTATCCAGCACCATTCACAGTTTTAGAGTCAGTGACCGTCCCTACTGGGACCGGCTGGTCAATCTGCTCAGATTTAAAGATATCAATCAAATTCTCAAAGACCCGGAGGTAAAAAAACGCGCCAAATCCGTAATCGTTGAAAACCGCAAATATTTAAAAGTACTGCAGGAGAATACCCGTATCATCAAACAGGTGAGTATAACCGATTTCAGATCATTTGAAACCTATCCCGGTGGCAACCGTTTCCTGGTTTTTTCAATCTATCCAGACACGTCGGTTAACCTGAAAATCCGTTTTGATGTAACAAACCGGGATACGGTTATTGTCAGTATCGGACACAGTATTTTTAACAAAACCTGTCAGGTGAATATCGGAGCGCTCTGTTCCCGGTTCGGTGGCGGGGGACATCACGGGGCCGGATCCTGCAGTTTTTCCAAATCACAATCTGAAAATATCATACAGGAAATAATCGATATTTTAATAACAAATGAGAATGTACGATAATCCGACAAGGACTGTACTGAAAAAACCCCCACACTATTCGTCTGTTTCAGAAATCGACTAACTTTATATCCAATTAAACGGTAATTAAATATTAAACAAAAATTGACTTTTACATTTATTCTGAACATAAGGAGATAAGGATATGGGTAAAATCATAAACATTTTTTATTTGCTTCTGTTTATTTTATTGATGGCCCTCTCTACCCCGATGGTTCTTGCCCAACATGGTCAGGATGAAATCAGAGAAGAGGTAAGAGTCGTGAACGTAGAAGTGCCAGTCAGGATCATGATCAAGGGGAAAGCGATTGCCAACCTCAAAAAATCCGATTTCAAACTATATGAAAACGGAATAGAACAGGATATCCATGGATTTTATTCGGTAAGAAAAATAATCAAGCATCAAAAATATGATCTGACAGCCGATAGAGTCGTAAAAAGAAAACCCAGATATTTTGTCCTGGTTTTCCGGGTTTCGAATTTTAATCCCAATTTAAAAAAAAGCATCAAAAATTTCATCCAAAATATTTTGTACAAAGAGGACAAGTTGCTGTTATTTATAAATGATAAAACCATGTATTTCAATCAAATACCGGACATTTCTGAGTTATATCCTATTATCGAAAAGGTATTAAAATTACAATGCAAAAATGCCAGAATCCGCTTCAATACATATTTTCAACGGGTAAGTCATGCTATTGATCTTAGCCGTTTAAAAGTTTTATTGTCGAACAGAAATCAAGAAGGGGGAATGAATGCCAATGATGTCATCCTGTTTATGAATAACTATTTGGCTATCTGGAAAGAGTATAAAAAGAAATATTTGATTCCCGATATTGATACGTTTTATAATTTCGCCCATTTGCTTGAAAAAATCGACCTGGAAAAATGGGTCATTTCCTTTTATCAGTTTGAAAAATTTCCCGAACTCAAATTCACCGGAGAAATGAGATCGTCAATCCGGGCTTTGATCATGAACTTGCAAATGGGAAGAAGTGAGGATGCTGTCAAATCAAGAATCATTTCAAAGCTATTAAATACCGCAGATCGGGAATTAAAGGTTTCAAATGATTTTCCCTCCGAAGAAATCAGTAAACTTTTTTATAAAGCCAATGCCACATTTCACTCACTTTTTTTCACATCCTATAACAATGTGTTATCCAAAGATCTGGAATTCAGTGAAATCAATACCGATCTGGAAAACTGTCTTCGCCTGATCACTGAAAAAACCGGAGGGGAACTGCTGGTCTCAAATAAACTGGATACTTCATTAAAGAGAGTAGTTGAAACCGTGGATGTCTATTATATACTCACATATGCCCCTGATAATCCGAATAAAATCGGAAAGATAAAGGTGAAGGTAAATAACAAAAAATATAATGTTTTTTATGATGATAATATAAGGGCAGACTATATATCCACCTATTTGAAAAAAAGAAAATCAGAAATAACAGATATTAAGCTTGAAAAGGTAAAATTTGAAAACAACATTCTCTATTTCACAATAATTGATCTTTTGGTAAAGGAAATTGAAGGGAAAAAATCGGGAATGGTAAATGTCCATGTTCAAATAAAGGGTGAAGACAATAAAACGCTTTACGACCAAAACAAAAGTCTGAAACCTGAAAATACCGAGGTAAACATAAAAATAAGTATGGATTGGATGAAAAAGGGGAAATATAACTTTATTATTGACGTAGAAGATCTTTATACCCAAAAATCAGCCTTTAAATATTTACATCTGTTACTCTAACTTTTTGATTAATCCCTCTTGGGCCAGTTGCGTATGATCTGAATGATGTCCCTGACATAGGCACATTCGCATATCGCCGGGCAGGGTTGCAACTCATCCTTATGCAGGCAGTAACCCGGGCATTCCTCGGTCCCGGTTTTCCTTTCCTTCACTATCTCACCATGGTAAAGGTCGGTAAATTTCTCGGCAGGTATGGCCAGGCTGGTATTGCAACTGTGATTGAACATGAAAAGTCCCTTTTTCAAATCTTTGAAATGAACCTGGTAACCGATTATTTCAAGGTCCGGATCAGCCAAAAACTCCGCCCGGTCATTCCAGGTTTGACGGCAAACCGAACAGGTTTTAAAACCCGAATTTTTAGCGCTAAGTATATAATCTTCCATTTCACATACCAATACAACCACTATAGTTCAATTTAATCAATAACGCAAACCAGAGTTTCGGATCTCAACAAACATGGTAATTTATAGTTACTTATAGAACCTTGATTTTGATTGTCAAGTCCAACACCCGATCCATTTGGTGTATAATGAGAGCAAACCATGAGTAATTTTAAGGATGCATTGACCGGGAAGTGGCTGATTTCGTATCATCCCCTGGATTTTTCTCCGCCACAGGTGATGGAAATTCTGTTGGATATCCAGCAGTGGCGAGAACTGAATGAAAAGCACTGCACCTTTATCAAGGTCAACCTGGATAAAAACCATTCCTCCAATTCCATTTATATAAACAAAAATATAATGAGCATTCAAATGAAAGACCATAGATTTTCCAACATCAAAAGAGATATTCATGATACCTTTACCTTGAAAAAGAATATTTCCCTTTCTTATTCTCTAAACAGAGTACTCCTTATTTACCCCTCAATGCTCTCAGATATTAGGTGGAAGTCCATCCAAATACCCACTGCCTGGCTGTTTCTCGGATCTTCTCTATCGGAAGCGGAATTTGAAGTCCATACCCGCATTATCCCGCTTCCCGCTGTTCCACCGAACCTGAACTGGAACTATTATGATGCCTTGGGATTAACTCTGTATGAAGATTCCTTGATGGATATTTCGGAATTTCTGAATTTAATCAGGCCGCAGTACCAGGGCCTGATTGTAGCCGGTGGACCCTTAATCAGCCTGAATCCCCTTCAATCCGCTTATCATCTGCCTGAAATCAATTTAATGATCCGGGGAGAATCAGAATTCATTTTACCTTCTTTGTTGAAGGCCATTCACCTGAATAATATCGATGAACTGTTCAAATGGAGGGGGTTTCTGTTTCAAAGCCAAGGGACAATGATTATTTCCGACTTTGATTATATAAACCAACCGCAGAATTTCAGCAAATTTCATTTCAACCTGGATTTTCTGGATGCCAGCCATTTCGGAAACGGGCTTGAATTGAATGTAACCCGGGGGTGCAACCGGGGCTGTATATTCTGCTCCCGGGTTCAGGGCCGGACATTGAGACAAATCCCTCTGGAAAAAATATCCGGTTTGCTGGAAACATTTTCAGAAAAACTGAAATTCCATAAAATTGCCCCAGAACCAGCCAAAACCATTAATATCAATGACGATGATATCCTGCAGGATCCTCACTTTGCGTCTGGAGTCTTTCATGCCATCAAAAAAAACCATTTCAAATTATGGGGAGTCCAGACTTCAATCGCTTCTTTTTTCAACCGGAAACAACAGCTAACCCCTGAAATCGTAGAAATGCTCTCGGATCCATCCCTGTTTGTAAAAAACCGGCCCCTCCTCTGGTTGGGCACCGATACTTTTTTGAAAAAAAGGGGAAAAAAACTGGGAAAATGGATCCCGAATCAAAATCAGATCGAAACCCTCCTGGATGCATTTGAAAATAAGGGTATCCTCAACTACCATTACTGGATCAGCAGTGACCATGATTCCAGCTGGGAGGAGTTCATCCGGGAGTTTCTTCTCATCATTCATTTGAAAATGAAATTCCCTTCATTTTTTATACTGGCCCACTCTCCATTCCTCATTCCGTATTCCAGTACACCCCTCTTTGAGCTGTTGAACAGTAATGAGCGGTTCAAAGGACAGATTAAAACCAAAACCATATTGAGAGCCGACAGAAGCGTATTTCATTTTCCATTGGTTAATCAGGTTGAAACCCGGTTTGATTATCTGAACAATCTGCTGAACAATCAATCATTACATCAATCACCCGGTTTTCTGGATGTCATCAAAAAGGGGGATTATGTCCGGGCTCTAAAGACCGCTTACGACTTTCTCAAGCAGGAGCGCCTGTCAATTGAATCATCACCGGATTATCAATTGGCAGATGCATTGAAAACCGTTGAAAAAAAGGTGGAAATGAAACTGGCAGAATTCATTTGATATTTACCGTATTTATTAATACCGATAATTATGATATATTTTTGATCCTGAATGAATAAAATAAATGTCTGAAATAATACCACACAAACTAATTGTCTTTGAAGGAATTGACGGTTCCGGCAAAACCACTGTATCCAAAATGCTTTTTGATTATATGAAAGAAAAAAATCTTCCGGTCGCCTGGCTGCGGGAACCCTCTGATTCCAATTGGGGGAAAAAAATAAGAGAAATATCCAGGTTTAAAAGTAGTATCCCCCTGGAAGAAGAACTAAATTATTTCATTAAAGATAGAAAATTCAATGTATCCCATAATATTAAGCCGGCCCTCAGTCAGAACAAAACCGTGATTTTGGATCGTTATTACTATTCAACCGCCTGTTATCAGGGAGCCCGGGGAATGAACATGGACGAGATTATTCAGATGAACCGGGAATTCGCCCCGGAGCCGGATATCACCTTTATTATTGATGTAGATGTAAATATTGGTATGAACCGTATAAAAAAGAGCCGTAATTCCCGGGTAAAGCTTTTTGAGCAGAAAAAATTTTTGAAAAAGGTCAGAAAAAATTATCTGGCTCTTACCGGGAAAAACATTCACATTATAGATGGCAACCAGGATTTAAAAACCATATTGAAACGGATAACAGATATACTGGGTTTATGACTCCAGTGTCCATAGCGATTTGGTCCTCTTTTCAACTTCTTGTTTAAGGCAGAAACATGTGATAGAATGAGAATTGTTTCGTTAAAAAAAACTGAAAGATTTCCTTTATAGATTTGTTTAATTGGTTTTTTATCTAAAACAGGAGGAGCCAAGTTGAATAAGAAATGGATCGGATTAATAGCCCTGGCTATTGTTGTTATCAGTTTTGTCATCGGAAATATACTCAGTAATCAGAAGGAACCCATGCGCCGAAAACCTTCCGCCAGTCAGGCCACCTTACCCAGGTTAATCACAGTTGTTAACAAAAACATCCATGCCCCTATTGAAATCAGCGGCCACCTCTATGCGTATGACAAACTGGAGATATATGCAGAGGTCTCGGGAATCCTGCTAAGAACCGGCAAACAGTTCAGAGAAGGTACCGCCTTTCGTAAAGGAGAGACGCTTATCATGATTGACGATCAGGTATACCTCAACAATGTACTGGCCCAGAAAAGCAGCTTGCTGAACCAACTGACCCTGCTTTTACCCGATCTAAGCATTGATTTCCCCGCCAGTGCCAAACGCTGGGAAAAATACTTACGGCAATTCCAATTGGATAAACCTTTAGCGCTGCTTCCGGAACCCGCCAATGAAAAGGAACGATATTATATCGCTTCACGTAATATTTTCAATTCTTTCTACAACATTAAAAGCATGGAAGCCACTCTGGCCAAATATACCATAAATGCCCCTTTTTCCGGCCTGGTGACTCAGTCCAACATCAATCCCGGTACCCTGGTGAGGATCGGTCAGAAACTGGGTGAATTCACCAATACCAAGTTGTACGAACTGGAAGCACCGGTCGGTCTTTTTGACCTGAGCCGGATTCGAGTCGGCCAGACAGTCAACTTGAAAACCCAGGATGTAAACGGAGACTTCAAAGGTCGAATACAGCGGATCAACCGGGTAATTGACCGCAATTCCATGACAGTAAAGGTTTACATCCATCTTTCAGATCCACTGTTAAAGGAGGGTATGTATATGAACGGACATGCCCGGGGAACCCCCATTGCCATGGCCTTTACCCTGGCCAAGGATTTAATGGTAGACAATGACCAGGTTTATGTGGTTAAAGATAACCGGCTGGTACTCAAAAAAGTGGAAATTGTCGGGGAAATGGGTGATCGGGTGATTGTAAGGGGCCTGTCAGATGGTACTCGAATACTGGGTGAAACCTGGGTCGAAGCCCGGGAAGGTGCTCGGGTATCAGAAAATTAGGAAATTCTATTATGAAAAAGGCCATTCAACTATTCATTAAATACCCAATCCTGGGAAATGTGCTCCTGGTAGCCATGTTCCTATTCGGCTGGGTGGGATTCAAGAATATGAAAACCACCTTTTTTCCCATTATACCCAGCAAGATCATTATGATTCAGGCTTCTTATCCCGGTGCCGCGCCCGAGGAAATTGAAGAGGCCATTGTTTTGAAGATCGAGGACAACCTGAAAGGAGTGACCGGCCTGGAACGGGTCACATCGGTCTCCAGCGAAAATTCCTGTCTGATAACGATTACGGTTTTAACCGGGTATGATGTCAATGTGGTTCTGCAGGATGTCAAGAATGCGGTTAATCAGGTCAGCTCCTTTCCGGTCGGTATGGAGCGGTTAACTATTTACCGCCGGGAAACACGAAACTTTGCTATTGATTTTGTTCTGTTCGGAAAAGTGAGCCTGGCTCGATTAAAACAAGAGTCCCGCCGTGTGGAGCGAGACCTGTTGTCAAAAGAGGGAATTTCCAAGATTTCCCTCAGCGGCTTCCCTGACGAAGAAATCGAAATTGCACTGAGAGAAAAGGACCTGAGAGCCTACGGACTGACCTTCCAGGAAGTCATCTCTGCCATTCAGAAAGCCAATATCCGTATGACCGGGGGAAAAATTAAAGGACAGCAGGAAGAGTTGCTGATCCGGGCCAATGTCAAGGGATACTATGCCCGGGATCTGGCCAACCATATGCTGAAAGCCACCGACGATGGTGTAATCATCCGTCTCAAAGATGTGGCGGATTTAAAGGACCGTTGGTCAGAAAATCCCAACCGGGTTTATCACAACGGAAATCCGGCAGTCCGAGTCACCATACAGAACACCAACCGTGAAGATCTCTTCCATATCACCAAACAGGTAAAGGCCTATATCAAAAATTACAACCAGATCCACCCGGATGTTCAGGCCTATGTGGTTCGGGACGGATCGGAAATCATCCAGGAGCGGATTGACGTTCTCTCCAGCAATGGTCTCCTGGGCATGTTTCTGGTTTTATTGTTCCTTTCCCTTTCCCTGAATACCCGTATGTCTTTTTGGGTGGCCCTGGCCATTCCGGTTTCCTTTGCCGGCATGTTGATATTCGGTCCTTTTTACAATCTGACTATCAATGTTATGTCCTTGCTGGGTATGATTCTGGTTCTGGGTATTCTGGTTGATGATGGAATCGTCATCGGGGAAAATATCTACCAGCATCACGAACGGGGCGAAAAGCCGATCCAGGCAGCAGTCAAGGGAACCGTTGAAGTACTGCCTTCGGTTGTGGCTTCCATTTTAACCACGGTGGTGATTTTCACCACATTTTTCTTCCTTGAAGGCGGCCTGGGAGACCGAACCCGCGATCTGGCTTTTGTTGTGGTGGCCACCCTTTTATTCTCACTGGTGGAAGCCACCTTTATCCTTCCGGCCCACATTGCCCATTCCCGGGCCCTGTGCAATCATACCCGGCGTAAAAATATTATCGAAAGGGTATCGGACAAAACCCTGAAAACCATTCGTACAAGAGTATATGGCCCTGCGCTTAAATTTGTGATTCAGTATCCATTGATCGGAATTGCAGTGCCTCTGGCACTCTTTATCATTACCCTGGGTGCCCTCCAGGGAAGTTTGATCAAGACCACTTTTTTTCCCATCATTGAGCGTAGAAATGTGGATGTGATCCTGGAAATGCCTGCGGGCACTCCGGATTCCATCACCGATACATTGCTGTCCGGAATAGAGCAAAAGGTCTGGCAGGTTAATGACATCTATAAAAAACAACATCAGGACCGTCAGAATTTGATACTCTCAATCGCTCGCCGTATCGGACCGGGAACCCACCAGGGCAACCTCGCGATCACCCTGATCAGCAGTGAACTAAGGGATTGGAATCACATGAAGGCCACCAACCGTATCCGGAAACAGGTGGGCAAGATCCCGGGTGCGGAGAAACTAGAATTCGGGGGTCGGGGATGGTGGGGGAAGCCCATATCCATTGCCCTGGCCAGCAATAATTTAGGCCAGTTGCGGGAAGCCAAAGAAACCCTCAAAGCGGAATTGAGAAAAATTGAAAAATTAAAGGATGTGGTGGATGACGATCCCCCGGGATTGAGGGAAGTCAACATTAGATTAAAAGAAAGTGCCCATGCCCTGGGTTTAACCACTGCCGATGTTCTCAGTCAGGTTCGCTCCGGTTTTTTTGGCGGAGAGGCCCAGAGAATACTGCGTGGAATCGATGAAGTCAAGATTTGGGTGCGTTATACCCAGAAAGACCGTTCCACCATTCAAAAACTGGAGAACATGCGGATCCGGTTACCCGGCAACAAGGAATACCCTCTGGGCGAAATTGCCGATTTTTCCATCCATCGCGGGGTGATGACGATTAACCACATCGATGGCCAACGGGTGGTCAATGTGGAGGCGGACATCACCAATCCAAAAGAATCAGTCCCGGATACCATTGCCGATATCAAAAAAGATATTCTACCGGATATTGCAGTCCGTTATCCCGACATACAGTTCTTGTTCGAGGGTCAGAGCCGTGAAAATTTAAAAACCATGAAAGCCATCGGACGTATTGCTCCTCCGATTTTCATCCTGATGTTTTTGATAATCGTCATCACTTTTCGAAGTTTCAGCCAGACCCTGGTAGTAATCATATTGATTCCATTCAGTATTGTGGGTGTCCTCTGGGGACATTTTATTCAGGGATATATTGTTAGTATTCTGTCCTGGTTCGGGGCCATTGCCCTGGCCGGAATAGTGGTGAACGATTCACTGGTGCTGGTCAGTACCCTCAACCGAATGCTCAAGCAGGGGAAAAAATTCAAAGAGGCTCTCTTCGATACCGGACTCTCCAGATTTCGCCCGGTTCTCCTGACCTCCCTGACCACCATAGCCGGACTGGGACCACTGATCTTCGAGAAGAGTCACCAGGCCCAATTCCTATCGCCAATGGCCATCTCTGTTGCCTATGGGTTGTTGTACGCTACGCTGTTAACCCTGCTGATGCTTCCCTCCATGCTCACCTTATTAAACAACACCCGTTTTTATTTTTCAGTAAAGATTTCCAAGAAGAACCTGACCCGGGAGGATGTTGAGCCGGCCATTCGTGAAGAAATTTTCGCCAGGGAACAGTCCGACATTATTTGCGGGGAAGACAAATGAACAAACCAATGACCCTGATTATATTACTGAGTTTAACGGTTCTCTGGCTGCCGGCTGAAGTCGATCATTTGAACTATTCCAGAGCGCTTTCCATTGCCCTGAAGGAAAATTTGAAGATTAGAATGGCCAGGAATAATATCCTGATTGCCAACCGCAATGCCCATATCGGCAATGCCGGATTGCTTCCTAAGCTGGAACTAAGCGGAGATGCCAGCTATCAAGAAGGTGGCATCGGATTCGATGAGAGAGAAACCAGCACCACCACCAGCACCCAGATTCAGGCCAGTTATACCCTTTTTGATGGCCTGGGAAATATCTTCAACTGGAAGAAATTACAGTCCGGAAAACGTCTGGGACATCTGGAGGCCCGCAACCAAGTCGAACTGATATTATTGGAGGTGAGTGCAGCCTATTATTCATCTGCATCGGCATATGAACAGATGATTATTTCCGAGGAGATGCTGCAGATTTCTCAAGAGCGCCTGGTACGGGCCCGGAAACGCTCATTATACGGAAGGGCTACAACCATTGAGGTTTTATCTGCTCAGGTGGATTTTGCCGCAGATCAGGTAATCCTTAACCGGACACGTTTTCTCTGGGAAGAAGCCTGCCGTAATCTGAATGTACTGTTGAATCGTGAGGTAAATCATCCCTTTCGGGTGGAAACCGCAGTCAGTTTCCAGACAGATCTGCAACTGGAAAACCTGAAAGTCCGCGCACTATCCAGTAATGCATCTTATTTGTCAACCCTGGAATATCTCAGACAATTGCAACTGGATGTGAAAATTTCGAGTTCGGTATTCTATCCGCGTCTGGTTTTTTCCGCTTCCTATGGACTCAACCAGAGTATAGGAGGCTGGGGAATTTCACTTAACGATCCCCAAGAAAATACCCGCATCGGCCTGAATCTCCAGCTAAATCTCTTCGACGGTTTCAAAAACGTCGTGCAGAGAAAAATTGCCAAAATTGAATTGAAAAACCAGGAATTAACCGTTCGTGACCAGCGCTTGACTCTTGAAAAAAAGGTTATTAATGTCTATGAAGCCTACAAGAACAATTTGCTAGAGCTGGACCTGCAAAAGCAATATGTTGAGGCAGCAGAATTGAATTTCAAGCGAACCCAAGAATTGTATAATCTGGGACAGGTAACCACTACCCAGTTCCGGGAAGCCCAGATCAACCTTATTCGTTCCCGCAGTAATGTATCCACTGCCAAATACGAAGCCAAATTAAAGGAAATTGAATTGATTCAGCTAACCGGACAATTGATACCGGATTGATCATCCGGGGAAACCCGGTCCAACCAATAAAAATGTCTTTACCTTCTGTCTATATTGGGATTTAAAATTCGGTTTATAATATTTTTTTTCAAAAAATTCCTGATTTCTCTGACCAGACCCCCCGAATCCAGGTGATATTTCTCCAGTAGTTCTTGTCGGGAAGCCACTTCAATAATCCCTTCTGAAACACCCAGGGATAAAATGTTGTATTTTTTTATACTCTCGGAAATTAGCAACTCCTGGATCATTGAACCAAATCCACCGTTCTTGATTCCATCCTCAACGGTTATAATCTTGCGGGTTTTCCTGACCAGCTTGAGAATCAATTCCTTGTCAAAAGGCTTAACATATCGGATATTAACCACGGTGATATTTATCCGATCCTTCTTGGCCAGCTTCTCCGCAGCCTCTATAACCTGGTATACCAGCGGACCCACCGCAAAAACCACCGCATCCCGGCCATCCCTCATGATTTCAGCTTTGGAAAAAGGGATCTCATTATACCGTTTATCCAGGTCCACTCCCACCCCCGGTTCTTTTGGATATCGGATGAAAACTATCCGGTTCAACCGGGTCCCGGTATAAATCATATGTTGAAGTTCATTTTCATCCTTTGGAGCCATCATCACCACATTGGGTAGTGATCTGAGCATGGCAATATCATAAATGCCCTGATGGGTACTTCCGTCGCCGCCGACCAGACCGGCCCGATCTATCCCTACAACTACCGGGATATCCATCAAGGTGAAATCATGAATAATCTGATCAATGGCCCGCTGCATGAAAGTGGAATATATTCCAATTACCGGTTTCATTCCTCCCAGCGAAAGCCCACCGGCAAAATCAAACATGTATTGCTCGGCAATGCCCACATCGAAAAAGTTATCGGGGAACTCCTTCTGAACAATATCCAGACCCGTACCTTCGGGCATGGCTGCGGTAAGGGCTATAATTTTGTTATCCTTCCTGACCAACTCCAGGACCGTCTGGCCGAAAATTTTTGAGTAAGAAGGTTTATTTCCCGGCTTAATGAATTTTCCGTTCTGAATATCAAAAGGAGCCGATGAGTGAAAAGATACCGGATTATCGGCAGCTGGCTGATATCCTTTTCCCTTTTTGGTCACCACATGCAACAGGACCGGAAAATCATACTTTTTGGCCTCTTCAAATTCTTTAATCATCTCCTTGATGTTGTGACCATTAATGGGACCGATATATTTTACACCCAGTTCATCGAATAATGATCCGGGTACCATCATGGTTCGCATCAACACTTCAATCTTCCGGGCCACTTCAACCATGGACTTGCCAATTCCGGGAATGGAACCCATAACGGATTGCAGCATTTCCTTTAAACGGATATAGGGCCTGCCGGCAACCAGATAATTCAAATGCTTGGATATCCCCCCCACATTCGGAGAGATGGACATTTTGTTGTCATTCAATACAATAATCAATCTCTGTTTCACCTGACCGATGTGACTCAGGGCCTCCAGAGCCATACCACCGGTTAACGCCCCGTCACCCAGTACGGCAATGATATGAAAATCTTTTTTATTCATATCCCTGGCCACTGCCATACCCGATGCAAAAGCCAGTGAGGTTGACGCATGTCCGGTATTCAGGCAATCATGTTCAGACTCATGAATATCCGGATATCCGGCCAGACCGCCCTTCTGTCTGATGGTAAAGATACTTTCCTTTCTTCCGGTTATGATTTTATGGGTATAGCTCTGATGTCCAACATCCCAGATTATTTTGTCCCGGGGAGTATTGAAAGCCAGATGGAGCGATAAAGTCAAATCAACCACACCCAGATTGGATGACAGATGGCCACCGCTTCGGGATACCACATCGATAATGACATCCCGGATTTCTGCGGATAATCGATCTAATTCCTGAAATGACAGTTTCTTGAGATCAGATGGAAAATTAACCTTGTCCAGTATCCCCATTATCGGCTCCGGTAGGCCATTTTTTTTATTAAATTTAAAAAAGGTGGAAATTCAATCTTGATTTCTTTTAATTTTTCCATGGTTTTTTGGTATAAAAAATCAATTTTTTCCTCGATAAATTCCCTGCCGTAAAAAACCACGGAATTCGGACTCTTATTGAGTGCATCTTTATGCAGCTTTTTCCCCACTTCATGCTCATCGCCGATAACATCCAGTAAATCATCGGCCATCTGAAATGCAATTCCGATGAACACTCCGGCCATATCCAGTGCTTTTTTTTGAACATCGGTCATATCCAAAACCTCTGCAGCGGACAATAGTGTTCCCCTGATCAAATCAGCTGTTTTCATCCGTTGAATCCTGAAAATTTTTTCCTTCTCCCCTTTGAACTCCAGATCCATTGCCTGCCCGCCTGCCATGCCTCTGAGGCCGATACAGGAAGTCAATATCCTTATAATTCTGACAGTCTTTTGCTCCGAAATATTGGCCTGGGAAACCCTTTCAATGGCCAGGGTCAGGAGTGTGTCTCCGGCCAGCAGTGCAATCGGTTCATTAAACTGTTTATGTACTGTGGGCATGCCGCGACGAAAATCATCATTGTCCATGGTTGGCAGGTCATCATGAATCAGTGAATAGGTATGAATATATTCAATTCCACAGGCAATATCAATGTATTGGGTGGGTGATTGACCAAATCCCTCGATCAAGCTGAGAAATAACAGGGGACGAAATCGCTTTCCCTTCACAGAAAGTGAATAGTAAACCGCTCCCTCCAGGTAATTTTTGCTGGGATTAATTCCCTGAAGGAGAGATTGGTTAACGCAGTCGGTTAAATTTTTATAATAATCATCCATAATGATCTGATTTTGTAGTAATTTCAGAAATGACGCATAGTCCCAACCGGTATAATTTCAAATAGATTTATATCCTATTTTGCTGAAAAAATCAAGCCGGTACCCGTTCCAGCGTCCCATATCCACAAGATCCGAGGACCTGTATCCAGGTTCATTTTACAATTAAAGACCGCCATAATTTTGACTTTGTTTCGGGCTGATGATATAATAATAAGTTATCCGATTTATTTTTTTTTAAACTGATAAAATGGACCAGCCAAAAGAAAAAGGCAAGAAACTTCTCCGCTACGGGCTTTACCTGGTTATTATATTCTTATTAATAATTGTTTTACCTCCACTTTTTTATCACCAGGAAATCAATACCCTTCCCATGTCTTCCGGATATGTTAAGGGTGTTTATCATGTCCATTCCAATTTTTCAGATGGCAAAGGTTCAGTGGATGAAATAACCCGGGCTGCCAAACAAGCGAAACAGGATTTTATCATTCTAACCGACCATGGCGAACCCAACCTAATGTGTTCGAAATCCACATCATGGATGAACGATGTGTTGCTCATCGGAGGATCAGAACTCTCGTTAAATTCGGGCCATCTGGCGGTTTTTGGCTTCAAAGTCCCCAATTATCACTTCCCCCCCGAACCGCAGGAGGCCATTGATGATATCAACCGGGATCAAGGAGTCAGCTTTATATCCCATCCCTTCGACGACAAGATTCCCTGGACTGATTGGGATATTCATGAGTTCAGCGGCATTGAAGTATTCAATTCTTACAGTTTTGCCCGGAAGAGGGGATGGTTCAAATTGTTAACATTCCCGCTTCAATATTTATTCAATAAACGCTATGCCCTGCTAAAAACCCTGTATTACCCGCAGAGGCACATTGATTTCTGGGATTCACTGAGTCAAAGTGGAAAATATTTGGCCATTTATGCCTGCGATGCCCATGCAGTTCTGCCTATTTCTCGGAACATCAAATTGCATTTCCCCTCTTACCAGTCCATGTTTGAAATATTCAACACCTATGTTAAAATCGATCGTAATCTCAGCCAGGATCCCCACCAATCTGCTTCCATCATCACTAAGGCCATTAAACAAGGCCATTTTTTCAATGTGGTGGAAGCCATTGCACCGGCCAATGGTTTTAAAATTTATTTTGCCAATTCAAC
Organism: uncultured Aminicenantes bacterium; assembly: GCA_965195285.1. Classification (GTDB taxonomy): domain Bacteria; phylum Acidobacteriota; class Aminicenantia; order UBA2199; family UBA2199; genus CAZOWT01. Next base: position 82,870 of record CBDAFS010000015.1, on the reverse strand, counting down.
AGGAGATATGCTTGAAATGGGTGAATCCACCGGGACAACCGAAGGGACCATCCACCTGAGGTTGCCTTTTGACTTTGAAACCGATATTGTCATAAAAAAAGACGGTACCCTCTTCCAGAAAACAACCCGAAATCTCAAAAAAAACCTGTCCTATAAAATATCAGGCCCGGGGATTTACCGGGCAGAGATTTTTGTCAGCGACAACAGCTTCAGGAAAATCCCCTGGATACTTACCAATCCCTTTTATATCGGCAAGGAGTATCCGGATCGGCCCCGCCAGAGACATCTCATCAGCAAGTTGTTGGTAAATCGTGAGGATTTTTTTTCAATTGAGACCAATTCCATGTCCAGTGGATCGGTTTCCACCCGACAATTGCCTACACAGGATTGGCAAACCCGCTTCGATTACGAATTGAAAAAAACCTCCGATCAAAAAGATTTTTGGGCTGCTCTTACTGCCAGAAACCGGTTTGACCTGAGTAACTATTCGGGATTTGCCTTCCAGAGTCGGGGAAAAAACACATCCCGCCTCTGGATTGAGTTCAGGATCAGAACCCAGCAGGGAGAAAGCTGGTTCAGGCATTCCTTTCTGGTTGAACCGGACTGGAACCACCATTCCATACCTTTTCATAAATTTCATTTGATTCACGGCCCAGTAGTCAAACCGGATATGTCCAAAATTTATGCTATTTTCATTTCCATCAACAATGCCATCGCCTACCCGGATACCCAAGGCACTATTCAGTTGAATAACCTGGGATTATATTAAAGAAAAAACCGTCAATCCGGCAAAAGAAGGAGATGAAATGGATTTTATTCAGAAAGAATTGTAAATGGCTCTCAATCCGGCGAGCATTTTTTCAATGCTGTAGTTCTGTTGTACTTCCCGTTTCAGGTTTTTAATCAGCGGATCCCAGTCGTACTCTCTATTTACCGCTTTTTTTATCACCTTAATCAATTCCGGACCATCCAAATTCTTGAATAGAATTCCATTGTCCTGCCCGATGATTTCTCGGTTACCATAAGTATCGGAAGCAATCACCGGCACCTGCAACAATCCGCACTCCAAAAGCACAATCGGAAGTCCCTCCCACCGTGATGGCAACAGAAAAATATCTCCGGCTTTGATCAACTTAAGACTATCGGTTCTCTCACCCAGGAAAGAAACGAATGAAGATAATCCAAGATCAACCACCATTTTCTGAATACGATCGAATTCGGCTCCGCCCCCGACCAGAATAAATCGAACTTTGTTTTCCTTTAAAAATCCTCCAATGGGGCCAATCGTATTGATCAGAAAATCATAGGCCTTCTGAAAATTGAACCGGGCCACGGTCATGAACAAAAAACAATCAACCGGTAAATTCAATGACTTTCTCAACTCAGTTCTGGAAACACTATCAGATATACCCAGGCAATCAATGGCGATCCCATTGGTGAGATAAGTCACATTATTCAGTTGGTATTCCGATTGTATAAATAGCTCATCCTCTCTTGAAACCGCTATGATCCGGTCAACCTGTTTGAGTAAATATTTTTCCAGTATGAAACGCAAAATATATTTTATCCGGCTGGATGCTTTTTGGAGCCACTGTTGGTTGGAGAATTCATACTTGTGAATATGCAAACCATGGGCAGTAAATATTACCGGTACTTTATGTTGCCTGAACGGATTTTTATAAAAATGAAACAGTGGAAGCAGGTGATGAAAATGAATGATGTCCGGCTTGTTTTGTAAAACAGATCCCGGTACATACCCCTCATCATCCAATAGCACATTATTCAATGCCTTGAACTTGGACATTACCCGTTCGGATTCCGCCGGATGGCCGGAGCTGGCCGGATATGCGAAGATCCTGAAATCAATCTCTCTGATGCCCTTCACCACCTGAAATATATGCTCCGCACCGCCGCCCATCGAAAATCTGTCGGTTATCATATGAACGTTCATCTGATTCGGTTTCTCCAGTAATTTAAAACATCCAGCAGGGTCTGACGTAAATCAAATCGGGGATTACAATTAAACTTTTTTCTGATCAAACTACAATCTCCGACCAGAAACGGAATATCGACCGGCCTGAACTTTGACCGGTCAACCTCTACCTCAATTTTTATCTTTGAAAATGAGAGCAAAGTTTCCAGCATTGAGTCTATGGAATAACCGGTCCCCGAGCAAACATGATATAAACTCCCCCTCTCGCCCTGTTCCCCAATAGCAATGAGATAACCGGCAATATCCCTCACATCCGAAAAATCTCTCACTGCAGCCAGATTACCCACTCGGATAACCGGATCTCTTCTGCTTCTTTCAATTTCCGCAATTTGACAGGCAAAATCAGAACAGACAAAATTTTTGTCCTGACCGGGACCGGTAAAATTAAAGGATCTCACCTTGATGATATCCATACCCAATGAGTTGAAATACATATCTCCGACCATTTCCATGGCCAGCTTGGAAAGCGCATAGGGGTTCCGAATATCAGTTGGCAGGTTTTCTTTTATCGGCTTTTTACCGCCTCCACCGTAGAGTTCCGCTGAACTCATGAGAATAATCCTGGATTCAGGACAATGCTGCCACAGATTCTCAAGCATATTCGAACTGCCGATAAAATTTACTTCATAGGTCAATCGCTGGTTTTTCCAGCTGTATCCTACATTGGAAACCGCTGCCAGATGATAGACAATTTCTGGCTTGACCGACTTAATGACCCGGCTCATTTTATCCGGGTCCCTTAAGTCTAAATGATATACCCGGCACTGACTTGATTTGAAATCTTCTACCTCAGTGAGGCCATGGATCTCATATCCTTTTTTGTCTTTCAGCAGATCGATTAAATAACGGGACAAGAATCCGGAACAGCCAGTAACCAGAATGCGGTGCATGGTTACTCACCCTCACCAAAAAAATTGGATACCATTCCCAGGTTTCCGAAACTCACCCCGATATTAAACTGAGTCTCTTCCCGACCCCAATATGAAAAAATCTTGAATTCTGCATTGATGATCACACACTGATAATCCAGAATTGCCTTGATTGAGGCTGAACGGAATTCCTTTTCCGTGATATCATAGTTGATATCCGATGAAAGCTTCAAGGGAAACCCCTTTAAATTCAAATTAACAAGGGCGCGAATGATCTCTCGGTTGAAAAAATAATCAGCAGCTGTATAGGCATTTCGGGTCTTGGAATAAGAAAAATATCCGTTGACCACACTATTCTCATTATCATAAGCGATTTTGGCATTGATCCTGGTAAAATCTTCGATAAAATAATTATAAGACACGTTGACATTCAGAGAGAAATTCTTAAAGGGTTTGAACCTCAAGCTTGCCCTCAAATCGGAAAATTCCGGATAGGTATCGTTGATCGTCTTGTTATGGTTGGCTTCTTCCGGGTCCAGATAATATTCCTGGCTCAGACTAAAGCTCAAAATTTCTCTAGGAGATTCATTCCCGGCTCTGTCTTTGGTAATCAACCGGCTGGTCAAACTGAACCCAACATAAGAGTAAGATGGGTAGTCCTTGAGATCAACCATCAACATTCTTTCCCGGTCTTCCTCAGGAATAGAAGTAGCATAACGAAAGGTCACCTGGGGTTCAATCAGATGCTTGGTTTTCTTCTTTTTTGAATCGAAAATTTTATAAAAAATGGGACCCTTCAGCACAAATTTGGCTTCCTGATAACTGATACGCAAGGGCACATCAACCACTTCCTCGGTTTCAGGATCTTTACTCCTTCCGTAAAAACTGTTGTGGGAATCCAGTGTTACACTTGCGTTTAACCAGGGAAGTTTAACCAAACTCAAGGTGTATTGAGGAATAACAATGAACCGGTTCGAACGTTCATCAGAATCAAATTCCGGCTCTCCTTCCAGTACCAGACCGCCTCTTTCTGTACTTTCATAGGTTGAGTTCAGAGAAAAATAACCGGGAAGCTTTCCGATTTTCTTTTGCTTGACATTCAGGGAAATGGATGGAAGCGTTAAGTTATACTTGGAAGAACCCACCAGCTCCACCTCGCCCAAATCATTGACCTCCTCCTGAAGAATATATGTTTCATACCGAGAGGCGGAAATTGAAAAATTAAAAATCGAAAAAGATGATGTCAGGGCAAATGACGAATTGAAATTGGTACTGAGAATCGTGTCAAAGTTATTGTTAAATTGCCTTAGAAAATTGGGGTCGCTAGGGTAATTGACCTTGAAAATAACTTTGGTATTTAAAAAATTAATATTCTGTAAATGTTCCGCCTTTATATAGTAATCGTATTCGGAGTCGGTTTGAAACACACTGTCTTCCGAATAATTGAAATAGTAAAACTTGACAAAACCACTCATATTCCGATAAAGATAACGCAGTTCTTCATGGCTACCCAAGCCAACCTGTGAATAATAATCCAGACCGATGGTCAAATCCAAATTGGAATTAAGTTCCCAGAAAAAAGCATTCAAAATATAATACCCCCTGAGATCTGAATAACCGAAGTTTGGAAATAAGAAACCGGTAGCCCGGCCGTCTTTATCCACCGGATATTTGATATATGGAATATAAAAAAAAGGAATCTTTTTAATCCAGAAAACCGCATGCTTCATCTCCACATATTTTTCCTTTTTTATTTTTCCCTCTTTACAGGTAATCTTCCATCTGGGTTTTAACTGGGAACAGGAGGTGAAGTCCATTTTATCAAAGGTCAGGGTATCATCATCAATTTGTTTTAAATGATCGGTTTCATAACGGATGGTGGGCTTCATCATTCCGTAAGCATCAATGATCTCTCCGGTTTTATCTTTGGTATTAAAGGTCATTTCCTCCCCGCTTATAATACTGTCTTTGGAGGACATGGTCACGCGTCCCCGGGCTATCACAATACCGGTTTTTTTATTATACTCCACATACTGGGCAAAAATGTGATAATCTCCCCAGATCACCTCAACATCACCCTCAGCCTTGAATATATCATCAATAAATTCTTTTTTTTGAGCCTGGATAACAATTTTTTCTCCAAAACAGTAGAAAGAGATACTGAGTAGAAAAACAACAATCATCACTCTGGCTTTTACTTTCATCACAAGGTAAGAATGTATCATAAATTGGTATATTTAATCAATGTTGGAATTTGACTTTTATTCTTTTTCAGATTAAAATTGCCCTATGATAAAAATTTCATTTTCAGGTTGTACGGGTACTGGCAAAACTTCCATTCTGAATGAAGGCAAAAAAATTCTTTCATTGAAGGAGGAAGTGGAATCCATTGAATACCTATCCCAGAAAAACCCCTTTGATACCGACAATAAATTGAACTTTGTCGGCCAGTTTTATTCATTGACAAACCAGATAAATGAAGAGAACCTGAAGGCATTGACATCACCGGATTTGTTATTATGTGACACTTCTATACTGGATCAATGGATTCGCTATAAAAAATACATTTCCGATGTTGAGACCAATAACCATTCCGAGGAAAAAAACAACCTGCTGAAAAACCTTTATCATTTCTGGATCAGGACCTACGACATTATTTTTTTTATCAGGGTAGACCCCAAAATTCTGGAAAACAGGAAAGATACCAAAAAATTAGAACTACCCAGTCTGGACTATTTCAAGGAAACGGAATCTTTTTACCTGCAGACCATAAAGGATGACAACCTGAAGGTGATCGAAATCTGGAATAATAATTCTGTGGACGAAAGTGCCCACGATATTATCAAACATATCTCTGAATTTCAACAATCTTGAATAACCGGGCCTTCAAAAGAAATTCCCCTGGGATTTGAATAAAGTATTGACAAGATGGAGGAATATTGAAAATTGAATTAGCCGGTTACAATGTGGATACAGAGATCCTGGAACATTTGAAAACAGGCAAAAATGAAATTTTAACTCCTGAAACCTTCAGCGCTGCCTATGCCCGTATCAGTCGCAGTTCAGATGATATCACCACCCTGCGCAAAAAAGCACGGGAAGATGTGGAAAAAGCCCGAAAATCCAATCGAATCATCATTTTTGAAATGGGACATCATTCAGTGGCTGAACATGCCGTATTTAATTTCGATGTTATCGGAATATCACGACTTGCACTGGAGGAAATCGAAAAATTCCGTCTGGCATCTTATACCGAAAAATCTCAGCGTTATGTCACCCTCAAGGGAGATTATGTCCTTCCATCGGAAATCAAGGATAGGGAATCGATATCTCAATTTAAAGATACCATCAATGTTCAGAACCAATTTTACCAAAAAGCATATCTGGTTTTAAAGAAATATCTTGTTTCAAAATACCCCCGACTGATCGAAAAGAAGGGCAAAAAACGCCTTCTGGAAAACTGGGCCAAAGAGGATGCCAGATATATCCTTTCCCTGGCCACTCAGGGACAGATGGGAATGACCATTAACGCCCGGAATATTGAACATCTGCTGAGAAGATTTTCTTTGAGCCTGAGTCAGGAAGTCAGGAATATGGGAGAAAAAATCTTTAATCTGATAAAAAATGTCGCCCCTTCGATTATTCTCTTCCCGGAACCATCGGATTATGATTGTGCCTTGAAGCAGACCTTGAAAAATCAGTGGAAAACACTCTCCACACCTTCGTCAGCTTTTTCAGAGCCCAAAATCATCCAATTCACACCCCGAGGCGATGATATAATTCTGGCTGCCTTTTTAAGTCTGCACCATTCAACTGATTACCCGAAAACCCTTGAGACGATAAAAAAATTATCATCGGATCAAAAAAAGGATATTTTCAAAAACCTTTTCAAAAAAATGGAATTCTTTGATACCCCTCCCCGGGAATTCGAACTCCCTTCAATAACCTTCCAGGCCTTTATCAGTGCATCCAACTTTGCCCAGCTTAAAAGACACCGAATGGCTACCTTAATAAGCGGGGATTATGACATCCAACTCGGAAATACCGTTCCGGAAAGTATCTGCCTGAATCACCTTGAAAAAGAATTTATGCATATCATAGAGACTACCAACTTCGTTTACAAGAGGTTGAGGGAACGCTATGGAGAAGCCGCTGATTATATCCTGACCAACTCCCACCGGCGGATGGTAATCATGAAAATGAACCTTCGGGAATTGTATCATTTTATTCGCTTGAGAGATGACCAACACGCCCAATGGGATATTAAATCACTGGCCCATACATTGTTGGATCAGGTTAAAAATATTATGCCGCTTGCCAGTCTTTTATTGTGTGGAAAGAGTGATTTTGAAAAACAATATCAGGCTATTTTCAAATCAAAACCGACATGTCGACTCTAACCCCTTGCCAAAACCGTTGAACAGGCGGATTACTGGATAACCCCATGTTTTTTACCAACCGTTTTGAAGGCATCTATCGCCTTTTGGAGTTGTTCCCGGGTATGGGCGGCTGATACCTGTACCCGTATCCTGGCCTGACCTCTGGGTACCACGGGATAGAAAAAGCCGATCACATAGATTCCCATTTCATAAAGATCTTTAGAAACCTGTTGGGCCAGCAAGGCATCATCATCAAATTTCCTGAACATGACCGGGACAATCGGGTGACTCCCCTGGATAATGTCAAAACCCAGGTCAATCATTTTCTGCCGGAAGAATCGGGTATTCTCCATCAGCTTTTGCCTGAGATCATCGCTTTTATCCAGTAGTTGAAATGCCCGGATCGCTGCCGACACCAGAGCCGGTGCCAGGGTGTTGGAAAATAAATAGGGCCTGGAGCGCTGTCGCAACATATCGACAATTTCCTGTCTGCCGGTGGTGAAGCCACCGGAAGCCCCGCCCATTGCCTTTCCCAGTGTGGAAGTAACAATATCAATTTCTCCCAGTACATTGCAGTACTCAAGAGATCCGCGGCCGGTTTTACCCAGAAAACCGGTGGCATGAGAATCATCTACCATCACCAGGGCCTGATATTTTTTAGCCAGGTCCACAATACCTCTCAAATTGGCAATGTTTCCATCCATGGAAAATACACCGTCAGTAGCAACCAGAATTCTTCTGGAAACAGAAACACTTTCATCCCTTTCGCCTTCACGGGCATTCTGTAAACTTTCCTCCAGAGAATTCATATCTCCATGTTTGAAAATAAACCTTTTGGCTTTACACAAACGTATGCCATCAATAATACTGGCATGGTTTAACTCATCGGTCACGATGGCATCTTCCGGTCTTAAAATCCCTTCAAAAAGACCGCCATTGGCATCATAACAGGAAGTATATAGAATGGTGTTATCGGTCTGATAGAAATCGGAAATGATCTTTTCCAGCTGGGTGTGAATATTCTGGGTACCGCAGATAAAACGAACCGAAGCCAAACCCAGGCCATATTTATCCAGGGCCTGCCTGGCTGCCTGAACCAGTTCCGGGTGATTGGCAAGCCCCAGATAATTGTTGGCACAAAAATTGAGCACCGATTTAGCCTCGGAACCGGCCGGGTAGGATACCTGAATATTGGCTTTCTGGTCGGTCAGTATAATTCGCTCCTCTTTGAAGAGCCCGGCCTGCTTTATTTGCTTGAGTTCTTCACTTAATTCTTTCCCGATTTTTTCATACATGACGCCTCCATGATTGATCAGTTTCCGTACATCTCAATAACTTCCTGTTTGGATTTAAATAAAATATCAAACTTTTTACCGATTTTGACAAAGGCATCCAGTGCTTTTTCCAGATCGGTCATCTGGTGGGATGCTGACAATTGGGTTCGGATTCTGGCCTGACCTCTGGGCACCACCGGGAAAAAGAATCCAATGGCATAAATCCCCTGGTTATATAATTCAGAGGCAAAATCCTGGGATAAACTGGCATTGAATAGCATTACCGGAACAATCGGTGTTTGACCCTCTTTTATGATAAATCCGGCCTCCTGCAATCCCTTTCTCCAGAAGTCGGTATTCTTTTGCAGCCTGTCTTTGGCTTCGGAAGTTTTTGATATCATATCCATCACCTGGTTGGCTGCATAGACAATGACCGGAGCAATGGTATTGGAAAACAGGTAAGGCCTGGCTTTCTGCCGACAGATTTCCACAATCTCTCTGCGCCCGGAAACACATCCACCCGAAGCTCCTCCCAGGGCTTTCCCCAGAGTGGTGGTAATGATATCAATTTTCTCCACCACCTTAAAATACTCATGAGTTCCCCGGCCATTCTTCCCGATAAAACCGGTGGCATGGGAATCATCTACGAAAACCAGGGCCTGGTAGACATCGGCCAGCCGGGAAATCTGGTCCAGCTTTGCCAGGTCACCATCCATTGAAAAAGCACCATCCGTAATAATAACTTTCAGGCGTTTATCCCGATGAAGCCGAAGCTTCTTTTCCAGATGATTCATGTCAGAATGTTTGAAGGTATCGGTCTGGGCCCTGGCCAGACGCATTCCATCCACAATTGATGCATGAACCAGACGGTCCGCAATCATTACATCCTCTTCACTGAGCAGGGCCTCAAATACACCGGCATTGGCATCCAGACAGGAAGGAAACAGAATGGTGTCTTCGGTTCCCAGAAATCGGGTCAATTTGTCCTCCAGTTGCTTGTGAATGTCCTGGGTTCCGCAGATAAACCTGACCGAAGACAAACCATACCCTCTGCTATCCAATCCCCTATGGGCAGCCTGAACCACGTCCGGATGAGATGACAAGCCCAGATAATTGTTGGAACACATGTTGATTAATTCTTTTTGCGCTGAGCCATGGGGAAAAACCACTCCGATTTTTGAATTCTGGGGTGTATGAATGATGCGTTCCTCTTTAAAAATTCCCGCTTTCTTTATGGAATTCAGTTCCTCTTTGAAAAGGTCTTGTTCGATTTTACCGTAGGCCATGTGATTGATTTATCGAATTCCGAATTCATTTAAAAGCTTGACTATATTATTGACCGTATCAAAAGCCTCTGGTGAGGCCTTGCCATCGGGAATTTGAATTTTATAATTGGTTTCCAGGAAACGTTTTAAGGACACCATGGAAAAAGAATCGACAAATCCACCGGATATCAAGTGGGTTTCATAGCCGATTTCAATATCTTCGTCTTCATCCAGATATTCCTCTTTGATATAATCTAAAATATCCTCTTTTAAATCCGGCATGGGCATCTCCTTTGGTTTTTCAAAAGATATTGAATTATCCTGAACAGCATGATCTTTTATAAAATAAACACTCCAAAATGTCAAGACGCAGCAAACTCACACCTACTCCAGAACATCGCCTGATATTATGTTCAAGGTTCAATTGGTAATATTTATATTACTTATTTCAGAAATGAAGGTTTCAATTGACAGGCGGATCAATCATCTTTAAAATGTATGATGGCCATTTTAAACCTGATTGAATTTATGCGGAAGAAAAAAATTCCAGCTACATGAGTCAAGCAATCGAGCCTTTCAATAATTTTGCTGAAAAATACGACCGGTGGTATGAGAAATACCACTGGGTTTATCAGAGCGAGGTATTTGCTGTGGAGCGGCTACTGCCGCGACGTGCAAATGCTGTGGAGATCGGGGTAGGAACCGGCCGTTTTTCCAGCTCCTTCAATATCAAAACCGGGGTTGATCCGAGCAAAAACATGCTGAAACTGGCCAGAGCCAGGGATATTCATGTTATCCAGGGTGTGGCCGAAACACTGCCTTTCCGCAATGAATCCTTTAATCTGGTGCTGATGGTTACCACCATTTGTTTTTTAAATGATATAAAAAGTAGTTTAAAAGAGGCCAATCGAATTCTGACCGCCGGAGGGCATCTGGTCATTGGATTTATTGACAGACTCAGTCCCCTGGGTATGAAATACCAGCAGGAAAAAGAGGTAAGTATATTCTTCAAGCAGGCAACTTTTTATTCTCCCGAAGAACTCACGGAATTACTGGGCAATGCCTCTTTTGAAGATATTTTATTTGTTCAAACATTATTCAATCCCCTTGATGAGATATGCCAGATCGAGCCGGTAAAAAATGGTTACGGCAGGGGTTCTTTTGTGGTGGCCCGAGGGATTAAGTATTAATACAAAATCTATTTTGTTTTTTGATTTTTATTTTATGTCACTCATTTTTCATGAATATAAAAAAAGTGCTGTAGAGATGCATAATGGTTTGCAATCAAATCGTATACAGATAGTATGAGTTCATAAGTACTTGTTTTCAAAGTGGAAGAGATATTGAAACTTTATCTTTGAATGTCCTGAGAATTTTTTCCTCTTTATTTTAAACTTTTTTATCTAGTATTTTATTCCATTCTGTTAATCTATTTTCAATTTTTTTCAATATTTTTGCTGGATCACCTTCAATACGGATTGATTCAATTTTGTCATTTCCTTCAATTGAGTCTATTACAGTCTGGTCATCTTCTGAAAGGACTTTCCCAAAAACAGTATGATGATCATCTAACCATGGGGTTTTTAGATGAGTAATAAAAAATTGACTTCCGTTTGTACCGGGACCGGCATTTGCCATTGACAAGACTCCAGGGCTGTCGTGTCTGAGTTCTGAAACAAACTCATCTTCAAAATTATATCCCGGTCCACCTGTTCCCATTCCATCAGGACAACCACCCTGAACCATGAAGTCAGGAATAACTCTGTGAAAGATCAACCCATTATAATAACCTCGTTGAATCAAATTCACAAAACTTCCAGAAGTTACTGGTGTTTCTTCCCAAAAAAGTTTAATTTTAATAGTACCTTTATTGGTACCGATTACTGCAATAATGTCATTTGGATTTTTCATGTTTTAGGATATCATATAAGGAATATAAATTCAATTATGGATGAAACCATAAAAAATGGTTACGGCAGGGGCAGCATATTCCCACTCGGCCTCGGTGGGCAGCCGGTATTTTGTTGTTTTTTCCAACTCATTGAGTTTATTGATAAAGGCCTGAACATCCTGCCAGGAGACATTGGCCACCGGCAGTTTACCCCGACTGTCATCGGGATACTTCTTCATCACCGCATACCATTGATCTGCGTTTACCTCCTGAATACCCAGGTAGAATCCTTTACTGATAGTTACTTTATGGGTGGGGGTATTGTCATCCTCAATAATCTCGACTGCTCCCATTACAAAATTTCCCGCGGGAATGTACACAAATTTCATGCCCAGCGTATTGATAAAATCTTTTTTTACAGGTCCTGCCCCACCGGACCCTGTCATGGCAAGAACAAAAAATACTGTCATTAAAGCATACACCCTGGTTCCTTTCATATTATACCTCCCTTTTGGAACGATTACACATCATCAATGTTAGTCACTCGGATTCATATTTTTCAGTAAAATAAAAATTATGCTGTAGAGATGCATAATGGTTTGCAATCAAATCGTATACAGATAATATGAGTTCATAAGTTCCTGTTTTCAAAGAGGGATGAGGAAGAGATATTGAAACTTTATCCTTGAATGTCCTGAGAATTTTTTCCTCTTTGTAAACCACATTTTTTTGATAATCCAACACACGAACAAATATTTTTAAAATTCCAAAATTTCCAGTTTCATCTAATTTGAATTTTGTAACTAAAAAATTGAAATATTTTTCATGGAAGGAAAATTTTTCAATATGAATTTTTTGTGTGGTAAGGAAAGTAATTAATGATTCCATCTCATCTCTGCTGAATGATTTCCTGTAATATAAACTCTTTTTCTGATCCGGTATACCGACTCGAATATTTTTCCTCTCAAATTGCCCATTAAAATTATAAACCAGCTCATAGTAATAATCCGTATGTCTGGAAATATTTTTTAATCCGTCAATCACATCTGTTGTACAGACCATCATACCGCCAGTATAAAGGGTTAGATTTTTGAAGATTTTTTCGAGATCCAAAAACTCAGCAACGGAGGAACGTAATTCACAATCTATTGGTTTCCCCATCATAATAACATTATAATTAATATGGTTATTTATGAGTTCTTTTGAAAACTGATATTGTGGAAAAGAACTGGAAAATTGTAACTGTTTTTTAAGCTGAGCAATACTTTGATCAATATTCAATTTGTTATAATGTAGAGATTCATAATCCTTAATCATGTTAATGATGACTTTTGTCATGGAAAATAGTGGAGAGATATCTCGGTGTTGAAAGTGTATCCACCACCTCTCTCCACCACTTGTGGCCATTAACTCTGTGATCAACTTGATAATTCTGTAGTTAGGCACCAAAAATTCATTCTTGAAATTCTGGAATTCTTTCGGATAAGTGTTTAGAAATTGGATGGCATCTTTATTACTTTGACTAAAATTAAAGATATTTTTGTATGAATCGATCAAACTTCTTTTCAATTTGATTATTTTATTTTTTAAAGCTTCCTCTACAGAAAATTTTAATTGTTTACAGGTAAGAAAATCATTTCTTAATAATTTCTCAATTTTTACCAACATGCTGATCTTATTTCTGGAAACCTCCATCTTATGAATTTTCAGAGGAGTCAATATTATTAAACGGTCTGTTGTATCTAAAATTTGGGTAATAAAGTGAAAAATACCAGTAGATACTTGTTGATCATATTCGGTTGTTTGAAAGGAGAGTATGAAATTCCTCCCCATATCGGATTTTTTACTAATGGATTTATTTTTTGTTAAAATATTAAATATTTTGATTTTTTTATTATTTATAAATAGTGTGAATTTCTCTTTATCAAATTCTTTTACCTGGCTGGTTTCAACAAAAATTCTAACCGGGAGCTTTAACTTGACATTACTCTTGGCGAATATCAACGTAGATGAAAAAACAAAAAATAGACAAAGATAACAGATTTGCTTTCGAATCATTTTTGTTATTCCTGCTATTATAATATTATAATAAATTTAAAAAATTGAATTTTTTATTTTTGATTTTCGGACCCCGCCCTTGGCTTCGCATTTACACCACAGATGAATCCCGGTTGTGAATTTGACAAATGTGGTTTTGAGATTTATAATTAAGATAATGATTTTGGTACGGAACAATCAAATATGGAAGAAATAATCTACCCGGATCCACATTTCCAGGATCTAGTTCCCATCATTAATAAATATACTGCCCAACTGGAATCCATGTTTAATGTAGATATTGCCCTGAGGGGAAACAAGATTATGTTTGACGGTCAAATCCGGGATAAAAAAAATTTCAGGCTATATATAAAACAAATCCTGAAATCGTTGAAACAAAACGGAAGTTTCACTGAAGATGATTTCAAAATCAGTCTCAGCCTGGCCAATGATGGAAAAATCGAATTGATGGAGAAAGAAATAAAATCCAGATCCGTGCTCAAACTGAATGGAAAAGAAGTCTCTCCCAAAACCCATAATCAAAATAACTATATCAAGGCTATGTTAGACAATGATCTGGCCTTTAGCATCGGGCCGGCCGGTACCGGAAAAACCTTCCTGGCCATTGCCGTAGCACTTCAATATTTACTGAAAAAAAGAGTAGAGCGAATTGTACTGACCCGACCGGTCGTGGAAGCCGGAGAAAAACTGGGATTTCTGCCGGGTGACATCCAACAGAAGGTAAATCCTTATTTCAGGCCCCTTTATGACGCATTGTATTATTTCATCGGTTTTGATAAAACTTCGGAATTTATCGACAAAGGAATCATAGAAATCGCTCCCCTGGCCTATATGCGGGGCAGGACTATCAACAATGCCTTTATTATCCTGGATGAAGGTCAAAATACCTCCAGAGCCCAGATGAAGATGTTTCTCACCCGATTTGGACAACATTCAAAAGTCGTGGTCACTGCTGACATTTCCCAGATTGATTTGAATGAACCTAAAAAATCAGGTATATTTAAAGCCCTTAAAATACTCAAACCAATTAAAGGAATCAAAATCGTTCACCTGAATGCCACCGATGTGGTGAGACATGAATTGGTTCAAAAAATCATAGAAGCCTACGAAACCAAGAAAAATGAAATTTGAGCTGAATTTCTTCAAAAATTATAATTCCACCGAAGGTAAGCGGAAGCGCCCTTCGTTGATAAAAATTCTGGTTGCCATGGCCTTTATTCTGGCTATTTCTTATGTTTTATATATTCCCCAGGAAAAACCCATCGCGGATCATACGTTCAAAGCCGGAAATATCGTCAAAGAGAATATTATCATTAAAAAAGATATCACGGTTGAAGACAAAATAAGCACCAATGAAAAAAGAAAAGCCGCCATTGAAAATGTAACCCCGGTTTACGAATACTATGCGGAAAACCAGGGAAAAGCCAAAGGACTCATCAATGAATGGTATCAGTTGCTCCGACAATCGCGTAAAAAGTACATAAAAAACCGAAAGGAACTTCCCGGTATCAAGTCTACCATTGAAAAAACCTTCGGGATTGTGATCAATGAAAAACAGCTGAAATACATCCTGCTTTCCAATCCATTTTTTAAAGTCAATCTGAATAAGCTGTTTGAATTTATCGATCAGATTGAAAAAGCCGGAATTCTGGCTTCAACATTAGGTGCCAAAAAAAGCAAAGAAGGAACCATCAAGGTGGTTTCCAAGAACCGTGAACAGCAAATCCTCAAAATAGAGGATGTCAAAGATTTGAGGGATGTCCAGATTTTATTGAATGCTTTTCTCAAGGATCAGCAACTATCTCCTCAGGAAATCGAGATTCTGTCATTGATCTTCATGGAATTTATCGATGTGAATCTGGCCTATTCAATAACCCTTACCCGAGAAGAGGAAGCCAACGCCTCTGCTCAAATAAATCCGGTTATCATCAAACTAAAATCCGGTAAAGTCATTCTGAGAAAGGGAGATGAAATCAGCCCGGAAGATATTAAAATAATCAAATTGATTGCGTCAGAGCAAAAAATAAGGGGGAAAAAACTGTCCAGTTATTATCTGATACTGGCCATAATGGGATTCTTATTCCTGTTTATTGCCAAATTTTTCAATACCTGGAAATCCGGTGATTTAAACCGGCACAAACTGTTCGTTGTCACCTGTACCACCCTCTTTTTGAGTGCAGTCATCTACCGGATATCGATATTTTTATTTCCTTTGATTCTGAAAAATATTTCTTTTGACCTAAACTACAACATTGACAGTATATACTTTGCCATTCCCTTTGGTTTCAGCGCCCTGCTTATTGCGTTCATCTTTACTCTTGAAAGCGCGGTTATATATTCCTTTATCAATTCCATTATCGGCGGTATTATATGCGATTGGGATTTATCCATTGTTCTTTATATACTGGTAGGAAACCTGTTCATTACCTATGCCATTGAATACTACCAGCGAATCAAACGTTCCCCTATCCTGAAGGCCAGTATCTTCTGGCTGATTCCTATTAACATTTTTTTCATATTGCTCTTTAACCTGACCGATCCAAATATGGATGTGTCCCTGATGGCATTCAATCTGTTCATGGGCGGTATATCAGCCATTCTCTCGGCTATTTTAGCCAATTTCATCATCCCCCTCTGGGAAGTTATTTTTAATCTGATCAGTGATTTGAAGCTCATTGAGCTCAACAATTTGAATCTCCCGATATTCCGGGAAATGCTGGAAAAGGCTCCGGGCACCTACCATCATTCCCTGATGGTGGCCACACTCTCGGAAACCGCTGCTCTCGATTTAAAATTATCTCCTTACCTGATTACAGCCATGGCTCTTTACCATGATATCGGTAAAATTGAAACCCCGCAGTTTTTTACCGAAAACAACACCCTTTATCCGGATAACCCCCATGACAAGCTGTCACCTCAGGAAAGTGCCAAAATGATCATCGCCCATATTCCTGACGGGCTTGAAATCGCCAAGAAACTGAAAATCCCCCAGGTGGTATCTTCT
Organism: uncultured Aminicenantes bacterium; assembly: GCA_965195285.1. Classification (GTDB taxonomy): domain Bacteria; phylum Acidobacteriota; class Aminicenantia; order UBA2199; family UBA2199; genus CAZOWT01. The sequence goes on along the minus strand of CBDAFS010000015.1, from coordinate 66,137 downwards.
TCTATATCCCAGCATCACGGAACCAAACTGGTTCATTTTTTTTACGATAAGGCCCTGGAACAGAATGATGCCGAAGCCGAGGAAATTGATGAAAAAAATTTCAAATATCCGGGGGAAAAACCTCAGAACATTGAAAATGCCATTATTATGCTGGCCGACCAGGTGGAAGCGGCCTCCAAAAGCCTGGCCTCTCCCACTGATGAAGAGATTCGAAATGTCATTCAACAAATAATCGACACCAATATAGAAGAAAAACAATTTGATGCCGGTGAAGGCATCACCTTCAAAGCCTTAAATATCATCGCCAATGGATTTTTAAAAAAATTATCCTCTATTTACAATATGAGAATATCGTATCCCGGCTTTGACTTTAAAGAAAACCACCATCATGATAAATCTAATCAAAAATAGGCATAAAATAGATGAGAAATACTTTGTTTCCAGATTATCCGAACTTTCCCGGATACTGGACCTCAAGGGAGACATTTCCATAAAACTGGGATCCAGCCAGGAATCTCAGGCCTTAAACCTGGAATATTTACAAAAAGATTATCCCACCGATGTGTTGAGTTTTCCCCTTCAGCAACAACTCCCCGGGGGATTTTACCTGGGAGATATCTTCATCTGCTTTCCCCTGGCACATGAACAGGCTCAAAAATTCGACATTCCCCCAAATAACGAATTATTGAGGCTGATGATCCACGGCATTCTCCACCTGGCCGGCTACGATCATGAACAGGACACCGGAGAAATGGAAAAACTTCAGGAAAAGCTTTTGTCCGACCTGCTGAATTTAAAACCCTGATCCAATGACCGACGCACAGTATCTGTTTGGAACCGCCGGATGGAGTTATAAAGACTGGGAGGACACTGTCTACCCCGTCCCCAGGGAACCTTTTTTTAACCCGCTGCTGTTTCTTTCCCGAGATTTTGATTTTGTTGAAGTAAACACCACATTTTACCGGATTCCCTCCTTGAAACTGACAAACGGATGGGTATCAAAAACAGAATCACTCCCGCACTTTTCGTTCTGGATAAAGATTTATCAACATTTTACCCACAAACGGGAATGGGCTGAAAATGACATGAAGGATTTTTTTAATTCCTGCCAGCCCCTGATTCAATCCAATAAACTGGCAGGATTCCTGGCTCAGTTTCCGTATTCATTCAAGTTATCAACCGATAATTTCGATTACTTAATGAACCTGCAGAAGTATTTCCAGTCTCATACTTTTGCCGTTGAATTCCGCCACAACAGCTGGAACCGGGAAGAAACCATGGATGCTTTCAAGCAGAACCGGATGATCTGGGTCAACATTGACCAGCCGGTTATCTCCCAATCACTTCCCCTGACCTGGCACCTGACCCACCCCGAGATATCCTATTTCCGGCTGCACGGCCGCAATTACCAGTCCTGGTTTTCCAATCAGGGGCGGGATGCCCGCTACAACTACTCTTACAGCACTCAAGAACTCACTCAAATTGCTGAAAAGATGAAAAAATTAAAAAAATTAGCCCGGACCATCTTTGTCTCCGGCAACAACCACTATAAAGGCCAGGCAGTCAGAAACCTGAAAGAACTAAAAAATATCCTCATAGAAAAATAGTCATTTTCTCAACTTCTTAACTTCTCATCTTCACAATTAAGCTTTTAAATTTTTTTTGATTCAATTGTGCAACGGTTGATTCCCGCTCTGATTTCTCTCTTCCAAATCCCAGCGGCTCTTATGCTGGGTGTAAGTGTGGTATCCGACAGAACCGAAAGCAAATGAATATCCTGAAGTTAAGTTCAAATCACACCATCCATCAATACAATAAGAGGGAAAAGAAAAGTGCGGTTGAAAAGCTGAGGTGAGATAAATACAAGTTTACAAGCACCGTCACCCCCTTTAGCGTCACCCCCTTTTCGTCACCCCCCTTTTGAAAAAAAATAAAAAAATTATTCTACCTACTTGACAATATAGTCAGTTTTGACTAAACTATAAACAGTCAGAACTGACTATAAGGATTTATAATGTCTATGATTAATGAACGTAAATTACTTTTACTCGGAATGCTCAGGCAAACAGATATGCATGGTTATATGCTCAACGCCCATCTTGACTTAACTATTCCAATCACAATGAAAAAGCCAACTTCGTATAATTTGCTTGAAATAATGGAAAAAGACGGCTGGATCACACATCGGGATGAACTAACTGGTAATAGAGCAAGGAAAGTATATACAGTTACAGAGGGTGGTGAAGCTATGTTTTTCAAACTCCTCAGACAGCAACTTACTGCCTTCACTCCCGGTGAACATCCTGGTATGGTAAGCATTTGCTTTCTAGATGCAATACCAGCGCCTGAAGCCGTTAAACTAATTCGAAATCGAAAATCTCAAATTGAAAAGTATATTGCCATTTTCAATAAAAAGACTGAAGGCAACGCAGCACCAAACAATCACCATCACGGAAGTACCAATCTGGCAATAGAATATATCCACCGTGCATTAACTTTGGAAATGCAGTTTTTAGATGAAGTAATGAAAACCCTGGAGAATTCATGAAAGAAAAGAACCCTGAGCATTGTTATTTAGGAGAATATATATGAAAAAGATGGTTACAGTTATAGTTATGGTTTTCATATTTTGTCCCAGTATTGTTCTCGGAAGTAAAAAAATATTGTACGAAGTCTCCAAACCAGATGCCTTCTTGCTAACCAAAAACCATATTTACATCGGAGAGAAACACCGGGTTTATATCTATTCTTTACAAGATTTGAAATTGATCAAGAAATTCGGAAATCCCGGAGAAGGACCCGGTGAATTCAAACTGGGTCACGGGATCAACAGCCTTACCATTGATGCTGTGGACGGGAAGCTGGCGATTGGCAGTATCGGGAAGCTGTCCCTTTTTACCCTGGAAGGAAATCCAATCGGGGAGTGCAAGGTTCCTCCCATGCAGCGGTTTATTCCGGTGGAAGGCGGTTTTATCTCCTCAACCTCACTGGCTACGGGAGAGGGATTTCAGGTTCAGGGGATTGCCCTGTTTGATAAGGAAATGAGGAGAAAAAAAATCCTTTTAAGAACCAATACCCCCGTAGGGATGGGAGTGAAAATATTTGTACCCAAGCCCAACTACAAATTTATAGTGTATAAGGAAAAAATCTACCTGTCCAGCGATTTGGATACCATATCTATACGTGTATTTGATTTTAAAGGAAATAGATTGTCACCAATAGACCATCAAGCAGACAAATTAAAGGTTCCCGCTGCATACATCGAAAAATTGAAAACTTACTACAGGACCAGCCCCGAATGGAAAATCTTTTGGAATTACTTGAAACAATACCTTACCTTCCCGGATCATTTTCCGGCGGTCAGGGATTTTTTTATTGATCAAGATTTGATTTATGTGCAAACCTTTCAGGTTAAAAATCGACAGATAAAATGGCTTGTTTTTGATCTGAAGGGTAATTTAAAAGGGAACACCCATTTGCCTGCAATAAATTTCTACACCGACCAGGCCACACTCCACAGTATCCTGGATGGATTTTATTATTATCTTGAAGAAAATATTGAAAAAGAGGTCTGGGAGATCAACCGCTTTCAAATAAAATTGGCAAATTGAAAAAATGAAAACTGATACCCAGATTTACATCATAATCTTGCATTTTCAATTAAATATCACCAAAAATCCGTTCATGAAGATATTGTTCGAATATTATTAATAAAATTTGGGAAAAATCCGTGAGAATTATACGAGACTTTTATGAGAAATTAATCCACTACCTACTTCCTACTTCCTACTTCCTACTACCTACTACTTACTTCCTACTACCTACTACTTACTTCCTACTACTTACTGTTTTAATAAAATCGGGGTGAGAGGATTCGAACCTCCGACCTCACGATCCCGAACCGTGCGCGCTACCAGCCTGCGCTACACCCCGAATAGAGCTATTTTATCACAACTAACCAAATAATCAAAAGCATCTTTTCTTCCAGGCCCCCGGAAAATTGTAACATTTTATACCGATGGGGTTGAAATTGTTTTTTTTAAAAGGTAAAATAAAGCAGCTTTGATATGGCAAAAAAAGAAGGGGATAAATCCAAAGCAACACTTCTGGAGAGCGAGGAAAAGTACCGGTCCATAACTGAAAATATTAATGTGGGAATATACCGGAGTACTGCAGGTCCGGAAGGTAAATACATTGAAGTGAACCCGGCCATGTATGAGATGTTTGGATATTCCAGCAAATCTGAATATCTCAGGATACATCCGGTCGATATCTATCAATTGCCCGAGGACCGGGATAAATTCAGTCACAAAGTTCTCAGCCAGGGTTTGGTCAGAAATGAAATTTTGAATTGCAAGAAAAAAGACGGAACTCCAATCATTTGTTCCACCACGGCCATGGCTGTCAGGGATCATCATGGACAGGTTAAATATTTAGATGGAATCGTTGAAGACATTACCGATCGTATCAAAACCGAACAGGCCCTCAAGCAAGCTCATATTCAGCTGGAAAATCGGGTAAGGGAGCGGACCTCCGAACTCCAAACGGCCAACCTTGAGCTTCAGCAATCCGAAGCCAAATACCGCAGTCTTTTTGAAAACATGATTGAAGGATTATTCCTGACCCGGCCTGACGGAATAATTCTGGCTGCCAATCCGGCACTGGTGAAGATGCTGGGATATAATTCTGAAGCGGAATTATGTAAAACCACCAAGGTACAGGATCTGTATGTCAACCCGGAATACCGGAAGTTTTTAACCCACAAATTGGAAAGAGAAGGTGAAGTGCGAAATTTTGAGTTGCAGCTTCGATGCAAGAATGGCCGTAAAATCACGTTTCTTGAAAATGCCCGAATCGTCCGAGATGAACACGGGAATATTTCTCACTATGAAGGTCTGCTAACCGATATCACCGAAATAAAAAAAGCAGAGGCAGAGCGTCAAAAATTGCAGTCCCAGATGCAATATACTCAGAAACTGAAGAGTCTGGAAATCCTTGCCGGAGGGATTGCCCATGATTTCAATAATCTACTGATGGCAATATTGGGCAATGCCAGTCTGGCCTCCAGTTATTTATCACCGGAAGCCCTACCCTATAAATTTATAAAAAAAGTTGAAAAGTCATCAAAAGATGCCGCTGAACTCACCAATCAAATGCTGGCCTACTCGGGAAAGGGAAAGTTCATCCTGAAAGAGGTCAATCTTTCCCGACTAATTGATGATATGCGCCAGCTATTGAAAGCCTCCATATCCAAAAAAGTTTCTCTCAAATTCGAATTTGATAAGCTTCTGCCCCCAATTATGGCCGATTCATCTCAAATTCGACAGGTTATTTTAAACCTCATCATCAATGCTTCAGAGGCGATTGGAGAAAAAAACGGGACCGTGCAGGTAAAAACCTGTCGATTGAAGATGAATCGGGCCTCGTTTGTAGATGATTATCTGGATCCCAATCTAAGGGAGGGTGAATATATTTGCCTGGAAGTAACCGATTCCGGTCCGGGAATGGAAGCCAATATCAAGAATAAAATATTTGATCCGTTTTTCACCACGAAATTCAGCGGGCGGGGATTGGGCCTGGCTGTAGTTTTGGGGATTGTACGGGGTCATAATGGTACCCTGAAGGTTTGGAGTAAATCTGGAAAGGGTTCATCAATAAGAGCAATTTTGCCTATAATGGAGAAAAAAACCAAAATGAAAACCCAGGAGAAATCAAATCACGACAAGAAAAACATAGACGCCAAAACCATTCTGGTCGTCGATGACGAGGAGGCGGTTCTGGATGTGACCAGCAATATGCTGGAGTGTGCTGGATTCAAGGTTTTAAAAGCCATGGATGGGCGTGAAGGGGTGGATGTTTTCAGCCGGCATAAAGAAAGCATTGCTCTGGTCCTTCTTGATACCACCATGCCCAATATGAATGGAGAAGAGGCATTTCGGGAATTGACCCGCATAGAACCAAAAATTAAAGTGATTCTTTCCAGTGGATACAGTGAACAGGAAGCCACCAGTCATTTTATCGGGCAGGGATTGGCGGGATTTATCCAGAAGCCATATTCACTGAATCAACTGGTCGACAAGTTAAATGAAGTCCTGATGGTTTCAGACTGATCTGGTTTTTTAGGGAAATTCAAATCCACTATCACTGAAGCATCAATCTCCAATGATTTTTACATATACCTTTCTGTTTCTGGGTCCATCGAATTCACAAAAAAAAATCCCCTGCCAGGACCCTAAAACCAGTTGACCGTCCTGGATAATGATCGTCTCAGAGACAGAAAAAAGACTGGACATAATATGAGAGGGGGAATTACCCTCCAGATGCTTGAAGTATGACCCGGGAGGAATATTTCGACTGATGAACTCCCTGATATCGGACCTGACCGATGGATCCGCATTTTCGTTAATGGTTATACCGGCAGTGGTATGTGGTGTAAACACCAGCAGGATTCCATCCCGAACTCCGGAATCCGTCACCTGGAATTCGATTTCAGAGGTTATATCATAAAAATCAATGTGCTTTTCCGTTCTGAGATGGATTGTTTTAAAGGAGCCATGTTTACTATCCATCACTCACCGATCTGCGATTGGTGTTTCTCACCAAATACAATTGCCTGGAAAGTCTCAATTTCCACCCCGCGTTTCCACTCATCACCAGGCAGTCCGGCTTTCATACAACCGTAAGAAATGTACTGGTCCAGTGTCCAATTCTGTTCCAGGGGAACCTGGGGCAAAAGCAATCCTCGGTTAAATCCCTTGCTGATGATTATTCCGTCCCTTCCTACCTTAATTTCACTCACTTGCGTGATTTTTTCCGGAACGGTTAGAATTGATATCTCTATATCAATTGCTTCCAGCTCAGACAGTGAAACCGGTTCAAACCTTGGATCCTGGGTGGCAGAAGCAATGGCGTTGTCCGCTATTGCCTCAGACAAGTGCTTCTGGGGTAACGGATACCCAATACATCCCCTTAACGCATTATTCATATGCAGGGTAACAAAAACGCCCATTTTTATTTTGTATTTGGGATTATGATACGAGGAATATTCGACCTTCCCGCTTTCAAGAAATGATCGAATGGTCTTTCTGGCCAGGTTTAAGAGTTCTTTTTTCTCTTCGTTTCTGAAATTTCCATCCATTATCCCTTCTCACTTCCCGAAATCGGCACCCACTGTTTCTGACCTGATTGATCATCAAACCGGCATAAGAATATTTTTCGGGAATGATTCTTAACCTGGATAATAATATTCTCGAGAAACCAATCATTTAAAAATGCCTTCCCATTGACAAAAAATACTCCAAGCAATCGGTCACTGAAATGATTGAAAATCTGGGGATATATCCGATTGATACTATTTTTTGTGAAACGTAGCGGAAAAAAACTTTCAATAATTAAATACCGACCCATATTGAATCCGAATAAGAACCCGGTCTCGATTGAATCCAATTCAGATAATACATCCAGCTGCAACCTGGCCCCCGGGCTGAATTCAATTTTCATAAGACCGTTCTCATCCCTGCCTAAATGCTCAATAAAACCGCTGCCAGTAGAGGAATCATAATCTCATGGGAACCGACAAAATAATACCCTTTTCCCCCATTCAAAACCGGTCGCCTGACTACATTTTCATAGGGACGATAATGTTTGTTAAAATCAAAAACAGCTGTATAAAATTCGTCCAAGCGAATACCCTGAGCTGTGCAAAAGGCAATGGCTTTCAGAAAAACTTCGGGTAATATCACGTTTGAACCGATATTCATATAGACGCCCCCGTCAGCCAACTGAGATATAATCGATGAAAGCAATAAAAAATCCTTTTCAGCTAATGCCCCCATGATACTTCCGTCAAAACTGGGATGGTAATGAATAAAATCAGTTCCGATTGCCGGATGAATGGAAACGGGAATATTCATTTTATAGGCATGGTACAGAACGCTGGACTGGTTATGGGGAAACTCCGATTGAATCAAATAATGACCGATAGACTCTCCGCACCCGAACCCATGTTTATATCCATCCTTCAAGGCAATATTCAAGAACAAACCGGTCTCTTCGGTATTACCATAAGTACCTTTATGCAGATTCGCTGCCACATCCTCCGAAGTTTTACCGCACAAGGCGATCTCAAAATCATGAATCATAAAGGCCCCGTTTATACTGATGGCCGAGACCCACCCCCTTTCCATCAGATCAATGATAATGGGATTGAGCCCCACCTTAATGGTGTGGGCACCCATTCCGAAAATAATGGGTTTGTCTTTTTTCCGGGCATCTTTAACATGAGTCGAAAACTCTAATAAATCTTTGGCCGATAAGCTATTCGGTAACGAATGCATGAAAGATTCAAAACTTGATCCCGGCGCAAAGGGCTTGGCAAAACTGTCGATTTCAACCAGAGATTTTCTATCGTTGATGGAAATGGTTTTTAAATTCTTTTTGTTCAACGGAGGATATTTCTTATACGGCATTCTGAACTCTATTTCTTTGAATATCTAATGAGATATTCTATTCCGCTGTATATGGTTAGGAAAGTGGCAAAATACAGTAAAAAAGTACCGAATTTCAAGGCAACAGATTCAAAACCGGGCACTTTGTTATGCACGATCAAAATGGAAATGGCAATGATTTGAGACAGGGTTTTTTTCTTGGCAATCCAGGATGCTGAAAATGTGGAATCCTTGACCAGAAAATAAAATCGGAAAGCAGTGATGAAGATTTCCCTTAATATGATAACCGCTGCTACCCAGGTTTCGACAATCTGAAGATAAACCAGGGCCAGTAATGCAGCCGATACTAACAGTTTATCGGCTAAGGGATCAAGGAATTTGCCCAATTCTGTGATCTGATTGTATTTTCTGGCAATATATCCGTCAATCCCGTCGGAAATCGAGGCAATAACAAAAATGATCAAGGCAAAAATCTCTTTATTTTCCATCTCGGTCAGTAGAATAACCAAAAAAAACGGGACCAGAATAATTCTTAAAATAGTGATAAGATTTGCCAGATTCATGGTTTGATCAATTACCCATATTTTATACTTTAAATAATCAAAAAGCAAGAAATTCAGATTATTGATAATAATATTTTTCTGTTATAATTTGATATAATGAAAAAATCAATCAGCTTGGTTCTGGTCACCTGGCTGTTTCTTCCCTGCCTGGGCCTGGATGTTGAGATCATCAAGCAAATCCGTCAGAAGGCAGAGCAATATCATCCCCAGGCCCTGAAGCTGAGAAGACATTTACATCAATGTCCGGAGTTGTGTTTCCAGGAAAAGGAAACCTCTGAATTTATCGCTACTTTTTTGGAAAAACTGGGCCTGAAAGTCCAAACCGGTATCGCCGGAACCGGCATCAAGGCCATACTCCGGGGCACCAGAAAGAAACCTGCTTTGGCTATCCGGTCCGACATGGACGCGTTACCCATTACCGAACAAACCGATTTCCCCTATGCCTCCAGAAATCCGGGACATATGCATGCCTGCGGACATGACGCCCACATGACCAATGTGTTAATTACAGCCAAGATACTGTCTGATCTGAGGGATCGGATTCCCGGTACCATCGTGTTTATTTTTCAACCCTGTGAAGAAGGCCCCCTTCCCAACCAGCCCGGTGGTGCCCAGGCCATGATTCAGGAGAATGTCCTGGAAAATCCATCGGTAAATGCCATACTGGGCCTTCATGTTTTGCCCGGCATTCCGGTTGGCAGCATTGGAATCCGCACCGGCCCGATTATGGCCAATGTGGCTTCCTTCTATGTGGATATTTTAGGAAAGGCCAGCCATGGTGCCTTCCCCCACCAGGGAATTGATGCCATTTATGTGGCCTCCTCTGCGATTCAACAGTTTCAATCACTCATCAGCCGATTCAGAGATCCAAAAGAACCGGCGGTTCTGTCGGTTGGAAAAATAAAAGGTGGTGTCCGAACGAATGTGATTGCTGAAAAAGTTGAACTGGAGGGAACCGTTCGTACATTCTCTTTTGAACTACAGGATAAAATTGCTGAGGGAATGGAAAAGATTTTAAAGGGATTGGCTGTGGCCTATGGTATCACCTATCAATTCACCTTCAGCAAAGACGCTCCCTTTGTGAACAATGATCCGGAACTCACCGAGTTTTTCATACCTGTTTTTGAAAAAATATTAGGAAAAAATCAGGTTCAGAAGGTTAAACCCATGAGTATAGCCGAGGATTTTTCTTATTACTCACATCAGATTCCCGCTGTGTTTTTCTTCCTGGGAACCGGTAATACCTCTCCCCTTCACACGCCCACTTTTTCAATTGATGAAAATATTTTGAAAATTGGGCCAATGCTTTTTGCAGGGGCAGCAATTGCCTATTTAGAAGATTTTTAGCTCAAGAAGGCTTCAAATCGATCCTTCTTGGCTTTGCAGATGGGACAGACTTCGGGAGGCCCCTCACGGGCACATAAATAGCCACAAACGCGGCATCTCCAGACCGGAAAGGAAAGCGAAACCCCTGACCCAGATTGGACAGTCGGTTTTTGTTCCTGCCGGATTTTTGCGGATGGACGTCTTTCCGGTATGGGTTCCGCAGTCTTATTCCCTGCCAGTACAGTCTGGGAGACATAGAGAGCACAATAACAGACGTCAAAATCATTCAAATCCGGGTCTCTGTAGTCACAGGGACATATGATATCCAGATCCAATCGTTTTTTTCCGACAGCCAGACGGCAGGGACAGGCCATATAACCGTATCTTTTCTGATTGACAATCAAACCCATGGCCAGTTCCCGGGTGAATTCGATATCCGGATTCAGATGATAACCGGAGGCCTCTGCTTCCCGGTTTAATTTGTCATAAAGTCTGTCAATCTCCTGCTCACTGACAGTAGAATTGTCGTTACTCATCCCAAGGCTTCCCTTATTTCATCATTCTTATAACCGACAATACATCTCTCCTTATCAATTACCAGTGTGGGGAACGAACAGGCCGGGTTCCAGCGCCTGATTTCCTCCTCAACCCTTTCCTTCTCATTTTCATCCAGGAGATCCACATCAATATAGTCATATTCAGCATCCAGCTCGTTTAACAACCTTTTGGTTTTTTTACACCATACACAGGTACTCAATGCATAAAGCATGATACCCCTTTTTTTAATTCCCTCGACATGTTTTATATTCATTTTTATTCCTATTCGGCTGAAGGCTTCAAAAATAGCTGGAATTATCCCAGCAATGGGTACACAATTGATCAAAGGGGAGGCCGATGGCCTTAACCAGGTCAGATATTTTTTGATATTTCAAGGTGGTAGCACCGATCCGCTTTCTAATCTGCTCAACCATTTGCTGATTTTTCTCTGAATGATCCAGCTGGTATTCTTCCAGTCCGGGAGATTCTTCTCCTTGCAGTTCAAAAATAGCTTTGCGGGAAGCCAGCTCCATAGTGGATCTGGAGGTAGAAAAATTATGAAACTGACAGGGAAACATCAGTGGTGGACAGGCGACCCGCATGTGAACTTCCCGGACTCCCAGTTTAAACAATGCCTTTATTTTATCCTGCAACTGGGTTCCCCTGACAATGGAATCCTCACAAAAAATGATTTTTTTATCCTCTATCAAATCCGAATTGGATATCAGCTTCATCTTGGCTACCAGATCCCGGGTATCCTGATTCTGGGGCATAAAACTGCGGGGCCAGGTCGGGCTATATTTCACATAAGGCCGCTTATAGGGAATTCTGCGTTCATTGCTGTATCCGATGGCATGACCGATCCCCGAATCTGGTATTCCGGAAACAAAATCAGCCCCGACATCATCATTCCGGGCCAGTGCCCGGCCGCAGCGGTAGCGACATTCATCAACATTGATACCTTCATAGTATGATGGAGGATAACCGAAATATACCCATAAAAAAGAGCATATCTGAAGATTGTCCCCTGGTTTCTGACGCTGCTCATAACCCTCCGGAGTCATAAATACGATCTCTCCGGGACCCAGATAATGTTCAATTTCAAAATTCAGAGGCGGAAATGAACTGGTTTCGGATGCCGCTACATAGGCATGGTCATTTTTCCCTAATATGATGGGGGTTCTGCCCAGTTTATCCCGGGCGGCAAAGAGTCCTTTTTCGGTTAAAACCAGCATCGAACAGGACCCTTGTACCTTGTTTTGGACATTGGCAATGCCGGATTCGAAACTGTCACATTCGGTTATCAACATGGCAATCAATTCGGTGGGATTTATTTTAGTCCCCCCGGTTTCGGAAAAATGTCTCTTGTTTTTTAAGGCAACGGATTCCAGTTGATCAACATTACACACTTTTCCCACAGAAACCACTGCGAACCGCCCCAGGTGAGAATTTACGATAATGGGCTGTGGTTCCAGATCACTGATGATTCCGATTCCACGGTTTCCGGCCAGATACGAAAGGTCAGGCTCAAATTTTGAGCGAAAATAAGCATTTTCCAGACTATGAATAGCCTTGTTAAACCCCTGGGAAGTGGCCACAGCCATGCCACCGTAACGGGTTCCCAAATGGGAATGATAGTCAATGCCATAGTAAAGATCAACGATGCAATCCTTTTTACTGGTGATTCCAAAAAATCCACTCATGTCTTGTTGTCCTTTTTCGGTTAATTTTTTTGGGACATAATGCTTTGAATTTGAATTCAATTCAAGTCAAAAAAATTATACCTGGATTGAATCAATTAATCAAACTCTATTTATCGATTAATATCAACAGGATACCACACCCTCTCCTCAACTCATCCGGCTTAAACCGATCGGACCGGGGTAATGGCCATCACTTCGACTCCGGCCTTTAGGGAAATCATTTGAGTTTACAACTTGACAGATTGTAAACCATGAATATTGTCAATTCTTTAATTTATTTTCAAAAAAATAAAATTACCAAAAAATAAATTTTTCTGAAAAGTATTATTGGTAATGGATTCTATGCTAAAATTAAAAATAAAGAAACAAACCTGAATAAATTGGCATGATAAATGCTATTATAATTTGGAAACTTTATCAGGAGAATATTATGAAAAAAATATGGTATGTAAGCATTTTAATTTTGATGATGATTTTTTTGATTAACAATTGCAAAAAAAGTTCAGAATTACAGGAAAATGAAGACTATGTTGAGTTAGGCACTAAGACAGGTACTTTCAAGTTCTCTATAACTGCTGACAGTGCGTCAAACATTGCGATGATCGCATCTCAAGCTAATAAAGAAGATGTGATTAGTCTTGTGGTTACTTTTGAAAATCTTGACGTGCATCGAACTTCTGATCAGGATGCAGGCTGGATTTCACTTCCAATATCTGATGGCACTTTTGATCTGATGGTGCTTGATGCTACTTCCTGGGCTGAAATAATATCTGAGACTGATATAGCTGCCGGAAATTATAATAAATTCAGGTTTGATGTAACCGGAGCCCAGGTAACCACTGAAAGCGGGGTCTATGAAGCTGAAGTTCCCAGTGGTAAAATCAAAGTCAATGTGCCTTTCATTGTTTATGAGGATGGTACAACAGAAATTACCATCGAAGTTGATCCTGAGGCATCGCTAAAAGTCACCGGAAACAAGGACAATCCGAAATATAAATTAAATCCAGTCTTAAAGGTGACGAACGTTGATGAAGAAGAAGATGATGATGACGATTAAAATAATGAAAGCCATCTTATCGATTAATAATCAACCTCCTCCTTCTCTATAGGTCCTTACCCCGCCCGGTCTACACCGATCGGGCCAGGGTAATGGCCACCACTATTCTCTTTTTTTTGACTGCAACAGGATCTATCAGTCATAAAAAAGGGGTGACGGTGCTTGTAAACTTGTATTTATCTCAAATTAGCTTTTCAACCGGATTTTTGCATTTTTGTAAATCCATCCCAAGGAATTGATTTTAAGGTCACTAAAAATAGGTACTTTTTTTATCATTCCATATGTTAATCCCGCATTATCCTTCAAATAAACCAACAATTCACCTCTCAATCGTTTGCCTTTATAAGATCTTGTGTCAATATCAAAAGCATTTATTTTATGTTTCTTTTTAAATTCATAAAACACTTTTTCTACAGGATCAAAATAATAATCATCTTTTCTTTTATACTCTTCTACTTGATCATTCGGTTTCCGACGATTGAACTTCTCCAAAGATTCGACAACAAACTCTTCTCCACCTATAATTTCTCCAACCCTGGTTAGAATTACAGGCAATTTTTTGATTGTCAAATTCCTGATCTGATTGGACATATTATGAAAGGAACCAAAGAGTGATTCAACATATTTATTATCTACAATATCCAAAATATTTTTATTAAAATACATTGAAGAACTGGACCACTGATAATCCACAAAATCTGTAACCGAACCAGCTCTAACAGGATTTTTCAATACATACCCAATAACCATCAATAGATATGAATCATCCTGAATTAGCTTTGATTTAAATCTGTCTTGGAAAACATACCCTTTTCCTTTATTCTCTCTCCGATAAATCCTCCCATATTGTCCATTAAGCTTTTTAAAAAATTCTGACATCCGACCTGAACTGTTTTCCAGTACTAAATGGTAGTGATTATCCATTATACAATAGGCAAAAATTCTGATACGGTATCCTTTTGCAGTCTCTTTTAATAGTTTTAAAAATGAATTCTTTTCTGAATCCTTTAAAAAGATTTTCTTTCCCTCATGTCCTCGGTTCATCGCATGATGAAAGGCACCCTGGTATGTTATCCTGGCTCTTCTCATACATTTATTTTAACAACATATTTACAAGAATACAAGCACCGTCACCCCTTATTGTCATATATACTCTTACCCCGCCCGATCTACACCGATCGGGCCAGGGTAATGGCCACCACTATTCTCTTTTTTTTGACTGCAACAGGATCTATCAGTCAAAAATCACTTTTGTATGTTATAATCGCTCTTTTCATAAATAAAGCTATTGAAGTTTTTTATTGATTTTATATTTTCAATTATATAATATAAAAAAAAAGGAGGAACAATGAAAAAGTTTTCTTTGTTGTTATTATTTTTAGTTTGTATTGCTTTAATATTTATGCCTGCTTGTAAAACCGCTGAAGAAGAAGTTTTTAACATTGTCGGACTTTGGAGTTTAACCCTTACTTATTCTGATATGGACATATATGTTACCACAATCACATTTTCAGGATCAGCAACTGCAGGCACTGCAGTGGATGGCTGGGGTGGAATCGGTACATATACGGTAACAGGAACAACGGTAAATTTCAATGTTGTCTGGGACAACGGCAATTCATCAAATTATATTGGGTCAGCTCCAACCAACAACTCCATGAATGGCACATTTATTGAAGATTCGGGTTGGACTGGTACCTGGAGCTGCACCAGATAAAAAATAATATTAAATTCACATACTGACACAAATCTTAACAGTCAGGATAAACTTTATATAACCAACGCAACACCCGAAAGAGTTAGTGGTCTAATTGAAATATTTATATTGATCGGGCCAGGGTAATGGCCACTACGTCGGCTCCGGCCTTTTTAAGCAACTGAGTACACTTTTTTATGGTGGTACCGGTGGTATACACATCATCCACCAGCAATATTCTCTTTTTTTTGACTGCGGCTGGATCTTTTAGTTGAAAAGCCCCGTCCAGATTTTTCAAACGCCTGGCCTGACTCAACAGGACCTGGGGTTCGGTCCTTTTAACCTTGATTAGATTTTTCCGCATTAAAGGAATGTCCACACTCCTGGATAACCTTTTACAGAGAGCCAGAATGGGATTCAGTTCCCGCTTCCTCCCCCTGTCAGCCGGTACCGGAACCATCCAGTCGAAATGCCCGGTGATTTGGCTGTTGAACAGTTCAGCCAGAAGATTCTCAAAAAGAACTTTTAATCCCTGTATGCCCTTGAACTTATAATAAATAATCAGCTCTTTAATAACCCCTTCATACCGTGTATAGGAAGCATGTTTCCGAAAGGGAGGGGGATTTATCGAGCACTCTCCGCAGATCTCCCCATTTTCGTTGATAGATTTTCCGCAAAGACGGCAGACCGGAAAAAAAAAGGGTTGAATTTGAGAACGGCATGACCCACAGATATGCTGCTCCTCTTTGAATACCAGTAAGTCCTGACAGCATATACACCTGGGTTGATAGACCGAGACCCGAACCAGATTGAACAATTCCTGAAAAGCGGAAAACAATCTCATTTCTATCTCTTCCAATATACCAAATATTATACACTATTTCCTTTTTGAAAAAAAATGCCATAAACGAGTCTTTTTGATATAAATTCAGGTATATATAATAACCAATCAGAGGATAAAGACACTCCGATTCCGGTCGACTATCACTATCATTACAGTCCCGAGGAATTGGAT
The DNA here is from genome assembly GCA_965195285.1 of uncultured Aminicenantes bacterium. Taxonomy (GTDB): domain Bacteria; phylum Acidobacteriota; class Aminicenantia; order UBA2199; family UBA2199; genus CAZOWT01. The sequence continues at coordinate 49,793 of CBDAFS010000015.1, read as the reverse complement.
CTGATCGAATGGTCTGCTTATGGTACGGGCAGTTCGATGGCTGGAAAATCACCGGCCATTTTCATCTGGTCTGATTTCTGGTGGTTGGCCAGTAAGAGCATCGATGTCTCTCATGCCAAATCCCTGGCCCGGGAAATACTGCATGAAATCGGACATCACCTGTTGATGTTTAAAAGCGGAGATCGTGAAGGTATTCTGGATTCAACCGGCCATCCGGTGGCTACACTGGCCACCCAAATGAGTATCATGACCGGATCCGGTATTATCCGATTTAACAAAGGGGGGGATACCTTTGTTTCCAGAAACTCGATACGCCAGGAACGCCGTTTCATTGAAAATCCTTGCTGGAATCCCAAGATTGAAATGCTCATCCGGCGAGATTTTCTCCCATCCGAGGGTTGATTATTATCAACTCTGTGAAACCGACAAATAAGTTTGCTTCTGAATCATGAGTGAAACAATGGGATCGAACAGGGCAGCATGCAAAAAATAAGCAAACAAAAATCCGATAAAAAAAACCAGACATTTCAATTCCAAATGAATTCCAATAGTAAGTAAAAATGAAATCAGGGTAAACGTAACCAATATCATGAAAAAAATCAGCAAATTCAACAAGTATAGCTTCAATACGCTTTTTTTTAAATTTTCGGTAATACCCCGATTCCAGTTGAATGGGTGCTCAGTTAAAATCAGGGTCATTATCATGGAAATAACAAACATTTTTGAGAATAATGCCAGCCCTCTTGGTTTTAAACCAGATTTGACGGCTTTATATTGACTTTTTATCTCTTCAATGGGAAGTTTCAACCCACGGTCATAGTCCATCGATATCGGCGGGTTCAATGATGGATTGTTACCTAAAAAATCTATAAACCTGAAATTGAGCAACCACTGATATTTAAACAAAAAAATGTTTTTAAAAGCGATATGGAAAGCGATGATGGATATCAATAACAACAATAGAGACCCCGAATGGCTCATTGGTGCAGGAGATACAAAAAAGAGACCAACAATAATCATGATAGATATGAGCAAATACAATAAATTGAAAAACACCAAACTCAGAAAAATCTTAAGAGAAAGGCTCAGAAAAACAAGAATGTCTTTGATATCCTTCATTACCGTAACTTCAAGCTGATTAAACTGACCAGGGTAAAAATCCCGGCTATAATCCAGAATCGAACCACAATTTTAGGTTCAGCAATTCCCAAAAATTGATAGGTATGGTGAATCGGGGCCCGGTAAAAAATCCTTCTTTTGAACCATTTGATACCAATATAGTCCTGAATAAAAACAGATAGGAATTCAATCACAAAGAGTCCGCCTGCAACCAGAAATAGTATTTCTTTTTTTAACAATATCGCCGTAGTAGCAATAATTCCACCCAAAAACAGAGAACCGGTATCTCCCATAAATATCTCGGCCGGATAGGTATTAAACCACAGAAAACCGATCATGGCACCTGCCAGGGCAGCCAGTGCAATCACCAGTTCCTCGGCCCCGTTTATATAGGGAAAGAGTAAATATTCAGCCAGTTTTGAATTGCCTAATATATAGGCAAATACGGCATACACAAAAGCCAGCAGGGAAACCGGTACTGCGGCCAGCCCATCTAGGCCATCGGCAAAATTAATCGAATTGGAAATTCCGATGATCACCAGTATAATAAAAATATAATAAAAAAAAGAAAGATCGATAACTGGATTTTTAATAAAGGGAATGAACAGTTTCGTTGCTATTTCCTGGCCGATGGGTGAGTTGTTTGATAAAACCAGGAGTCCCAGGATTAGTCCGAACAATGCCTGAAAAAAGAGCTTCAATCCCCGGCTCATACCCGCATCACTGGTGCCTTTCACATTTTTTAAATAATCATCAAAAAAACCCAGAGTGGTAAACCAGAAAGCGGCCAGTAGAATAATTGAAATAAAAAAATTATCCGGCTTTGACCAAATCAACACCGCAATCAGGAAAGATAAAAAAATGATGATCCCGCCCATGGTGGGAGTTCCTGTTTTGTTTTTCGGGGACAAATTCCCATAACTCCTGGATACATCCCGGAAATTAAGCTGATAAATAATGTTAATCAGTCTTTTCCCCACAAAAACCCCGAACAAAAAAGCAGTTAACATGGCCATCAATGCTCTAAAACTAACATAAGAAAAGAGCCGCTGAATCGATTCCGGAATAAATTCCATAAACTCCATTAACCAGACAATCATGTTTCTCCTAGCTCCTTAAAAACCTTGTTTATTATTGCCTTCAGCTTAAACTCAGGACTGAAGTTATTGGAGGTTTTCAGTATTTTATCAATCTGCTCTTTGACTTCATCAACAGAAAGCAGCTTCCTCCGGTAAAATCTTAAAATCATTTCCAGCAATTCCTCTCTCAGGATGGAATTGCTGCTCAGGTAGAAATGCTTCAGTAAAGCGAGTTCATCTTTTGAACCGAGTTTCCCAATGAGCTTCAAAGAGGCGATTTTTTCCTCCAGAGATGATCTTTTCAATTTCTTATGAATCATACCCTTGAATTCATCATAGTCCTGGTCAGGCAGCTTGTTGTAGAGGTATTCAATTGTGGCGGCTCTAACTTCAAAATAGCTGTCATTTAAAAGGCTTTTCATTAAATCTTTTTGTTTGGCATCCCAGAAATCCAGCTGGATCAAGGCCATCAGTGCGTTTCGTTTGATGAAACCATTGGCAGAAGTTGATTTTATCAAATTTAATAAAAAATCAATTTTGGTTCTATCCTGAAAAATGCCTACCAGTTTAACCCCCACATTTCTGATCTCCCATTTTTCACTGGAGATGAAAATATTGATCTTGTAAAGGTAATCATCCCTGAATTTTTCAGGAAATCGAGCGGCCCGGTTTAAAAACTCAAAAGGTGACAGCATGGAAATCGGTATATTTCTATCTCCTTTCATCAGGGTTTTTCTTAAAATGAGAATTTCGGTATTTTTAAGTAACAGAGATGAAAGGAAATATACCGCAGTTCCGATAAACAGCAAGGATACCAGCATTATAATGTTTTCAAAGGTTTTGGATCCGAAAGGAATTTTCTTAAATATTAATTTGGTTTCCAGCATGATGACCACCATGAAACATGAGGCCAGGAGGGTTTTGAAAAAAGATATTAATATTTCCCGGTAGGCGATTCGAATATCTTCTCTTTCCAGCTTGTATTTCAATACCAGCACCCGGATAACCGAAAAGATCAAATATGAAAGTGAAGTGGCCAGGGCCAACCCGGCAAAAGTCAAGCTTGTCCTGACCAGTAGAAGGCATAGTGTAATATTAGTGGTCAGCATGAAAAAATTCAATATCATGGAAGTCTTAATATCCATCCTGGCCGAGAATATTCTGACTGTAAACGAATGAATCCCCCACCCGATCAACCCGATCGAATAAAATTGGAGTGCATATGCAGTATGAAGTATATCCGACTGGTTGAACTCACCGCGACCCAGGATCAATGAAACAATCGGTTCTGCCAGAATAATCATAGAAATCGATATAGGAGTGAGTAGGAATAAATTGGTTTTCAGTCCATCGATGAATAATTTTCTGGCCTTCTCTTTATCGAACAGGGCAATTTTATCCGAAAACTCCCTTAAAATCACACTGTTGATCGCCTGTGAGATTATGGCAAAAGGCAACCTGAAAATCGTCTTGGCAAAATATAAAAAAGCAATGGCCCCTGTTTTCAATCCGGCAGCCAGTATCTGCGCAACAATTTCAGAGGAATTTGACAGGATGACATCAATGAATATGGGTCCCAGTTGTGAATAATATTTTTTATTCTCAGGGCTGGCAAATTGAATGGAGGGAGAATAATGAAACTGCAAGGCCTTTTGTGAAAGTATTTTAACGGTAAATGGCAAGGCAAATAATATTTGTAAAACCCCGCCGAGTAAAACACCGTAAGCCAGAGAATAAATCCCGGTGAATGAATGCAGGATAACCACTCCGGTGATAGTACCGACGGAAAAAAACAGAGCCGAAGACTCGGCAATACCAAAACGGTTGAAGGCCTTCAAGTAGGTGGTCATCACCGATGCCACTGTCACCAGAAAAAGATAAGGGAACATCAGTCGGGTCATGTTGATGGTTTCATTAATCATTCCCCTGGCCACGAATGCAGGAAACAGAAATTTAATCAACAGCGGGACCAGTAAAATACCCAGCAGGGTAAAGGTAACGGAGAGCAGAAGAGTGACATTGACAATGGATGAAGCAGCCTTCCAGGTTTTTTTTCGCGCGCTCCGGTGAAAAATTCTTAAAAATATGGGAAGATAGGCATTCTCGAGGGCATTCTCGGCAACCACCCGCCTCAAAAAATTTGAAATGGTTAATCCGACCGCAAAAATACTCATGGTTTTCCCGGCTCCGAAAGTAGCGGCAAAAACGATCTCCCTGAAAAATCCGCCAATCCGGGAGATCATAATGCCAAAAGAGGATCCCAAAATTTTAGAAGAAGTGGTTTTTTCAAAATGAAACTGTTCCAATTTTTCCAGATAACGTTTTAAAACATAAACATGACCGGCAATTTCCAGACAGTCATTCTCTACAATTTCAGTCCAGTCTCCCACTTCCTCCCCATTCAATGTAATCCTTCCCTTCACCCTTTTAAGGATCAACTTTTCATCATTGTTGATATTTTTGATCCGGAAGATCACATTGGACTTGATCTCTCCCAGATAAACATCACAAAGGAAGGAATTCCCCAGGGTTGTGGAATCAAAAATCAATTCATAGCTCTTATCACTTTCTTCAGACTGCAGATAAAAAATCTTGATCTGTTTTTCCTCAACCGATTGCTTAATTTCCAGGATCAACTCAATCTCAGCCAGGATGAGTTCGGCGCTATTCCGCTTATCAATCTTATCTAAATTCTTCTTCATCAGGGAAAAGAACCGGTTATCAAATAATAGTTTCCGAATGGTATCTAAAAGTATTTTCTCCGGAACATATATGGTTTTCTGATTATTTCGCAGATCGACTTCTTCATATACAATCTCAGCTCCCCCCATCTTCTGCACTTCAATGGCATTTAAGATCTGGTGATCCCCGGGAAGATCGATCTTTGGAATTAAAATCGAAGGAATTCCCAGTGTGGTAATTTCCTTGATGGTACCTGCACCGGCTCGGGAAACAATTAAATCCGAAATGGAATAAATTTCATCAATATTGTCAAAATATTCCCGGATAATCAGTTTCCCTTCAATATCAGGCTGAACCCCAATTCTTTGGAGAATGGCAACCGTATCGTCAAAAGCCCTGTATTCTCTGGTGTACCCCCTTCCGGTTGAAATAATAATGGTGAGATCATCGATGGTCAACAAATCCGGAAGAATTTCCGCAATGGCATTGTTGATGGTCCGGGCACCGCTACTTCCGCTGCAGATAAACAGGACACGATTGTCTGATGGAATACCGTATTTTTCTTTTACATTCACATCTTTTTTCTTCAGGATTGACTTTCTGAGCGGATATCCGGTAATGGCAACTTTTTTCCTTGGAAAAAAACTGGCGGTAGAGGCAAAACTGACCCCTATTTTGTGTGCGAACTTGGATATATAGCGATTTAGTCTTCCGGGAACCGCATTCTGTTCATGAATAAAAATCTTTAAGCGTAGAAACGCCGAGGCAAACAGAACCGGGGCTGACACATAACCACCACTGCCGATAACGACATCCGGCTTAAATTTTCTGAGTGCAAAAAAACTTTTTACAAATCCAAAAAACATAACCAGCAGGGCCATTATGGTTTTAAAACTCCTTATTTTCTGGGGAATCCCCCTGGACACGATACTGACAAATTCTATAGGCTGGGGAAGATTGGAAACGATTCTCTCCTCTGCCCCCTTTCTGGTCCCGATATACAAAAAAGAGGCCTCTGGGTATCTCTCCTTTATGACATCATAAATGGCAATATTCGGATAGACATGGCCCCCGGTGCCACCTCCGGTAAAAACAACTCTCATCTTCTTCGCCTTATCCATTCGGATATCATATCATAATTAAAATCTATATGAAAAAAACATATTCCTTTTAAAAAGTGAAATCTTGATATTTTTCTTCCTGAACATTGCCATACAATAACATGGCAACCTGATCCAGATTCAAATGGATTTCCAGTAATTTATTGATATCATGAACAGTGGTTTCATTTATATTTTCTAAAATTTCATTGATCTTCACCTCTCTTTTTAAAAACAGGTCCTGGCTGACATTGAAACTCATTTTGGCCGCATTGCTTTCCAAAGCCAGTATAATCGAAGATTTCAGATGATCTTTGGCTCTGGACAGTTCTTCTCTACTGATCCCCTTTTGCTTCAATAAATTAATTTCCTCTTTTACCGACTGAAGATAATCATTGATTTTTTCCGCTTCGACAATCGAATAAACGATTAACAAACCGTTATCCAGATAAAAATCCAGAAAGGAATGCACGGTATAGGCCAGGCCTTTTTCTTCACGGATTCTTTGAAACAATCGGGAACTCATCCCGGAGCCGAGTATCTCATTCATCAATAAAAATTTATATCTGATGGGAGATACAACCGGAATGCCCTTAAATCCGATAATCACGTAAGTCTGTTTTAAGGATTCCTTTTCCTTAACGGCAGTTCCAAAAACCATTTCCGGTTTTTTAAAAGAAAAATCAGCTGGTAATTTTGCCCTGAAGCCTGAAAAATAGCTCCGGGCTTCCTTGACCAGAGAATAATGGTCCAAATTCCCGACAGCTGCCAACACCAGGTTTTCCGGGTTGTATTTTTTTTTGTAAAACTTAAAGGCCATATCCTGGGTGAAAAGCAAAACCTGATCCTCCCTTCCCGAGATGGGATAACCCAGAGGATTATTTTCAAATATCTGCTCGTAAAAGATTTCAAAAGCATGGGTATCGGGTGTATCTTCTGACTCCTTGATCTCCTGCAAAACCACATTGGTTTCTTTAAAGAACTCCTCCCCGGGAAAAGTGGCATTCAGTATGATATCGGTCAGAATGTCGAAACCCAATTCAAATCTCTCATCAATGGCTTTTAAATAGAACTGGGTAATCTCCTTACCGGTAAAGGCATTCAAGTTGCCACCCAGTTGATCTGAAATCCTGGCTATTTGTTTCAAATCGTATTGTTGAGAGCCCTTGAACATCATATGTTCAATCAAGTGGTGGATACCATTGTTTTGAGGGGTTTCGGTCCGGGAGCCGCTTCTGAGGGAATAACTGAGTGCAAATGAGGGCAGTTCGGGTCGGTATTCACTGAGAATGGTTAAGCCACAATCCAAAACCGTTTTTTCTAACATTTTCTCCTCATCTGATTTTCACTAAACCTCAGGCCGTCCCGATTAAAATCCCGGCAATAGCAGCCGTTATAACCGTGGCCAGGAAACCTCCGATCAAGGCCTTGATGGCCAGTTTTGAAACCATTGGTTTCTTATCTGGCACCAGGGTTCCGATTCCGCCGATCAATATTGCCACACTCCCGAAATGGGTGAATCCGCATAAAGCATAAGTGGTAATGGCAATGGTCCTGGCTGAAAGGGTCTGGTCAATGATATGGGTTTTCAATTGAAGATAGGAAATGAATTCCGTGAAAAGGATCTTGATACCCAGCAGTCTCCCCACTTCAATAGACTCACCCGGTGGAATTCCGATTAAAAAAGCCACCGGAGAGAGCAAATATCCCAGGAACCGTTCCAGAGTTAATCCGGTGATATTCCCAAAGATCCCATTTACCAAATGAATGATGGCCATAAAAGCAATTAGCATTGCTGCAATTTGCAGGGATAAATTCAAACCATCAGAAGTGCCATTGGCAATGGCTTCAATCGCAGTCCCTCCTTTCTTATCAATTTTAACGGTATGCAGAGGATCGGTTTCCGATTTATCCACATCCGGGATCATTATCTTGGATATCACAATTGCAGCCGGAGCACTCATCAATGAGGCGGTCAGCAGATGCCCGGCCTTGGCCCCAAAACTCATATAGGCAACCATGACGCTTCCGGCAATGGTTGACATAAAGGTAACCATGATGGTAAAAATCCTGGATTCATTCATGTTTTTAATATATTCTTTAACTCCGGTAATCGCCTCGATTCCCATAAATATCAATAGTGAAGCGATAAAAGCCTCAACTCCGGTTATTTTCAACGTTTTATAAAAAATGCGGGCCAAAATCCTGATAATGAATTGAATCACCCCGAAATAGACCAGTAAGCCCATCAGGGCCGACACAAATATGATAACCGGGAGCGCCTGAAAGGCCAGTGTGGCCCCGATCTCACTGGAGTGAACCAGTTTTCCGAATAACAATTCAGCCCCTTTATCACTGTATCCCAGGATCCTGACAAAAATGCGGTTCACCCATTCGAATAGGACCACACCCACAGCGGTTTTCAGCATGAAAACCGCTATAACAAATTGGGTAATCAAACCGTAAATAACAGTTTTCAAAGCAATTTTTTTCCGGTTATTGGACAATAAAAAAGCAACCAGCAAGAAAACCACAATACCGATAATTCCGGAATACCTGATCATTCTATTAACCTGTTTAAGATAAATGTCTGTGTATATGCCTCAGGAAACACCTGATCCAAGATTGATTTTATCACCCCCCCAAACCAAAGTCAAAGGATTATTGACTATGTTTCAGCAGGGTGTTAGTATGGATGTATTTCTGATATCGGGTCTGCATGAACATGAAAAAAAAGACAATACTTTTATTTCTCAGGATAGTGGTCAGCACCATACTGATCGGATACTTTCTGCTCATGCTCTCCAATCAACAGGGTGGCCTCACCGATGCTTTTAAAAAGATCTTTGAGGCCTTTTCTTCTGCTTCGCTCAAGTACCTTATTCCGGCCAGTCTGCTCCACCTGGTAGGATTCGGCCTGATTAGCCTGAGATGGAAATTCATGTTAAGAGCCCAGGATGTCCAGGCCAACTTCGGCCAACTCTTTCTTTACTATTTTATGGCAGCTTTTTTCAATACTTTTTTACCATCCACAATCGGAGGCGATACCCTCCGAGTCATTGAAAGCAAAAAACTGACCGGGAAAACCACCACCTCTTTAATGGTTGTCATAATGGAAAGGATAACCGGATTGGCAGCCCTGATTTTAATCGCCCTGACCGCTTTAATCATCAAAACCCTAAGGGGAGACAATGAAAATACAGGAATCTGGTTTTTATTCGCTGTCCTGATTTTAATGGGAGCGGTTGGAATGATGTTGGCTCATCCCGGTATTGCCCCCAAAGTTCTTAATTTTTTGAATAAAATATTACCGAAAAAAGTCGGTCATTTATTAAACGAATCTTACCAAGCCCTATCCATTTACTTTCACCGGCCTTTTGAGCTCATGTCTGCGCTGTTGATCAGCATTATATTTCAATTGAATATGATCATATACTATTACCTGATTGCCCGGGCTCTGGGCCAGAATCCGGATACCATTGATTTCATGATCAAAGTACCGGTAATGATCGTTCTGCTCATGACCGTACCGGCCATAAATGGACTGGGGATTCGGACAGTCAGTTTCAAACAGTTGATGAATTTTCCGCCAGCCTTTGCCCTGTCCGGCGAACTCATCGATCTGGGGATGAGAGTGGGTTATGGTATCCTGGGGGGACTGGTATTCCTTATCTATCGCCGGCCGGATCATCAAAAAAAATAAGGATTCCAGGCTTAGCGGGGCTTCAAAATAATACCTTTAGACTGGCGTCTGTAATTCTCTCCTCACTTTAGAATTAAATAGAATCAATTATCAGTGTTCTATTTAATAAAAGTATTCAAATAAATACCATTATCAATTAAAAACTCCTAGCAAAGTAAATGGCATTTTTGCCGGAGGTATCATCATCCCAGACCAGGTATACTGTTCCATCACCATCCACTCCCACTACCGGCACACAGGAATCACCCGAATTACTGGATATATTAACCGGATCACTCCAATTCTCTCCCCCATCCGGAGAATGCTTAAAATATATCTCCCAGTTGCCACTCACCTTCTCCATCCAGGCGATATAAATATATCCCTTATTATCAATAGCCATTACCGGATATTTGGAATCAGCATTGGCAGTATTGGATACATTGACTGGAGTTCTCCAGGTTGCACCATTATCAGTAGAGAATGATAAAAATACATTTAGTTTTTCCGTATAATGGTAATTATTGGACCAGGTCAGGTAGATGGTGGATGAACCATCACAGGTAATAAAGGGGTGTTCAGAATGATTGTCCCCCGGCGATACATCTTTGGGTATTGTCCAGGTGACCCCATAATCATCCGATTGACTGAAAAATACCTGCATGGCGTTTTGGGGAAGATTCTGCTGCCATACCAAATAAATGCTTCCACTTGCCAAACAGGTGATGGAGGAATCATTTGAATGATAGTTGGGCTTATTTGATATCCCTATTGACACTGACCAGTTAAAGCCACTATCAGAGGAGTGGCTGAAATACACTTCCCATACATCTTGCTGATTCCCTTTATTCCAAGCCACATTCATATTACCAGAATTATCAATACAAATTTTTGGATCCAGGGAGGGAGTGAGGAAACTGGAGTTGGTTATCTGGACCGGTGATCGCCATGTAGTACCATTGTCCGATGAGCTGATATGAAATAAATCCCAGGGGCAGCACCGAGGATAAACAACATTAACATTTCCTGAATTTGACAGGGAAATGGAGGCCTTGTAACCACTGGATATCCTTTTTGATTCACTCCAGGTATCCCCCCTATCACCGGACCATCCAAAGGAAATACGATCTTCATCATCATTTATCCAATTATTCCAGATCAGATAAATCTCGCCATCCGTACTCACCTCCATGGCTGGATCCAATAAATAACTGGTATTATCCCCCTCCGCCGGAAGATTGCCATCATAAATTTTATTGGGTGTGGTAAAGGACATGGAGGTTATTTCTTCAATAATTTCCTCCACCACCTCGTTACAGGTCATTACTGGTAAAATCAAAATGGGTATTATGACAAAAAATAAAAATCTCTTCATGCTTCTCCTCCTAATCATCTAATAAAAATCAGATCTCCTCTCAATATTTATTTTATAGATATCACTAAAAAAGTCAAATTACTACTCAGGTCCACCGAACACCTGCAGTCGGAAAAAGCATTATCACTCCGTTTAAAATAAATTTATTGGGAATTCGGACAGCCAGTTTCAAACAGTTGATGAATTTTCCGCCAGCCTTTGCCCTGTCCGGCGAACTCATCGATCTGGGGATGAGAGTGGGTTATGGTATCCTGGGGGGACTGGTATTCCTTATCTATCGCCGGCCGGGTCATCAAAAGGAATAAGGATTCCAGGCTTAGCGGGGCTTCAAAATAATACCTTTAGACTGGCGTCCGTCAATTTTTACGGGAAGCGGTTTTTTAAATCGAACATGTCTAATATATTTTTTTTTTCGGAAAGGGCGTTGTTTCTTGATCCAGTCCCAGGATATGAACTCCTGGTCATTGGTTTTTTTAATGTGAAAATATCCAATTTTTAAAGATACCAGATTGTGAAAAAAATGACTGCCCTGAGATGGGTCTACAATAAAACCATCCCTGTTGGATTCTACCACAATACCGGCTTTGCAGATCTGATACCATTCAACCGGAATCCCCAGCCAGGGATCGGCGGTACCCCATCGACCAAAGCCGATTAAAATATATTTTCGGTTTTCTGCAATGAATCCCTGGTTTATTTCTCCGATTTCGCCCGCTATAACCCGGCTTTTGGAAACATCAAAGGCATCGGGATCCACATAAACCAGGTCATACAAATCATCGTATATCCCATTTCCCAGGGCATGGGATGACATGCATATGATATCCTTTTGAGAATCCTGATCCCAGGATACCTGGATGGTTTCCCGCCCACCAACCAGTGGTCTTATCTGCAACAGAAAAAATTCCGGTTTCTTTTTCTTTTCCCTGAACAGGTTGATGGCAAACTCCAATTCGATATGAGAACCAAAAGAGGTGCGACCCAATTTCAAGATCTCAAGCAGAATCTCCGAGAGCGGAAAAATATTGTATTTCAACACATGGGCAAACGTCACCAATCGGGGTCCCTTGATAGTAAGGTTATCCTGAATGACATTGTCCTGGGGTGAAAAAGTACTGGCAACAAAATACAGGGTCCCATCGCTTTCAGCATGGGTGAGGTCCAATTTATTCAAACTGAATTTTTCGTCTTTTATTATTTCCACATCCGGTTCAGCGAGATTCAGTGCATAAAAATAATTCTGAGAATTATTCACCCATTCAACCGGGGCTGAAAACAGTGGATTCATCTCCGGAAACCGGGGGGAAAATTTATGGGTCTGAGAGCCCTCTCCAATGGTGGTGCCCAGACCCAGTGCGAGCTGGACAATCCCATCTTCCGGTTCCATATTGGAAATCGGGTAATAATTATAAGACTGGGCCACACCGGAGATGACCGGATAAAACCTGTGGTTGAATTCCTGGCCCACTACCTGTTGAATAATCACCGCCATTTTTTCTTCTTCTATTCTGAAATTTGTATTTTTTACATATTCCTTGGGAGATTTGTAAAACACGGATGCAAATACCAGCTTGACGGCTTTGCACAGCTGTTCCAACCGTACCCTGACATCCCGATGATTATTGGGAAGCATATAGGTGGAATACAAACCGGCAAACGGCAGCATTTGAGAATCCTCGAGCAGACTCGAAGAACGAATGGCCAAAGGGTAGCGGATATTTTCCAGCAAGGTTCGAAGATCACTGGCAATTCTATCCGGAAGCTTTTTTTCTATAAATGCATTAGCAATCCGGTCATTGTCGGTTTCCCCGATGGCAACGTTCTGCAAATCATTGGCAGCGATAAATTCCTCAAATACTTCACTGCAGATCACAAAAGTATGGGGTGTCCGGATATCTACCTCTTCGAAGTTTTTTTTGATTGGTGAGTCCATCAATAAGCTATTGAGGAAAGCGATCCCCCTGGCTTTTCCACCCATCGAACCGTTTCCCAGACGCACAAATGAATGGTCCATATCAAACCGGGCCGGTCCGAAATCGGTAATCACACCGGACTGATTCTGAATGATCAAATTTTGAATGGTCCGTTGAATGAATTTTCTCACTTCTTCAATATCTGTAAAATCCGATACTTTTCTGGGCCTTAGTTTTTCAGCTGTTTCAAATTCAGTTCTGGCCCGCAGCCAGATGGAGATATGATTCCTGCTGGCATGAAACTCCAGGCTTTCGGCCGGAATAATTTGGATCATCTTCTGAAACTCATGAAGCGAACCGGCCCGGCCAATCTCCCTGCCGTCGGGATAACTGAAAACAAAATCACCGAAGCCAAACCGGTTCAGAATGAACTGGGTCAACTCCTGTAATAAATGCGGGGAATTCTTATTAATGAAATCCAATTCGTTTTGAACAGCAATTTCCCTGTTTTTCAACTTGGCCGATTGGATCAAAATGGGCAGGTCATGGATTTCCCCCCTGGCTTTTTCCGCAAATAAAAAGCCCGCGGTATCATCCATTTCACCGTTTCTGATAAATTCAACATCCGAAATGATTCCAAGAAGGTTCTTTCGATATTTTCGAAAGAGTTTCATGCCCTGCTCATAGGTTTCAGCCATAATGATTTTGGGTCTGGCCCTCATTCTCAACAATCGATGTAAATCATTGATACCTTCGGTGATTAACAACCGGGTCTGGGTCATGATCTCGGTATATATGCCCGGAAGATACATGGAATAAAACTTGGGAGAATCCTCCAGGATAAGAATGACCTGAACCCCCTGCTTAATATCCTGATCGACATTTTTGATGTCTTCTACATATTTGATGATGGCTAACAAAATCCGGGTATCCCCGGACCAGAAAAATATTTTATCAATATTGGCTGAAGTCCTCAATTGGCTAAAAAGATCAATCCCCACCCATTCATACGTTAAGAGGACAACCGGGAGTTCCGGGTTTATTTCCTTTATCTTGCGGCCGAATTCCATCACATCCATATCGGCTATCCTCATCATGGTAATCACCAGGTCATAATGTCCTTCTTCCAATAGCAGCAGCGCTTCTTCGGCACTTGAAACCCGGTTGATACGGGGGACATAACGAAGGTTTAAATCCAGATACTCACTGAATATCTTTTCGGATATCCTCCCGTCTTCTTCCAGAACAAACGCATCATAATAACTCGATACCAACAGGATCTCCCTCACCCTGAATTTCATTAAATCATGAAATATACCAAATTGAGGCTGATAATCTTTAGAAAGTGTCATGGTTGTTCAATAATTAAATCATCTTATTTAGTGTAAATCATAATGCGTAAATATTCAATCACCAGAGTACCAGGTTATGAAAAATTATTTGGTTAAAGAAGCGGTTTTCAAGACCATTCCTTCCCTTTCCACCGGGTATATGCCTTCCAGAAACAGTTCCCTTCCAATAAAAATAGACGAAAAACCAAACCGTTTGCGGATATCGCTTATCCCATGACTCAATTTCTCGCTCTTCAAACAGACAAAAGGCAATAAATCCCTCTGTCTCATCATATCTTCCACCTTAACCCCCACCAGTCTCAAGGCCAGTTTCTTCTTATTGAGCAACTGATTCAATAAAGATAATGACGCTTTCCACAGGTGCTGATAAGAACCGGTGGGAAATTCCAGAGTGGTTCTCCGGGTAAAAGTTGAAAAATCACCGAACCTCACCTTGACTTCAATCCGCCCGGCAAACAGATGATGTTCAATCAAACACACCGATAACCGGTCAACCAGGTAAGCCAGATGAGACATGATCATTTCCCGGTCCGAAATATCCTCGGGAAAAGTGGTTTCCCGGCTGAAACTCTTGGCCTGTCCCTGAGTATTGCCCGGATAGCGGGAGCTGGAATACAGATGCGGGCCGATGAGCTTTTTCCAGATAGACGGGTAAGCAGACTCCAGTTCCTTCACCCGCTTTATGCCCAACCCCTGGAGAATCAAAAGGGTATGGGGCCCGATCCCCGGAATCTTTTCCAGGGCCAGATTGGAGACAAAGGTTCTTTCATCGCCCAGAAAAAAGAAACCTCCGGGTTTGGCCACTTCGGTAGCCAGTTTGGCCCCTAATTTTGAAAAACCCAGGCCTGCCGAGACCTTTAGGCCGATCTCCTTTTCAACCGATTCCTTCAGGCATTGAGCCATCTGATAAACAGAAGGATAAAGATACCGCATTCCTCTCAAATCAATATAGGCCTCATCAATGGAAACCCCTTCAACTCCGGGAGAAAGGCGGTTGAGGGAATCAAAAAAACGCCTGGAAATCTGACTGTAAATATGGTATCGCCCTCTCAAGAAAATACCGGAAGGACATTTTTGGGCAGCAGTTCTCAGGGCCATTCCCGAATGAACGCCAAACTTTCTGGCTGCATAGGAAGCGGTACAAACGACTCCCCGCTCATCGGGCATACCGCCGACAATGACCGGCTTGCCTTTCAGGGAAGGTTTCAACATCACTTCCACGGCCGCAAAAAAAGCATCGATATCAATGTGAAGAATAAAAGGAGCCTTCATCGGTAGCTTCTCAGTACACCGATCACTTTGCCTACCAGTTGAAAGGGCTCGCATATGATCTCATAGTCGGGATTCTCAGGAATCAGGCAATAACGGTCTTTTTCTTTTTTTAATCTTTTCAGGGTAATGGATGAATCGGAGAGGAATGCCACCACCATTTCACCGTTTTCCGCATCCGCAGTTCGCTTGACAATCACAATATCGCCTTCCCGGATATAAGCATCCTTCATGCTTTCACCCTGAACCCGAAAAGCAACCATATCGCCTCCCCTTTCCAGCATCCATTCAGGCAGGGTAACTTCCTCCCCCAGGGCCTCGAAAATTTCAAGCGGGGAACCTGCCGGCACAATCCCCATCAGGGGGATCGGGGAAAGATCAGAGACCAGTTCCCAGGAATTGTTCTGTTTGGTAAGCTTTCCCTTTTGATACAACCGGTTCAGATAAGCATGAACCGTGGCCGGAGATGAAAAGCGCATACGCTGGCCAATCTCTCTGACAGTGGGAAAATATCCCTTTTGCTCTACCATTTTTTTAAGGATTTCCAGAAAACCCTTCTGTTTCTTGGTCAACATCTGTTCGCTTTCCGTTCGCCTTCATTATAATATCATTCTCCCGGTTTGTCAACAAAAAAGTATTTTGGAAATGGTTGACAAATCTTTTTGCGTGTCATGGATGAATGGGGTATAATACAGGTTAAAAGCCTATGAATATCAAAACAACGTTTTTCATCTTTTTCCTGTTGACAGCCAGTCTGTTCCAGTATGGCTGGATCTATGAAAAGCATGAAACCGAAAAATCAAAAATCGGGTTTTTTTCCAGTTTTCTGGATGATCATGTTCTGCATGCGGGGATATTTTATTTTTACCAGATAAATGAAAAAACCGAGCTGGGCTGGGGAGTCCATTACTATGATTTCAGTAATCCGGAAGAATTTTTAGAGGGGAGCAACCTCACCATCGGTCCCATGTGGGCACACACCATCGCCTTTAAAAAAGGCAGGGCCGGACTGCGCTTTACCATGAATCTCTGGCTTTCCCTTTATTCGTCGCTTACCTCAACCGAAACCGAGGAAGACAAAACCAAATTCATGGCTGAAATTGATCCGCACTTATTACTCTTCAAAGAGATCAAGTTAGGGAAACATATCCGTTTGTATCCGGCCATCGGGATCGCCGCCTATTTGACCTACATGCAGCGGACCGAGTATGAAGAGATGGACAAGGGGATAGTGCAATCTCACCTGGTGTTGACCCTGCCCATTAAAATCCAAACTGGAAAAACCGGCTCTCTGATGATTGAACTGATTTCCAGAATATTATTTTACAACAATCGAAACGACACTATAGAAAAATACAGTCTGAAGTTTACCTATGCCTTCTAACCTATTTCATCTTACTCTCAAGTTCCCGGATGCGTTGATCAATTAGATCGATCCGGGAATAAATTTCCTTGAGTTCTGCCCGGTCCGGCCGGTTCTGATTGAGTTTTTCACCGGTTTTTTCAAACAAAACGGTCAATTGTTTCTCTATCCCGATCTTTTTTATGCTTAGTGCCTTCCGGTTTTTCTGTAAATTTCCAATAATCTCTTCGTCCTTTTTGTGCTGCTCACTGAATTCTTTCTTCAATCCATTGATCCGGGATTCCATTTCATCTATTTTGGCATTCAATTCCGTGATTTGTCCGCTGGTATTTTGCTTTTCTACTTCGGCAGTATTTTGAATTGACTGGAACCGGGGCTCCTTTTGTTTTAACGCTTCGATCTTTTTTTCATATTCCTTCAGCTTCAGGTCTTTTTCAATCTTGGATAAATACCCGTCCTTTCCCGTTTTTTCCATTTCCTGGATTTGATGCCTGATATCCCGGGCCAGTTTTGTTTTCAATTTGTCATTTTCCTTGATTTTATTGCCAATGGAATCAATCTGACGGAGCAGTTCTTTATGACTCAGAGCAAGCGGTTTCTTTTTCTCTTCAAGCGAAGAAATCCCGGTGTCATGATCTTTTTTGATCGCTTCCGTCCGGGTTTGGTGTTTCTCAAGTTCCGAATCCAGTTTACGGATATCATTATTGATCAGGACCAGGTCCTCCTTTAACTTTTTTATTTCTCTGGTTTCAGATCCGATTTCCGCCAGATCAATCTGTTTATCCCAGGCCAACTGACCCAGCCGGGCAATCACCTTCATCTTCTCCTGAGTTTCCCGGTTAATTTTGGATTTGATTCTGGCCATTCGGATTTTGCTTCCGATCCAGGAAAAAAAACCCCCTATCTTGGCCCGGGCTCTTTTGTCTCTTATAATAATAAAAATTAAAAGAACGGCAATAATACAAACCAGCAGCCAGAAAACCCAGGCCGGAAAACTCTGTGATTGATTTGATTCCGAAGCGTTTACCACCTGAAAAATAAGCATTCTCATCTTGTCACCTCCCCAGGCCTTTCATTTGGCTCAAAAAAACCATGCAAAAACCATCAGCAAAACCACAAATAAAGCGATCATTCCCCATTTTACCCGGTTCAACCGGTGGCGCAACCATTGCTGCTCATTCAGGAAATAGGTCTTGGAACCGGCATGGACGGCAATTCCTTTTCTGATCAGGTTTCTGAACACCGAAGAATCCTTCAGCTCCAGATCCTGAACAGACTTTGCCATATCCGGGGAACAGGCTCCGGACTGGCGAAGTTTTTCAATAATCTCCTTCTGCAACCATAGACCGGGAAACCAGGACTTCATTGAAACACCCATATTTAAAAAGATGCCACATCAAACCCATTATGTCAAGGTGAAAAGCCCAGGTATTTCTGCCAGTTCTTATTTTTGTCATCAGGCAACAGCCGGTCAAATCCCAGCGAGGTAAAAGCACCAACGGCCATCAGGGCTGAAAGTTCCCTTTCTCCGACAGCAGCCCGGGACACGAAGCTTTCTAGGCTCTGATAACCGTTTCTCCTGGACTCCAGTATCTTTTTGGACAGGCTGTCTCCGATCCCTTTTATAAATATAAGCCCGGTGCGAATGCAGCCGTTCTCCTGCAAAAAACCAACGGAGCTTTTATTCACATCCGGGGGCAGAAGCCTGACCTTCCAGCGTTTGGCCTCTTCAATATAAAAAGGAAGTGTATAATACCCGGCCCCGGAATTGAAGAGACGGCTGAAAAATGCAACCGGATAATTGGTTTTAAACCAGGCCGACAGATAGGCTGAATAGGCATATGAAACACTGTGGGCCTGATTGAAAGCATAAAGCGAAAAATCTCCGGCTAATTTCCAGAATTTTTCCAGTTCCGGCCGGTTCCAGCCATTTTTTTCCCCCATGCGAAAAAACAATTCCCGGTACTTTTTACCTTCTTTTTTTTTCAGTTCCCTCCTGATCTTTTCCGAAAATTCCAGGCTCCACCCGGTAATGGTATGAAGCAGAACCGATATCTGCTCTTCAAAAATCACCGTTCCCCGGGTATGGGGAAAGATTTCCCGAAAAACCGGGTGAAACAGCGGTTTGCTTTCCAGATAAGATTTTTTCATACCTGACTTGGCCGGACCCGGTCGGATGATGGCAATCGAAATGGCCAGTTCATTCAGGTTATGGGGCCGGGCAGCCTTAAGATTCTCCCTGGCCAGGGGGCTTTCCAGCTGAAAACAACCGACGGTTCGGGCCCGGGAAATATTTTTCCAGGTATCGGCATGTTCAAAATCAATATGGGGCTTCCGAGCCAGGACGGAAATCACATCAAATCCCCGGACCCCTAACAGGTCCAGTTTGAAAATTCTCAACCGTTCAATGGTATCCTTATCCCACACCACCTGTTGGAAACCGGCGGGAGAGACTCTTACCGGAAAGGATTCTTTGATGGCGGAGGATGAAAAAATAACCCCGCCCAGGTGCAGGGAAAGTTCCCTGTATACCCCCTCTAAAAGCGAGGCATGTTCATATATCTCGGCCAGGTTTCCCTTTCCTTTTCCCTTTAGTTCCGAAGGAGAGGCAAACATGGGCAACTCCTTGCTTAACTTATGGGCTTCCCCGGGGTTAAACCCGTATGAACGGGCCACCTCATACAGGGCCGACCGGGCCCTGAAGAACTTATGGGTGGACAAAAAGGCCACCTTGTCTTTGTAATTCTCGAACACCCAGTCCAGAACCCGGGTCCGTCTCGATGAATCGATATCAATATCGATATCCGGCAAATCCTCCCTTAAACTGTTGACAAAACGCTCGAACAGAAGATGGTGCGCCAGCGGGTTGATTCTGGACAGACCCAGCAGGTAGAGAATAAATGAAGAAGCAGCCGAACCGCGCAGATTGAAATAAATCTTGTTGGCCCGGCAATAGGAACCGATTTCTGCGGCAATCAAAAAATAGGAGGCAAATTCCATATCCTCTATTATTTTAAGTTCCCGCCAGGTCCTCTCCTTTTCCGCGGTTTTTAATTTTTTTCGCCTCATTTCCGCATTGACCACTTCTTCCAGCAGTCGGTAATCACCCTGCATATTGGGAAACATCTGGTCAAAATCAAATGTTATCCGGGAGGCAACCTCGAATGTGTTATTCATGGCCTCTTGGCCGGCATCCCTCCATCGTTTCAGGATGGCCCGATCATCCACGGGACCGTGCAGAACCATGCCCGGGTGGACCCCGCTGTTCAGCATTTCCGGAATCGGCCGATGGGAAAATATTGCGGAAGCCACCAGGTAGTTGCGGGGTCGGGTAACCCATTTCAGGGCCTGGGCCCACACCAGCGGTAGCTTCCGGGCGGCTGCCAGGTTTACCAGCCAGTGTTTGCTGTTCCACTCCAGCCCCAGATAAAAGTTCTTTTCCGGAACCTGTCGAATAACATTCCTGATGACAGCGGCCCGGTTGGCCGGGCCTCCGGGCAGGTTGCTGCAGGGAATAAAAATAACCGCGACATCCTGCATCTTTGAAAATATTTTGGTGTTAAAAGAAGAAACAATCGAAGAATATCCATCGGCATTCATGGGGAACATCACCAGAGAGCCCAGCCGATGTAATTTGATTTCCATTCCCAACAGGGGTTTTAAACCACAGGTATTTGCCTCCCGATAAAAATGTTCCCAGCCGATCAGGCTGAAGGGGTCGGACACGGCCAGGGCCGGCAGTTTGTTTTTCTTCATCAAATTTGCCAGTTCCGCGGCCCGGACCACGCCCCTTCCGTTGGAAAACACCGAATGAACCCGCAGGGGAATATATTTCATTTGTTCGCCTTTTGTTCGCCTTTATAATATAATATACTTTTACCCCCCTGTCAACCCTTTCCAACCGTTCAACGTCCAACGTTCATAGTCGAAACAACCTACAGCATCATGAATAGTTCTGCAAAAAAAGTAAAAGAATTATTGATTAAAAATCATTGATCTTGTATAATTTTATGAGAGATGGAACTTTCGCGATTTAAAGCAGTTCTCATAATAGGCTTTCATTCTAATTTAGAAAGATTTTTCTCTGTATCATCTATCAAATAAAGAGAAGGAGATAACTTTCTATGCCAGAATCAGATGATTTCAAGTTTGATATTGCTTGGCTTAAAAAAGAGGGAAAAAAAATGGAGTTAGATCAAGCAAGAGATCTGATTTCAAATTGTGATAATAAACATCAATTTGCAAAAACTTACTGGGTTTTTCATTGGGACTGGAAAGAAAAAAGAAAATTATTAGAACAAAAGATAAGAAATAAAGAGACCCCGAGTAACATGAATATTGACCAATTTAAAGAATTTATCGATGTTTATGACAAAATAATTAAAGAAAAGTTAGAATTGGTATCATCAATGTTTATGACATTATTTAATGATGTAATTTTTGACTATGTTAATTTAGAAAAAAATCCCCACTCAACTGGTTGTTTTGGAATTGTATTATTAGTTTTTGGATTTATTTTATTATTATAAAATTATTAAATGTGCACGCTCACCAGGTTCGAGACATATCTAGTAAGGCATACAATATCAATTTTTATTGATATTTCTTTTTTATTGTAATAATATATATAGTAATATTTATTAATAGTTGTAGCCGACGCTTACGCGTCACCTATAACGGAAACAGCTAAAGGTTCAGGTTAGCTGTTTCCATTAGCCTTGGAGAAATGTGATGGGATTAGCAGATTGGTTCAGCAACTTTTGCTCAAACATCCAAGTTCAGGATGGAGGCACGATCTCCACACGGTACAAAACCATAACTCGTCGGCTCAACACCGACTTCTGGAACACAACATCAGAGACCTCGCGTAGTCTCTATGTCGGATCATACGGCCGAAACACTGCCATCCAAGGCTTCTCAGAATGAGGGACGGTGCCTTACTCTATTACTTTAAATTCTTTATTTTCGCCTTTCTTATTTTTGCATCCCGATACAATTTTGGAAGGGAGTGGACCTGAAGGTTGGTGAAAAAGGGTAAAGACAGAATGATGGACGGAGTCGTTATTTTTGGATTCTTACTTTTTTTCATCTACCCTAACCGCATTTTTATACATACTTCCCGAAGAATGAAATTTCATTATATAAGCGTAATATAAGCGGGGTCAATTCTTGAATCTTGAATGGTTTTTGACAATTTTACAAAGCATAAGACATAAGCATAAAGGATTAAATCTGCCGCTAACGCTGGTCTATCATCTCATCAATTCTTTTTATTACATAACATACTAATTATTAAGCATTTTTTCGGGAAGAGTTTACTATCCCTGATATCGAAAGTTCAACGTTCAATTTTGGTGCTCATTTACTCTGTAAAAAAAACGCATATGACCAAATTTATTTTTAAAAAATTATTGAAAAAAAAACCTGGTTCGTTATTATAATAGGTGGAGAGAAAACTTATGGTTTCGAGGCTGAAAATCCCGTTAAAACTATTTATATTTATTTTACTTGCATGCCTTTTTAATTTTGCTCAGGAAACCATAGAAGAGAAAGTTGAGGTTATTAATATTGAAGTACCGGTCCGCGTGATTTATAAAGGTAAATTATTGGGAGGACTGAAAAAGAGTGATTTTAAAATTTATGAGAACGGTAAGATTCAACACATTCACGGATTCAATGAATACAGAAGAAAGATTGATGTAAAAGAAACCGAATTTGATATCCGATTGGAAAAAGTCATATACCAACCCCGGTTATTTGTTCTTGTTTTTAACCTGACCGACTATTTCTTAAAAATGGATAAGGGAATCGACTACTTATTCGAAAAAGTGTTCCGAAAACATGATAGGATAATGGTTCTGGCTAATTATACCTTTATACCGGAAAAAACCATAACCGATTTACAAACCCATAAAAACCAGCTGAAGTCTATTATCAAAAAAGAATGTAAAACGGCCCGGGTACAGGTTTTGAAAGTATTTCGTGATATGGAAAATCAACTTCATTTGTTAAAAAACGAATTGAGTTATGGATTTATATTCAGATCGCCTCTGCAAGCCATAGTTGCTTTCCTTGATAAGTACTTAATGTATTTCCGTATTTATAAAGAATCTTACCTGATCCCGGACCTTGACAAATATTACCACTTTGCCCGGTATTTGGAAAAGGTGAAAATGGAAAAATGGGTAATCAACTTTTATCAATTGGAAAGATTCCCGAAACTAAGATCGGAAGGTTCTCTCTGGAAAAAAATCGAACAGCAAATTGGCTGGAATGCCGAGGGAAAAAGACGTTTACAAGATCTTTTAAGAAGGATCGATATCGAGTTGAAGGTTTCCACTGATTTTCCGGTGGACCAGATAACCAAATTATTTTTAAAAGTAAACACCACCTTTCACTCCATATTCATGAAACCTGTTAACATTGATTCATCGGAAGATTATGAGTACAGAGAAATAAATACGGATATTGAAAACACTCTCAGAGAGATCACGAAAATAACCGGGGGAGAACTCATTCTTTCCAATAATCTGGAAAAATCGCTGGAAAAGATAACAGAAAAAGAGGATATATTTTACCTGTTGACCTATGAGCCTTCGGACAAACAAAAAAGGAATAGAAAAATAAAAGTAAAGGTAAAAGGAAAACCATACAAAGTCATCTATGATAAAACAGTTTACGCGGATTTTTTTAAGGACTATCTGGATAAGAAAGAAAAGGATATACCGGAAATCAGAATTGAAAATCTGCATTATAATAATCGTACTTTTTCATTTAATGTGACTGATTTCAAAACACAAAATATGGGGAAAAAAAATCAAGGCAAAGTGGAAGTTCAAATAAAAATTATTGACATGAATAATACCGTGGTTTTTAATAAATCAACAGTATTGTTTTTAAAAAAGGTCGACAACAAGTTATCAATACGTTTGGATGAATTACAGCCGAGTGATTATTATATTCTTGTTGATGTGAAAGACATGCGGACCGATGAGACCATGAGTGAACAAAAAAAGGTTTCTTTACAATAAACCTTTCCTCAACCCTACCTACTCGGTACGTAGAAGCGTTTAACAGAAAGAGGTTGGGATTTTTATTGTTTATTCAATTATTGAAAATTTGTATATTGTTTTTTGTGTATATGTTTTTCCTGCCTGAAGCACTGTTGATGGAAAATTTTTATGACTCGGGGAATCGGGAAAATGCTGGGCTTCCAGGCAAAACGCAGTTCGGTAATTATATCCTGTGCTGTTTTGGCCGATATCGGATCCGTCAAGAAAATTGCCGGAGTAGAATTGTAATCCCGGTTCCGTGGTAAACACCTCCATCTTTCTTCCCGAAACAGGCTCACGGACAATTGCAGCCAAGCTTAATGAACCTGATGTTTTATTTAAAACCCAGTTATGGTCATAGCCTTTTCCATATTCAAGTTGTAAATATTTATCATTAATTCGTTTGCCTATAGTGGTAAATTCCGTAAAGTCCATCGGAGTTTTTTTTACTTTTAATATTTGCCCGATAGGAATTAGTTCATTGTTTACCGGGGTGAAGTTAGCGGCAAAGATTTTGAGTTCATGTTCAAGAATATCAGATTTTCCAGCATCTTTAAGATTGAAAAATGAATGATGAGTAAGATTGATAATCGTATCCTTATCACATGTAGCATTATAATCGATTATTAATTCATTTTCATCGGTAAATGAGTATTTTACATAAACCGTTAAATTGCCCGGATATCCTTCTTCTCCGTCTTTACTGAAGTATTTGAATTTTACAAAATGTTGGTTATCATCGTTTTCATATTCTACTACATCCCAAATTACATTGTGAAAACCATTTGGCCCGCCATGGAGATGATTGTTGCCATTATTGGTAGCCAAAGAATATTCCGTGTTGTTTAAAACAAATTTGCCTTTATTAATTCGATTTCCGTATCGTCCGATTATGGCTCCAAAGTATGGATTTCCATCGATATATTCTTCAGGAGTATCATAGCTTAAAACAATATCATCAATATCCCCATTCTTATCAGGCACATTTATTGACATGACTGTTGCCCCGACATTTGTAATTTCCACAGAACAATTGGTTTTGTTCGATAGGATAAAGGTTTTTAATTGTGTTTTCATACTGTCGTTAGTTGGTGGTGGAGTTGGGTTAGCAGCCGATTTTTTGTATGGAAACCAAACCATCATTTCGCCATTTCCTCTGTGGGCCCATGCATAATACGGAATAGCAGTAAATTGTTGTTCTTTTTCTATTGTATCATTACCTGATTTATCGATGGATAATGATTTTGATATTCCTTTTAAAATGTTAACACCGTTAATTAAGTTCTCTTCAAACTCAGTAGTAAAACCGGTATTTTTATCCAATAACAGATTCCGTACTCTTCCTCCGTTATCAACCCATTCCGCACAATACACCATGGGTCCTCTTTCAATAGAGAATTTCCCCTTATCTTCCGCAACTTTTTCATTTGCAATAACTTTTCTGACAGGCATCGGGAAATTTATGTCAATAATATCTCCTTTTTCCCATTGTCTGCTTAATTTCGCATACCCATTACTGATATTATATGGTATTGTTTTGTTGTTGATTTTAATTACAGGTATCTGATCCGATTCATTCATATAATGATATAGATCAGATGGTACGGGTTTGTTTTGAGCCCATCCGGGAATTCTTAATGAGATAGTAAATGTTGATTTGGTTTCAGGTTCAATGTTGATTTTTATATTTCCATCCCATGGATAATCAGTGCTTTGCGATATAATTATTTCCCCGACATTCATATTTATATTTGCCTTATTCCCAATATACAGATTTATAAATAAATCATCTTTTGTGTGTGCATATACATATCCGGGTAATGATGGTAAAAAGCGGACAACATTTGTCGGACAGCACGAGCAACTGAACCATGGTTTTCTTTGGTGACTGCCATCGGATTCAAGCGGATTCGGATAGAAAAATTTATCACCATGAATGGAAACCCCTGAAAGAAATCCGTTATAAAGAGTGCGTTCTAAAACATCAATATATTTTGCGTTCCCATTTAATAAGAACATTCTTTGATTCCATAGCATATTGGCAATAGCCGCACAGGTTTCATTATAAGCGCTTGGATTTGGTAAATGGTAATTTTCGCCAAATGCCTCGCCGGCATGCTTGGATCCAATTCCTCCGGTAATATATAATTTTTTAGATACTACATTATTCCATAATTTATTAATTGCTTTGTTGTATTTTTTATCATCGGTAAGCGCTGCAATATCTGTCATTCCCGAATACATATATGCTGCTCTTACCGCGTGTCCTACGGCTTCCGATTGTTCGATTACCGGTTTATGATCTTGAGTATATACCTTGTTATTTCCATCTTCACCATAAACGTATAGTTTATGACCATCGGCATTTCCTCTTTGATCCAGGAAATATTTGGCAAGTGTTAAATATTTTTCATCAGCGGTAACTCTGTATAGTTTTACCAGGCCAATTTCTATTTCCTGATGCCCGGGAACCCCGTGTAACTGATCTTTGGCCGGGCCGAAAATTTTATCAACTAAATTTGCACTCTTAATGGCGACCGTTAATAGCGTTTTTTTACCGGTTGCCTGATAATAGGCAACGGCAGCTTCGTACATGTGTCCTATATTATAAAGTTCGTGGCTGTCTTTTAATTGCGACCATCTGGCTTCTCCCGTATACCGTGGCAAACTGTCGGGATTTATGGTTCTACAGGTATATAAATAACCGTCATCTTCCTGAGCAGCAGCAATTTTTGCAATTAAATTGTCTAAATACTTTTCTAATTCCGGATCAGGATGGATATTCAACGAGTATGACGCCCCTTCTATTACTTTATAAACATCAGAATCATTATATCTGATTCCAATGAAAGAACCTTCCTGTAAGCCTCCTGCAATTGCAAAATTGTCAATCCTGTGAGTCTCTTCACATTTTTTAAAATCGTATGGGATGGTAACATTTCTATTGGTATCCAACCGTGGGAGCCAGAAATTGTCTGTAAATTTTACATTTGTGAAGTCTACCGGTTTAACAGGATAATCTTTTATATGATTATCTCTATTCGAATATGATCCCATTAAAATGGTCGCGAGTAATAATAAAAGACATTTTTTCATAATCTATCGAATTTTAACAAGATTTTTAATTATAAGAAAGGGGTCAACAGAAAAAGATCATATTAAAATAAAGATTTGTCCCCTTATGATTACCGCTAATATAAATGAACGGACGTGTGATTGAAGCTCATTCAAGTAGGAGAATTTTTTTAAGTTATAAGTGTTAAAGGGATTTGATTTTCTCTGTTACCCTATAATTGTCAACATTAAGAGTTACTATTAAAATCAAATCCCTTTATTTGTTAATGAGAATTATGCCCGGGTTACATCTGCGGCATAATCGCCTTTGTCGCCCTGCTTAACTTCGAACTCAACGGCTTCGCCTTCGTCTAAAGACTTGTAACCATTGCCACGGATCTCATTGTGATGAACAAAAATATCCTTACCATTTTCCATTTCAATGAATCCGTAACCTTTTTGGGCACTGAACCATTTTACTTTTCCTTTGGCCATAGTCGTTACCTCCTGTTTAAATTTTCCCGCAAATAGAGGTAAAAACCTTAAATCATTCAATAAAGATTTGATTTTTTGAAACAAGAAGTTCTCACACCCTTATTCACAACGAAGAAATAGTGTAACCTATTTTTCACCAATTGTCAAATAAAAAATCTTTTTCACTGTTAAAATTCAAAACCCTATCGTATTCCAGATCAGGTTTTTTTTCTCCTCTCTTTAACAATCCTTCTTTCTTTATTAGATCGTTGTTCCTTTTCTATGGGAACCGTGTCCTTTCTTCTCGGTTTTCCTAATCTCCTTACCTTCCCTGACCGTTTCTCCTCCTTTTCCATGTGCCCTCCTCTATGATATTTCAAATTCAATCAGTCTATCTAAAATATATTATAATATATTCCATAAAAACTTTCATCTCTTACTCGTTTCTTAGAAGTGTTTCAAAACAGTACATTTGCGTCATATTTCTACATCCTTGATAATAGTAATTATACAATACAATAATAAATCATCGTATCAAAATGACACATGTTAAGAAAAGACCAATAATGATGATATAGTAGTATTATGGGATATTTTTTAAAAATTATTGTTTCATATCAAAACATCTATGAAAATAAAATAAACTTTTTTATATTTCCAAAACCATTATATAGAGCAGAGTTTGAGTCATAAAACAGATTTGGAACATATATTGCTAAGCATATATGTATTACAAAAAAGCTTTGGAGAAGACTGAATGAATGAGACTAAAAAAAAGAAATGGGAAAAACCGGAATTAATAAAACTGAGTTTTATTGATACTAAAGTGAACATTAAAGGAAAACTATATTCCTTAAAAGAAATATTGGATTATGAAGTATTAAATAAACATCATATTTCTCATCCGGATTCGCCAAAAAAAACCACACACGTATTTAATAAACGTGCTCCCCGGGCTTGAAATTTTAAATTAATAAATCCTTGTCCCAGCCAATGGTCTGGATGTTTATATTCCTGAGGTTGGCTGTACCCAGTTTATAGACTTTGTCCGCAGCCTCCAGGCAAATTGGCGGCGGAGAGAGTGGCCAGGGTTCGCCTCTTAAGGCTTCTCTTTTGGCAGTGATAATCTTTAAACATACCGCCTCCACTGCCACCGGGTCCGTACCGGCAATCAAACCATTATAGGCCCACTTGTAGCGCGGATCCGGCTGAGGCCCCTTATCGCATAAGGGATACAGCGCATCCACTAAAACCAGCTTGGTCTTACCTTTGACTTCCGGGCGATTCCAGATCTCCCCCATCTTGGCACTGTCCTGGTTGTGATAATTCCGGGGAGCTCCTGAATAGAGGATATAATTTTTCAGCACGGTCCCGATTCCGGTCAACCAGTGGGCCTTGAGACCGGGTAGTGATATCAGGGCTGTAATGCCCTGAAGGTTTACCGACCGGCCCTGGGCATTTCTGATATTCCCTGCCGGAATGCCCGCCGCTACCAGAGAACCCTTCACCGCCTCAATCACCTCATCATGGGTAGGATTCAGATGAGGAGTGGGCACCAGACCAATGATATCTCCGGGACTGATCAGACTCAGCCAGGCATCTTTGACATTGTTCTTGCCGGTTACCTTGATTAAGGTCTGTTCTAACATTTTTCCCAGTACGTTCTTATCCACATTCATGGCTTCATCCATGGCTCGCCGGTTCCGAACAATGACAACCGAACTCCTGATCTCCCTTTTCTTGGTTCCCTTAAGCCATTCCGGTCCCAGCATGGTCACCCCAATTGAGGCCCCCACGGTTCCGCGTATAAAATCCCTTCTTGTCACCACACCCTTTTTCTCAGTCATTCATTCCTCCTGCTGATATTTATTTAAATTGACTCCATTCATGATCTCCCGGGCGGATTCCAGATCCGGACACTCAAACACCAAAGCTAAATATCGGTTCTGTAATTTGTATCCCATCCAGCCATCCTCAATTTGATAAAATTTTTTATTCTCGCTCTTTAATTCCGGTTGGCTTTCTCTTTTCCTGTCGGGCAGATAGGCTTCGACAAAACCATTCAGAGCCTTCAGGGCCTGTTGATGATCCGGATAGTTGATGACCAGGAAGTGAAACCGTTTTTGATCATGGTCTTTCCGGGTTTTTTCATAGGCGGCAATGACGGCTTCGGTTGAGTGGTTCAGGTTTAAAATGTTTTCATGGCTGAGGTAGTACAATGAATTCAATACCAGATGGGAATAGAAATAGCCTATTCTGTCTCTCCTCAATGTCCACTGGGATCCCAATACCGGTTCAAGTACCCGCAACAGTTTTGGAGGTGAGGGGTTGCTGTGATTGGAGGCGATGATTTTTCCCAACTGCAGGATTACATCCCTGGCCGCGGAAGTTTCCTTCATAGCCATGATCCTGGCATAAATATTATTTGACCATATCCGCAACAATCCCTTACCATATAACGCATCAGGAAAAGCGATCATTGTTGTTTCGGCTTCACCACCCCAATCCAGTGATAGTAATCCAAAGGCATCATTCGAACCCTTCATATGGTATAATTCCACCAGGATATCATTACCGCTTTGATCCCGGTATTCATATACCCAAAGGTGATCAAAATGATAGCCCAGGTATAGTTCTCCCGCTCCATTCATATAATCAAATATGTTTTTCGAATCAATACGTTTGGGCAGATCCTCCAGCCTCCACTGTTCAATGGAATCGGGCAGGTTTATTTTGTTGGATTGCATGTTGTTTGACTCTCCTTGCAAAAAGGGAAAAATGAATATTAAAAAAAGAGGAAAAAACAATGGCCATAACCAATGATGTGTTCTCATATTTCCCTGTTTGTTCTTTATGATCATGTTTTACTGAAATAAGATCAGAATGTCAACCATTAAGGGTTAGGATTACCGCACAGAACCTGAAAATGCCAAAAAGTTGACAAATATACCGGGTTCAAATAAAATAACCATGCCGACAGAGTTCAATAAAGCAAAAAAACATAACCAGTGAGATAAAAATGAATACCATAATCCATAAAAATGCAATTGTTGATCCGGGAGCAAAAATCGGGAAAAACGTCTCCATCGGACCCGGAACCGTGGTGGACAATAATGTCGAAATCGGGGATGGCACCCGAATCGATTCCTGTGCGAAAATCGCCAGCGGTGCCCGTATCGGTAAAAAATGTCATATTTTCCATGGCGCAGTGGTCGCGGAAATTCCCCAGGACTTAAAATTCCAGGGCGAGGATACCCTGGCTCTGATCGGAGACAGAACCCGGATTCGGGAATACGCAACCATTCACCGGGGCACGGCCGAGCGAGAAAAAACCAAAATCGGCACTGACTGCCTGCTGATGGCCTACTCCCATGTGGCCCACGATTGCCATATTAAAAACCATGTCATCCTCTCAAATAGTGTGCAGCTCGGCGGGCATGTCACCATCGATGAGCGGGCCTATATCGGAGGCATGTCGGGCATTCATCAGTTTACCCATATCGGGGCCCATGTATTTGTCGGAGGCGGCTTTCGCTGTGTGCAGGATGTGCCGCCATACATCCTTGCCGCCGGAGAACCGTTGAAATACACCGGGCTCAATGTGGTCGGTTTGCGCCGCTTTGGATTCAACAATGAGACCATCAATTTGCTGAAAGAGGTATACCGACTGATTTACCGCTCCGAATTCAATATTTCCCAGGCCCTGGAACAGATTAAATCAGCCTTTGAACCGACTCCTGAAATTCAGGAAGTAATTGCCTTTATCCAGCAATCAAAGCGCGGTATCATATTTTAGACTGCCATTCCGAACCCGTCTCCTCTACTTGACACAAAATCAGTTTTTTGATAATCTAAAGAATAATATTGAGGGTCTATAGCTCAACGGCTAGAGCCACCGGCTCATAACCGGTAGGTTCCAGGTTCGAATCCTGGTAGGCCCACGTATTATACCGATAAGGAGCCTCATTGAAAGAAGGTCTGGAACTTTTAAATCTACTACAAAAACATGACGATCAAATTGTCGAAATCGAAATAGTCATCCAGGAAATCCCCGTAACCATAAAAAATCTGGAAGCCGAGAGAGACAGCGAAAAGCATATTATCGAACAGGTCAAGGTTCAGCGGGAAGAAAATGTAAAAAAGCGGGAGCAACTGGAAAAAAACATTTTACTCATCAAAGAGAAAATTCAAAAGTACCGGGAGCAGATGAACAAATCCACCACCAATAAAGAATACCAGGGGTTTATAACCGAAATAAAATATGAGGAAGACCGAATTTCAGAGATTGAAGAGAATATCATTCAGAGGATGCTGGAGTTTGATGAAATCATGGATGAAATCAGAAAACGGGAAAGTGAATTCAATGATATTGCCGCGGAATACAACGACAAAATAAAGGAACTGAACAGCCATCTGGATTACAACAAGTCCAAGGTAAGCCAGGAAACCGAAAACAAGGCTGAATTGAGAAATGAAATTCCCGTCAATCTTTTGAAAATCTATGACAATTTGTTTCATAAAAAAGCCGGAAAAGCCATTTCCGTGGTTGAAACAATGTTTTGCGGCATTTGCAATGTCAAAATACGGCCTCAGCTCCTCAATGAAATTATTTCCACCGACAACCTTTTTATCTGTGAAAATTGTGGCAGAATTTTATTTAAACAAATTGAAAGCCAGAAAAAAACAGGTAGTTAGATGAATAACTCAACTTCATCTAACCCGAAACCAAATGACCTCCACTTTTACAGTCAGCCGGTCATGAATCATGAGATCCAGGTTCAGCTGGTTGAAATGACCAGAAAAATCAGAATAAATATTATTAAAATAATTAGTGAAGCCGGTTCAGGCCATCCCGGGGGTTCCCTTTCCATTGCGGAAATTCTGGCCTATCTTTACTTCAGAGCCATGAATATCGACCCCCTCAATCCGGAAAAAGCCGACCGCGACCGCTTTGTATTGTCCAAAGGACATGCAGCCCCGGCACTGTACTCGGTACTGGCACTCCGGGGCTATTTTCCCGAGAGCAGCTTATTGTCACTCCGACAAATTGACTCGATGTTCCAGGGGCACCCCCACCGTCTGGACACCCCGGGAGTTGAAGCATCGACCGGTTCACTGGGTCAGGGACTGTCTATGGCCTGTGGCATGGCCCTGGGCTATAAACTATCCGGAATCCCGGCCAGTATTTACGCCATCATCGGAGACGGTGAATCTCAGGAAGGGCAGATTTGGGAATCGGCCATGACCGCCGGCTTTAGAAAAATCGACAACCTCTGTGTTTTCCTGGACTACAACAACCTTCAGATCGATGGCAAAGTATCGGAAATAAAAGATATAACCCCCATCAAAGCTAAATGGGAGGCATTTCGCTGGCATGTATTGGAAATAAATGGCCATGACCTGTTTGAGATCGAGAAAGCCGTCCAGGCGTTTAAAGCCCAGCAACAAAAACCCACCCTCATTATTGCCAATACCGTTAAAGGCAAAGGCGTTTCATTCATGGAAAATAATGTTGATTTTCATGGCAAGGCACCCAATCCCGAGGAAACAGAAATTGCCCTGAAGGAGTTAAGCAATGCCTAAGGTCAGCCTGAGAAAAACCTACGGACAAACCCTTTTGGATTTGGGAAGAAAGGACAAGAACATTGTTGTCATGGACGCTGACCTGGCCAAATCCACCCAGACCATTGTTTTTGGCAAGGAAATTGCCGAACGTTTTATTGATGTCGGGCTGTCTGAACAGGACATGGTTTCGATGGCAGCCGGACTCTCCCTGACCGGAAAAACAGTTTTTGCCAGCAGTTTTTGTGTTTTCCTGGTGGGCCGGGTCTATGACCAGGTACGCCAGTCGGTTTGTTACAACAACGCCAACGTGAAATTGATCGGCACCCACTCCGGGCTCGGAGTCGGCGAGGATGGTTCCACCCATCAGTCACTCGAAGACATTGCCCTGATGAGACCGCTCCCCAATATCAATATTATCGTTCCGGCCGATGCCATTGAAACCGCCCGGGTTATTGAATATGTATCACACCATCATGGCCCTTATTTCGTCCGCCTGACCCGCAGCAACCTGGATCAAATTTATGATGAAAACTATTCATTTGAACTGGGTAAAGCATCAATTCTGAGAAAAGGACAGGATATTGCCGTTTTTGCTATCGGCGCCATGGTGGAGAAAGCCCTGGAGGCTGCAGAATTACTGGAAAAAGAATCCATATCAACGGCTGTGATTAACATGTCTACCCTGAAACCGTTAGACAAACAGACCATACTGGATATGGCCAGAACTACCCGGGCCGTTATCAGCATCGAAGACCATTCTGTTTACGGTGGCCTGGGTAGCGCCATTGCTGAATGCCTCTCTCAAAATCATCCCACCAAAATGAAAATCATGGGCATTGATAACAAATTTGGTCGATCGGGATCACCCGACGAATTGTATACCCACTATGGATTATCGGCCAAAAACATCGTCATCGAGACCAAGAATATTCTGAAATAAACCTGAACCGAATGGACGGGTAAGATTTTATGATTGAATTTTATCATGTCAGCAAACAGTATGTAAAAAATCAGTACGCCCTGAATGACATCAACCTGACCATTGAAAAAGGGGAATTTACTTTTTTAACCGGAGCATCCGGCGCCGGAAAAAGCACACTGCTGAAACTGGCATTCAAGGAAGAATTGCCCAGCAAGGGACAAATCCTGATTGATTCATTCAATATCAATTTGATACCGGAAAAAAAATTATTCAAACTCAGGAGAAACATCGGAATTGTCTTCCAGGACTTCAAGCTTCTCACCCGGAGAACTATTTATGAGAACATTGCCATACCACTGGTAATCCGGGGAGAAAGAAAATCGGTCATTGACAAGCGGGTTCACAGCGCACTTTCTCTGGTCGGACTCACCCACCGGCGCAACTATATTCCTGAACATGTTTCCGGAGGAGAGCAGCAGCGGGTGGCCATTGCCCGGGCCATTGTCGGCAATCCCAAAATAATCATTGCCGATGAGCCAACCGGCAATCTGGATACCGAATTGTCCATTGAAATCCTCAAAATATTCGAAAGAATTAACACCAACGGAATTACCATTATCATTGCAACCCATGATAAGAATTTGATCAAGATGTTTCCCAAAAGGGTCATACGTCTTGAAAAAGGAAGGCTCATATCGGACTGGAGCAAGGAAGAAATATTATGAGCTTGATTAAAACATCCCTGCACAATGCCATCAAAAATATAGCCAGGAACAAGCTGATTAGCGTTTTGTGCCTGGGTATCATTGCCTTTACCCTGCTTATTTACGGCATTTTCAATTATATCTCATTCAATCTGAATCTGGCGACCCGGGAATTTTCCAAAAGCATCGAGGCCATATTTTACTTCAAGGATAATGTGGACATCAACAGGATCGAAAACTTGATCCAGAGGGTAAAAAACAACCTGCTGGTTGAGCAGGTGATATTCAATTCAAAAAATCAAGCTGAGACCAATTTTACCCGGCAATTCCCCGATCTGAAATATATCCTTACAGAATTCAAGCAATCACCCTTTCCCGCTTCCATTGAAATAACCTTCAAACCGGAATACAGCCTGGATACCAAGATCACATCTTTTCTGGATGAAATCGAAAGAATGAATATCATTGACAGCAAGCAGATTAACACCGAATGGGCCAAAAAGATCATGACCATAAAAAAATTCATTTCTATAGTGGGATTGTTCCTGAGTTCCATCCTTCTGCTTGTTTCAATTTTTATCATCTACAATGTGATCAAACTGAACATCCTCTACCGGAAGGATGAGATCCATATTCTCAAATTGGTCGGGGCCACCCACTGGTATATAAAGTTTCCCTTTATCATCGAGGGTGCCCTTCTGGGTTTCTTTGGCAGCATCATGGCTTCGGTTATCCTGTTTGGTCTGTTAAAACTGTTTCCCACCTATGCCACCTTCATGTTTGACTTGATCAAAGGGATGATCAATGTCGAGATCATACCGCATTTTATTTTTATCAGGCTGATTGTACTGGGAACAGCTATCGGGCTCTTCTCTTCATTGTTTTCCACCCAGCACTTCCTGAAAACTTAATCGTTGTTTCTTTTATATTTCCGGAGTAATTTTCGGGCTTCATCTTTATGCTTCATGGCTTCGGCCTTCCAGCGATTATCCGCTTCCATGGACAGTAGAGTATCCAGGGTTTTCAAAGCCAATTGTTTTTCTCCAAGCTCATGGTAAGTCTCAGCTAAAAACAGCAAATTTAAAAAATTGGTCGGGCAAATTTGCCGGGTTTTCTGGTAATAATCCCGGGCTTTTTTTTCACTCCCCCCCAGTATGCCGGGAAGTTTTGAATATACCCGGCCCAGGACCGTATAGGCTCCACCACCCTCATAGGCTTCATTGATTTCCAGGACTTTTCTCATGGCCCGTTTGATCGGAGCAATTAGAAAAAGCGACTTCAATATCCCCTTGATTTCGCCCACCTTGGTATAGAGAACCCCCAGCCAGAAATAACCATCCACTCCGGATGGATTCACTTTAATGGCCAGTTTAGCCGACTCAATGCCCGGCTCAACCACTTCCCACTTCTTTTCCTTTAAAATATGCATCTCGGCGATAAAAAATGCGGTTTTTGAAACCTTCCACAGGGCCTCATAATAATCGGGTTTATATGTTAAAACTTCTCGATATTTTTCCAGTGCCAAATAAGCATTGTCCAGATTCTTACGGTTTTGATATAGCCCATCCGCCTCATCCATTAATCGGTCCACCGGATCGGAGGCCATGGCAAAACCAGATAAGAAAACAGCCATGGAAAGCCAGAAAACACCTGCTTTTTTCCGAACCCATCTGTTTGGCTTCATTCTGGTCTTTTCTCCATTCCCCGCGCCCGCTGTTTCAAACAGTCATGCGTTCTTATCCAATCTTTTTTAATATGGAACAGGATGGGCAGCCACAAACCGACATTCAACATC
Source organism: uncultured Aminicenantes bacterium (assembly GCA_965195285.1). Lineage (GTDB taxonomy): Bacteria > Acidobacteriota > Aminicenantia > UBA2199 > UBA2199 > CAZOWT01. The sequence continues at coordinate 13,293 of CBDAFS010000015.1, read as the reverse complement.
CAGAATAACAGAACCGACCACATGGCAGTACTGATCCCCCGGGAAGTGGCCAGGTAGGAACCGATCAATGGACCCAGTGCATATCCCATGATATCCATGAAGGAAGCAATTGAAATCAAGGTCGCCCGATGTTCCGGTAGGTTAATGTCGGTCAGGGTGCTGTACCAGTTGGGGCTGACCCCCTGATTGATAAACATGGCCACACCGATCAAACCCATCAGCATCCAGACAACCGGTAATCCCAATACCCCCTTCAATGAGGTCCCCTCGGCAATCCGAAAATCCAGGCTCAGAAACCCGATCATGAACACAATGGGAACCGCATTGCAAAACAGTGCAATGACAACCTTGGCCCGTTTGTCCTTTTTAAATCCCCAGTCTCCCAGTTTTCCAAAGATCAAGGTTCCGGCCCCGCCCAAAACCGCAACCACAATGATGGTGAGATTGATGATATCACTTCCCATATTGTGAATATCTTTCAGATATTTGAAAATAAGGAATATGATGATGGAGGCGGGAATCGCATCTACAAAATTCATAACCAGCCAGAAATTGCTTCGGTTGGACCATATAAATTTGATATTCTCTCTGGATATTTTAAAACGGTATTCCGCCCCTTCCAGAATCAAATGGCGCAACTCCTCTTCCTGGCTCCCGCGCCGGGGTTCCCGAATCCATAATAAACCCATGGCCAGGATTAAATTAATTACTCCCAGCATGAAGTAGGCCAGCCTCCATTTATTTCCACTTGAACCGGCAATCATGAAACCCGACATCCGGCCGACCAGAATGGCCAGCGAAATATAGGCAAAAGAAATAGAACGCCGATTGGCACTGACACTGTCACCGACCATGGAAAAAATAGTTGGCACAATGGCACCAATCCCAATTCCATTCAAGGCCCGGGTGATAAAGAAGAATACATAACCCGCCTGACCATGGGGGACCAGAATGGTCAAAACAGAAAAACCGCCATAAATCAGGCAACCTGCCAAACAGATGGTTTTTCGGGATTTTCGATCGGCCAGAATCCCGGCAATGATCATGGATATAGCTGATAGAATGGTAAAAACAAAGGAGACCCAGCCCAGCGGGACCACCTGGCTGGTGTCCTGGAAAAAATCCTCCATCAGCGGATTCAACAGGGGGCCCAGCATGGACTGATCGGCAAAACCCACCATTAATATGCCACAAAAAACAACCAGGGTTAATCTCAGGGACAGTTTTGAAATCGATTTTCTCTTGTTTTCATCCATTTGATTTGTCTGTATCGGACTTCGGCCTCAATCCCCGGCTTATGGCCGTTACATCCCGCACTTTAAATCTGTAAATTGGTGATTTTTCCGGTTATTTTGAATTCATACCCGGGGTACTCATAAACTGGAAACCGGGGCTCGGTCTCGCCAATGGAATAGCCGAACAGGCCTTCGTACTCGGCAGGATCCTCACCCAGATCCTCCATTTGACGTAAATACTCACTGATGGATTTGGATTCAATAATGACCACCTTGCCCATCTTCTCAATAATGGGACTGTGGGACCTTGTATGATCATGATCGAATTCAAGGATCCGGCGCCCGTAGCGGGTGATCCCGATCACCCGGAACGTCAGGCTTTTGCCAACACCGGGAAGATTCAACACACTCCGATCCGTGCTCAGGAAAGGGAGTCCGGTCGATTTTCTGACCGCGGCAATATTCTCTACCATCAACTCGGGTTCACGGGAAAATTGATTGATGGTTTCCTGATAGGCTTCAGGCACCAGGCCCACCACTTTTTCCTCGATCTGCTCCTGAACCGTCCGGGCAATGGTGGCATAATTAAAATGATTTTCCATATAACCTTTAACCGCAAATGTATAGTAGGGCAGCACACCGATATCATTTAAGACCTTACGCAACATGGACCGGTGACCCCGCCTGGATGATGCCGCGGTCAACACATGCTGGTTGGTGACCATCCACCCGGCTGAAATGAGTTGCTTAACCGCCTCCCGGGCCTCCGGCGTCACCTCCATCGGAGATTCGAAATGGGTCTGGATAATAAATTGTTTGATGCCGATTCCGATTGCTTTTTTCCTGAAATCCTCTAAGATCCTGATCAACTCGGGGGTGATTCGCTGGGGCAGATAAATAGGAAGCCGAGTTCCCAGTCTGACCCGGACCATCTCGGCATATTTTTCACCATCCTTTCGGTCTTTATTGGCCTGCTTTTTCCGAACCGCCATATCGTAAATCTGTTTCAGTATTTCTTCCATGGTATGGTCGGAACTCATCAGGGCATCACCGCCGGTGACCAGTATATCGCGAAGCTGCGAATCCCGCTCAAAGTATTTCATTAATTCCTTGAGCTGTTCCTGCCAGTTTTTCCCGGGCTTCAATTTATCCAGCTCAAAATTTAAAATACCGTTTTGAAAACTGTACATCCTCTGACAGGATGCGCAAAGACCGCCACAGGCCCGGCCAATGGTATCCGGAATTAAAATGGCCACCTTTGGATAGCGTCGATGGATATTGTGGTCAGAAGGCAGTATCCAACCGGCCACATTGGGTTTGCCAGGCTGCACTTCGTCCTCCTTTTCCCAGGCCACAATATGACCGAATTCATCAACTAATTGTTCGCTGTATACCACATAATGACGAATGGCCAGATCCGCCCCAATGGCAAAATAAGGAACCCGGACATGCAATAGAGACAGGTAATACGGATTCACAAAAAAGGGAATTCCGTTGGCTTCGGCTCGGTACAGGATCTTCATGGTATCCGGATCCAGTGAATAACCCAGCATTTGATTCAACAGATCGGGTGAACGGACCGCAAAGTGAAGATGAAAACGGCTCTCCTTCCACCATTTCAGGGTCAGGATAAATTTTTGTTCCTGGGACAGGTCCTGATCGAAATGATATACCGAATCCCTGATCTGGCCCTGATCGATTTTATCAATGATCACCTTCAGGATGCGGGCCCGGTTTTCCTCTCTCAATTTGATGATCCGGGGATCCAAACCGGATGGATACCGTTTCATCCATTCTTCCACATCCGCTTTCAAAGGTAAATGCTGAAGATTCCTGGCTGAAAATTGACGAAATAAATGCAGCATGTCTTCAAAGAAAAAGGGCTTGGCTCCACCGGTGCCGTAATTGACAGCCATCCAGATCAATTTGATCGGATTGCTAACCGCAATCTCTCCCCTCAGATTCAGGTCGGAGAATTCCTGTCCGGCATGGTCAATATAATCCAGAATCCGGATGGCAGCAAAATCCCTCCATTCCAGGTTTTTAAACATCCGGTGCCTTTCTTCCGGCCTGAATTCATATTGATAAAATTGATATGCCTGGGGTCGGTCCTGGATTTCATCCATTACCCAGTTTTTCATCCCGACCAGTGCCTCGATTTCATTCTTGGCATTTCTCATTATTTCTTCCAGCTTGGGATTTTCTTTCAACAACCGCTTGAGTAATTTATGAGAACGCACGGAGATAGCAATCCGGTCAAGTTCGGCAATCTTCGATTTCATCCGGTCCCGGGTCGTATTGTTCAATCCGCTTTCTCCTGACTAAATTGCTGGTTGCGAATTAATTTTTCGGTATTGTAGGGAGCCGATTTTCCCTTCAAATATTTGTGAAACCACTCCAGGTGGGCGTTATAGTAAACCGGCATGGACCTGACATGATCGGGCCAGTGACAGTCATTTTTAAACACAATGAGTCTTGAAGGCACACCCATTTGCTGGAGATCGGTAAAAAATTGCAGGCTCTGGGTATAGGGAACCCGATAGTCTTTCTCTCCGGTAATAACCAGGCAGGGGGTCTTGAAATTACTGACATGGGAAGAAGGTGATTGTTTAAAATAGGAATCAATCTTTTCCCAGGGTTTGCCACCCAGATCCCATTCGGGAAACCATAATTCTTCGGTGGCACTGTACATGGAACCCAGATCATATACCCCCATCATGGCTGCTAACGCCTGGTAGCGTGTACTGTTGCCCTGCAGCCACATGACCGCGTAACCGCCCCAGGACCAGCCCATCACACCCATTCGGTTTTCGTCAACAAAATCAAGCCCGGCCAGATAATCGGTTACCCGCTCGATATCTCCCATCACCTTGCCGTTCCAGTCGGTGGAGATGGCTGCAGTGAATTTTTGCCCGTATCCGGTTGAGCCATGCGGATTCGGAAAGGCAACCACATAACCGGAACCCGGATACACCTGCCAGTCATAACGAAATGAATCAGACCACATCATCTGGGGACCACCGTGAATATTGATAATCAACGGATATTTTTTCTCCGGATCGAAATCATGAGGTTTGACCACAAATACATGAACCTTTTGATCATTTGAACCGGAAACCCAGTGTTCTTCTGCGGGCCGGATATCAACCTCCTGACTCATTTTTTTATGAAACACGGTCAGGCATTTCAAGCTCTTCACACGACCGATTTGATATTGCCAGATCTCATAGGGCTCTCCTACCCTGGACCGGGTGAATATCAATTTTTTTCCATCCGGGGAAACGATAAATTCTCCGATCCGATGGCCTGCCAGAACTCTTGTAATCTTGCGGTTGCTTACCCGGATTCGGTAGATGGGGCTTCGCCCCTTTTCCACAACCGAAAAATAGATGAAGCGGGAATCCCTGGACCACTGAAAATCCTGAACCCAGTTATCAATACCCTCGGTAATGGTTTCACTTTTGTTGGATTGGCAATGGTATAAGGCCAGCCGGAATTTATCAGCCTCATACCCGGGAATACGCTGGGTCAGATAGGCAATATATTGCCCGTCAGGAGAATAGGCAGGTGAACCGTCATAGGCCCTGTTTTCACCGGTAATATTAACGGGAGCAGGGGGGTCGGATTTCAAATCAATGACAAACAGATCGCTATTGGTCGAGCCAGCCAGATTTTGTTCATAATTACTGACAACACAAACCTCCTTTCCATCGGGAGAAACAGCGTATCCGCTGCCATCACCCAGGGAAAAGGACGGATAATCACGTTTTCCACTCGTTATACTGCGAATTTTACCATCATTTAAATGGAGATAAAACAGATGGGTGTATTTCCACCCCCGGTAGGCATTCCAGTGACGGTATAACAAGGAATCGGCCAGATTGGCCTGCACCGGTCCATCTTCCAATTGCTTTTCAAGACGCTCATTACACTCGTTTTCCACCATGCATTCCGGAAATACCGCAGAGGTGAAAAATATGTTGTCATTCTGTTCGGATATAATCGGGGAATCCACGCCGGTATAAAAATTAGATAACCGCCTGGCTTCACCTCCATGAGGGCTGATCTCCCATATCTGGGTCCCGTCTTTTCGGTTGGAGAGAAAATAGATCTTCTGACCATCCCCGGACCAGAATGGATGGAAGTCGGATTTATCCTGGACAGTCAACTGCATCTGATGGCCGGTCTTCAAATCCAGCAAATAAACTTCGGAATTCTGTTTCCCGGTTTTCAGTTCATATGCCGTTATCGAAAATAGCAGCTGTTGGCCATCCGGAGAAATATTCAAGCCGGATATTCCTTTTATCCGGTATACATCATCAAGGGTAAACGCCCGTTTGTTTTTCACATCCATGCTATTTAACCCAACAGATAGCATCAGGATCATGGCAAAAATCAGGTTGATTTTAATGGGCTTTTTCATACCCGTCCTCCTCAACTTCAATTTTTATTGTAGCGAATTCCCCCAAAATATTCCAATTTTTTAATTATTTATTTTATATATTTGATTAGATCAATTGGCAGCCTTCTGGAAAATATATGTGATCGAAAAAGCGAAAATATGGTTTTGGTAAAGGGTATCCACCAGGGTTTCGGCGGAAAAATATCCGGTTTCCTTCCAGGAAGCGCTCTGATTCATATAGGCCAGATCGATCAAAATCTTCGAAAATAGCTGCACGCCCAGACCCAGGGAAAAACCCCTGATCCATATCGCTTCATCATTGGCATCAACGAATAACTGCCGTTCCCAAAAAAGTCCGCCCCGGATATAAAAAACAGCATTGGGCATGACCACATTGATCTCCGTACCCAGGCGATGATTGACAATATTTCGCTGATCCTGTTCGTAATCATCCCGGACCGGAAAGGGTAAATCACCCGCATGATCGTAATAATTCGAAATCTTTCCCCTGGACCAGAGAATTTTTGAAAAATCATAAGCTAACAACCAGTTTTTGAGGGGTTTAAATGCCAGGCCAAATGAGAATTGGGCTGGAATAACAATTTCACTGCGGCTTGATTCCTGGATGATTTCATTATCCGTAATGTTTTCATACCGGGATTCGGAAGTGAACACATCTTCAATTCCACTGTGATAGGAAAAACCGATCTGAAAGTTTTTCTCCAGTTTAAGCAGGCAACCAAAAATCAGGTTCTGGCCCTGGAGGCTTTCGGTAAATTCCTGTTCATACTGCCTGTCATCGGATTGGAAACCATATCGAATGAATCCGGAATTAAAAAAATGCTGAAGGGTAAAACCAATGGAAAAATATTCTGTTAAATAAACGGCCACTGAAAATCCCAGAACATCAACCCCACCGGTTCCGGAAAATGTGTCTGTGAATCTTTGGGTCCCGGACCCTTCTCCGATAACGGCTAATTCCGATTCCCGGCTACCCTGGACATCATAGGAAATATAATGGTAATAACTTAAGGCAAGGTTCCATTTCATATTCCAGAAGCTGGCCGGAACTGAAATGGAAAGAAAATCTATTTGGGATGAGTCGGAATCAAAATCCTCTGTCCATGTCCGCTTACCGGTATCGAAAATATTTTCCTGCCGCTCATGTGAATAGGAAATACCATCCATACGGTAGTTCAGCGAAACTATCGGGCAGAGAAGATCGGCCAGGCCGGCTGGATTCCAAAAAACAGCACTCAGGTCATCGGCTACAGCAATAAAGGCATTTCCCATTGAAAGGGCCTTGGTACCCAGGGAAAAATTATAATAGGTATAAAACGGTTTGTATTTGGAACTGACCGGCTGGACCAAGAAAAGGCATAAAATAATCAAACCGATCCAAAAAGATTTTTTAGGCTCGATCAATCCGCTTCTTCCAGATCTTCTTCTTCGTTATAACCAACCAGTTCATCCTGATCTTCAATAAAAATTCTCCCCCCATGATCTTCCTCGTAGGAAAGGCAGCACATCAACCGTCCGCACTGTCCGGATATCTTCACTGGATTCATGTTGAGGTTCTGCTTTTTAGCCATCTGCAGGGTAATTGGTTCAATACTGTTTAAAAAAGTCTTACAGCATAACTGCCGGCCGCAGATGCCGATTCCCCCGATCATTTTGGCCTCATCTCGGATACCGATCTGTCTCATTTCAATTCTCATTTTGAATTTTTTTGCCAGATCCTTGACCAGGTCTCTGAAATCAATCCTGCCCTCGGAAGAAAAATAAAATATGGCCTTGCGCTCTGAAGTAAAAAAAGTAACCCGGATGAGTTTGATGGGAATTTCCCTCTCTTTGATCTTTTTCAGACAGAAATCATAGGCCTCTTTCTCATCCATTTTCTTCTTATTAAAATTATCCAGATCTCTCTGGCTGGCAATCCGCAGAATTTCAGGGATACAGGAGATATTTTTTATTTTATTGAAACAATCCCCGAAATATTTGATCACCTTGCCTAACTCTTCTCCGCAGAGGGATTTTACAATGACATAATCATTCTGTTTTATTTTTTCCTGTTTGGATTTAAAATGGAGAATATCCCGGTTACCCTCAACCTGAACGGTTATCACCCTAGCCATGTGTCCCCTCCTTCTGGGTATAACAGCGAATAAATTCCAGTATGAGTACACGGGTATTCAAATTTCTCTGAATATCCCGAAACATTAACTCCATTCTGTATAGCAGAAACAAAAGCTTGTTTATGGTTACATATTCACCGATGTTCATCAAAATATCCTTCAGATCAATATTGACTATAAAATGACTCTCTGAATTTATTTTAAGTATCATTATATCTCTTAAAAACAAAGAAATCAAATGAATCAACTGGCTGAAATAATGCAGAAATTTTCCCCGGTTGCGGCTGCGGTTATAGAGGTCAAGCAGAACATCCTCAACCTCTCGTCTGGTGATCAGTTTAACCAGCACAGACAGTGCTTTGGATCGCTTTTCAAGGAATAGATTCAGGTTCTCAATTATCATCGGATCATTCACTCCCTGACTCAAATGGGAAATGAGCCTGGCCTTGTCAGGATCATGACCCTGTTTGAGCAGAGATGCATTCATTTCGTATTGTGAGGCAGGGATAAATTTTAAAATCTGACAACGGGATTTAATGGTTGGCAGCAAGCCACTTAAATTATTGGTCATGAGAAGAAAAATATTGAAAACCGCCGGTTCTTCCAGTGCCTTCAAAAAGGAATTGGAGGCATTTTCATTCATATAATGAACATTCTGTAAGATATGGATTTTTTTGGATCCCCGCAGAGGTCGTTTGTAATTTTCTTGGATTAAATAAGTGATTTGATCTTTTTTATAAAACTTTCCATCCGGCGAGAGCATCACCACATCAGGAAAGATCCCCTTGTCGATATCCCGGCAGTTCTGACAATCATTACAAAAATCATGTTTCAGTTTCTGGCAATTGATTGCCTTGGCAAAAGCAAGGGCAAAGCTTACTACCGAGGTCGAAGCCGATCCGGAAAATATAATACTGTAGGGAATTATATCATTTTTCAAATAGCTGACCAGGATATTTTTTATCCGATCATTTCCAAATAAATCTTCAAACGGCATCTTGAATTTTCTTTGTTAAGTATCCAGAAGTCACTGATTCTGAACATTTCATTATACCAGATAAATGTCCCTGATACACGATTCTTCCTCCTTTAGCCCCTCCGCCCGGTCCCATATCGACAATATAATCAGCTGATTTAATTATTTCAAGGTTATGCTCAATCACCACAATGGTATGACCTTTAACAATCAAGGAGTGAAATACATTGATCAACTTCTGGATATCATCAAAATGCAATCCCACCGTGGGTTCATCCAGAACATAAAGTGTTGGAGAATTTGACATACGCGAAAGTTCCTTGCAGAGTTTGATACGCTGAGATTCCCCCCCGGACAGAGTCAATGAACTCTGGCCCAGCTTCAGATAACCCAGGCCTACTTCTTTCAATAAACGTATCTTTTTAGCTAAAAAAGGAATGTTCCTGAAAAAAACATAGGCTTCACTGGCAGTCAGTTCCAGAACCTCGGCAATTGATAACCCCCTGTATTTCACTTTCAGGGTTTCGGAATTATACCGGTTCCCCTCACACACCGGGCAGCAAACCTCCAGGTAGGGTAAAAAACTCATCTCGATTTTTTTATTTCCCAAACCCCGGCAGGATTCGCAGCGACCTCCCCTGACATTAAAACTGAACCTGCTCTTGTTATAGCCCCTCATTCTGGATTCCGGCAATCCCGCGAAAAAGTCCCTTATGATCGGCATCAAATCGACATAGGTGGCCGGACAGGACCGGGAATTTTTCCCGATTGATGATTGATCCACCTTGATCACACGGCCAATATGGCCATTCCCGCTGAAATTCAGATAGTGAATCCGTTTGGAAGGGATATCCAGTTTGTCGATTCTACTTTTCAATATCCAATAGACAGCATCGATAATCAGGGAACTCTTACCGGATCCGGAAACCCCGGTAACCACAGTCAAGGCCTGAACCGGAATACACAAATCTACATCACGGATATTGTTGATCGAAATCCCTGAAAAGATCATATTCCGGGAAAAATCAGGTTTGTATTTTTTTTTCAGTTCAATTCGCTTTCGCTTAAACAAGTAATCAGCCGTTATTGAATCGGATGCCTTTTCGAAATCCTCAAACCAGCCGGAAAAGACCACTCGGCCTCCTTTTTCACCGGCACCGGGTCCGAGATCAACAATATAATCCGAAGATCTGATGGTGTTTTCGTCATGTTCAACCACAATAATGGTGTTGTCCTTTTCTTTCAGATGGTGCAGAATATGGATTAGATTATGCTGCTCGGCCATATGCATTCCAATTGATGGTTCATCCAGAATATAAATAATACCACTCAGGCTGAATCCGATCTGGGAAACCAACCGGGTCCGCTGCAATTCCCCACCCGAGACCGAGTTCACCTTTCGATTCAGGCTAAGGTAATCCAGGTTTAATTTCACAAAACTCTCAAGCCTCTGTAAAATATGGGGAAAAATCTGGGACAATATCTGTTTTTCCGACTTATTCAGCCGGATTTTTCTAAAAAGGATAAGTAAATCTCCGATCTCCATTTCTCCCAGTTCAAAAATATTTTTCCCCTTGAACCGAAAAGACAGGGCTTGCTTATTCAGTCCGCTACCCCCGCAATGCGGGCATGTTTGGTTCTGCTCATCCTCTCCTATCCCCTGGCAATACGAACAGCAGCCCAGGGGAGAGGTAAATGAAAATGTTGCCGGCTGGGGCTCCTTTAAGGACAGATTGCAATCGAAACAGAATAAACGATCTGAAAAATTCAATTCCAGGCCGCCGGATATGATAATCACCTCACCATTTCCCTCTGAAATGGCCATCGATATACTCTCAGTGATCTGTAACCGATTATTGGGAGTGATGTCCGGCATATCAATCAATATGGAAATGTCATGGGTGGCATGGCGGTTCAGGAGCGGTACCGCGTCAAGATCATAAAGATGGCCATCAACCATGGTTTTCAAGAAACCACGCTTCAGGTAGCGTTCAAATAAGGCTTTGTAAATACCTTTCCTGTTTTTAACCACCGGAGTCAGTATCTGAACCGGTTTTCCGCTGAATCGGTCAAAAACAAAGTCAACGATCTTTTGATAGGAATAGGCTTCTATTTTTTTTCCGCATTCCGGGCAATAGGCCACTCCCACCCGGGCATACAACAGTCTCAGATATTGACTGATTTCAGAAACCGTTCCGACTGTTGAATTATAATGATAAGATGAATGCTTTTGGTCAATGGAAATGGTGGGCGAGATCCCTTTTATGTATTGAACTTCGGGTTTTTCCAGAGATTTGATAAATTGACGGGCATAAATCGATAGAGATTCCAGGTATTTCCGCTGCCCCTCCTGAAAAATCGTGTCATAGGCCAGGGAAGATTTTCCGGATCCGGAAACCCCGGTAAAAGTAACCATCTTTTTCTTGGGGATTTCTAAATTAATATTTTTCAGGTTATGCTTTCGGGCACCGATTATTTCAATTTTTTGCATTTACGATTCGTGACCATCCGCTTCAAACTGCCGGATATGGAAGTTCAAAATGACAGACCATATGGTAGCATAGAACCGGATGGATTTCCACTCGCACCTCCTGGACCGGCTAAAAACTGAATCCATTTGCCCCTAAAAATTGGGGCAGCGACCATTTAATTTCTCTTCTTTTTAGGTCTACCTATTGGAATGGCTTTCAATCTTCTCCCAAATTTATTTTCTAGACTTTCAACAAATTCCATTGTACCCAAAGGACGTCCTGTTAAAATATGCTTCTCCATTCTCTCCACGAATTCTCCATCATCCTGAATATCAATATAATTCTCCCAATCAAAGGGCTTCATATCTATAATATTTAAAAATGTTTTCCAATTACAATTTTAATCCTTTTTAAATTTTTCATACGGTCTATCGCACTTGACCACTTCCACTCCCAGGTTTTTTTTACTAACCCTCTGGTAATTACCTATTTGTGTAATGTGGTGGGGTAAATCAACTGCAAAAAATTTTACTACTCTTGGCATAAAAAAAATGATAAAGATCTTTTAATAATTTTTTAATCAAAAATGGTAGCTGTCCCTATTTTATTTTCTACTTTTAGATATTATAATAGGTAAATTGTATTTTTATTTATTTTTGGGAGGAAAGAATGAATAAAATCGCATTAAAGAGTTTAATTTTGTTAATTTTTCTTTTAAATTATTATTGTTTAATTGGAGATGATAATAGTTTGCAATGGGATGGAAAGATTAAATTTAAAAATGGCGTAAAGATAATAATGAATCCTCAAAAACCTCTCTTTCAAAATTTCAATTTTGATTTAAAAGAAGATTTATGTATCGGTTATGGAAAAAATGAAAATGATTATTTCGAGTGGATATCTAAAGTTGAATTGGATAATGAAAGTAATATTTATTTACTTGATAGTAATAAATGTGTTATTCATAAATTTAATAGTCAGGGATTCCATTTATTCAAATTTGGCAGAAAGGGAACTGGTCCTGGTGAATTTCAAAGACCCATAGATTTTTTTATTAACAAAAAAGGAATAATTTATGTTTTAGACAACCGCATTATTCATGTATTTGACAAAAAAGGCAATTATAAAGATCAAATTAAATTGAACAAAAATGCAACAGATTTCTTTGTCAATTCAAATGGTGAGGGTATTATTTCTTATATCTTTTATTCACCAAAAATCAAGGAAAGATTAGTAGTATTACTTAATCATGATTTTAATATCAAGAAAGAAATTGTACGCCTATTTGATGGATTACAAGTTAGAAAGGAATTGAATGGAAAAAAACTGAACTTTTTTATTGAAAATGTTTATACACCTCAATTATGTTTTCAAAGGACATTTAATGAAAACTGTATTTTTGCATATTCAACCGACTATACATTAAATATGATTAACTCAAAAGGAGATTATATTTTAAAGATTAAAAAAGAAGGGAATAGACAACGGATTACAGAGAAGGAGAAAGATACTATCTATAGTTGGTATGCGCCTTATTATGAAAAAAAATGGACGAAAAAGATACTAAAAGAAGCTCTTCAATTTCCCGACTATCGACCCTTTTTTAATAAGATACTTGTGGATGAAATTGGAAGAATTTATGTGTCAAGATTAGAATCAGTTTTATTAAAAGAAGAGAAAAAAAATAATAATGTGGTATTTGATATTTTTAATAAAGAAGGATATTATCTTTATCAAATAACGATTCCATTTTTACCAGAAATCATAAAAAGTGGATATTTATATAAAATTGATGAAAGTGATGACTCAGAAGATATAAAAATCAAAAGGTTTAAGATTAAAAATTGGATTCAAATGAAGAATAAAATTTAAGATAAGAAATTAGGGGTCAAATTAAGCAAATTAAGGGGTCAATTAAGGGGTCATCAATTAAGGGGTCAGGTCTAAAGAATAAAGAATTAAAATTCATTTTGTGTTAAAATAAATTTATGGCTAGGCCAATTCGAATTGAATATGAACATGCATTCTATCATGTCGTTTCCAGGGGACATCGTAGAGAAAACATTTTCCGTAG
>CBDAFS010000014.1:95000-96715 GCA_965195285.1 uncultured Aminicenantes bacterium | reverse complement strand
ACACCTTCTCATTCAACTTGCTCAATACCTTGGTGATCGCTGCCGTTAATGTCGTCTTACCATGATCCACATGACCTATCGTCCCAATATTCAAATGGGGCTTATTACGATCAAACTTTTCTTTTGACATTCATTCCTCCTAATGTATCTTGTAGATACCCAATTGATTCTCTAATACATCATTCATCTTTTCTTCGGTCATCTCTTTATAATCAAAGAATTCCATAGAATAAGTGGCCCTTCCCTGAGTCAGGGTTCGGATGGCAGTGGCGTAACCAAACATATTGGAAAGCGGCGCCAGTCCATCAACAATATGGATATTATTTTTATTATCCATCCGGGTGACTTTGCCCTCCCTGGAGTTGAAATCATTAATCACTTCGCCAAGGTATTCATCCTGAACCAGAATTTCAATTTTCATCATCGGCTCCAATAAAATAGGATTGGCTTTTTTGATGGCTTTTTTAAAGGCCCTGGACGAAGCAATCTTAAAGGAAAGATCCGAAGAATCCACTTCATGATAGGACCCGTTCAGCAGGGTGGCTTCGATATTGGTCAGGGGAAATCCGGCAATAATACCGATATCCATCGATTCCTTGATCCCGGTTTCGATGGGAGCAATGAATTCTTTGGGAATGACATGGGATTTTACCTTGGTGTTGAATTTGAATTTGCCGCTTCCCTTCAGTGGTATGACTTCCAAAAGCACATGCCCGTATTGCCCTTTGCCTCCGCTCTGCTTGACATAACGCTCCTCGGCTTCGGCTTTAGTCCGGATGGTCTCTAAATAAGCCACCCGGGGTTTGCCCATCTTGGTTTCCAGCATGAATTCCCGCTTCATTCGCTCTCTCATGACTTCCAGATGCAATTCCCCCATTCCCGACATAATGGTCTGGCCGGTCTGGTTGTCCACATAGACCTTGAATGTGGGATCCTCGGAACTCAATTTTGTAAGGATGTCACTCAATTTATTATGATCAGAAGTTAATTTGGGTTCGATAGTGGCCTTGATCACCGGTTCCGGGAAGCTGATGGTATCCAGTAAAATGGGTTTGCGTTCGTCGCAAAGTGTATCTCCGGTTGAAACAATGTCAATACCCATCGTAGCAGCGATATCACCGGAAAAAACTTCCTTAATGTCTTCCCGTTTGTTGGAATGCATTTTCAATAGCCGGGGAATCCGGACCCGCTTCTGGGTGGTACTATTCAGGACCATGCTTCCGCTTTTAACCGAGCCGGAATAAACCCTGAAATAAACCAATTTACCTACAAAAGGATCGGTCGGAACCTTGAAAACCAAAGCGGAAAACGGTTCATCATCCGAGAGCTTCCGTTCCACCCAATCTCCGGTTTTGGGTACGATTCCGGTGACATTTTTTACATCTAGGGGAGAGGGAAGATAATCAATAACGGTATCAAGTAAATTTTGGACCGCTTTGTTTTTGAATGACGATCCCATGATAATGGGAATCCCGTTTTGGTCCAGGGTAATACGTCGAACAGCTTGCTTTATCAACTCCTCTGAAATGGGCTTTTTTTCCAGAAAGGATTCCATTAACTCCAGATGGTGGTTGGCCAGGTTTTCGATCAGGTGTTCCCGGTGAACCACTGCCTCATCCAGATATTGTTCCGGAATATCAACAATATCAAACTCGGCTCCCAGTTCCTCACTCCTGTATTTATAAGCCTTCATGGAAATGAGATCTATTATTCCT
>CBDAFS010000014.1:0-87500 GCA_965195285.1 uncultured Aminicenantes bacterium | reverse complement strand
ATACGGTCACTCTTTGGAGGGAAAAATTAATTTGATTTCCAAAATCAGAAAATATTTCATATTTCTATCCATTTTACTCTTCATTATTTTCGAGATTTTCCTGCACCTGATCGTCAAGCGCGCCATGAATCCGTTTAATGAACTCAAGAAGGGACTGGAAGTGGTGAGTCAAGGCGATTTAAAATATCGAATCAAGATCACTACCAAAGATGAGTTTTCATTTTTGGCTGATAAATTCAATGAAATGTGCACAAAGCTGGAAACCATAAGCATTGAACATGAAAACATCCAGAAAGACCTTGAAAATCAAATTCGGGAAAGAACCAAAACCCTGTACATCACCAATAATAAGTTACAAAAAGCAATGGAAGAATTGAGAAAGACCCAGAACCAGATCATTCAAACCGAAAAACAAAAATCATTAACCGCCATCGTATCCGGATTTGCCCACGAAATCAATAACCCGCTTACCGGAATTCTGGGTTATATTGACCTGATGGAACTGAGAAACGATGTATCACCCTATGTCAAAAAGAAACTGGCAGAAATCAAATTTCAGAGCAACCGCATCAGAGATATCATCAATGAACTGAACCAGCTCAACCCGGCATCCAACCAGACCAAACTGGAGATCAATCTGCCCAATCTGCTGGATAAACTTATCAAAATCCTGAGCACCAAAAAAGAGAACCAGGGGGTTCACTTTCAAAAAGAGTTTGGCAATGAGGACATCATCATCGTGGGAAATCATTTTTCCCTTTGGCAGGTTTTCGAAAGCATCATTGAAAATTCAATTGAAGCCATCCTGAATCGGAACCTGAATAATGGCCGCATTATCATAAAGCTTAGAAGATCTATCGATAATACCCGGGTCATAATCGAAGTCATTGATAATGGAGGCGGATTCGAGAATATTGACAAGGCTTTCGATCCTTTTTACACCACCAAAGACAGAACCCTGAAAAAAGGAATCGGGCTTTCAATCTCCTACAATCTGATCCAGGAGCAAAAAGGTGATATAGTCATCAATAACAATGATGAAGGAGCAACCGTAACCGTGCTTTTACCTTTAAATAGAGCCAATCCCGAAAAAAATAACCAAAATGGTTAAAAAAGCGGGTTGAACATATAACTGAATGCATATGGAGGATGAAAAATGCTGAGTTCAATGAGAAAAAATCTCAAATCACTGTCATGGACACTTTGGCTGGTCATTCTGGCTTTTGTTGGATTCATATTCGTGGAGTGGGGAGCCGGGAAACTGGATACTTTTGGTGGGGAATCGGATTTACTCTCTATCAATGGTGAAACCATAAATGGAGATGAGTTTTCCAAGAACCTGGTTCAAATTCTGGAAAGTTACAAAATGCAATTAAAGGATAATTTCAATGTATCCATCATCAAACAATTGCAAATCCCGGAACAAATCTTACAGACCCTGGTCAATAAAACAATCATCTATCAGGAAGCTGAAAAGCTGAATATCCGAACCTCAGACCAGGAATTAACCAATAAAATCATCCATCTCCCCGGTTTTCAAAGGGACGGGAAGTTTATCGGGGTGAAGGAATACCAAAGATTTCTGACCTACAGAAGAATCAATATTTCAGAATACGAAGGGGAATTGAAAAAAGAAATCGTGATGGAGAAGTTTAAAGAACTGATTTCCAGCGGACTGGTTCTCGATGACCTTTCCCTGTGGAAATCATATCGTCAGGATAAGGATAGCGCCGATATCGATTATGTGATCCTTAAGCCGGACCGGATCAAGCAGAACATACAACCTGTCGAAAGTGAGGTCAAAGCTTATTACCAGAAAAACAAAGATGATTTTAAAAGCCCGGAAAAAAGATCGGGTCAGATTATACTCTATAAATACGATGACCATAAAAAGGAAATTGAAATATCCAACCAGGAACTTTACGATTATTTCAAGGCCAATAAAAAAATGTTCGTCACCCCGGAGAAAACCAAGGTTTCAAGGTTGTTCTTAAAATACAGCAATGAAAATAGGCCAGAAATACTGAAAAAAGCCGAAGATCTGAATTCCGTTCTGAGCCCGGGTAATTTTGCCCAGAACGCCCGGGAACTTTCTCAGGATGATAAAGCCACGGCCGGTGGTGACTGGGGATATTGGGAATGGAAGGATTTTTCCAATCAGGAGCGAGAATTCATTAAGAAAATGAGCGAAAATCAAATATCAACTCCGATTGATACCCAGCAGGGATTCTCCATTATCTTTATCAGTGAAAAAATTGCCCAGCAACAGCAACCCTTTGAAACCGTAAAAACCCGAATAAAGGATGTTCTGGAAAGGGATAAAACCCACAACCTGGTTAGAGAAAAATTGGACAAGATACACCGGAAACTCAATCCCAAAAAAAGCCTGAAAGATCAGGCCCAGGAAATGGGATTTAAATATGAGGAAACCGGATTACTGGCCAGTGGAGAAATCCTGAAAGACATAGATGAAACAGGAAATGTTTCCAAAAAATTTTTCACCCTCCGAAAAGGAGAAATTGGATTTCCGGTTGAATTGAGACAGGGCATGGCCATTGTTCAGTTGTCAGCAATTATAGAACCCGGCATCGAGGCTTTTGAAAATATCAAAACCAACGCTATAGATGCCTATGTCAATGACCGAAAGATGAATTTACTGATGCAGGATGCCATCAAACTTATCACCGAACTCAACACACTGCAAAATGAAAAAACCATTTCCCGGTTCCTGAAAAAGAAAAATCTGAATGCGGACAACCTAACCTATAAACGGAGCAACAAATTGTCCCATTTACCCGTTAAAAAAGGCCTGGATGACATTATTTTTTCCTTAGAGGAAAATCAATACGCCCTGCCCATTCAATATGATTCCGAGATTGCCATTATCAAATTGAAAACCAAAAAAATCGTTGATAAAAATGAATTTGAAAATGACAAAACTTCATTTTACCAAACCCAGATCGAAGAGCTCAAAAACAATTATTTCGGAACCTATGTCATGAAAAAAAAGGAAAACGCAAAAATAAAATTCAATCAGAAATTGTTCGGGGAAATAAGGGATTATGTCATGTCCAGATATTAAGGAGAAATGATCATGCAACAGGAAAAAATCACCCAGACCTTGAAACTTTTGAACGAGCTGGATATCGATTGCTGGATGATAGTGGAAAAAGAATCAGAAATCTTGAGCGACCCGGTTATGGATTTTGTTCTGGGAACCGGCCTGGTCTGGTTATCCTTTTTACTGTTTTTCAAAAGCGGGGAGAAATACGCCATTCTGGGAAACCTGGACAAAGAAAAAATCGACCGAATGAACATATTTGATGCGGTCTATCCATACAAGAATTCTCCTCGTGAAGATTTACTCGGAATTCTGAAAAAACACAACCCCCGGCAGATCGCCCTGAACTATTCCAGTGATTCGCCTACAGCCGATGGCCTGACCTATGGAAAATATCTGAGCCTGATGGGATTATTAAAAGATTCCGGTTTTGAAAAACGGTTCATCAGTTCCGAAACACTCATATCAAAACTGAGGGGACGGAAATCAAAAGAAGAAATCTCCCGGATCAAAAAAGCCATTGAAGTCACCTTAGACATATATGATAAAATCTCCACTCATATCAAACCCGGGTTTTCCGAAAAACAGGTGGCCGCGTTTATCAGCCAGGAAAGAGAAAATTTTGGATTACAGCCTTCCTGGGAAGCAGAGCAGTGTCCATCGGTATTCACCGGACCTCAGGAATCCGGAGCTCATTCAGGACCCACGAATAAACGGCTGGAAAGGGGCCATGTATTCAACATTGATTTTGGAGTCATATATGAACAATACTGTTCTGATCTGCAAAGAACCTGGTATATACTTGAAGAGAACCAGCAATATCCCCCACCGGCAGTCATCCAGGGTTTTGTCACCATTGTAGAGAGCATCAGGCGAGCCTTTGAGGCCTTGAAACCCGGAGTTCAGGGTATTGAAATCGATCGAATTGCCAGAGAATACATTACCTCCAAGGGGTATGATGAATATCCGCATGCCCTGGGCCATCAGGTCGGAAGATCCTCCCATGACGGAGGTGCATTACTGGCCCCTGACTGGGAACGATACGGGAAATTGCCATTTATCCCCCTTGAGGCCGGACAGGTCTTTACCATTGAACCGAGACTTTACCTGGAAAAGCACGGGGTTGTCACCATAGAAGAAATGGTTATAATAACCCCTGAGGGATCCGAATGGCTGTCTGATCCCCAAAAAGAAATTTATTTGATAAAATGAGAAAGTGAATCAGAGAGATGTAAGATCCTAGAAAACATCATAGAGCCGGTAAACAAGCAGAAGCCCAAACCGCACTGGCTTAAAACCAAAATACCCTCGGGGAAAAATTATTTCAAACTGAAGAAAAATTTGCTCCAGAGGGGACTTTCAACCATCTGTCAGAGTGCAAGATGCCCCAATATTAACCAGTGTTGGAACCAAAATCATGCTACACTATTAATCATGGGAGATATTTGTACCCGAAATTGTGGTTTTTGTTCGGTCAATCACGGCAGCCCGGAACCCATTGACGAAGCGGAACCCCGGAATATTGTGGATATGGTGAGGCTTATGCAATTGCGATATCTGGTAATTACCTCCGTTACGCGTGACGATCTGGATGATGGAGGAAGCTCCCACTATGCCCGGACCATAAAGGAACTGAAACTGAACTTTCCGGATTTAAAAATTGAAATCCTGATTCCGGATTTCAAAGGCAATAAAAACCATATCCTCAAGGCTCTCCGGGCCCAACCCGATGTGTTGAATCATAATCTTGAAACCATCAAATCCATGTATCCGATTATCAACCGGGATCCCAAAAATTATTCCCTCTCTTTGAAACTTCTCGGTTTTGCTAAAGAAAAGGGATTCATCACCAAATCGGGAATAATGGTAGGTCTGGGCGAGACCATCGATGAAATCATTGAACTATTTGATGATCTCAGAAGCATCCAGGTCAACTTCCTGACCATTGGGCAGTATTTAAAACCCACTCAGAAAAATCTGCCGGTCAAGAAATTTTATTCCCCTGAAACGTTCAAAAAGCTTAAAAAAATTGCTTTGAGTAAAGGATTTGATGCAGTCGAGTCCGGTCCATTTGTCAGAAGTTCTTTTAATGCCGGTTTGATGTACGGGAATTATATGGCTTCCCGTTCCACCAGCCTGAAAGAAAAAAAACAGAGACATTCATTTAAAAGTACACGAAAATGAGATACCTGGTCTTCAGCGATATTCACAGCAATCTGGAAGCTCTTGAAAAATTGCTGGCCACAAAAAAAGCGAAAAATGCGGATGCATTCATTTTTCTAGGTGACCTGGTGGGATATGGTCCCAATCCCAATGAGGTGATTGATCTTTTTAGGGAACTGAAACCCCTTCATTGCATCCGCGGAAACCATGACAAGGTGATAGCAGACCTGGAGTCTTCATCGCTTTTTAACCCGGTGGCTTCCTTTTCTGCTGAATGGAGCAAAGTACAGTTGAACGATCAGAATCAGGAATTCCTGAAGAATCTGATAAAGGGACCATTGCTGGTGGACCATTTTATCACCCTGAGCCACGGATCTACTTTTGATGAAGACTACTACATATTTTCAATATTCGAGGCAGCCGAATCATTTAAATTCATGGACACGTCCATTGGCTTCTTTGGACACACCCATTTCCCCATTATGTATTTACTCAGAAATGAACGAATCGATACCGTACCCCTGACTTTCAACACCAAAATAAAACTGGATCCCAACACCAAATATTTGATCAACCCCGGAGCCATCGGACAGCCACGAGATAAGAACCCAAATCCGAGTTTTATTGTTTTTGATTCCCAGAAAAAAGAAATCACCTTTCAGAGATTTATCTATGATGTCAAATGTACCCAAAAAAAAATACGGGCATTGGGACTACCCGAAATACTTGCAAGTAGACTGGAGACAGGGGTATAATGAAAGTGATAAAAAAATAGGACTATAAAAATAATCATTGGGAGGTTAAAAATGTCCAATGAAAATTTGAAGAAGGTAATCGAAGAGATTTTAAATGAAAAAAAAAATCAGATTCTCGACAAAATCGATTCATTCAAAAACAGCCTCATTACTCAACTGGATGACTTCAAGCAGCTGGATGAATTCACAAATTACTCAATACCCAGTGAAATGAACATGAATGAAGCTTCGGGAACCGGCAAACACATTGAAATCCTGTATGAATTTATAAAAAAAATCTCTCACTCCGAAGAACAGAAGGGTTTGATTTCAAATCTGATGGATGGCCTGAAAAATTTCTGCAACCGGGCTGCACTGTTTTTAATCAAAGATGATAAGCTGATTGGTTGGAATGGCATTGGTTTTACTCAAAAAGATGGAGAAATAAAAAATAATGATATAAAAAAAATTTTTTTCTCTTTGTCCGCCAACACCATTTTAAAGCAGACCATTGAGAAGAAAAGAATCTATTCCGGCAAACCACTGTCTCAAGCTGACGATCATTTAATTTACAATAGATTCGGGGGAAGCTATCCGGATAAAATATTTGTGGTACCATTTTTTGTGAAAGGGAAACCCCAGGCGGTTATTTATACCGATGCTTCTGATAATCAACCAATAAATGAAAAAGAAATTGAAATATTATCGATAGTGAGTGAAATGAGCCTGGATCTCCTTCCCATCAAACAAAAAGTCTTTGCCCGGGTGCAGACCAAGGAATACGAAGAAGAGGAAGAAACCTTTGTTTCTGAAAAAGCCGATGACATTAATATTCATGAAGAGACTGCTCATTCTATTTCTGAAAACGACCCGGATCGAAAAGCCCGGGTGATTATCAACGATATCATTCTGTACAACAAAAATGTAGTTGATGAAGGAATACAAAACAGAAACCTTTACAATGTGCTTGAAAATACCATACTTCAGGCCAAGGAAGAATACCTTAGAAAATTCAGCAATTTATCTTTTTTTGAAAATAATCTAATTCAAATTTTGGGAAAGGGTGACAAAGAGCTGTTAAGAGGCTATAAATTTGAAACCATGTAAACAGCCATTATTATTCCAATATATAATATTTTGTGAACTGATTCTGTTATTCTCCATCTTTTCAGCCTTTTCGATCTGTCATCTCATTAACCTGGTCCAGGAAAAACCGGAGAATTCAATTTCTCCGGATTCGCCGGAAACCCAGCGTTACTGGTTGAAAAACTACCGGTTGTTATCCTTTTTTCTTAACCAAAAATCCACCGATCACTCAGACCAGAAGCCAACGCTCCACCCTTTAACCACCATTGAAATCCTTCATGATAAAATGAAAGATGCCCGGCCCTCTCAATCGAAAATACTGATTGATTTTCTTAAACTCAAATACGGTGAACAACTACTGAATGCAAAAAAGTTCGGAGAATTCAAAACAATAGTGCAACACCCAGACGGTCCCTACCCGTTTCTCAACCGTCAGCGCAACAAATTGTTACTACAATATCTGTATGCCGCGAAAAATTACCGGGGTTTCATCAAGCGGTTCGACACCCATTCCCTCGATGATACCGGCACGAAAATTCAGTATCTGGACAGTTTGTTGAAAACCGGAAACCGTGACCAGGCTTTTGAGTTATTTAAAACCCTGTTCAACCAGAATAAACTTTCAGTATTTAAGGATAAAATAAGTCGCCCGGCATTGAGGATGCTGATCAATAAACTGGATCATGGATTCTGGGTTGAAAAATTCACTTATCTGGCCAAGATAAATGCCTTTCGGGAAATTTTTCTTGAAAAAAAATACGTAAAATCTTCCCAGCTCATAAGCCTTTTTTCTGCGGAGTACCATTACCGAAAGCGCAGATTTGAAAACGCAAAAAACCTTTTAAACAGAGTAAAAAGAAAAGATTTATTGGCTCATAAAAAAAGATTGCTCTTAAAAATAAACCTGAGAACCGCCCAGAGCAATTTCGATGAAATCATTCAACATATCAATGAACTGAAGGACCACAAGCAGATATATGCCAATCTCCTGTTTAATGCCGCCAATATAATGCTGATGAAGGAGAAATCCCAATTTGCCCTGAAATTGTACAATCAATTTATCATATCAAACCTGGAAACTAATAATCCCGACTTTTGGAAAGCATTGTGGATTTCTGCCTGGATCAGGTTGAAAAAAAATCAGAAAAAAGAAGCACTGAAATATTTCAACCTTGGAAAAAATTCACCGATCGTTCCCTACAAAGTGGCCAATTCATACTGGATTTCCCAGATGGAAAATACAGCCACCGTTGGTATTGAAGAATATCCATTCTCCTATTACTTCACCAAATTGGTCGATCTTAAACAACACCGTATGACCCACATCAGTTTGAATAATTTTATCCAACTGGTCAACCAGAACCAGAATCCAATACTCATGGATATTATCAGGGGATTAAAATACTTGATCAGGAACCATTTGGTTGATGAGAGTCTACAATTGATTCAACTGGTCAAAAATGAAAACAGTCTTTCCCGATCGGATATGAATGTCATCATGATTATCGAATCCATTATCCATTTAAAACAGAATAATTACTATCAGGCCTTTAAAAAATTCAAAGATAATTTCGAGTGCTACCAGTGCATTCAACTGCCCACATTCCTGAGTGAAATTTACCTTCCAGTGCGCTTTGAAAGCTTAATTAAAAGGTACAGTCAACAAAACGATCTTGATCCTTATTTAATACTGTCTCTGATCAGAGAGGAAAGTTTTTTCAAAACCGATGCGGTTTCTACAGCCCGGGCTTATGGCCTCATGCAAATCCTGTTAGGAACCGCCAGGGAGGTGGCCAATAAAAAAATTCAAAGACGAGACCTGTTCCAGCCTGAAACCAATATTCGACTCGGAACCAAATATTTAAAACACCTCATCAATAAATACCAGGGAAAAACACATTTGGCCCTGGCCGCATACAATGCCGGAGATTCCAGGGTGGACAGGTGGATTGAACGGTTTGGCCATGCCCCGGATGATGAGTTCATCGAGATGATTCCCATTACCGCCACTCGAACCTATGTAAAAAATATTTATCGGAATTACTTCTATTATAAACTGTATCACCGGAGGCACAATGATTCGGAGTAATGCCTGAACCGATTCGGTTCATGAGATGACCGGGCAAAAACTTTACTCCATTCTAAAAGTATGGTAGAAGGTTGATTTTAAAATGAATCACAAAAAGACATCCATCGGTATCATTTTCGGCGGCATGTCCGCGGAACACGAAGTCTCGATTGAGTCTGCCAAGGCTACCTACTCCAACCTCGACCGGTCGCGTTTCGATCCCCTGCTAATCTACATCAATCCCGGGGGAAATTGGTGCCGTATAGACGGTGACACCCTGCTCAAAACCCCATCCTATAAAGGATCCGAGTTGCTATCAAAAGCCAGGGATGGTTTCCATTCCTTCACTCCGTGGGAGAGCGGAGTTCTCGAACCCTTCTCCTGTGACATTTACTTTCCTGTTCTCCACGGACCCAACGGTGAGGATGGTCGCATTCAGGGGCTATTGGAGCTGGCCGGCGCGCCTTATGTGGGTGCCAGCAGTTTTTCCTCAGCTCTTGCCATGAACAAGGCGGTGGCCAAGATGATGTTTCAGTGCGCAGATTTGGATACGCCTAGATTTGTCTATTTCCGGAAAAACGACCGCAGGAAAATCATCAAAGAGACCCAGAACTCGCTACGATTACCTGTTTTTGTCAAACCCAATTCCCTCGGTTCATCTGTAGGCATCACCAAGGTCAAATGCTGGGATAATCTAGAAGAAGCCGTACGGATAGCCTTCCGCTACGATACCACCGTTATTATCGAAGAGGGAATTGATGCTCACGAGATCGAGGTGTCGGTGATGGGCAATCAGGCTATCAAGGTATCGAGACCGGGGGAATTGATCCCGCACAACGAGTTTTACGACTATGCCGACAAGTACCTGGATAACCAAACACGCTTCCATATCCCAGCGGAACTGGACCTCAAAATTGAGGAGACCATATGCAGCATGGCCCGGCGCGCTTTCCAGGCCCTGTTTCTCAATGGAATGTCACGCATCGATTTTTTCCTGGAAAAGAAAACAGACCGGGTATTCATAAATGAAATAAATACCATCCCGGGTTTCACTGAAATCAGTATGTTCCCCAAGCTATGGCAGTTGGAAGGAATTTCATTCACCGATCTGATCACGCGGCTTGTCGACTATGGATTCGAGTATCACCATGACCAGAAAAAACATTAAAAAACAGGGAGAAATCCGATACCATATTGGGAACGGTAAAAATGAATGAAAATTCTGGCCATTGATTTTGGGGAAAAAAGAATCGGCTTTTCAATCGGTGACAGTTCAATAAAAATGGCCATGCCGCTGACACCCCTGAATCGAAAAAATTCCCAACATGACCTGGAACATATAAAAAAAATACTGGAAGAATATGAAGTCGATAAAATTATCCTGGGCTATCCCTTGAATATGAACGGCACTCCCGGTCAGATCACCCGGAAGGTTGAAGCATTCAATAACTTTCTCCGCAAAAACCTCAATATCGACATCGAGTTTGTCGATGAGCGCCTGACCAGTTTCGAAGCCGAAGAACTGTTAAAGCCCATCATCAGAGATCATAAAAAAAGAAAAGCAGCCATTGATTCTGCCGCTGCCCTGGTTATGCTAAAAAATTACCTGGACCCGACATGAAAAAAATAATCATCTTTTTGCTGGTCATTCTGCTGTTGATTTCCGTCGTGGTGGGATTGGACGTCTATCAGAAAGTATTCAAACCATACCAGGGTTATTCCGGATCGATTACGGTTTTGATAAAAAAAGGATTTTCGGTTTCAGCCATTGGAAAATTGCTCTATCAAAAAAAGATTATCCCCAGCTATACCTATTTCTCCATTTACTACCGTTTGTTTTTCAGTTCAATCAAACTAAAATCAGGAGAATACCGGTTTGAAAAACCCATGAACATGAAACAGATCATTGACAAATTGGAACTGGGAAAAGTCATACTGTACAAAATAACCATAAAAGAGGGTATGACCATTAAGGAAACCGCTGAATTTCTGGAACACGATCATCAAATCGACTCCAGGGATTTTTTAAAAGCCTGCCAGGATACCGGCATCATTGCCAATATTGATCCAAAGGCCAAGGATCTGGAAGGATATCTCTATCCGGACACCTACCTGGTACCTCAACAAACCACTGCCCCGGAACTGGTCAGGTTGATGGTGACGAAATTTAAGAAAAATTTCTCTTACACCATGTCTTGGCAAGCAATGGAGATAAAGTTTTCGATTCGGGATATCATGATACTGGCCTCCCTTATAGAAAAGGAGACCTCCTCCCGAGAGGAGAGATTCCTGATCTCTTCTGTATTTCACAATCGCCTGAGGCTGGGAATGGCCCTGGCCTGCGATCCGACCATCGCCTTCATACTGAAAAAAGAAAACCGATATACCGGCAAATTGAGATGGAAGGATTTAAAAATCAAATCCCGCTACAATACACGTCTGTACAGAGGACTGCCTCCCGGTCCGATATGCAGCCCTGGGATCGCCTCAATTGAGGCAGCTCTCTATCCTGAAAATACGAAGTACCTCTATTTTGTGGCCAAGGATCTCAAAACCCATTATTTTTCCAAAACTCTGAAAGAACACAATTGGGCGGTTCGAAAATATATCATCAACCGGGAAAGGTTTAAGTAAATTCAATTCAAATACGGTGATTTCCCGATTATAATAGAATTGACCTTGATGTCAAACGGAAAGATATTGTCATCGAAATTGATCCGCTTATCATCGACTAAAATAAATTTTATCTCCTTGAAATCTTCCTGATTAATCCAGAGGTAAGTAACCTTTCCGGGCAGTGAACGGATATTCAGGTTGGTATAATAAATCCTCATGGCTCCCAGGCTGCTTCCGATTCCCAGACCCCGGGCCGTTCTGAAACTGTCGTTCACAATTTGAATCCCCCAGATCTTGGCATTCCGTTCATAAACGTAAAACAGAGGGGTTTGCTTCTGATCTTCTATCTTATAGATTATCTTAAATTCATTCTCCATCATAATTCTGCGTTTTATCATCCTGTAACGGGGAGGAAGCAGAGATTTCATATCGGATATTTTTGCACCCAGGGCAACATTTCCCACACTGGTGCCGGTAAACAGATGAGCATCACCGGATCGGAAGGTGGGAATACGGGTCATTCGCAACTGTATTTGGACCGAATTTTTTTCTGGCAGCAACCTTTTGAATACCTTCAATCCAGCGGCTTCCAAATCCTTTAAAACCTGATCATACCGGGTTCGGGTGACTGAATCCAGAGTTTTGCCGATTATGTTGATCAATCCCCGGGAGGGGGTTGATATCGAAATCTCATCCTGGATTATTTTTCCAGACAGCCGTACTTTCAGACTGGAAATTCTGAAACCATTAAAATTACCATTACAGGTTTCGGTGAGGGCATTCCCCTTTTGGGTGGTTTTTATCCCGAATAGCAGGCGGGCACGGATATTCATTGCATCCCCTATCGCCACCAGTTCCGCATCCTTTTCCTTGGTAAACAGAACTCCCTCAGCTTCAGCACGCAAAGGGGCTTCTCCCTGAAATGCATCATCCGAAAAAACAAACTCTTGGGTCTGTTCCTCCGGTTCTGCCATGGGTTTCCTCTGTTCCAGAGATTTCAAAAATTCGACATTGCTATCCTGCAGGGTTTTCAATTCCGTAGCTTTTTTCAACATCATTGTATTTCGATGCGATCGAATCATCTGATAAACGAAGAGGAAAATAAAACTCAAGAGCACAATGCCCAGAATGAGCAGCAGGGGTCGATAAGGAGATTGTTTTTGTATCCGGAATGAAATGCCGCTTTCACCATTTTCCGGACTCGTTTTCTCTATTGCATTCTGGTTCCGATCCTGGATTCTCTCTTTAATTTGATCCTGAGGAAATTGACGGGTTTTGGTATCATCAATTTCGCGGTCCACAATGATTTTCGTTTCCCGGCCAGTCTCGGGATGCCCGATGTTTTTTTTATCAATGTTTCCGTTTTTACTTTTAGCCAATGCAATCTCCTGCTTTAACTATAAGATAAATTACATAATTTTTCAAACCAACAATCAAATAACTTCCTGCCCAGCCGACCGGATCAATCCTTAGGAACTCGGATCGAATACCAGTAGAAAAATATCAACAGCAGGGCAAACATCAGGAAGCCAAGAAATTCAGAACCCATGAATCCCAGAAATTTACTTTGACCTTCATACCACAATTCGGTTCCCAGGGACTTCATGAGTGACCAATTCTCACCGGCCTTGAAAACTTCCCTGCCGATAAAGGTGATAAAAGCGGCCACCACGCCGAATAGTGCTCCCCCGGCAATAAATCCCGATCCAATAAGGGTGCCACGCTCTTTTCTCTTGACCAGTAAATTTTCGTCTTTGCTGCTCTTGCCAACCAGGTGAGCGATAATACCACCGGCCAGCAGCGGTGTATTCAAATACAAGGGCAGATACATACCCAAGGCAAAAGCCAGAGGCGGAACCCCTATCAGTTCAAGAATAATGGCCACAAAGATTCCAGCCAGATACAATAGCCAGGGAGCGGGGATCCCGGTCATCAGCGGTTTCAGTACGGCAGCCATGGCCGAAGCCTGGGGTGCTTCAAGCGGACTCCCGGGCCCGAACCCATAGGTTTTATACAGCACCAGGATAACAAATCCGACCGAAGCCGCCGACAGCAATACCCCCAGAAACTTGAATCGCTCCTGGTTTCTGGGAGTGGTACCCAGCCAGTAGCCCACCTTCAGATCGGTAATGAATCCGCCGGCCATGGACAGTGCAGTGCAGACCACACTTCCGATTAACAGGGCAATCAGGATTCCGCTGCTCCCCTTGAGTCCAATAGCCACCAGGATAACCGAAGACAGGATCAAGGTCATCAGGGTCATGCCGGAAACCGGGTTCACCCCGACAATGGCGATGGCCCGGGCAGCAACTGTGGTAAACAGAAAGGATATCAGGGTAACCAGTCCCAATCCCACCAGAGCATGAAACCAGTTGCCTTTCACCACGCCAATCAGGAAAAAAGCCAGGATCCCCAGCAGCGTTGAAAACAGCAAAACCATATTCCATTTCATACTGATATCGGTTTGTAACCGACCGCTTTTTTTTATTTGTCCTTCACCCAGCTTGCTACCGAAAATTTCACTGGCGGCCAGCTTGAATGCACCATAGATAATTTTTCTGGATTTAATAATTCCGATGATCCCGGCTGCGGCAATTCCGCCAATGCCAATCGGTTGCACATAGGCTACAAAAATTTCCTGTGGCATCATCTCGGCCAGAGGTTTGGCCGCATTCAGTATGGGTTCGGGATTGAATTTCCCTATATAATATATGGCCGGAATAAAAACCCACCAGGATAAAAATGAGCCGCAGACAATGATCAGTGAATATTTCAACCCGATAATATACCCTAGTCCCAAGACAGCTGCTCCGGTTCTGAAATTAAATTCCAGTCTGACTTGATCCGCAATCCATCTGCCCCAATCGAACATGATGGTGGAAACCTTATCTTTCCAGATCCCGAGTCCCTCAATCAAAAAGTTATAGATTCCGCCGATGGCCAGTGCTTTAATTAGTAATTTTGCCTTGTTACCACCGGCTTCTCCGGTGACCAAGACTTCGGTGATAGCCGTGGCTTCGGGAAAGGGAAATTCACCATGCATATCTTTGACAAAATATTTCCGAAATGGAATCAAAAACAGAATTCCTAAGAATCCACCCAGGAGCGATGCCAGGAAAACCTGAGTAAAGGAGGCCTCCACACCCAGAATGTACAACCCAGGAATAGTAAAAATCGCACCGGCAACAATCAGGCCGGAACTTCCTCCGATCGATTGAATGATCACATTCTCAGAAAGCGCATTTTTTCGCTTCAATAAGGTTGAGACTCCGACTGCCAAAATTGCAATGGGAATAGCGGCTTCAAAAACCTGACCGATTTTCAGTGCCAGGTAGGCAGCGGAGAGGGAAAACAAAACCGCATAAACCAATCCCCAAACCAATGCATAAAGCGTAACCTCCGGGAGAGGTGCGCCTTCGGGAATCACCGGGCTAAAACTCTCCCCCTTCTTTAATTTTCGATAGGCATTTTTAGGTAATCCTTTGACGGTGTTGTGATCAGCCATTTTGGTTAACCTCCATTTTGTTCATTTTATTTGTTTATTTCAGTAAGGGAATCAATACCAAAATCGAGCCGATGGATGAAAAACTTTAGCACATCAAAAAAAAAAATTCAAGGCTATTGACCATTTTCTCCCGAACCATCGCCGGAATCAAATCATCCTTACATCTTGACAACATCCGGGATAAATGGTAAATGGAGTTCATGAATATCGACTATAAAAAACAGCAGGAAGAACGTGAAATCATCAGCAAAGAAACCAGGACCCCCAAATTGATTGCCTTGAGCATGCTGGGATCAACCCTGATCTTCGCCCTGATGGCATATTTTGTAAAACTTGAACTCAACCTGGAAAAAAACGTGAGAGAGAACATCTACTGGATATTAATATTCGTCATCGTTCTCATCCTGATCGGTATCCTGTCAGTACGAAAAACCATATACTATTCGACCCGGTTGATAAAGGAAGACTATTCACTTACTCAAATAATACAGAAATGGAGTCAAATTGATATTATTCTATTGGCAGTCAGCGAAACCATCCCCATCCTCGGATTAATCATAACCTGGCTGGGTATGCCATTCGCAAGAACCGGATTTATCTTTCTTGTATCCGCAATTTTGATGATTATATTGATGCCAGTGGGAATCAAAACCAGAAGTAAACTCGAGATACTCAGAAAACATATCCCGGGGATTTAATCCCGCTACAAATATAGAACACTTTGGAAGTCTAATGATAAATACAGAAGTGATTTGAATTCACATATCGAATGTTATATAATGCAAGTAACATAATTTATGGAGACAAAACATGAAAAAAAATGTTTTATTAGTGGAATATGATACCTCCACAATAGAATTAATCCAGGAAATATTGTCTTCTCCCGTATTTAATATGGAAACCGTAGACGAAGGGGATAAAGCCAAGGAATTGGTTAAAAACAAGAATTATGATCTGGTGATTACGGCTGCCATGTTACCGAAATTCCATGGATTTAATTTATCCCAGTTCATCGGAACCCAGTCTCCCCAGACCAAAATACTTATTATCAGTGGCATCTACAAAGGCATCGAATACAAACACCAGGCCATAACCCAATACAAGGCAGATGACTTCCTGGAAAAACCTCTGAACCGAAATCAATTGAAAAAACGGATCCTGGAACTGCTGGACCTGGAGGAAGAAAATCTCAAGGGAGATGAGCAGAGCCCCACCACCGAAATCCCCCTGACCGACACGACCAAGATCCCGGCTGTTCAAAAATCCGAACCTGAAAAAACCAAATACTCCTCCAATGATCTGTTCGGGGATATCATCGATGAGGTTGAAAAAATCCCCATCCATGAAATAAAATTGGATAAGGAATCAGACAAGAAAGCTGAACCCAGAAAAGAAACCAAAGATGTTTCCCCAAAATCGTCTAAAAAGAAAAACCGGGAAAAAATCGATTTGGAATTGGCCAACCTGGTCAAAGTCAAGAGTGAAACACCGGACCAACGAAAATTTAAAAAGATTGAAGATGACATCAATAAAAAATTGGAGGATACACTTTCCGGGCTGGGAATTAAACTCAAAACCACACCCAAGAAGGACATCGAAGATAAAAAAGCCAAACCCAGCCAGGAGCCGGCCAAGGAAACACCGGCTCCCAAAACACCGGTGGAAAGAACCGATGAACTCGGAGACTACGATATCCTGGGCTTGATCGCCCGGGGGGGGATGGCCGAAATATATAAAGCCAAAAAAAAGGGTGTCAAGGGTTTTGAAAAAGTTATCGCCATCAAAAAAATCCTTTCCGGATACGGGGAAGATGATAAATACATCGAAATGTTAGTGGATGAAGCCAAAATTGCCGCTGAATTATCGCATCCCAACATTGTCCAGATATATGACCTGGGCAAGAAGGATGACTATTATTTCATTGCCATGGAATATATTCAGGGAAAGGACCTGGGCCTAACCCTGAAAAAGTTAAACAAGATCGATAAATGGATACCGGAGGAAATTTCCATATACCTGATCATAAAAGTTTTGGAAGCTCTGGGCTATGCCCATTCTGCCAAAGACAATCAGGGCAGAAATCTGGAGATTGTCCACCGTGATATATCCCCTCCCAATATTATGATCTCATTCGGCGGCGATGTAAAACTCACCGATTTCGGAGTATCCAAGGCTTCGATCAAAATCCATCAGACTATTTCGGGCGCACTAAAGGGAAAATTGTTATATATGTCTCCGGAACAGGCCAAGGGAGACAAGAATATTGATAGCCGTTCCGATCTGTTTTCGGTGGGAGTCCTGTTATTCGAACTCATCACCCAGGAGAAACTGTTCCTGGATTCTTCAGAAATGGAAGTATTGAAAAAGGTTCAAAACGGTAGTATTATCAAGCCAAGCGAATTTAAAAATGACATCAATACCGAACTGGAACGGATCATTCTGAAATCCCTGAACAAAGATCGGGATCAGAGGTATCAGAGCGCCCCGGAAATGATCCGAGACCTTGAATCATATTTGCAAAATAATTACGATCATATACCCAACTCCATTCATATTTCCCGTTTTCTTTACGATCTGTTCAAGAAGGAAATTCAAAAGGAAAACATAAAAGTTGATCTGAAACAAATCCCCTACGAGATAAAAAGAAAAGCCAAAGCAAAAATCGAATCCCCCCCAGCACTGGATACGGAAAAGCCCGAAGTGAAAAAAAAGGATGAGAAGGCCCCTGAGGAAGAAAACTTCGTTCCCACCATTGAAATCGATTTTGAAAACCCCAAGCCCATCAAGGAACACACCAAGCCATCAGCCCCGATTCCGGAAGGCCAGCCAGAACCATTGATCAAGAAAGAGAAGAAAATCCCGAGTCCTTCATTCATTGACTTCGAACAGGAGGATTTAAAAAAAGAAAAAAGGAAAAAAAAATTCAAATTCTTTTTTATGTTGTTGTTTCCCATCCTGGCAGTGGCTGCCGGGTACTATTTCTTATATCTCTCTCCAGATTCCCGGCCTGTAGAAGCCATATCAAAAACCCAGACAAATTCCCCGGTCAATAAAACCGCTGAAAAAACCAGCAATCCTCAATTGATTGAAGATCCATTTGAAGTCCTGATTCCTGTAAGTGGGGATAATGATCCCCTGACCTCAAATCAGTTCAAAGTCATTAACAATAAACCTCCCGAGACCAAGGTGCCCATCCCTTCCAACCCGGTAAAATCCGAGGAAATAATAAAACCCGAATCCAAAAAAAAAACGAATACCATTAAACCTTTTGAACAGGCCAGAACCCAGATCATTAAACAAAGCCCCCAACCCCAACCAAAAAACAGAAAATCTCCTGAAAAAATATCCAATCTATCCAAGGATATTCAACCCGATCCCATCACCCCCACCCCCGCCGAACCGGAAGTAAAAAAAGAAGCCCCCCCCCCTCCAAAAAAAACTTATTCGGAAGGCAGTATCGTTACCGCCAGTGAACTGGACACGAAACCCCAGCCGGTTTCGACCCCCCTGCCCCGAATCCAGAAAAAGACCAGGAAATCGCTGACCACTAACCAGAATTTATTAGTGACTATTTTAATCAATCACCGGGGAAATGTGGAAAAAGTGAAGCTGCTTAAAAAATCCGTTTCAGCTGAAATCAATTCATTGATTATCAGCTCTATTGCCGAATGGAAATACAAACCGGCAACCAAAAATGATTTTAAGGTTAAAACCTGGAAACAAATTCCCATAACAATAAAAAAAATCAAGGAGTA
Organism: uncultured Aminicenantes bacterium; assembly: GCA_965195285.1. Lineage (GTDB taxonomy): Bacteria > Acidobacteriota > Aminicenantia > UBA2199 > UBA2199 > CAZOWT01. Next base: position 68,512 of record CBDAFS010000014.1, on the reverse strand, counting down.
AAAATGACACAATTAAAAAGCGAAGACAAATCGTTTTACGAGACCACTCAAAAAGAAGCGAAAAAAAAGATTGAAATAATTGATGCGACCATTGAGGAAGAGCTGGCCAGAGTCAAGGAAAAAATCAATAGTCTTCAGGAACAAAAGAAAGCTGTCCGGCAGATTTATGATGGAACCTGCGTAATTCTCGGTAGCAAAAACGAATTCGAAGAAGAAGAAAAATCAGCAGTGTAAAACCCGAAATCAAATTTCAACTTTATCGGTGTTGATGAATTATTCCAAAAGTTTATCTTATCTCAGAAAAATTCAGGAACAGGGTTCTAAACTGGCCCTGAATAACATTAAAAAGATCATTGATCAGCTCCCTTTCCCGTTGACGGATATTAAATTTATCCAGGTTGCCGGAACCAACGGCAAAGGGTCTACATCCCATTTTATCGCTTCCATACTCCAGTCTGCCTCCTATCGGGTTGGTCTTTTTACCTCTCCCCATCTTCAGGATATCCGGGAACGGATCACCATAAACAAGGAATGGATTTCAGAATCAAACTTTGCCAAATCCCTTCAGGCCGTTCGAAATATTTCAGAAAACCTTCTGAGACAGAAGACAATCGATAATATCCCCACTTTTTTTGAACACCTGTTTTTGATTTCACTTTTTCATTTTCAGCGGAAAAAAATTGATTTTGCTGTCTTTGAAGTGGGCCTGGGCGGACGATTGGATGCCACCTCCACCATTTTTCCGGAAGTCTCGGTAATCACCAATATTTCTTACGACCACACCAAGACCCTGGGTAAGACAATCCAAGCTATTGCTTTTGAAAAAGCCGGGATCATAAAAAAAAATATTCCGGTCATCTCCGGCTGCAGCCGTTATTCTGTATCCAGAAAGGTTATAAGGGATATCGCGCGCAAGCGACAAGCCCCATTTTATGATGTGATTACGCCTACCGGTTTAATTCGAACCCAGGATAATAAAAGGGGGTATACCTGTCACTATGTCACCGAGTCCAACCGTTACGAGTTCAATGTTTTTTTGAACGGGAAGCACCAGACCATTAACGCGGCCACTGCCATTCGGACCATAGAAGTGTTGAACCGAAACGGGCTCGGCATTTCAAAATCATCCATATATCATGGAATTGAAAACAATTTTATACCCGGAAGAATTGAAATCATTAACACCCGTCCGGAGATCATACTCGATGGTGGGCATAATGTGGAGAGTATCCGGGCATTAAATAAATTTTTACAGCAAAAAAATTTCCGCGACCTCACCCTGATTTTCGGAGTTTTAAAGGACAAGAATTATCAGAAAATGATTGATCTGCTCAAGCCCTTTATCCAGAGGGTTATCATCACCCAACCGCTGTCTAACCGGGCCCTCCCTGCTGACCAGTTGGTACGTTTTTTCAAACCATTCGAGTTTCTGGTCAAACCCGATTTAAAGGATGCCCTGGATAGTGCCAAAAAATTTAAAACCAATATACTGGTTACGGGATCTCTGTATCTTGTCGGCGAGATACGTAACCTAATTTTCGGAGGTGCTACGAATGGATACAAATAAATTCAAACAAGCCGAGACCAGATATCAGGAATTGAAGGTCCAGATGGAAAAACGTGAGATAAATGCCGATGATATGAAAAAAAATCTGAAAGAGATAATGATTACCGATGAAGAGGGAAACTACTGGATGATCGGGGGAAAAACCGGTAAATGGTATACCTACAGTGAATCGGAATGGAAAGAGGATACTCCCTACCAGGATGATACCAAATTCGAGGAAAAAGAAGATGAATCACTGATACCGGATGAAACCGAAGCAACAGTGATCTGTAAAGTCTGCCAGGGGAAAATGTCTTCCCGCTCGGCATACTGTCAGATATGTGGTGCCAATCAGAAGGAACCGGTCAAAACCGGAACCGTAAAACCATTAAAAGCAGAATCCGAATTGTTGGTAAAATCAATAAGGCTGGTACCCATGATCTTCTTTTTCGGGGGTCTGGGCTTGATTGTCGGCATCCTGTTTGGAGCAACGTTTGGCATTTTCAATATATTAGGAGATTTCATCTACCAGTTTCCCATCATGCTTCAGGAAACCCGGGGGAAAATTCAGGGAGGATTGATATTTGCGGCCATGGGTGGGATCAGCGGTTTTATATTTTTTGCCTTTATCTCAATCATCCTGACCGGAATCTATAATTTCATCTCGTTCTTTTTCGGGGGCTTGCGCTTCAAAACCAAACCATAGATGGAAATTCTACAGGATATTCGATTTTATCAGCTAATCATATCCATTTTTATTCCACTCATTGTTTTTTTGGTGTTTTTTCATTATCTATTTCGAAAAAAAAATAAATTCCGAAATCATTAAAATCGATTACTTCAACCGGGAATAATTCTTGAAATGAACCTTGACATATTTGGATAAGTTCTGAATCTCGATTTTCCCGGCCAATTCCCTGGCAACTCCATCGACCCTTTCGCCGGCCCCAAACGGCAGGGTCCGTCCGCATTGAGCCGATAATTTTTTCATCTCCTTCAGAAAAGTATAACGGGCTATAACCGAGGCAGCCGCTACCGCCATATCCTTTTCAGCCCGGGTCAGGAAAACCATTTTTTTTTTCGCTCCTGGGTCGTCAAAATGTTTCAACACCCTGAATTCCGGTCCGAATTTATCGATGAGTATCATTTCCGGTATTTTTTTTTTCTCCAGAACATTTTTTATAGCCTGGGCATGAGCCCAGCCCAGTATAACGTTAATATTGTTGAAACGTTGATACAGCTGGTTGTATTTTTCCGGGGAAATTCTGACCAGCGAATAATCAACCATTTTGATCAGTTGTGCACCTAATTTTTCCACCCGGGAATCGCTGATGGTTTTGGAATCCCTTGCATTTAATTCTTCCAACTGTTCGGGATTTTTAACATAAACCGCACAAACAACCAAAGGCCCAAAAAAATCCCCCTTACCCACTTCATCACTTCCGATTTTGGGAAACGTATTCAAAATTTGCTCAATATCCACCATTACCTCGCTATCTGGAAAACCGGCCTGATTATAACTCTTTTTCAGCAAAATTCAAAATATCATCATTCTGTTTTTATCCGGACTCATCATTTCAGCAGTCCCGGTTTATTTTTTAAATCCATTGCTCTATAATTAGATTTAAAGGAGAAAAGCATGATAGATGCATTGCTCATTCTTTTGTTAATCATCGGTCTGGAATTGATTCTGGGAATTGATAATGTTTTAGTCATTGCCATTCTGGTGGAGCGCCTGCCCGAATCGCACCAGGAAAGGACCAGAATTATCGGATTGCTGCTGGCTATGTTTGCCAGAATTGGAATGTTGTGGCTGGTTTTGATGTTGACCGAACTAACCCATCCCCTGTTTCTGAATTTTTCGATCCGGGATATCATTCTAATACTCGGTGGCTTTTTTCTGTTGGCCAAGGCGGTCAGAGAGATCCATCATACGGTTGAATTCAAGGGCCAGCCTAAAGGATCCGGTAAAAAAATGCTTAAGAATCTATACAGCATCATTATTCAGATTGTCCTGCTGGATATTGTTTTTTCCATTGACTCTGTGATCACAGCCGTGGGTTTAACCAAAAATATGTGGATTATTGTCATCGCCGTGGTACTCTCATTCATGGGCATTATGCTCTACTCAAAGCCATTGAGCCGGTTTATTATGAAGCGGCCAACCATCAAGATTTTAGCTCTGTCTTTTCTCATTACCATCGGGATAACCCTGTTTATGGAGGGCCTTCATGAAGATATTCCCAAGGCCTATATTTACATTCCCATGGGGTTTGCCCTGGTGGTGGAAATGCTGCAGATGCGTTATGAATACAATGTGACCCGGAAAAAAAATAAAGCAACCTGTTGAAATTGCCTGAAAATCAATAAAAAGGTAAAATAAGAAATAATCAAATAAAAATGATTTCAAATAAAAACAAACCTGACAGGAGGAAATCGAATATGCTGATCCCGACGGTTATCATGGGTATACTGGCCTTTGTTTTAGTGGGCATTGGGTATATGAAGGGAGAAGGCGAGCATCTTCTGGGATTCAAGTCTGCCTTTAAGATGATTGTTGAAATCCTACCTCTGCTATTCTTTGCCTTTGTGATTGCCGGAATGATACAGGTCCTGTTACCCAGGGAGCTGCTCAACAAGTGGGTGGGCATGGAATCCGGCATCCGTGGTATTTTAATCGGGACCCTGGCCGGCGGTATTACCCCGGGGGGACCTTATGTCAGTCTACCAGTGGTGGCGGGCCTGCTAAAATCCGGTGCCAGCGCCGGCACCATGGTTGCCTATCTCACTTCATGGTCTCTCTGGGCTGTTGCCAGACTCCCCATGGAAATCGGGATTTTAGGCTGGCGATTCACCCTGCTACGATTTTCCGCCACCTTCTTCTTCCCCCCCATTGCCGGATTAATCGCTCTGAAAATCAGTGCTTACTTCAAGGTGTAAAGTTAAAATTAACCGCCTCTTTCAATATCAGTAACAGTAAATGGCCCCATAATATAAGGAGTAAAATATGAAAAGATATCTGCTATTAACAACGGCCTTCATGATCTTATTATTCCAGGCCCGGGATTTGAGCCGGGCCTGCACCTCGGTACTGGTCAGCAAGGGCGCTTCAAAAACAGGAGCACCCCTGATCAGTTACTCCTGTGATGGAGAATTTCATCCCCGAATCCGGATTATTCCAGCTGCTCGTTATCAACCCGGGGACATGGCTGAAATCCGGGGATGGAGAGGATTGCTGGGTAAAATCCCCCAGGTATCCCAAACCTACAAGGTAGTAGGCCTGATGAATGAGCACCAGTTATCTCTGGGTGAAACCACCTTTGGCGGACGTGAAGAGCTGATAAATCCGGACGCCATGTTTCACTATTATCCACTCATGCTCATTACCCTGCAGCGGGCCAGAACCGCAAGAGAAGCGATTAAGGTGATGACCGACCTGGTGGAAAAACACGGATACCGTAGTGAAGGAGAATCGATTTCTATTGCTGATAAAAAGGAGGCCTGGCTTCTGGAAATCGTGGGTACCGGTCCCGGAGGCAAAGGAGCTGTGTGGGTAACCCGGCGACTTCCGGATGGGATGATCAGTGCCACTGCCAATATGTCACGAATTCACACTGTGCCGCTGAATGATCCCCGGAACTGTCTCTATTCAAAAAACGTCATTGACTTCGCCATCCAGAAGGGATATTATAAACCCGAATCCGGAAAGCCCTTTAGTTTTTCCAGAGCCTACAATCCCCCCACCGAAGAACAGATTCGCTACTCGGATCGACGGATCTGGAGTATCTTTCGTCGGCTGGCACCTTCCCGGAATTTTTCTCCGAAATACAGTTACGGACGGGGAAAAGGCAGGTCCTATCCCCTGTGGATTAAGCCGGATAAAAAACTGGATGTCCGGGACGTCATAGCCCTCCATCGGGATCACTACGAAGGAACCGAATTTGACATGACCCGGGATGTAGTATCCGGACCATTCGGTTCACCCGACCGCTGGCGACCCATAAAATGGGAGCTGAACAACCGCAAATACACCTGGGAACGGCCTATTGCTACCCAGCAGGCAGCCTTTGTATATATTTCAGAAGCCAGACCTCAGCTACTTCCGGAACTGGGAGGGATACTCTGGTACGGTATTGACAATCCCTTTACCAATTTTTTCATCCCCCTTTACACCTGTATTCGGAAATTGCCTGAATCCTATACCAGGGGCTCACTTTCAGGCTACACCCGGGACTCGGCCTGGTGGACAGTCAATTTTGTGGCCAATTTTGCTAACCTGAGATACGGTTATATGATCAAAGATATCCAGTTCACACAGAAGGAAATCGAAGACATGGTGTTCGGCAGTCAGGAAGTTATCGAAAGCGCTGCCATTCAACTCAGCCAATCAAAGGGAATGGATTTTGCCATTGCTTTTTTAAACAAGTACTGTATAGATAATGCTGAGATGAATGTCAGGCGCTGGCAAAAACTGGGGGATTATCTCATAACCAAATACAACGATGGCTACATCCAGGATAAAAATCACCGGGCCCGGGAAATCGGTTATCCCAAATCCTGGCTGAAAAAAGAGGTGGGAAAAAACGAAAAGAAACGCAGAATCACCTCGGAAAAGACAATCGACCGGGAATTATAATCATATTCTCTGAACATTCAGCTTTTCGACCTGCTGTTTTTCCTTTGGAAAGTGATAGTGTTAATTTGAAATCTTTGTTTTCAGAAGTTCTGTACTGTTGGTTTTGGCAAACAGATCATTCACATCCACAACCACATCATAGTCTCCATTTTTCAACCCGCGGATATTCAAGGCGATATTTATTTTTTTCTGAGTCGCTTTTATGGTTTTCTTCTGATCAAAAACGGATTTCCCCTGCGGATCATTCATTCGAATCCGGATAGATAGCGCGCCTCCATCTTTTTTGTTCCAGAAGAAATCGGAAATGACAAACGTTAATTTGCCATTTTTGAAATTCAGATCCTGAATTTTAATTGGTTTTTTCTTGATTTGCTTTTCCTCCAAAAACTGGCCGAGAAAACCGGATCTGAGGTTGGGGCTGTATACCAGTTTGTATTTACGGTTATTCAGTTTCACTTTGATTTTCCCCACTTTATCGGGATTCTTTGGGGCATAGGTCAACATATAATATACGTCCTCGACTTCGCTGATACGATCAAGGGCTGTGTCGAGTTTATTGGAAACCACTAGCTCTCCACCGGTAAGATTGGTGATGGCTCGGAGACTGCTTTCCAGGTCAGAGGCAATTTCCCGGTATTCCACATCGGCCAAAAGGGTGTTAAAACTGGTTTTCATGAAAATCGAATGAAAGGTGGTATCTACATTGTGAAATATTTTAGCCACTTCGTCAGAGGGAAAATCTCTGGCTACGCTGAGTTCTTTTTCGATTTCAATCATTTGGCGATTGACGATCCGCGAGAAGGTGATCAGTTCCGAATTGTCACTAATTTGCCACTCTCCGATCATCCGCCGGATCCGTCGCATACTCTCACTGCTGATGATGATATCCGGGAACACCTCGAACTGGTAGAAATTAATGACCCATTTTTCTTTATCGATGCCTTTTAAAAACCGGGCAAAATTGTAATAGGTGTTGATATCCGGAATCAGGTATTTCTTTTTAAACATTTTCCATATTTCCAGAAATTTGGCAAAATAACGCTGAATCAGGGTATGAAATTCTTTCAATTCACCCCGCCCCGCTCCTGCCAGTTTCATCTCCATTTTATGCTTTCCCACTGCGTTTTCAACTTCTTTTAACACCATCAACATCTTGTTTCGTGCCTCCTGGGAAACATCATGCAGAACTTGATCCAGTTTGGTTTTCACATCCAGCTTATCCTCAAGACTTTTAAAAAACACACTGCGATTATTAACAAAAACCAGGAGCTGATCCGATTCATTCAGTACGGTATCAAAAATATAATCAAGACCTTCCTTAATATACTTATTGTAGTGGGTGATGCGGAATACCAGCGTGAAATAGCGGCCCCGCCGGGTTTGTACCTGTTCGGCACTCAATTCCAGTTCCTGGGCTTTTATTTTTTTGCGTTTCAAAATGAACCCGTGAATATCCTGGAGTTTCCCGCCCTCATAGAGCTTGAAGTCGTTTTTGGTCAGGTTGTCTACAGGCTTGCCCTTGAAATAAACCCGCACCGGAACCTCGACATTGACCACTCTCACGCTTTCCTGCAACACCTCGTCTTCCTGCTGGCCAAACAGATGTCCGCTCCACAGAAACATAATCATTAACCATAAACAGAATGATTTCTTAATCATAATTCCTCCATTTTTTTTCATTCGATCCATTTAAATATATATACGTTAATTAAAAAAAAAAAGGAAAAAATTGTGTGGATATTATCCCGGTTTTTTGGGTTTTATTGATCACACCCCTCAGGTTGGTTACCAGCCTTCAATTTCTTCCAATTGGGATGGTTGGGAAGCCAGACATGTCGGGTCCAGTGATTCTGTTTAAGCCATTTTTCCAGGCGGTTAAGATTCCCTGGCCTCAGATCATCAAAAACCTCAATCCAGTTCCTGACCTGCCATTTACGGCACTCCAGGGTATCTTTAATGGTTTTCATCTCATCAGCACCAATGCATTCAATGAGTTCATTTGGGCCGATCTTCCAATCATATTCAAGATAAATGGTGCCAGTCTCCCAGTAGGAAGCCTCGAGTTCCAAAAAGGCTTCGGTTGTTTTCTGGATCCCATGCAGATTGGTCTTTGATCCTCCTCTCTCCATCTGGATGGCATGTATCATCTCGTGTCCAATGGTTTGAACCAGAAAAGCAGGGGACATCAAAAATAAGTCACGATGAATCCTGAGGAATGGCTTTGCCCCCCTGGATTTTGGCTCTTCAAGCTTGGCAAAAAAGGATTGCTCTCCGCTTTCGAAAACAATATGAAAATCAGTTGATTTATAGGGTTGGTAAAACTGGTTTATGATTGTTGAGGCCACAGTCAACAGCGAAGAATCCACGGGATAGCCTTCTCGGGTAATATGCCCCCTGAAGATGTGAAACCTGTACATCTGTTTAAAGACTTTATCATTTAAGACATTACACTTCATTCTTGGAGATAATATGCAACCACAGGACGGGCGTCTCAACCCACCTCCCCTGCAATTTCTCATACACCCACCGGGTGTCCAATATCTCTGATACGGAGGACCCTTACAATTACAAATGATGTCGCCATCATTGTTATTTGAGCTCTGACCCATAACAGTACTTATTTGGATATTGAACAGAATGAAAAAAAACCCGACAACCACAAAAATAACGATTAATACCTTAGCAAAGCCTTTGATTTTTAAAACGTTCATATTAATTTCACCTTTTTACATTTTTTGTATCATCCAAACAGCACAATTCACATCATGCTCAAGAATTTTACATTCTTTTTTCTCATTCTCCACAAAATCATAGAATAACTCAGCCTGCCGGGGGAATTGCCGGGCCAGATTATCAGCCCTTTTACTGATCCAATCGGTGTTCTGTTGATTGATAAATCTTATTTCTTCTGTAGAAAAAACCTTTTCTTTTATGATTTGGTCTCCATGAGATGTTAACTGATCAACCGTATCTTTGTAAGAACCACAATACCTGTATCCTGGAAAATCAATTCTTTCAGAATTTTTTAAAAAACCATCATCAATAATAATCAACCCTCCTTCATTCACAGTCTGCCGGAGCTTGCCGATACTCTGGTCCAGGGAACCCAGAACATCACCAATAGCTGTGTGTATAACCATATTGTATTCTGTTTCAGACAAAACCGCCTCTCTCATATCTGCAAGATAAAACTGACATAAGGTTGAAATATTAAATTCTTTGGCTTTTTTTTTCGCCTCTTTTATAAAGGGTTCAAAAAAATCAATACCTTTAACTTGAAAGTCAAATTTTTTAGCCAGACTGATTGAGACAGCACCTTTACCACATCCCACATCCAATACCCGGGTTAAATCAGGTGGAAGATCAAAATCATGAATCCACTGGAGGATTAATTCCGGAGAACTCCCTAACTCCCATAAATCAGTAAGCAGTTCAGGAATAAAGGGTACCAATTCCGGAACCACATTGAAATATTCCGCTATCTTGTTTTCTTGAATCACTTTTTCTTAATTTTAACTAAAATATCATCAAGCATGTCTTTATGAACCGTAAAGGTCAGCATTTTTAGCTTGATAAAATCGCCTCTGAAAAAGTAATACCCCTGATGCTTACCCCAGCGTGAAGAACGCCCGGAATCCTTTATTAAAAACCAGTCATGACCCTTATGTCGTTTGTATCCGATCAGGTGCACGCCATGATCATCCTGGGTACTGCCATTGGCTATCCGGTATTCTCTTGAATCCTGATTTATATATTTCCCGGGAATATCAAAAGTGGGGATAAAAGCAATATCATTGGTTCCCAATTTACCTGGCTCGGATACATCGCCTCCTATAATCAAAGTATAACCGGATTTCATGGCTCTTTTAATAACATTATAAAACAACTCCAGGGGCAGGTTGATATAATCCTGGCTATGCCACCAATTATCCGGGACCCTGAACTCCTGCCGGGTATAAAAGGGGAAATATTTGGTGGACATCACCGACACATAATCATCCATCTTCAGACCGGTATCTTTTAAGAACCCTTGCGGGGTCATGGGTTTCCCCTGAAAGGAAAATATAGCAGGCGGATGGCCCAGATACTTATCTAGGATCAGGGCGATATGCCTCAGGTTGTTTTTCTCATCCCACAGGTCGTTCTCCTCGATATATTTCAGATAGGTGTCAATCTCCTTCATCAGCAACACATGGTCATGCAGGTCCCCGGGATTGGTCACTCCGGGGTAGACCGAGGCAGGCACAATTCCATACTTTTTCCACATCCGGGTAACAGAATTGGATTCTCCACCACCGGCCACATAAGATTCTCCCCGTTCCTGTATGAAACGCCGGCACTTCTCAATTAATTCAAAATAGGGGGACCACATTTCTGACAGTTTGATTTTCCGACCGGACAACCGGTGAATTTCAGACTCAAAAAAAGAGGTTGCCGAAAAACTCCAGCATGTATTGGTATAATACTGAGGGATGGGGGGGAAATGAAAACAGGATCTAAAATCTTCAGGTGAAGCGGGCGGATATACACCAGCCATATCAGTCACCAATACCCTTTTCTGGTTTTTCTCAATTTCCTTATCTTTTTCCTGACGATCACGAATCTGTGCGGTAATGTCTTCCCGCCCTTTCTGAAGCTGGACACGTTTCTCCTTTATATCCTGAAGTATCTTGTCTTTCTTTTTCGGCTCATATTTTGCTTTGTTTTGCTGTCCAGCAGAAAAAAGGACCGAACCAGAAACAAAAATCAATAACACGGGTATGATGAATGCATTTTTCATTTTTTCTCCTTGCAAGATTTAATCAATTTTATTATATCAGATTATTTTCCAGAAAAAAATTACCGGTTTATTTTAATTCCACACCGCAAGAAAAATCAATTTATTTTGTTTTAGACTTATAAGGGTTTCTGGATATGAAGCCAAAAAGAAAACACCATGTCATTAGATGTATGATTCCATTGATACTTCTTTCAATCTACACATTTGGCTGCCCTCAAAAACATAACGGTAATCCTGTATGGCATCCATCTGGAGAATATTTTTTTTTACAGCAGAGAAAGAAAATACCCCGGAACAAGATGATATCTGGGCCATCCCTGGTAGAGGAATTAACTGCAATTGATTGGCGCATGTTAAGGTGGTCTAACTTGTCTAGACCATCTTACTCCTAAAATGGCTGAAAAAACAAATACAAATATTAAACGATTGGTTCATGGAGATAAGCGAGAGTGGGATGTGTTTGTTGAGCATTTTTCTCCTGTTATCTATTCATCGGTTTGTAAAACATTTTCTCTTCATATTAAACAGATTGATGAATGGGATATAAAAGAGGTTGTGCAGGAGGTGTTTATCCGTCTTATAAAGAAAGATTATAACTTATTAAGATCTTATAAATCTACAAAAGCTTCTTTGGTTACCTGGTTAACTATTGTTGCAAGAAGTACTGCAATTGACTTTTTAAGAAAAAGCAAGCCTGAAACAGTATCAATTGAACATGAAGTTGTAAATTCAATTGGTTATGAAGATTCTAAGGTTCCTTCAATTGATATTCCTTATGTTTTGTTATCTTCTCGTCAAAATTTAGTATTACATCTTCTTTTTGATAAAGGTATGGATACTTCTGAAATTTCTGAACTATTGGGCATTGATGCTCAGACTGTTCGAAGTACAAAACATAAAGCATTGAAAAAATTATACAAATTTTTAAAAACTTCAGGATAAAATTTATCTTTAAATTTCTCTGAAGGGATGAATTATGAATATCTTTCGTATAATACAATGGAGCCAGGAATATGAATACTTTAAAAAATATAAATAAAAAAGATAAAAATCTATGGCAGAGGTTTAGATTATCTGCTTTTAAAAAGAAAAAATCCATATGTCCCGCTAACAATGTTCTGGCAGCATATTTAGAAAATAAGGCTTCTAAAAGAGAGGTCAAAGAGGTTGAGGAGCATTTGGCTTCTTGTTCAGAATGTTTTAAGGCATTAAAAGAATTACGTATGTTAAGGAAAGAAAAGGTTTTAGAACCACCAATAGGAGTTATAGAGAGAGCAAAAGCTCTGGTAAATACACCAATTACTAAAACGAAACAATTGTTTACTGGACTTCCTTTATGGGTAAAAAATCCATTTTTATATGTTAAATATTCTGTTGGTTTAATTGCTGTTTTGGCTCTCTTTGTTATTGCATGTGTAGTTGGCATAAATTTTGGAAAGAATACATTCTATAATCATAACCGGATTTCAATAAAATACATATCAGAAATATCATTCGGATTAGGTGATAATTCCGGTTCCGGATTCGGTTATATGGATTCACGTATTAACAGGAGGTGATTTATGGAAAAAAAATATAAAATATTGTTATTGATATTTTTAGCAATTTCAGTTGGTTTTAATATATTTTTTATTGGTAGTTTTACCCATACACGTAAAGTAATGAAAAAATGGCTTACACTTGCAGGCCGAATGCAAATAATAACAGAGCGATTAGATTTAACAAAAGATCAGCAGAAGAAATTTATTCAAATGAAAAGGGAACTTAAATCTGAAGGTTCAAAAATTGGTCTGAAACACATTGTAGATGTAAATGTGTTCTGGAGAGAGGTTGTTAAAGATAATCCTGATCCTATAAAGATCAAAACCTTGCTTGAACGTTCATTTCAAGGTCTTAAAGATTATAAAGTTTTGTCAATTGAATGTATGTTGAAATTTTTAAAAGCACTTACACCTGAGCAACGTGAAATTTATGTGAAAATAATAAGAAGGAAAAAACTTTTATAAGAGAATCTGAATTGTGAAAAACAGAAATAAATTGGGATTGTTAATATCATTAATGGTTATAATAATTTTAATAAGTGGCTGTACTCAGGAAAATAACAGCCCTGAAGATGCAATCCCGGTAGAATTTAGAGCTCTTTACTATGAATTATTATCTCAAATGACTGAGTTTGAGAATATCTTTCCGACACCTACAAATGAAAACCATGACCCTGTTTTTGCTGCTGAATTGCTGGCTGCCAATTCTAACAGAGGTGAAGATCTATTGCAGCCAGGAGGAATTATCGGTGCTTTCTTGGAACTTGATCGTTTGGAAGAGTTAGGTGTTGAGGGCGTAGTTATAGCTGTTAATTTTCCTCTTTTCTACCCGCCATTTCATACGGACCAAGCAGAACATGATGCCTATCTTGATTTTTATAAAAAGATTGCTGAAAGTGTTAACTCAAGGGGTATGAAATTAATTATAGAAAGCCATTTTATTTTCACACAAAAAGGAATTTCTACATTCAATTTAACAGACTTTTACAATGATCTTTCTTTAGCAGAGTATCTTTCAGGACGTTTACAAACGATAATTACTATTGGAGATGAATTGCATCCTGACTACTTAACCATTACCATAGAACCGGATACAGAAACATTACAGACAGGAAAACCTGTCAACGATGTTACAATACAAACAGAATTCGTAAATGAGGTCCTTAATGAACTTGTGGAAAGCCAAATCACTGATGTTAAAATTGGCGCAGGAGTTGGTACGTGGCATCCAAAATACAAGGAATTCACAACAAGTTTTGCAAATACTGATGTTGATTATATTGATACTCATGTTTACCCTATCAATAGAGACTTTTTTGAAAGAGTATTGACCATTGCAGACATTGCCCAATCAAAAGGTAAACCAATAACAATGAGTGAAGCATGGCTTTACAAAACAGCAGAAACCGAACTGGGAAGTGTAACAGAAACGGACATGTTTGCCAGAGATGTATTCAGCTTCTGGGCACCTTTGGATCAAAAATTCCTTGAGGTCATAGCCAAACTTGCATATGTTGAAGAATTTGAATTTGTATCTCCATTTTGGACAAAGTATTTCTTTGCATATCTTGATTATGACGAAGTCAGTGGGAAATCATCGGAAGAGCTCATAGCGCTTTCTTCTGCAGAAGCTGGAAAAAATATTGTAGCCGGAAAATATACCTCAACAGGACTTAAGTATAAAGAGTTAATAAATAACCAGGATTTTAAATAAATCATATTGATATATATTAACGTGAACCGCCTGGAGCTGGCTGGTTCAATAATATCTGGATGACTATCATCGGTTGAGACCAGGAGTCTTTTTTTATGGGGATGGATTGCAGATATCTCTCGTATAACATAATAGGGGTTAAATATGAAAAACAAAAATAAATTTGGATTATTAATATCATTAATGATTACAATAATTCTAATAATCGGCTGTACTCACTACAATAATGGAACAAATAATGATAATAATACTTTTGAATACAAGATAAAAAGCATAGAACTTTTCATAGAAAAAGGTGGCAGGGTTGACTGGTACAAAGGAAAAGCTCATGAATTGATCGCATATGACACCATATCAAATGATATTTTGAAAAACACCGAAGTATATACCGTTGGGCCTGATGGTTCAGGCAAGCAATGCATTACATGCGATTCTGTTATTCCAAAAGGATTTGTTGGCCAGCCGGCATGGCATCCTGACGGCAAGCATATTGTCATTCAGGTTGAAAACTCAAACTCTAAACACAGAGTTATGGAGCATGTTTCTTTTGGCATAAACAATGACCTATGGATTATAAAGAAAGACGGCACAGGAGCAAAGCGTATCTGGACCACAGACCTAAATCATGCCGCGCTTCATCCGCATTTCAGCCACGATGGAACAAAATTGATATTTGCAGAAAGAATTCCTACGGGTGTTGAAATTCCAGGCATGGGTGAACGTACACCCGGAGGCGAAAATCACTGGGATGGTTGGCAGATAAGAATAGCTGATTTTGATACAGAGACTATGGAAATTATCAACTCAACAGTAATAAAATCCAATGGGGATGGATTTTATGAAACAAATGATTTCTATAACGGTGAAGAATTTACATATTCTTTCACACCAAACGGACAAGCTTATGTAGATGATCTTTATTCAGTTAAAATAGATGGAACTAACTTTGTTCACATAATTAACAGCCCAACAACATGGGAAGAACATGGAACTTTCTCACCCGCAGGAACAGGAGATTTTGTGTTTCTTTCCAGCCGGTTTGATCCAACATGGACCGCACCAAGTTCCAAACCTGATACAGTTGCACTCGAACTCTTTTTGAAAAAAACCAATGGGGATATAGTCCAGCTTACTGAAATGAATAAAAATGCCGACTTAAATACAAGATATTTAGTATCAGATTATGACTGGGATAAAGAGGGAAAAAGAATAGTGATTCAAATAGCTTCTGTCAATAAAAAAACAGGTAAACTAGATTCTCTGCAGATATGGATGATTAAGTTTTAAAAATAAAACAGAAGATAAAATCATGAAAAACAGAATGAAAATCGGATTAATAATTACTTCAATGCTGGTTATAATTTTAATAATAGGCTGTACTTACAACAATAATGGAACAGATAATGGAAATGATCCCAGAGAATACAGGGTAAAGAGCATTACAACAATTGTAGAATATGGCAAGAGTCTGGATTGGTCACATAGCAAGAATCTTATTCTTTCTGCAGGCAAACAGTATGATGGTTATTATGATGTTTATGTCATTAAACCGGATGGAACCAATCTCCAATATTTAACTCACGGCAGAGAAGGCTGCCCTCAAAAACATAACGGTAATCCGGCATGGCATCCATCCGGAGAATATATTGTTTTTACCGCTGAAAAGGAGGGCACCCCGTATGAAATGGACAATTGGGCTATACCTGGAAAAGGAATTAACTGTGATTTATGGGTAATGAACGAGAAAGGTGAGGATTTTTTCAGATTAACACATCATCCTGATACTGAACCTTCTATTGGCATTATTCATCCGCAGTTCTCCCACAATGGAAAAAAATTGCTCTGGGCAGAGAGGCGGTCTTACGGAAATAGCTTTGGCGGAGGCTGGGTACTCAAGCTGGCCGATTTTAATACGAACCAAGATTATCCTTACCTGGCCCATATTGAAACCCTGACCCCAGGAGAACAGAACTGTTTTTATGAAAGTCACGGGTTTTCTAATGATGACAGATGTGTTTTATTCTCGGGCAATCTGCTATCCGGACAGGTTTCGATCGGGCTGGATATTTATGAACTCGATCTGGAAACAAACGAACTTAAAAGGTTGACTGAAAGTGATGATGACTGGGATGAACATGCCCATTACTCCCCTGATGGCAAAAAAATTGCTTGGATGTCCAGTACAGAATTTGATATCGCATGGGGTGATATTCTGGGTGATGGCTGGCAGAAATACCTGATAACCGAACTGTGGCTGATGAACAGTGATGGTTCAGAAAAACAGAGAATGACCTACTTTAATGAGCCAGGTTATCCCGAATATATGGGAGGGCGTCGTGTTGTTGTATCTGACAGTTCCTGGGGCCCTGATGGCAACAAAATTGTTGCCTGTGTTGCCTATTCATCAGCAGTTGACAGAGAGCAAATCACCGGAGTAAAAATGGTAATGATTGAGTTTGAATAAAATTAAAAATATTCCAAACTTGAATTATTTTATTTAGAAGGCAAGATCTTATACATTCCGGTCCCGCACTTGGAACATGTCCCTTTCATTGCAGGCCTGCCATTCTTCATTGTAACTCTTTGTGAATTCTTCATTTCGGATTTTGCTTTGCATTTAACACAATATGCTGTTTCTGCCATTTTATTTCTCCTTTAATTAATAATATAACATATAGGATTATTTTTTGCAACAACTATACCGTATGTATGACGAGCCTATCGAATTACCTGATAGACGACACCTCCCCCCCTTCTCTTGACGGGGATATAGCTCACTCCCCTGCACCTATAACGCTTCATGCCCCAGTAATAATAGGTTTCATAACCATAGGGAAGACTGGAATGGATCAAACCGGCAGGGCTCCGAACCACATAATAGAGCTGGCGGCCCGGATCAAAGCGGTAATACGTTCCGTGATAATAGTAATAGGGATCGGAACCCAGGTAAAGGGTCTCAAATCCTTCGGGCAGGTAATTAATGGCGGCACCGATGGGAGAAGCAATAACGATGTAGGCCCGGCCAACCGGATCATAGCGATAATAGGATCCGTAGTAATAATAGTAGGGAACATTGCGGACATATACCTGCCGGTAACCGGTGGGCATGGAATAGATCCGGGAGCCAATCGGACCGGCAATAACCGTATATCCCCTGGAGCCGTGACCATAATACACACCCCGGTGATAATAATAATTGCGGCCCCGGTGTTTAAAAGAGCGGTATCCAACCGGCGGTTTGGCTATAACCCTGCCGTAACGGGGGCGCCGGTAATTACTTTTGGGATGGTAACTGGGACTGGGATGCGTTGGTTTTGGTTTGTAATACGACCCCTTGTAGGCTTTCGACTTGGGAGCAGTCTTCTTATAGGGTGATGTTTTTTTATAGGGGGTAGACTTCTTGTATGGGCTCGATTTTTTATAGGGTGAGGTCTTTTTATAAGATTTTGAGCTGGTTGTTTTTGATTTTTTGGATGTTTTTTTTGGTTTCTTGGTGGTCTTTTTTTTCTTTTTGGCAGCATTCGCATAGGCAGTACCCTCTCTGGGAGCCGCATAGGCCACGGTAATGACCGATTCAAGTGAAAAAACCAGGGTTAGAAAACCCATGAAAAAAAGAAATAGAAACCTGGATAAAACTCGCTTCGTTTTCATGATATTTCTCCTTCTTGGCTTGATTTCAAATTTAAAACCATTTGAATGAAAACTATTTTATCTTCATATAAATAGTATATGAAAATAATTTTCCAGTCAACCACAATAAAAAAAAAGCCCTCTTCCATAAAACCCGATTAAAAATGATACGGCCTGGTTGACATCACAGCCTTTCTGGTTGAAAATAAACAATATAAAATTGATTTGAATAAAGCCATCAACCAACAGGTATACTGATATGAAAGACGGTGAAACCGAAAACCAGTTGATCATCGAACAACACTGTATCGAAGCGGTAAAAAACGGCGATACGGAAGCCTATTCCACCATTGTGAAACAGTATATGAAAAAGGCATACTATATTGCGCTGGGCTTTGTAAAGTCAGAAGCGGATGCCCTGGATATTTCCCAGGAAGCCTTCATCAAGGCCTTCAAACATATCAGAAAGTTCAAATATGGAAATCGTTTTTTTCCCTTGTTTTATAAAATCCTCAGAAATCTTTGCCTGGACTGGCTCAAGAAAATCCGGAATAAAAACTAGGTACCTCTGGAGAATATCAACCTTCCCAGCAACCCCGGATGCAGCCAGGACATCAAGATTCAAGTCTGGAAAGGGATTGACAAACTGCCCCTGGCTCAAAAAGAAGTTTTAATCCTGCGCTATTTTCAGGGGTTCAGTTATGCGGAAATCGCCCAGGTGCTGGGTAAACCGCTTGGCAGCGTCATGTCATCGATACATTATGCCAAGCGAAACTTAAGAAATAAAATGGAGAAATTTTTAAAATGAAACATCAAGAGATAAAAAAACTGGTTTCTTCATATCTTGATGGCCTACTGAATGACAAGCAAACCGAACTGGTTGAAAACCACCTGTCGGATTGCCGGGAATGCCAGCAGGAATTCGAAGAATTAAACCAATTGGAGGAGGTATTGAACCAAATGAAATTGAAAAAACCATCCAAGGATATCTGGGAGGCTTACTGGTCATCGGTTTACAACCGCCTGGAAAGAAAAATTGGCTGGATCGTGCTCTCCATCGGCCTGATTATTTTAATCGGCATCGGAGCCTATCCGGCCATAAAAAACCTGATCCTCAATCCCGAAACCCCCTTGATCTTGAAGATCGGGGTATTGATTTTCGGGGCCGGTGGGATTATTGTTTTTGTCTCAATCCTGAGAGAACAGCTGTTTTTCAGAAAAAGAGAACGATACAAGGAGGTCGAAAAATGATTATGGTTAACATCGATTGCATACCGGGAAAAGACATCAAGAAGATTTTGGGACTGGTCAAGGGTAATACCATCCGGGCCAGACATTTTGGAAAGGATATCATGGCCGGGTTTAAAAATTTTGTGGGCGGGGAAATCTCCGAATACACCAAAATGATGGCCGAGGCCCGGGAACAGGCGCTGGACCGTATGATCGAGGAAGCCGAAGACCTGGGCGCCAATGCCATTGTGAACATCCGCTTTTCCACATCTTATGTTATGCAGAGTGCCGCCGAAATACTGGTTTACGGCACAGCAGTGGTCGTATAAGAAACAGTTTTCCCCGTTTTTATTAAAGGAGTAAGAATATGAAAAAAATAATACTATTATTGTTGATCCTGATGGTAACCCTTTTTCTGTACCCCTCCAAGGTAACCACCCTGACCGAGGTCATGAAACCCGTAACCATCTCCGTGGATGAGAACCAGCTCTATGTCACCGAGGGCGCATCTATTTTCATCTATTCGCTAAAGGATTTCAGCCTGTTGAAAAAATTCGGCAAGCAGGGTCAGGGCCCTCAGGAATTTGCCCTGCACCACCGGGTTCCGGTTTCCCTTGACGTTTCCACCAATAAAATTATCATTAACAGCCTGGGTAAAGTATCTTACTTCAGTAAAAGTGGTGAATTTTTAAAAGAAATCAGAGCCATGCCCAATTTTTTTAATTTTCAACCTTTGGGAGATCAATTTCTGGGCATGGGCCAGTCTTTCGAACAAAATGCCCTTTTCAACACAGTCAATCTGTTTGACGCGAACCTGAAAAAAATCAAAGAGATCTACCGGGCGGACAGCGGCCTGAAGGGGCCGGGAAAGGGAATACGGGTGCTTCAGAAACCATTCATTTTTCAGGGATATGAAAATAAAATCCTGCTTCCCGGAAGTCAGGAAAACTTCATCGATGCATATGACACCCAGATGAAAAAGCTGTTCACCATCAAAGTGAAGGACGAGAAATTAAAGGTCACCCAGGATTTTAAGGACAAGGTCATTCACTATCTCAAGACTTCCGCCAGAACCAAGGATATCTACGAAATTCTGCTAAAACCGGTCACCTTCCCGGATTATTACCCGGCTATGCAGGCCTTTTTTGTGATCGATGACCGAATTTACGTCATGATCTGGAAAAAGGAAAATCAGAAAAACCAGTTTTATATCTATGATATGGACGGTAAATTTTTAAAGAAACAATGGATTCCGCTGGCCTACAAGAACGAGCTCGAACCGTATCCGCTCACGTTGAAAAACGGGAAATTATATCAGTTGATCGAAGACCTGGAAGACGAAGTCTGGAATCTGCATATCTCAACCATCGAATAACACCACCAATTTAAAAAAACAGGGCTGCCTAATGAATAAGTCACGAAACATATGAGACTCTTATGTAGCCAACCTATATAATGGATTGATTTTGAACACCGGGTCATATATAATTAACCATTACCTAGATTCCAGGAGGATTCATGAGGAAAACAATTGGATTGTTGATGGTATTTATAGTTATGGGTTCCGGCTTGATCCAGGCCAGGAAAGTGGCTACTTTCACCGATATACTCAAACCCGGCCGGATGGTAATCGAGGATGATAAGATTTATATCACCGAAGATACCACTGTTTACATTTACTCAAGCCAGGATTACCGTTTTATAAAAAAATTTGGTAAAGCCGGAGAAGGACCCAAGGAATTTTTGCGTTTTATAATCGTCATTCCCCACCAGGATCATTTGATCATCAACAGCTTCGGAAAGATCTCCTTCTATACCCGGGAGGGGGGATTTATCAAGGAAATCAAGGCCAGTGGCGGTATTAATTTCAATTACCAGCCTTTGGGGAAGAATTACGTGGGTGTGAGCATCAGCCTGGAAGATAATACCCGTTATGAGAGTATCAATCTGTATGGACCTGATTTGAAAAAATTAAAAACCATCCTGAAGAGGGAGTCGGATACCCAGCCGACCAAGAATGTGATCAAGATTTTGAATTCCACCCTCCAGTACCTGACCTTTGATAACAAACTATATATCGTGGATGGAAAAGATTTTGTCATCAAGGTGTATGACCAGGAGACCAAGGAATTGATGGTCATAAAAAGGGATTATAGTAAGGTTAAATTCGGAGAAGCGGATAAACAGAAAATCTTTAAAGAGCTCGAGAGCAATCCCCGGACCAAGCAATATCTTGATGTTCTAAAAAGAATGGCGGTATTTCCCGATACTTATCCGGCCATCGTTTCCATTTTTCAACGAGATGATTTTATCTATGCGATGACCTTCCGGCGCCAGGGTGATACCTTTGAATTTTTTATCTTTGACGGGAATGGGAATTTTTTGAAAAAAATATTTATCCCCTTTGTGTTTCAAACGGCCATGACACCCTATCCCTTTTCCATCAATGATGGCAAACTTTATCAATTGATTGAAAACGAAGAGACCGAAGAATGGGAACTGCATCAGTCCGAAATAAAATAATCGTAAGGGGCTTGTCCGGGAGAAGATGAAAAACCCTGCGGTTTTATTGTTTTCCGGTGGGATTGATTCCACCACTGCTCTGTACTGGGGGATAAAACACTTCAGCCGGGTGGAAACCCTGATTTTCAATTACGGTCAGCGGCATGTCATCGAAGTCCTCATGGCAGAAAAAATAGCCGTTGGCATGGGAATTCCTTTTCGGATCATTGAACTGCCCCTGAACGAACTGGTCAGTTCAGCCCTGACCGATGAGACCAGGGATATTCCGGATTCGTTATCCCTGTCCAGAAATGAGCGGGGAATTCCCTTTACCTATGTTCCCTTTCGCAACGGCATTATGCTCTCGATGGCGGCGGCTTATGCCGAATCCCGGGAGATATCCAATATTATCACCGGCTTTAATGTCATCGACTCACCGGATTATCCGGATACCACCGGGAAATTTGTTGATAAAATGGAGCAGGCCATCAATCAGGGCACTTCGGCAGCGGTTATTGGTAAGTCCTTCATACTTCATGCCCCACTGATGGATAAAACCAAGCCTGAAATTATCGAGTGGGGAATGAAACGGGGAGCCGATTATTCTTTTTCGGTTTCCTGCTACCGGGGAAAGGAAGTCCCCTGTCTGAAGTGTCCCTCCTGTGAGATCCGGATGGATGCCTTCAAACAGCTGGATATTCCGGATCCCCTGATTCTGAGACTTGAGAAAGAGGGAAAATTATGAGTTGGGAATTGATCATCAAACAAAAGTTTTCGGCTGCCCATTTTTTGGAAAACTACCGGGGCGATTGCGAGAAGATGCACGGCCATACTTTTCAGGTAGAAGTACATATTGAGACCCGGGATCTGGATCAATCGGGGATTTCCATAGATTTCAAGCATATAAAACAGGTCCTGAAATCCATTTTACCCGATCACCAGGTTTTAAATGACAGGTATGATTTTTCGCCTTCCGCTGAAAACCTGGCCCGGTATTTTTTTAACGAGCTCAAAAGGACCTATCCCGTTATCAGAGTGATCGTGTGGGAATCAGAGGATGCAGCGGCCAGTTATTCGGGAAAGTAACTCCACTTGGGGATGAGATGCACATTCATGAGATCTTCTGGTCGGTTCAGGGAGAGGGATTGAGATCCGGATATCCAACCATTTTTGTCAGGACCACCGGCTGTACTCTTCAATGTCCCTATTGCGATACCCGGGATTCCTGGGTGACCGGGACTAAAATGAAGGTTGAACAAATCGTTCTGGAAATCGAAAAATATAAAAAGATGTACCCTCAATCCCAGGTAGTCCTTACCGGAGGCGAGCCCCTGGAACAGGATCTGGGTGAAATGGTAAGCCGTTTGAAGCAAAAAAAATTCTTCCTGTCCATTGAGACCAATGGGATTTATTTCCAGTCCCTGGATATCGACTGGTGGACCGTTTCTCCCAAGGATATTGCTGATTTTTATATTGCCGCTGATTTGCATGAAAAGATTGATGAAGTCAAATGCATTGTCAACCAAAACCTGACCCTGGATGTACTCGAACGTATTCGGGCTATCAGGACGGACTTCCCGATATTCCTGCAGCCTGATTTTTTCAATCCCAACAAATATCAGGACACACTGGCATTGTATAATCAATGTCAGAAAGCGTCCATTCCCGGTGTCCGACTGGGTATTCAACTCCAGCATATTTTAGATATCAGGTAACCGTGGAAGGGAGTTGCGGAAACCTGTTGATATGGATTTCAGTCGGTTTTTTCCATAAATATCATATTATTGACCGGGTTCATAATTTTTAAAATGAATGCCCTGAATTCCGGATAATTCTCCCGGTTGATAATGCCCTCGGGAATGTATATTTCCCGGAATAATTGTATCCGGCCCTCATGTTCCCGGGAGTCCAGGTAAAAATATGCCACCCGGTCTCCGATGGGAAATTCAAAGCGCTGGGATTTTATTGGATTGACAAATTTCAATTTTTTATCCAGGTTGATGGTGAATGCTTCACGGGAAAACCGTCTGGTAAAGAGCTGATAATCGTTTGCTCTCTCGCTAAGGGAAACATCCACATACTGTACGGGTGGGAAAATCTTAAAATAGAAATAGGGGTCCTGTTGGACCAGAAAATCAGGATATTTCAGTTTGAATTCCATCACTAAGTCTTCATCGATTTTGTCGAAATTCTTAAAATTCGGACCCTCTACCAAACGGGCGGATTTCTCATCCAGCATGCGATCGAACATGATTTGTCGGCGAACCTGGGGCTGATCTTTGAATATCCCCCTGAATTGCTGATTCCGGAGATCGGCCAGAATAAAGCGGGCGCTCACCAGGGCGGATGTTTCAGTTACTTCATAGTGGTAAGTGATGTTCTCCAGAAACCGGTTGGGGCTTCTAAAACCGATCATTTCGTACTTTTCATTTCCAATGATCACATTGGCTTCATCAAGGCAAAAGCCAAAGGGGATATCACTCCGGCCCGGGTGAAACAACCGGTTATTCCAGTAAACACAGATCCTTTCCATAAAATCATCGATGGCCATTTTTTTCTGGATTTCCGTGAAGCGCTGATGACCATACAGTGTGAGTGCCGGGTATACCTGCTTAATGCCCGCGGATTTCAGCAGAGCATAGAACAGGGCAGAAAAATCCCTCATCGATCCCTTTTTGTCTTTGATGATATCTGTCAGTGCCCGGGGTTGAAAATTCAATTGACTCATGATCACCATTTGATAGTTGAAATTGTTTGACAGATATTCATATATGGCCTGTACTTTTTCCGGGTCGGTTTTGGCATTGGTGGTTAGCTGGAGAGCTAATTTTTTGATGGGGTCATCGATCCGGACATTCACAATTTTGGACAATTTTGCCCGGGCCACTTCCTGCCAGTCCCGGTAGAACGAATAGACCAGTGGTATTCCGGATATGAGGTGAATCGGGGTGTTGTTTTCGTTTTTTATGATTTTTGTGTTCCGGACCTCCCAGCTGAGAAGGCTGGTTGATCCCAGTTCCTTTCGGGTAAACACCAGCTGTTTCGGGTCAAAGTGGGTATTTAATCTGAATCGGGCCGGATATTTAATGCAAAATTTTTTATACATGTTCGGATTTGAGTCCCGGAAGTGTTCAATGCCATTGACCGGTTCTTTCCGGTTATTATGGAGGGTGTACTCCACCACAATGAAGTAACCCGGTTCAATCCGGGGGAAGTTGATAATCGTTTCCCTAAAATTGATCAGGGGATTCATGATGGACCCCTGCATGGTCAAATCACTGATTTGGTTTTCGGGTACCGTTATCCGGTGGCCCTTTGGGTCAATGGCGAAACAATTTCCCAACTTTATTTTTTCAAAGTCGGCATTGTAGGCCAGTTTGATATCCGAATATTGTTTTTTCCCCTTATAGGTGAGGATTTTTTTTATATGAAAAACATGTTTTTCAAAGCGGTAATCCGGATTGATATTCAATTCAACCCGGGTGTACACATTGATTGCAGAGGCATTTGTAAATGTTTCCGGGCCCGGCACATCCCTTATGAGGGCATCGATGTTGGCCGAATCGGGATAGAGCTGAAGGCTGATAATAAGCAGAAGACAAACCAATATGCCGAAACAGGATATCTTTGTGGTCATTCCCGGCTCCCTGAATTGGCAATGATATACAAATCATCGTTTTTAAACAATTCAGTGATGGTTTCCTTGATGGATAGGAAATCCTCTTTCCGAAAATGTATTTTCCCGGTCTCGAAATGGTATTCGATTTTCAGCCGTCCCTCCTCTGATAATGAGATTAAACGGGTTTTGAAACCCAGAAAGTTTATGGTTTTGATGGCCGGGAAGGAGGGTGATTCCAGGTTCCGGGTAAAATCAATTTCAAATCGGGTGTCCAGGCTGAAGGCCCCCTCCATTTTGAAATCATACTTCCGGCTGCTCTGGTTAAAGGGACCCATGATATAATGATAGAGCATGTGCATCTTCAGTTTAACCGCATCAAAGGGGATAAAGATTTTTTGGTTTATGGAAGCGACATAACCAGGGATTTTAATCCGGGTGAGAATCCTCATGTTCCGGGTTTTATCCTGGTAATCGGAATACTGAAAATCCATGACCCGGGTATGGGGATGGAGTAGCCTGACGACTGAAGAAATGGTGTTTTCAATTTCATAAGGAGTCAAATTGGCAAAATGATTTCTGAGAACCGTATCGGCGAATCCGGAAAAAAGAAATTCCATACTGCCGGTTACTTCATCGGTCTGGCCCCGTTTCAGAACAATATTCAGAGTGGAGTTGTTCTTTTCAGGCGGAGAGACCGGGGTTAACCGCAGGGTATCCCCTTTGACAGTGGCGATCAGATAGGAATTATCCTCCATGTATTGAGGTAAAAAATCCCGGGTGTTTTCATTGGTGGGGTCAAAGATAAATTCGGGATTGCCGTTTTCATCGTAGGATACGGTGATGGCATGGTTAAACCAGAGAACCGGTGCCTTGAAATTCAGTCGGCTGCCCGCGGAAATCAGAATCACATCGGATCGAATCCCGGCGATTCTGAACATGGCGGTTAGCAGTGCGGCTTTGTCCCGGCAGACCCCCCCCCTGGTTTCAAAGGTGTAGGCAACATCATGGGGTTCCAGTCCGGGGAGGTATTTTTCCCGGTCCACCCCCAGGTATCTGATCCGGTTGGCAATCCAGTAGAAAATTCGGGATAACTTTTCCCGGCGGGACTTGGCCCCCTTGATCAATTGCCTGACCTTGGTTCTCATGGCTTTATTGATTTTCAGGTGTGGTTTTATTACTCCGTAATACCAGCGTGATATCTCCTCCCAGGATTTTACCGTGGTCAGGATGATATGATGGGCATAAAGGGTATAGAATTCGATATGGGGCTCAGGGACAATAACGGGGATTTTGGCCACATTCCATTGATGAATCACTTGATTACCCGCTTCGTCCCGCTGATAATCGTATGTTAAACCCTGATTGTTCAGGTCATGAACATACAGCGGGAGGCTGGATGGGAGGGTGATTTTTTTGAATTTGTTTAGATAGGCTGCATCATCTTCAATGGCTAAGAAATCAAAGAAGTGATTCTCCATGAAGGCCCTTTTTCTGGTCATGATATGCCGGGTATAGATGATATCCCCGATCTGTACATCAGGCAATTCACCGATCTTTATTTTGGATAAATTCGAATATATGTTCAGTCCTCCCGTGAACGTATTGTCCTTTTCTTTCAGGATTTTCCCGGGCTCGAAGGGGATGACGGTTCCGTCTGCTTTGATAATTTCAATGGACTTGACTTCAATTTGATGATAATGCGTATTGTATCCAAACTGAACCGAATTGTCTTTGCGGGCCTTATCGGTCAGAATTTTCCGGTAGTTTTCTTCTTCGATATCACCCAGGCAATGTTTATCCAGATTGATGATTTTGTTGCTGATGAAAACAGCCTCACTCCGGGGAAAGTCTTGGCTGCTTACCTGCTGAAGCATTTGGATGGCTTTGGCTTTGGGGATATGCTCTCCGAAAATCAGTCCGGAAATTAAGAACAGGGCCAGCCAGATAGTTTTTTTCATGTGATTCTCCTGGGATCGATCCGGGAGAAGGATCGAACCTTAGGCAATAGTATGAACCAAGGCCGGAATTTTGTCAATTCTCTACCCGGTTGCCAAAACCGAAAATTTAGGGTAAGATAACTTTTAATATTGTGATTTCCGGAGGCAACATATGACAGTGAATCTGCAAGGTCGGCATTTCCTTAAACTGCTGGATTTTACTTCAGATGAAATTCAATTTCTGCTGAACTTTTCCCTTGAATTAAAAAAAGCCAAGTATGCCGGAATGGAGGAAAAACATCTGAGTGACAGACAGATCGCCCTGATCTTTGAAAAAACCTCCACCCGGACCCGCTGCGCCTTTGAAGTGGCTGCCACTGACCAGGGCGCCCATGTTACCTACCTGGGACCCACTGGTTCTCAGATCGGACACAAAGAATCCATGAAAGATACGGCAAGGGTTCTGGGCCGGATGTATGACGGAATCGAATACCGGGGTTTTGGCCAGGATATAATCGAAGAACTGGCCGCCTTTTCGGGTGTACCGGTCTGGAATGGTCTGACCAATGAATTCCATCCCACCCAGGTACTGGCCGATTTGATGACCATGATGGAACACTCGGCAAAACCGTTGGCGGAAACTTCGTTCTGCTATCTGGGTGACGCCCGTTTCAATATGGGTAACTCATTACTGGTAGGCTGCGCCAAAATGGGAATGGACCTGAGAATTGCCTCTCCCCCGGAATGCCAGCCCAATTCCCGGCTGGTTGACCAGTGCCGGGAAATCGCCCGGGAAACCGGTGCCCGTATCTCCATCTCGGAAGAGATTCCCGGCAGCGTCAAACATGTCGATTTCCTGTGTACCGATGTCTGGGTATCCATGGGAGAACCGGAATCCGTCTGGAAAGAAAGAATCACTCTTTTGAAACCATACCAGGTGAATCAAAATATACTTGAACAAACCGGTAATTCCAATGTGAAATTCCTGCATTGTCTCCCCGCATTTCATAACCGGGCAACCAAAATCGGAGAGGAAACCTACCATAAGTATGGAATTGACAGCATGGAAGTGACCGATAATGTGTTTGAATCAAAAGCATCCATTGTGTTTGATGAGGCCGAGAACCGGATGCATACCATCAAAGCCGTAATGGTGGCGACCCTGGGAAATGAATAATCCTTGCCATCGATTCAGCAATTCATGATCAATCGTAAAAAAGTGGTGGTGGTTATGCCAGCCTACAATGCCGAGCAAACCCTGCTGCAAACGCACCGGGAAGTACTTCAACAGGACATGGTGGACCTGGTGATCGTGGTTGATGATGGCAGTTCCGATCGCACCGCGAAAATTGCCAAATCTCTGGACCGAACCGTGGTGGAAGTACACCCGCAAAACCGGGGCTATGGCGCCAACCAGAAGACCGGCTACCGTCTGGCTCTGGAACACGGTGGCGATATCATCATCATGGTACATCCGGATTATCAATACACTCCGAAACTGATTCCGGCCATGGTTTCCTTGATTGACAACAACCTGTATCCCTGTGTGCTGGGTTCCCGGATCCTGGGCGGACAGGCTATTAAAGGCGGTATGCCGATATACAAATATATCTCAAACCGATTTCTGACCCTGTTCGAAAACCTGCTGATAGGGGCCAAACTCTCAGAGTACCACACCGGTTACCGGGCCTTTTCCCGTGAACTGCTCGAAAAACTACCCCTTGAGAGCAATTCAGATGATTTTATTTTTGACAACCAGGTACTGGCCCAGATTCTCTGGCAGGGCCATCAAATAGGGGAAGTGTCCTGCCCCACTAAATATTTTGATGAAGCATCATCCATTAATTTTCGGCGAAGTCTTAAATATGGCCTGGGCTGTATCCGGGTTGCAGTGCTGTTCTGCCTGGCCCGGGCGGGACTCTTCCGATCCGAGATGTTTAGGGAATAAATACGCAATCTCTGGTGATTTTTTCTGCGGCATCCAGTAGGTTTTCAGAAATCAAATCGGGTTTTACCTTCAAGTTTTCGAGTTCCATGCGGGCCAGTGGTCCATTCCCGGTCAGAACCAGAATGGTCTTGCATCCGGCTTTTTTTCCGGCCAGGATATCCCGGGAACTATCCCCGATCACGAAGGACTCACTCAGATTGACTCCGAAATTTTCAGCTGCCTGGAGAATCATGCCCGGAGCGGGCTTGCGGCTTTCATCTCTTTTCCTGAATTTCGGCACCGGAGCATCCTCCAGATAGGGGGAATAATAAAAGGCATCAATGACAGCCCCACTTCGCTTGAAAAAACCGGTCATCTCCCGATGTATGTTCATAACCTGATCCTCGGTACAAATCCCCCGGGCTATGGCCGACTGGTTGGTAATCACAATAATCCGGAAACCGTATTCATTCATCATTTTTAAGGACTGGAGGGAAAATGGGAAAATCTCCACATCCTTGAAGTGACAGATAAAGCCCTTGTCTCTGATCAGCGTGCCATCCCGATCCAGAAAGACCGCCCGGTTCATGACCAGTTCTCCTGCCCCCTGTCCAGAATATCCAGAGCAGTTCGGAAAACCTCATCAACCTGAATACCGGCCATACACCGGTGATCAACAGGGCATTCCCGGTATGTGCAGGGAGCACACTCAACCGGATGGTATAGAATTTTCGATTGTCCAAACCGGGGAGCGGTTTTACCGGGGTCAGTGGGGCCAAATATGCAAATCAAGGGGACTTTCAAAGCCGAGGCCACATGCATTAAACCCGAATCATTGCTGATAAAGAGCGAACACCGGGAAATCGCTGTGATCGATTCCCTTAAACTGAATTTGCCGGCCAGATTGAAAGTGCTGACAGCGGAATGTTGACGGATCCACTCGATTTTCCTTGCCTCGGATTCTGACCCGAACAGCAAAACAACCGTGTCGGGAAACCGGCTGGTCATCCGGTTGATCAATTCAATAAAACGTTCCGGCAACCATTCCTTGCTGCTGCCATAGGCAGCGGAAGTCGATATTCCCACCAGTTTCTTCCCGGCATCAATTCCGTACCATCCCAATAATTTGTTTATATCATTGATTTCCTGATCGAGGATCGGCAATTCACCGGAAAAATGAGATTCCGCTTGAATCGATACACTGGAATATTCCCGGGTAAAAGCATGAATTAAATCCAGGTAAAAATCAGTCTGGTGTTTTTGGCCTCGGGGAAATTTCAGTTTATGGTCGAGTAAAAATCCCCGGAAGTCTTTTTGGTATCCCACGATTTTCTTTATCCCCGAAAACTTGAATAACAGCGCAGAGTGGATGGAATTGGTCATCAGGATGCCCACATCGGAATTCAATGTTTTAAGCTGACCGACTACCCGGGGAAAACCCCTTACACCACGACCGTTTTTTAGCGGAATGATCCGATCGATTTCAGAAATATTCTTGAATATGGCCTGCAGGTGCTCTCTACATGTCAAACCGATAACAGCATCGGGGAAGTAATACTTCAGAGCCCTCAGAGACGACAGAGACATGATACAATCGCCAATCCAGTTTGGCGATCGAACCAGTATTTCCATCTAAATTCATGTGGGCCTGATTTTCCCCCCGTTCAGATCCGGAAGGGATTCAGGCATTATCGGATTTATTCTTGGAATCCGAATCGTCATCCCCTTTTTTTTCGGAGTCAACCAGCTCCGATTCATTTTTCTCTTCGGTCTCGGAAAGATTTAATTCCGTCGACTCCGGAGCTTCCATCATCAACAGGTTTTCACCGGCTTCCTGTTCCAGATCTTTATTTGACAGTATTTCAAAATCGATTTTTCCCTGCTTGATTTCTTCCAAGGCAATTGATAAAGGATTCTCAACCTGAGTTTCTACCTTCTTTCGGTTGCCCTTTAACAGTTGTTTGGCCCTTTTTGCGGCCAGAAGCACCAGCCTGAATTTACTATCAACAACTTTATGGTCCTCCAAGTCATCCTCCTTTGTTCCTTATTATGTAAAAGACTTTTTGAGAGTTTCCCGATGGAAATTTTATTATATCAAAATTTACTCTTTTTAGTCAAGTTCCTCACCGGCTGTTCGGACAGGTTACCAGTCTTCATACTCACTACTATCCAGGGCTTTCTGCTCCGATTTAGTAAAAACATCCCAGATGTTTTCCCCTCCCCAGCGGGTAGCGGTAGGTTTATCCTGGTAGGACCTCAATCCCCATTCCAGGGAATTGGTCATGGGGTCCAACGGTATACGTCTGAGAAATTTTTTAACTCTGGGATGGTTGGTTTTGTCCCGGTATTCAATCCCGGTGACCAGTTCTTCCAGGCTTTCCGGGAATCCGTATCGATCTTTATCCAGATTAATCTTATTCTTCTCAACAAAGGCTTGGAATTCATCAATGGCGACGCGGATGATCCTCAAATGACGGCGCAGCCGGACCTCCTTGCCTCTCTTGATACTGGTTTCAACCATGGGAACAGCCACCGTGGCCAGAACCGAAATAATAATGATCACAATTATCAGTTCAACCAGGGTAAAACCGGGAGCTTTCTTAAAAGTCACCATCGCTTGCGGGAATTACTTTCGGATTCCACTGACTTTTTGCTCAGTTTAACCCGGTTGTCCCGATCAACGAGGATCACCTTGACATCTATGATTTGCCCGATACTGAAATTTTCATCTTCAATCTTTTCAACTCTCTTATTGGAAATTTCCGAAATGTGGACCAGACCGATCACCCCGTTCAAGACTTCAACGAAAATTCCGTAATCCTCAATCCGGGTGATTTTTCCCTTGTAAATTTTTCCGACCTCAACCGATTCGGTCAATTGATTGATCCTCTTGACTACCTCATCACCTACTTCTTTATTGGAGGCGGCAATGGTCACCTTTCCATTGTCATCGGTATTGATTTTTGCATTATAGGTGGCTACCAAATCCTTGATGGTCTTTCCGCCGGGGCCGATCAAATCCCTGATCTTATCGGTAGGGATGGTCATGGTCAGAATGACCGGGGCATACTTTGACAGCTTTTCCACCGGAGTGGAAATGGCATTATTCATTTTATCCAGAATAAACAGGCGTGCCTTCCGGGCCTTGTCCAGGGTTTCATTGATGATTGTATCACTCAATCCATTTATTTTGATATCCATTTGAATGGCATTGATGCCCCTGTCGGTTCCGGTGATTTTAAAATCCATGTCCCCGAAATGATCTTCAAACCCGGCGATATCGGTCAGAACCGCATAATCATCGCCCTCTTTGACCAGACCCATGGCAATACCGGCCACATGGGTCCGTATGGGAACCCCGGCTTCCATCAGAGCCAGGCTTCCGCTGCATACAGTGGCCATTGAAGAAGAGCCGTTGGATTCCAGAATGTCGGAAACAATGCGAATGGTATAAGGGAATTCCTCCTCATCCGGAATCATGACACCAAGTGATTTTTCTGCCAGATTGCCATGCCCGATTTCCCTGCGGCCGGCACCCCTGAGAAAACTGACCTCCCCCACTGAAAAAGGGAAAAAATTATAATGAAGCATGAATTTTTTGGTTGCATTTTCAGTGGTCAGGTCATCCAGTCTCTGGGCATCGTCCTGGGAGCCCAGAGTGACCGTGGCCAGAGCCTGGGTTTCCCCCCGGGTGAACACTGCCGATCCATGGACCCGGGGCAGCGGACTCAGTTCGATATCAATATTGCGGATTTCATCAAAAGCCCGGTTATCGGTTCTACGTTTCTGGGCCAGCAACTCCCGTCTGAAAATATCGTATTCCAGCTTGTGAAAGGCCCGATTGGATTTAGCAATCATCTCTTCCCCGGCTTCAGACTTAATTTCATCGGCCATGGTTTTCATCTTTTCCTGGCGCTCCTCCCGGGAAGACGAAAATATAACTTTCCCCAGCTCGGATTCATACCTGGACTTCAACTGGTTGTAAATTTCCTCCAGCTGGGTATCCGGTTCAAATTTGATTTTTTCAGGGTTGATGATGGACTTCTGGGCCTGGCATATCCGGGTGATGACTTCCTTGGCCAGCTTCAGTCCTTCCAGAAACACCTCCTCGCTGAATTCATTTCCGCCGGCTTCCAGCATTACGATATCGGTTTCAGTACCCGTTGCCAGAAGGACCATATCCTGATCCTTCAAATCATTATGGCCGGGATTGATTTTGAAATTACCATCTTTCCAGCCGATCTTAACCGCTCCCAGCGGAGTATTGAAGGGAATCGTGGAGGAAATCAGGGCTGCTGAAGCACCGACAATGCCCATTGAATCGAAATCCACACTAAAATCTGCAGATATCAGCAGACCGATTACCTGGGTATCATTGAAGAAGTTTTCCGGGAAAAGCGGCCGGATGGGCCGGTCGATCAGC
This sequence comes from uncultured Aminicenantes bacterium, assembly GCA_965195285.1. Classification (GTDB taxonomy): domain Bacteria; phylum Acidobacteriota; class Aminicenantia; order UBA2199; family UBA2199; genus CAZOWT01. The sequence goes on along the minus strand of CBDAFS010000014.1, from coordinate 35,027 downwards.
CGGGAAAGCAGTATTTCCCGTTCAGATGGTCTGCCCTCCCGTTTAAAGAATCCCCCCGGGATCTTGCCCGCTGCATAGGTATTGAGCCTGAAGTCAACGATCAGGGGGAAAAAATCCTGATCCTCTTTGGGTTCATCCTTCATATTGGCCGTTACCAGGATGATATTGTCCTTATAGGTGATAACGGCAGAGCCATTGGACTGCTTGGCCCATTTATGGGTTTCAATTTTTAATATACTGTCTCCAATTTCAATTTCAATTGTTTTTTGCATGTTATTCTCCTTGTTCATTAAAAAATGGTTGCAACTGAATAAAAACCCCCATCAACTGCACGATTGAGAGGGTGAATTTTATAGAAAAATCACTATTCAATTACCTGAGGCCCATTCGATTCAACTGTTTACTTTCTGAGTTTCAGTTCTTTTAATATTTTTAAATATTTATTAAAATCGATTCTTTTTAAATATTTCAGAAGATGCCTTCTCCTGGAAACAAGCCCCAATAAGCCTCTCCTGGAGTGGTGATCCTTTTTATGGACTTTAAAATGTTCGGTTAAATTTTTAATCCGGGTTGTCAGTATGGATACCTGGACCTCAGCAGATCCGGTATCTTTATGATTTCTCTGAAATCGGGCAATTTGCTTCTGTTTCTGCTCACTCGTAATACTCAAAATATCCTCCTATATCTCTGAACAGCATACATTTTATCAAAAATTATCCGGTTTGTAAATAAATCGGCTAATTTATTTTTATTTAGTGACAGGTTTGACAATCCACAGTCAATCCATTACATTTAAACTTTAAAAAAAACCCATAAGTTCAAATTGACAAAACAAAACAACAAAACAAAGGGCAAAGGGGTCAAGTCTACTGTTGACTCTAATTACCATATTTGATATTATTTTTATATGAGTAGGCCGTTAAGGATCGAATATCCGGGTGCATGGTATCATGTAATGAACCGGGGCAGGCGATCTGAAAAGATCTTCTTAAACGAAAAGGATTACCACACATTTATCGACCTACTAATTGAAGCTTGTAAATTGTGGAAGGTTAATATATCGGCTTATACTTTAATGCCCAATCATTATCATCTATTAATTAATACTACTGAGGGGAATCTGAGTAGATTTATGCGTCATATTGACGGTGTTTATACCCAAAGGTTTAATAAAAATCATAAATGTGAAGGACAGTTATTTAAGGGCAGGTATAAATCAATCCTGGTTGACGGAGACAATTATCTTTTAAAATTACTACGCTATATACACAGAAATTCTCTCAGAGCAGAAATAGTGAAAGACATGGATGATTTTCAATGGAGCAGTCATAGGGGGTATGTAAGTGAATCCAAGGATTATGACTGGTTGTATAAAGAATTTATATTATTAATATTGTCTGAAAAGAAAAGTGAATGGATTAATAAATATAGGAATTTCATAAATCAGGAGGATAAAAAAGAGGTTATCAAATTACTTGATAGTAAAAAATGGCCGACAATGTTGGGAAGTGAAGAATTTATTTCTACAATAAAAAAAAGATTTTTTAAACAAAAAGAAAATAAAGAAATACCGGAATCTTATGATCTTTCACCGGAAATCAAACAGATTAAAAAGGCGGTCTGTCTATTTTATGGTGTTAATGATGAGGTTCTCCATAAAAGTATTAGAGGGAGTTTTAATGAACCCAGGAATATAGCCATATTTTTATCCAGGAAATTGAGAAATAATACCTTAGAGGAGATAGGGAGAGAATTTTCTCTGCATCGCTATAGTTCAGTCAGCACAGTTTTGATTCGAACAAAAGAGCAATTAAAGAACAATCTGAGATTACAAAAGAAATTAAAAAAAATTGAGGCGATGATTAACAAGAGTCAACAGTAGACTTGACCCCTTAGTTTTTACTTGAAATGAGGATTTTAGTGAATTATAATGGTAGCGGACCCATGAAAGGAAAAACACCACCGGAATCCACCGAAGACCAGGGACTCATCCACCGGCATATCGAATTCATCGAAAAACAGTGCGTTAAGGCAGTCCGGATGAAACGGTCCGGACATTCCCCCCGGCAGGAGATTAACCTTGAAAATGAGGCCCTGGAATTATCCGGCCGGGTGCTGGATCAATTGACCAAAAATAATTACCAGGTGCTGCATCAGTTTGAAAACAAAGCCAAATTTACCACCTATTTGACCACCATCATTGCCAATCAATCCATTGATATGATTCGGAAAAAAAAAGGCCGCAGCCGGGAAAAAGAAAGAGCCCGTGAATTCGGCGATATCGGAATTCAGATTTATCAAAAAATTGTGGTCCAGGGACTGTCGGTTGAAATGGCCTATCAGGAGCTTCTTTCTCTAAAAAAGATCGCAACCTCCGAGACGGAATTTCTGCGAATGGTAGACAGAATAAAGAGGTCCGGCAGGAATCCCGGGCCTGTACCCGATCCGAATGACAACCTGATCCGGATAGGTAGTCAGGATAGTCAAACCGGTGAAATGATACTACCGGAAACCCGAAACAATCCGGAAGAGACGGTCATCAAAAACAGTCAACAACAGCAAATCGATCGGTTGCTCCGGGAAATTCTCGAGGAACTGAACGGTGAAGAACAGCTCATCATCAGAATGAGATTTCCGGTCAACCCGGATCAGGACTCCGAAAGCATAGAAGCCATCGCCAGGATAATGGACCTCAGCCCCAAAGCAGTTTACAAAAGAATCAGTCGGGTTTTAAAAAAATGCCGGGAAAAATTTGAAAAAAAAGGGATCAGAAGCCATGATTTATTATAAGTTCAAACAGGGAAAAACCGACCGGTGTCCGACTAAACCGGTAAAAGGGATGAAATGAAAAAAGCCAAGCACCAAGAGACTGTCCAGGACCGCAACATGGCCAGGCTTCTATCCGAAAAGCTTCAATCCCTCACTGCTGACGAGTGTCTGCCCCTGGAAGCCATCGCCCAGCTTGTAGAGAAGAAAATCAGCGGCAAGCAGCAGGATCGAATGATGTCCCATATGGCCAGATGCAGCAACTGTTATGAAACATTTTTACTCAGCTCTCAAATTCATTCAGAACCGCATCCGGAAATCAAAACAACTGAAAAACCCTTTTTCTTCAGGCCCCTGGCCCTGGCTGCCAGTGTGATGGTGCTGGCGGTTTCCCTGGTGATGATCCATACCTCAGGAATACTCAAAAAGACCCCGGCCCCGGATATGGAAAAGGCCAAAGCGAAAACAAATACCCACATGGTCTCAGTGGATCCGACTCAGGAGAAAAGTAAGAAATTGATCGACCATAGCATAAAGAAAGGCCTTCGGGGGAAATCCCGGGAAAAGTCCTCCCTAGGGGAAACCGATGACCTGAAATTCAAAAACCAAACCGTGCCGGACACAGAGTGGAAAATCAAAGTGCCCCTGCCTCCGGAATCCCGTGCTCAATCGCCACCCCATCCGGCTGCCATCAGACCGGTTGAAAAAAAGGCCTTAAAAACAGCAGAACTCCATGATAAGGAACTGACCGAAGAAATGTCCCGGGAAAAAGGGCTGGAAGCAGGCAGAATGGGACTCACTGAAAATCAAGACTCCCTGAAACGTACGGAAGCCGATAAACAGCCGGGAATCTCCAGGGTCACCAGCCGGTACGCCAACGGAACCATCAAAACATTAAACCAGTATCAGCAGGAAGATAAAAAAAACGTACTGGAGGAAATCAGGGAATATGACCCGGCAGGCCAAAATACACTTATCCGGAACCTGTGCACAGGTTCTCTGATCAAAATGGGCTACCATGAAAGCGGGCAATTGAAATTCAGGGAGGAATACCTGCAGGGGAAACCCCATGGATCCTGGATAAAATGGAATGACCAGGGCAGGATCATCGAAAAACAAATCTATGAGAAGGGTAAACTCATTAAAATATTCAAATAAAGACCTATGAATCGAGTGAAACGACTGGTATGGTTGACCGGCCTGATGCTCATCCTGGTTGTCTTTATCTATCTACTTCAGTTTGTAAAGAGAAAGCCACTGGAATGGACCCCGGAAAACAGCCTGGTCCAAAAAACCGCACCGGGTCTCAGTGATCTACATGACCGCCAGACCTTGATTCGGGCCCTTGATCTGAGTTTACAATATATGAATAAACTGGACCCGGGCAGACCGGTTCGCCTGGGCCCTGACACCTACTCCCTTGAACAGCTCCGGTTGACCTTAACCGATTTTAAAAAACATTTGGCTGAAAAGGGCTTGACCCCGGTTTTTTTTCAGTACCTGAAAAAAAATTATCACTTTTACCAAACCCCGGCCCCGGAGGTCATTTTTACCGGCTACTACGAAGCCCGGCTCAGGGGTTCCCTCACCCCATCGGACCGGTACCGCTTTCCCCTTTACCGGAAACCGGATGACCTGGTCCGGATTGATCTATCCAAATTTCATTTTTTTTCCAAATTCAAGGGACTCCCAACCATCATCAAAGGTCGGGTGGCCAAAGGTCAAACCGTTTTGCCCTACTATTCCAGGGAAGAAATTGACAGCCGGCAGAAGATTTCCTTGAAAAACCTGGAAATTCTCTGGGTAGACGATATCATTGAACTGTTCTTTCTTCACATCCAGGGTTCGGGTATTGTCACCCTGGACAGCGGAGAATCCATCCGGGTCAATTATGCCGAAAGCAACGGCCACCCCTATCGGGCCATTGGCAAATTTTTGATTGACCGGGGCCTGCTTACCTACGAAGACATGTCCATGCAGAGTATCCGCCGCTACCTTGAAACCCATCCCCGGGAAGTAGAGCCCATTTTCAATTTCAATCCAAGCTATGTTTTTTTCAGAACGGTTGAAACAGGACCCATGGGCTCCATCGGGGTTCCCCTGACCCCCTTTCGGAGCATTGCGGTAGACCAGCACCTTTTCCCCAAGGGAGCCCTCGGATTCATCGAAACCGAAATTCCGGACTCTGGAGATGAAGCCAATCTCCGGCCTCAGAACAGGGTAAAAAAGTGGAAAAAATATCGAGCTTTTGTATTGAATCAGGATTCCGGCGGGGCAATAAAGGGTCCGGGACGGGTTGACATCTTTACCGGTTACGGCGAACTCAGCGAATGGATCGCCGGTCACATGAAACAGCCCGGGACTTTCTATTTTCTTATAAAAAAAGAAAAATAATATAATATCTTAAACATTTATTGATTTTATGCTAAAATGATAAATGCCCAAAGCGATATTGATGTGGATTAAGGATTGAATTTTTTTCAGATGGTAAAATAAAGTGAAAATCTTGCCATGAAAATAAAGGTTCAACTATAGAAGACAAAATGAAGAAAATTAAAATCGCCATTATTGGAATCGGAAACTGCTCGTGTTCCTTGATTCAGGGTTTAAGTTATTATGCCGACAAAAAATCTGAAGAAACCATTGGATTGATGCACTGGGATATCGGAGGTTACACCCCCGCCGATATCGAAGTGGTAGCTGCCTTTGATATTGATCAGAGAAAAGTGAATCAAAACCTCAACCAGGCCATTTTTGCCAAACCGAATTGCACCAAAGTGTTTTACCGAGATATTCCTGAAACCCCGGTAAAGGTTAACATGGGACGCATACTTGACGGTCTGGCCACTCACATGAAGGAATACGACCAGAACCGGACTTTCATCCCTTCCCCTGAGCCCGAAGCCGACCGGGAATTCATGGTCAATACCCTGAAGGAATCGGGAACCGAAATCGTCTTGAATTACCTCCCGGTTGGATCCGAACAGGCCGTCAAGTTTTACGCCGAATGTGCCTTGGAAGCCAATGCCGCATTCATAAACAATATGCCTGTTTTCATAGCCAGTTCGCCCGAATGGGCCCAAAAATTCGAAAACCGGGGATTGCCCATTATCGGGGATGATATCAAATCTCAAATCGGGGCAACCATCATTCACAGAACCCTGGCAGATCTGTTTGCCAAAAGGGGAGTTAAGCTGGAAAGAACTTATCAATTAAATACAGGTGGAAACACAGATTTTCTCAATATGATTGACCAGTCCAGGTTACGCGACAAGCGAATATCCAAAACCGAAGCGGTTAAGTCGGTAGTCAACAGGCCCATTGAAAACCATAACATTCACATTGGTCCCAGTGATTATATTCCCTGGCTGGAAGACAATAAACTGTGTTTCTTGCGCATGGAGGGCAAAGTATTCGGTGACATTCCCATGAATCTGGAACTCAGACTTTCGGTGGAAGACTCACCAAATTCAAGCGGTGTGGTCATTGATGCCATACGCTGCTGCAAACTGGCCCTGGATCGCAAACAGGGAGGGGTACTCCATGCCCCGTCAGCTTTTTTCATGAAACACCCGCCACAGCAGTACCCGGATGATAAAGCCTATCAAATGCTGCAAACCTTCATTGCTGAGAATTCCCAGGAGTAATCATTGAAATGTGTGATTATCGCCGCTGGCAAAGGGAGTCGTCTGGCCCATCAAAATACCAGCAAACCGCTCATACCGGTTGGCGGGGTGGCCTTGATTGAAAGGGCCATTCAGACAGCTCAGGCAGCCGGTTGTGATGATTTTTCAGTGGTGGTGGGCTATAAAGCGGAAAAGGTCAACCAATTCCTGCAGCAGGTAAAAAAAAGAGAAAAGTGCTCGATCTCGACCATTTACAATCCCAACTGGCAGAAAGAAAACGGAATGTCGGTTTTGGCCGCCCGGCAAGCCGTGAAAGGAAAATTTTTCCTGCTCATGTCCGATCATATTTTTGATCGACGAATCCTGCAGAACCTGAATCAATTTCCCCTGGAAGCAGACGAACTGGTTCTGGCAGTGGATACCCGGGTAACGAATCACCCTAACGTGGATTATGACGATGTCACCAAGGTTCATATCCAAAGCGGCTTCATCATCGATATCGGCAAGACCATTTCGGATTACAATGCCTTTGATACCGGTATTTTTCTCTCAACTCCTTCATTATTCAGTGCCCTGCAAATCAGCATGGATAGGGGAGATTATACCCTGTCCGGCGGCATCAGAGTCATGATGAAAAACAAAAAGGCCCGGACCATGGACATCGGGGATCGGCTGTGGATTGATGTTGATGATGATCAGGCCCTGCAAAAGGCAGAAAAAATGATCTCATGGTTACCGGTTAATTAGATGAATAAACACAGACACCTTTCGGTTGAGCAGACAGAAAAGAATAATAAATTCCATCGGATATTTCAAACCCTGTTCTTCTTCCTGGGACTGGCTTTCCTGGCTTATCTTATTAACCGGATGGGTTTGACCACCATACTGCAAAACATATCCCGGATCGGCCCCTGGTTTATGGTCATATGTGTGCTGGGAGGATGTTGGCTTTTTCTTCAGACCATTGCCTGGTGGGAAATATCGAGGAAGGTTTTTCAGCCGATGCCGCTATGGTTTCTTTTTAAAGTCAAAATCATCAGCGATGCCATCAATACCATACTGCCCTCGGCCAATCTGGGTGGCGAAACCACTCGCGCCTATTTAACCCGCAGATATCTTTCGCTCAAGGAGAGTCTGGCCGGCATTATTGTGGATAAAACATTCGAACTGACCGGTGGTATTTTATTCATGATACTGGGCTTTACCCTTGCTCTTGCTGGCTCCATATTCCCCAAATCTCTAATCCTGCCCGCCATTCTGTTCCTGGTAACCATATCAATTGGAATTTTTTTATTCATCGGATTTCAGTTACGGGGTATCTATAAAATTCTCCTGAGATGCTTCAGTTTTATTCCCCCGATCAGCAGATTTCTCCTTTCCAAGGAAGCCCAGATCCAAAACCTGGAGCAGTTGCTTAAGAATCTGTATCGGGCCACCTGGCAACGGACTTCACTGGTGCTGGGATTGCATTTCGCGGCCCGGATAATAGGTGCTGTCGAAGCCCTGGTGATCTTACACCTGCTGGACATACCGGTGAGCTTCATTGAAGCACTCTTTATCATGGCCATGGTGGTCGGCATCAATACCATATTTTTTCTGATACCTGGACAGTGGGGAATTGCCGAGGGAGCCTATGTTTTTATTTTGCAGGCCATGGGGTTTCCCCCTGAAATCGGCCTGAGCCTGGGGATCATCAAGCGGATCCGGAAACTGCTCTTTGCCGGGCTGGGATTTTCACTTCTACTTTATCAACAATCCCGCCGGAAATGAGTGACTAATCCCTTCGATAGCGGATCAGGTTGATGATCTTTACCATGGTGCTGCCGATGGCAATCGTCGCTAACAGAATGAGCAACAGAGTCAACTGATTGGCCAAAGACAGGATGAAGACCATAAACAAAACCAGGGCCCTGGATTCTGCAGCCTGACCGGACTTATAATCCTTTTTAAAAAATTTGGTCAAATAGTACAGATTGATCGAAAGAAAATACAGGGCCAGACAAAGCAGGCAAAAGACAAAGAACTTAAAATTTCCGGTAGCCAGATAATTGCCAAAAGTAATACCGCAGAACAAAAAATAGTCATTAATCCGGTCCAGGAAAAGATCCAGAAAGGAACCGTAATCACTGCAGTTATTGCGAAGGCGGGCCAGCATGCCATCGGCTCCATCCAGTACCGAGGATACCTGAATCAGAATACCGGCCGCAATGTAATGACCATGGCTGGCTCCCAGATACAGAAAAGCAGCGGCTATTCCGATAAAAAAACCAACAACCGTAACCTGATTGGGGGTAACAGGGGTATTCAGCAGGGCCCGCACCACCAGGGTAGCCAGAGGACGGTTGATATAGCGGTCGACCTTGATATGGCTGATAATGGGATACTGACTGGTCTTTTTTAACGATTTCTTGAAATTAAAATCGTAGCGGGATTTTTCATTTCTGGCCATCATTCTATTTTTATAAATTTTTCATCCGGAAACCGGCTTGAAATGGGCGGTAAAATGCCTGAGAAATGGTGGTTCCCAGATAATCTCGAATCCCCTGGATTTTTTTCTTTGCTTGAAGGTCTTGATGATCACTTCGATGGCATAATCAAAATGGCTCTGGGTGTACACCCGGCGAGGGAAGGCCAGCCTGACCAGCTCCATGACCGCCGGTTTTTCCTGTTTTGAACCCTTCTGCTTTCTGGCAAACATGACCGAACCGATTTCAACCGCCCGGATTCCGCCCATTTTATAGAGCTCGCAGACCAGGGTCTGGCCCGGATACTGGCTACTGGGAATATGGGGATAAAAATGCTTGGCATCGATATACACGGCATGACCTCCGGTGGGACGGATGATGCTCACCCCGGCCTCGATCAGCTTCTCGCCCATGTATTCGGCGGTTCTCAGGCGGTATTTTAGGTAATCTTCACCCAACACCTCTCTTAGGCCCACAGCCAGTGCTTCCAGGTCCCTCCCGGATAGCCCGCCGTAACTGGGAAAACCCTCGGTCAGGATCAGCAGGTTGCGGGCTTGCATGGCCAGCCGGTCATCATTCAGGGCAATGAATCCGCCCATATTAACCAGCCCGTCCTTTTTGGCACTCATGGTGCAGCCATCGGCATGGGAGAACATTTCCCGGGTAATCTCGGGTATGGATTTGTCTCCATACCCCTTTTCCCTCAGTTTGACAAAGTAGGCATTTTCGGCAAAACGACAGGCATCAATGAAAAAGGGAATGTTATATTTTTTATACAGTTTCGCTGTTTCCCGGATATTCTCCATGGATACGGGCTGGCCGCCTCCGGAATTGTTGGTAATGGTGGTCATGCCCATGGGAACTTTTTGATGATTTTTTTCCAGAAACTCCGCCAATTTTACCAGATCCATATTGCCCTTGAAGGGGTGGATCTTTTCCGGGATCTGGCCCTCGGGAATCACAAAATCCAGGGCTTCGGCCTCATTGTATTCAATATTGGCCCGGGTGGTATCAAAATGGGTATTATTGGGAATGACCTGACCTTTTTTGGCCAGCATGGAAAACAGTATTCGTTCGGCTGCCCGGCCCTGATGGGTGGGAATAATGTGATTGAATCCCATGATATCCCTGACGGCTTTCTCGAATTTGAAAAAACTCCTGCTGCCGGCATAGGACTCATCCCCGATCATGACCGCGCCCCACTGCCGGTCACTCATGGCCCCGGTGCCGCTGTCGGTTAGAAAATCGATAAGGATGTGTTCAGCCTCAACCAGAAATATATTGTAATGAGCATCTTTTAATATTTTTTCCCGTTCCTTTTCCGTGGTCTGGCGGATGGCTTCAACCATCTTGATTTTAAAGGGCTCGATCAATGTTTTCATGATTTACTCCTCGGTCTCAATTTATAAAAATAACATAATTAAGACCTAAATCAAATACCTGAGGTTATATTTTTTTAAATCCAAATAGAGGGCCAAAATCTGTCTATTTTTTCACCAGCATCTCTGCTCGAGCATGGGCGATCTGACAAAAATAGTCAACCGGAGTATCCATCTCTCCTGTTTCCAGATGGGCATGGGCTGGGCACCACATGCAGAGATTGATCAGCTTGCATTGCCGGCATTTTTCCAGAAATTCTTTTTTGTTGGACTGCATCTGCCGGATGCGGGGAACAAAATGACGAAATGCATCGGAGAGACTGCCGGTTGTCAGGTCATAAACGGTATCAGGATGCCAGAGAGAATAACACAGGCGGAATTTCCCGTCATAACCGATAACACCGTGTCTGCTGCCCGGACTGCATGAAAAGAGATGGTTGTCAACCTGATCAACACCATCGGCAAGAATAAGGCTGTCACAATTATCCTCAAGAGCACGGAATCGCTCGGGGTCGGATTTTTCCAGCGCAACGATTTCATCCGGAGAAAGCCTCTCGGATATGATTTCTCTGTTTCTGTCCGGATCCCGATCATATCTTAAATGAAGGAAGGGATCAAAGCGGAAGTAATCTTTTGTCTTCTCCCGGCAAAACCGTGAAATCTCCGGCAATTCATGAACATTCGATCGAAGGGCCATGGCCTTGAGCCGGATTTTTATCCTGCTTTTCAGAAGCAGGTCGAGCCCCCTTCGGAAGGCCGCAAATGAGCCTGGTCTTCGGGTTATGTTTTCATAGGTTTTCTCGGTTACACCATATACCGACACTTCAATATTTCGGGGAGGATACTTTTTGAAAAAATTAATATGTTCTTCAGTGATAAGGGTGGCATTGGTAAACAATGAGACCAGGAAACCTTTTTCTTTAAGATAGACGTAAATATCGAAAAAATCCTTTCTTAAGAGCGGTTCTCCGCCGGTCAGAAGAGACCAGAGTGCCCCAAGAGAAACAGCCTCATCCACAATTTCCTTTATCTTCTTTATCGGGAATTCTCTTGCTTCCGCTGTTTTGTCATTGGCGGGCAAATTAATATAACAATGACGACAATTATGGTTACACCGGGCCGTTATCTCCATGTCCAAAGAAAGAAGTGTGTTTTTTTCTTCGGTTTTTTTCCAGAGTGAAAATTCAGGCAGGGGCGAGGAGGAGCTATATGGATTATCCATTCTGAGAAATGGTTTTTCTTATCAGGCCAAAAAATTTCTTCGTCAATCTGGATTTCCCCTTCTTTTCTATCAGGTTGAGCTTCCCCAGAATATGGGTTCCGGGTATATCCCCGTCTGTTTCCAGGCTATTGTCTCCCTTGGTCAGAAAAACCTTTTCCCTGGTGTCAATCAACCGGTGAACCACAAGCTTTTCCGTCTGGGGATGGATAAAGGCAATAATGTCTCCGGAGCGAATCGGAACCCCGGATAAGGGTGAAACGGTAATAATGTCTCCGTCCTTGATAATGGGAAACATGCTGAAACCTTTGGCTTTGAATCGGATTGAAAATCCATTACCCAGTACGGCCCGGAGTATCTCCCCCAGCGCTTTGCCAGACAGGTGAAGTTCTCTGTGTCGTTTGATCTGTAAGAACAATTTCAATTTAACCGGTCTTGACAAGGATCTTCCTCGACAGCAGTTCATTCACGAATCCGATGACATCGCCTTCTACTTCTTTCAAGGATGATTCGAATTCCTGGTTGAGCTCATCTGCAATATTTTGTAAACTTTTTTTTCCATCCAGTTTCTTCCATATCGCTCTTCCGGTTGCATTCAAGGTATAGAGCTCATCCTCCATATCTCCAATCCCCGCAACGATCGGGACAATGATGATTTCTCCTTCGATTTCCCGGGCCACCACATCTCCGGACGGAAAATATACTGCCTCAAGATCGATCTTTATTTTCATTCAAACCTCCATGTTGTCTGTCATTTTCCTAAGAATGGCCTGTCCCCTCACACTATCATCGGGAGTATAGAACTTTATGACCTCAAAACCACCCTCTTTTAACTCTGATCTGAGTTTATCTTCTGAAGAAAAAATGTGAATGAACTCCACATTTTGCCAGAGTATGTCACCCCTTTCATAAGTAAGATTACCCAGGGTGAGGAAAGAAAACATTTTTTTGATGAATGTCGATCTGGAACCGTATCTTCTATGAGGCTCCCAGTGGAATTGACAGACAAAATAACCATCGGGTTTCAGGGCACGGTGGATCTTCCGGAGCATTTCCACCCGCTTTTTTCTGGTGGGCACACAGGAGTACATGGTCGAACAGAGCCAGACGATGTTGTACGCATTGGCCGGGACCTCAATGTTTGAAATTTCCTGGACCATACCCTCAATTTCTACTCCCTGTTCACGCGCATTCCGCGTTGCCTGCTCCACCATTCCGGGAACAAAGTCAACTCCGGTTACGGAAAAACCCGTCTTGGCCAGAGGGATAGCCTCCCGGCCACCCCCCATACCCAGGAGGAGAAGGCCTCCTTTTTTCAAGGGAATGTCTTTCAGCAGGTCCTTTTCGCAGGGAATCAGGCCTTCGGCCACAAAGTCCCTTCGGCTCCAGCCCTCAACCGAACCCGGATTTTGGTAACTCTGGGCACCGAATTCTATCAGATCTTGTGGTCTCATGACCTGGATGGCGAGCGATTCAACAAACTTACCCAAGCGAATCAGGAAGCGGCCCGTTTTTATTCTATATCCCATGGTTTCACCTTATCAGGGTATTATATCAGATTGATTCCGGTTTGGAATATTTGGCCCGGCTTTTTTAATCTTTATATAAATATCTAAGCACTGCATGACTTGGTCTCATCTGTTTTTTCATTCTCGAAAGAAAAATCTGAACCGGAAAACCTCTCAATCCGTTCTCTCCAGTTTTTCACTTCCCAGGCTTTTTCACCTTCTTCAAGCAAGTTGAAATATCTGGCCATGGTATGGGCGATCTGGCACAGATACTCGACCGGCGTGTCCAGGGTTCCGTGTTCGGTCCATGATTTGGCAGGACACTGTTCGCAGAGACCTTTCAGGAAACATCGGGCACAGCGGGACAGGTAATCCGGATTTTTGGCCCTCATCTTACGGACTTCCGGAAAAAAATTCGTCAGGGTATCTTTCAGGGAATACTTTTTAAGATCGTATCCTGTATCCGGGTGTTTGAGCAGCAGGCAGGGGAAAAAATATCCACAGGCATCCAAACATCCTCTCTGGACTCCGGCACTGCAGGAGAATAATTTGTCTCCGGGCGGGTACATGAATTTGGCGCAAAAGGCTTTCATATTCTTGGCAAATTCCGGTTGTATCCGGGTCAAAATCCTTAATCCCTCCGGTGCCGATACCCGGAGACCCCTGATAATCCGGTTTTTCTCCTCTGAATCCCGCCTGCATCTGAGGTCAAAAAAAAGAGAATAGGGAGGAGGGTCCTTCATCCAGGGAATGGTTTCCGCCCAGTTTTTAAATTTATCAAATTCTCCCTTGTTAAAGGGAAGAAATGCCGATTTAACCACAAAGGGAACCTTCTTTTCAAGGAGTAAACGTATCCCTTTCCAGGCGGTTTCAAAGGAGTCCAGGGTTCGGGAAATCCCCTCATATGAAGCCTTCTCCATTCCATAGACGGTAATTTCAATTTCGTCCAAGGGGGGGATGTGAGCAAACAACTTGGCCAGATGCGCTGTGATAAGAGTCGCGTTAGTAAAGAGAGAGACTCGAATACCCAGTCTTCTGGTAAAAAGATACAACTCCTCAAAATCTTCACGCAAAAGCGGTTCGCCACCGGTAAACCTGACGGAAAGGCATCCGAGTGAGGATGCCTGCTCGAGAATTGTTTTTAGCTGATCCGTTGAAAGCTCCTTGTCTTTCGCGAGCTGATCATCAGCGGAGAGATTAATACAGCAATGAATACAATTGTTGTTACAGCGCTCGGTGAGCTCTATATCCATTCTTTTCAACAGGGGGGATCGCTTATCCCAGAGGAGAGACTGACTTGATTTTATTTTTTCTACATACGATTTTGTGTTCACATCAGGCACCCAATTCTTCTCAGATGAGTTAAAACTTTCAGATCCATATAAAAAGCGGTTCAGTATTTTGATCCTGAAAAATGTCGGTCAATATAAATCTATCTTTAAAAAAGAAACTCTTCAATTTCAAAATAATGATTGGATGTCACTTATCTGTATGCGTAACAGGTTTCAGTCAAAACCCAGGACTTTCGGACTAACTGGCTCCGCCGCCTTCAGCCTGACAAGTACTGCAAATCCCAGGATTTTTGGGATGGGCCTTGCAGTTTTGTCCGGTCAGTCCCCCACTGGTAGAAGTAGATGGAGCCCCTTGTACGGATTTACACTGCTCAAGCACATTTTCTTCCGGCTGACTCTTTTCCAAAACCATCAACTGGGGAGTTGTCCAATATTGTTTTTTCATTTATTTACTTTCATTTATTTCAATTCTAATCGAAATGTTTTTGCCTGTCAACTTAAAAAACAACGTATACTTATTTCAATTCAGAACATGTGGAATTCCCATATGCTTCAGAACCGGACTTGGTACTTTCTCTTTTATCATTTAGAAGACACTCCTTTAACAAATCCACAATCTGACCAGTTTTGTCAAAATGTAGGTTGTAGCAGGGAATGTTGCGAACCAGCTGTTCCACAAACCCCAACATCGTTTTCCACCAATACTCAGTCTGAAGGGGCTTTATCAGGCAACCCAAAATATTCCTGACGGCCTCGGCCTTATCGGTGACAGGCGAGATGTTGTTTTCCTGGTTTTTATGCAGAAAAAAAACGGCTCTAAGCGGGGCGGAAGCGGGAGAAACCAGCGGGACTTCACCATGGCTCCAGGTGCCGTAAATCCGGTATCCTTCAGGCCATTTCCGGATGATATTCCGGTCATCGCATAGAATTTCCGATCCGGTTTTCAATATTTTTACCATGGTGGATTTTCCGGCTTCCGAGTGACCGACAAAAAGCAGACCGTTCCCTTCAAAAATTACTCCACTGGAATGAAGTAAACAGGCCTGCTGATGAGCCAGGAACCTGGCCAGAAGGACCTGGTCGGTGGGAAGAAGGGTCAGGGCGTTCAGATTGCCCCGGGAAAAGGCTCTATTACCTTTGGTATATACGATGGCCCGACTGTAATCACGGTTAAACACCGCAATCTGAAACGGAGAGTCGTGGTCATCCTCCGACACAATATATAGGTAAATCCAGGATTTTCCTTTCCGGTAAATTGCCCAGGGTGGTCTTCGGTAAATTTCCCGGCCCAGGTCCCTGCTGCCAATATCAGGCAGGGTGAAGTGGTGGGAGATGACAATGTCATCTCCCGGTCCTTTTACTTCAAACCGCTTCAATACGGGAAGAAAGGTGGAATCGGTTATGGGCAAATCGGCATTGACCTGAATGGTCAAGCCGGCGATTTGATAATAACGGCGATGTGATTTTCTCCATTTGTCCCGGTATCGTTTGATCTCTTTTTCGATCCTGCACAGGTAATCGACACGGCTCCCATAGTCCCGATTCTCCAGATAGGAATAGGCCGCACACTGTGAACATTCCGATTTTATCTCACAGGTTGCGCAATATTCCATGGATTCGGATTGAACTCTGATTTCATCTGCCAGAGAGGGGATAAAATGGTTCCACCCTTCCTCAAAACTCCCCTGGCGAATTTGATAGAGTCGTGATAGATCTTTTATGAAACCGCAGAAACCCAGCCGACCGTAAGGATCAATATGAAAATCACGCTTGGAATCAATGCAGGCGGCAAAAGGTTTTTCCTTTCCAAAATAGTGCCCCGAACAGGTTTCGTTTTCTCCCTCAACCGAATCATCGGATAAGACATCCGATCCCATCAGCTTTACCAAGATCTCCGGTTCGAGCCTCTGGCCCCTGATCTCTTTGTTCTTTACCGGATCTCCTGAAGCAGAAAGGTAGAGCCAGGATATCCCGATACGCCAGTAGGGACTGAGAGATTCGGCCAGCCTTACCATATCCTCAAACTGATGGTAATTGTCCTTCAGGGGAATGATCTGGACCACAAATCCGGCCCCGGCCTCTTTCAAACGGGCAAAACCTCTCATCGCGGCTTCAAACGATCCGGGCACTCGGGTGATATGATCGTAAACCTCAGGCGTGGCACCGTAGAGCGCAATCCATTTCTGGCCTTTTCGCTTCATCATCCGGGCAATCTCCGGAGTAATCAGGGTTCCATTGGTATTCAAAGAATACAGAGCCGATTTGCTGATGATATGCTCAAATATTTCGGGAAAGTCAGGTCTGAGCAGGGGCTCACCGCCGGAGATATACCAGTTTCGGCAGCCCATTTTCCAGGATTCGTCAACGATCTCTTTTACCTCACTGACACTGAGCTCGTTTTTCTTTTCAGGGGAATTCGCCGGAATCCGTACCCAGCAGTGGCGACAATCCAGGTTGCAGCGGTAGGTCAGGTCAATATAGCCCTCAAAAGGAATTCTGGGAAGGCTTTGAACTGTTTCCTTTGAAAGATATTTTGAGTTTCGACGGGAAATCATCCTGGTATTGTATAAAAGAATTGATGATTCGTCAAATTTCGATTTGAAGATGCCAGGCCTTTTTCCGACAGACTAAAATCGCCTCAAATCAGTATTGCGGAAAGTCCATTCCGGGGTTTGCAGCCGGGAGCCGAAATCGAGGGCATACCAGGGACTCATGTCTTGATTACCGGGATTCTTTAGTATATGGATGTCCTGGGCCGGCATATAGCTCTGGACAAGCAGGAATATTTTCCTCCCGCTGATTTCATGGATCGCCATATCCGCCACCAACACCGCATGACCGGGAAATCCGCCCTGGATAAACACATCACCAATCTTCATGCCGGAAAGCTCCCGGACCGGGTTCAACTCCTTTTCCAGCGAATAGCTGCCCGCATACACAAATACGGTATTCAGGTAATCCCTGAAATTCCGATAACTCCGGTCCTTTTTCGAAGACCGGACCCAACTGACCGTGTTTCCCCGCAGCCGGGGACGCATTCCCCGGGCCCAATCCCGG
This sequence comes from uncultured Aminicenantes bacterium, assembly GCA_965195285.1. Taxonomy (GTDB): domain Bacteria; phylum Acidobacteriota; class Aminicenantia; order UBA2199; family UBA2199; genus CAZOWT01. The sequence continues at coordinate 17,715 of CBDAFS010000014.1, read as the reverse complement.
AACCGGGCCGGGTCACCGCTGGTAAAGTTGAAAACAATGGCCTGCCCGGCTCCACTGGCAAACAGGTATTCCGCCCTCAGCCGGATGATGGCATCGGCACACTGTTGCAAGTCCCGGTGGCCCACATCGATATCCACCACTGCCGCATGGGCATCCTGATTCGGTTTGGGGGTGCCATCATGGAGAAATACCGGGGGACTCCCCTTTTTCAGGGGCAGGTGCCGCAGCCAGTGTTCAAAGCTCCCGGGCTCCAGGGGTATTCTACGATATCCATGGGGAAGGGGAATACGCCGGACCAGGGCCTGTTTGACCTCATAGCCATCGGTCCAAGGATACGGAATTTCCTGAGCGAAAATCCCCGCAGTCAGAAAAGCAAAAACAGTGAAAGCCAAAATGAACATCTAAAAATTGGCCTGTTTATCAGTCTCCGAACTGGGACCGGTAATACTGTCCCAGAATTTCAGCCACTTCGGGCCGGCTGAACTCCTCGGGCAGAGACTCACCGTTGCTTAGCATTTCCCGGACCTTGGTACCGGATAAAAACACCCAGTCCTCTTTGGAATGGTCGCTCACCGAATTCATCATGACCACCCGGTTCAGTTTTTTGGACCAGGCCGTGTGATCGGCTTCAAAGATATCAATTTCCAGGGCTCCGGGCGGGACCTGGTCCCTGAAAATTTTCTGAGCATCAAAAGGGCCGTAATAACTGCCCACCCCGGCATGGTCCCGGCCCACAATCAAATGGGTGCAGCCGCAGTTCTGGCGAAAAATAGCATGCAGCACGGCCTCGCGCGGCCCGGCATACAGCATGTCAAAACCGTAGCCGGTGATCAGCACCGTATTGGGGGGAAAGTAGAGTTCTACCATCTTTCGAATGGAGGCATCCCGCACATCAGCCGGAATATCTCCGGTTTTCAATTTACCCAGAAGCATGTGAATCAGGATACCGTCAGCACCGACTGCCTCCCTGGCCATTTTACACAGTTCTTCATGAGCCCGGTGCATGGGATTCCGGGTCTGGAAGGCCACAACCTTCTCCCAGCCGGCTGCTTCGATCTCCTGGCGGATCTGATAGGCCGTACGAAAGGTTTCGCTGAAATCGGTTTTAAAATAGGAAAAATTCAACACCTGGATGGGACCGGACACTACCACCCGACCCTGGCTGAGAAAGGCGCCCACACCCGGGTGTTCCGGGTCCAGGGTACCGAATACCTTTTCGGTTATCCGGGTTTTCTGGTCTTCGGTCATGGTTTCAATGGCTTTGATCTCCTGGATGGCCAACACCGGGTTGCCCTCCACATTGGGATCCCGCAGGGCAATGCGCCCCGAGTCCGGGAGTCCGGTAGTTGAATCCAGTAAATTCAGGATGGGAACCGGCCAGAAGAGTCCTTCAGAAGTGTGCATGTTTTCCGCCACTTCCATGGCATCCTTTAGATTCATATATCCTTTCAGGGGATTGAAATAACCACTACCCAGCATGACCGCATTGGCGGCAGCAGCCGAACTGATTATAACAGAAGGAAGGGATTCAGCCTCTTTGACTAACGCATTTCTCTGCTCTGTTTCCATTACAAACAGGGGATTTAACACATCGGAACCATGGGGTTTAATCATTGAAACACTCCATTTATTAGATTTGAAAAGAATGATTTAAAATAAGGTATGAGTATAAACCATTTAACATAATTGTCAAGCGATCTTGAGATCTAAAAAACCCCGGGAATGATTCCACCGCAGTATTTGCATTTGTTTTTTTTCATTCCCTTTATCGCCGTGTGATAGCCCAGGCGCTCGATCAATAATTTTCCGCAGCTGTGGCAATAGGTATTGCTGGCATCCGAAAGCAGGTTGCCAACATAGGCGTATTGCACCCCGCTTTCCCGGGCAATCTTCCAGGCCCTGTCCAGTAAGCCGGGCGGGGTGGGCGGAATATTTTTCAGCATGAAGGTGGGATAATAACGGGAAAAATGGACCGGGACATCCGCCCCTAATTCTTTGACGATCCAGCGGGTCATCTGCCTGATTTCCTGCGGACTGTCATTCATAGTGGGAATGATTAGCACCACGATTTCAAACCAGATGCCCTCATCCTTGAGTACCAACAGACAGTCCAGTACCGGTTTCAGGGTACCGCTGCATTGTTCCCTATAGAATTTTTCCGTAAATGCCTTGAGATCGATTTTGACAGCACCCAGGTATTGGCAAAGTTCCCTCATGGGCTTTTCCTGGATGTAACCGTTGGAGATCATCACATTGGGAATATGCTGCTTATGACCCTGGATGGCGCAGTCCAGCATGTATTCGAAGAAAACAACCGGCTCGGTATAGGTGTGGGCCACGGTATGGCAATCATACCTGCGGGCGGCTTTGATGACATCGGCCGGATAGAGGTCGATGGTCTTCACCTGCTCGGGCCGTTTCTGTGAAATTTCCCAGTTCTGGCAAAAACGGCATACAAAATTACAGCCTGCCGTGGCAATGGAAAATGCCCGGGTAGCCGGATAATAGTGAAACATGGGCTTTTTCTCGATAGGATCCACATGGACCGAACAGGGATTGCCGTAAACCATGGTGTAGTAGGTACCGTTGCGATTTTCTCTCACCCCGCAGGTTCCCCGCTCCAGGTCGGCAATGCGGCACTCGTGGGGACAGAGTTTGCAGATTATCTTTTTTTCCCCGATCTTCTCGTAATACCGGGCTTCCCGGATATGGCGTTCCGGCTTGTCATCTCCTTTACTTTCGGAACCCGAAGGTGCAGGCATAACCCGGCCCATCAGGGCCGGCCCCAGGGTTCCGGCCACCAGTCCCTGTTTAATAAAACATCTCCTGGACAGCCGTTTATCTTTCATGGAATCCTCAAATTTCAATCAGTCGGATATGACTTTCCCGGGCCTGGCCCAGCTTCAACTTCATGGCAGAAAACAGGTATAAGGGCTCCCGGCCAGATGCTTTCAATGTTTTTAATTTCAGGGCCTTTCGTTCCTTTTCAATGATCTGCCAACCGGTATAATCCAGGGCCACCGGGTCGGTGCTGACCAGGATACCCCCGTAATCCCGGGCATATTTCGGGTAAAAGGCCGGACCATTGTGTACCTGGACCCGGGAGGCATCACACACGGTCAGGCGAAGTTTGTTTTTGATCAGGGGATGGGCACAGAGATCAGCTACATAGGGATCACAATTACGGGCATGAAATTTATTGGGGTTGTGGATAGCGCCGTAAAAATTCTTCAACCCGATAGATACCCCGGCAATATCATGGTCCTTCAATACCGGTACACTGATCAGGACATCCACCGATTCCAAGATCCGGCTGAAACAGGTGCCCACACTCCGGGATATTTCGATCCGGTCGGAATAACCGCCATTGGACAGATGATCGGTTCCGAATACATTGATTCCCTTCCGGCTGATTTTAAAACCGGCCTGTTCCAATTCCCGGTCGGTCCGTTCCCATATAAAAATATTGTCGGGCTTGATGCCGGCAGAGATCAGACCTTGGGCAATGGACATGACCAGTCCCGGGCTGGAGGACATGGGCTTGCCGGGCAGGCAACTCAATTTAATGCCCACCCGTTCCCCGGGGAAAAATAGATGTTTCCATGCCCGGGCCGCTGAGGATTTGCCGGTAATCCGTTTCAGGGCCTCATTCAACACCCGGCCGGCATTTTCCCTCCGGATATCATTCCCCACCCTGATCAATCCCCTGGAGCGGGCCAGCACCACCACACTTTCATCCGGGTCATCTCCCGGCAATCTTCCGGTTGAAAGCAATCCTGTGGCCGCACCAGCAGTGGTCGCCATCAGGGTTTTGGTAAACGCCCGTCGCTTGATCTTCATGTCATCGATGTCTACTTTCCCCGAACACCTGGGCCTGAAACACGTAGATTATCATCCCGATTGACCGGTAAGCTGCGGTATCCAGGCCGGCCTTGCGACACAGGTTTCCTAAAAATTCATCCAGGTTCCAACCGGTCTCGGCAGCCACCTGGGGAAGGAAAACCGCCTGATAATGACCTTTTTTAAGGATGACCCCATCAACTCCCAGTTGGATTCTCTTATAATCATCTATCTGCTGTAAAGGGGTCATCACCGATATTTCAATTTCGATCCCTTCCAGTTCTTCCTTTTTTACCGGGGAAAACCGCGGATCCTTGGCTGCGGCATTGATGACATTGTCCATCACTCCCTGATACAATGGCTTCCGGCCGATAAGGGTACCGATACATCCCCGCAGTTGTTTGTTTTTTTTCAGGGTGACGAATACCCCGGCGGTTTTTCTCAAACGATGGGTAATGGCATACCGCCTGTCATGAATTCCTTCCGGGTTCCCGGTCTTTAAGTAATGTGCCAGCGTCTCCCGAGCCAGGGAGAGCAGGGTTTGTTGTTCTCTATCGGTCAGTTCCAAAAGAGAGGCCGGCATTTTTTTTTCAACCGGCCTGGAGCCCCCGGCATTTTTCTCTTGGACGATGACCGACGCATAACTCACGCTGAGCGAATAATCCTGGTTGCGGTCACCGGATTTGGAGTAATCCACCAGCCGGGCGGAATACCGGTCTGGGGGAAACAGGTAAATGAGCACCCCCACCGGGACAAAACCGCACATGGTAATGCCGGTCTTTTGCCTGTATTGAAAATAACCCTCAATATCCAGCCGGGTGATCTTTTCGATCATGCCCCGGTCCAACCGGGTCAGGTTTTCTTTAATATCGCTGGTAAAGGGTGTGAAGCCGAAGTTGCGACCGTAATGATTGAGATCGCTACTGGCTACCACCAGTGTATTTTCATCCACATACCGGGCAATAATATTGGCCATCCGGGGATAATCTACCTTATCCAGGCGGCCGAACAGAATGGGAATGATCCGGATATCCCGGCCCTGAAAAATCCGCTGCAAAAACGGCAGTTGATTCTCCAGGGAATGTTCATGCTGCATGATCCGGTTATCGGTCCGGAATCCGGATTCTCGGGCAAGTTTATCAATGATAACCCGGTCCAGGGCTATTTTGCCCAGGGGTGTGGAATGGTGGGTGAAATCAGATACACAGGCCCCGTAATATCCGGAATGGTGGCTGGAACCCAATAGGATTATCCGCTGTATACGGTTTCGCTGTTTTTCCAGATGCCGGTAGGCCCGGGCCGCGCAAATTCCCGAGTAAGAGAAACCGGCATGAGGCACCACCAGGCCGCTTATTTTCTCTGAAATATTACGGCTATCGGCCTTCTTAAACAAACCGGTCAGCAGGGCATTCAACTCGGTTCCTGAGGCCGGATACCAGCCGCCGGTGGTCAGGTATTTTCTGACCTTCTCCGCTCTCAACACCGGAAACAACAATAAAAGAAGCAGAAGAAAAATGAATCCTTTTCGTATCCGCATGTTCAACACCGTCTTTATTGTAAAAAAATAGCTCTCTAAAGTCAAATTGACCAATCTTCCCCGGAATAATTAATTCCCGAGAGACTCCTTTTCAATTTTCAACCTAATTACTATTGTTGACATCCTTTCGGTCTTTGACTATGATGAAGTTTGGATTCGAAACGGGATTACTCGTTTTACCCGGACGATGGCCCGAGGAGGCAAACAATGGATATACAGTTAGTCAGTATTTACACCGGAGGTATTCTATCACTGTTAATGGTTATATTTCATGTTCAATTTCCAACAATATTCAAATGGAAAATCGATTTCAGACATGCATCTGCCGCAAACAAAAAAATTCTGTATACCATGCATGCGGCGTTATTCCTTTTGTTCTCAGGATATGCCTTTGTATCATTGGTCTATACCCGCGAACTGGCCGCCAGCAACGGCCTGGCCCTGGGCATCAATCTCAGTTACGCTCTGTTCTGGCTGTGGCGAACCATCTGGCAGATTGCCTATTTCAAACCGGAAAAAAAAGGCCGGTTTCGAACCATGCATGCAATATTAATCATCATCTTTTTCATCCTGTTCATTTCATATTCATTGCCCATATTTTTCAGATTTTTATAAAACAATGTTCAGAAAAGCCGGTATTCCATGTCATAGAGTTTGAGCCCTTACCCTTCATTCAAAAATAAAAAAAATGGTCGAAACACGTTTTTTTATACTGGCTTTTGTGATAAAATCTCAAATCAGATCAAGGTGATTTATGGAAAAGTTCGAAATTGAAATAAATGAAGAGGCACTCTCCCGCCGAAAGACCAAAAATCCATCGGATAAAAAAAACCAGATCAGCCTGATGCGGTTCTATTGCAAGGGCTGCGGTCTGTGTGTGGATATTTGTCCCACCGGCACTCTGCAGCTGGAGGACAACCATGAAAGCAAATACGGGACCTCGGCCAGGATCGATGCGCCGGAATACTGCATCGGCTGTAAAATGTGTGAAATGCGCTGTCCGGATTTTGCCATATTCGTGAATTACGAGGAGAAAACCGGTTAAATGAAACAGCGGCAGGTTTTGCAGGGAAACACCATCGTGGCCAAGGCAGCCATAGCTGCCGGCTGTGATTTTTTTGCCGGCTACCCCATTACCCCCTCCAGCGAGATCGCCCAGTTCATGTCTATGGAAATGCCCCGGCTGGGTTATGATTTCATTCAAATGGAGGATGAAATTTCCTCGCTGGGGGCCTGCATCGGAGCCTCACTGGCCGGCAAGAAAGCCATGACCGCCACCAGCGGACCGGGGTTCTCGCTCATGCAGGAACACCTGGGTCTGGCCGTGATGGCCGAGATTCCGGTTGTTATTGTCAATATCATGCGGGGCGGACCATCCACGGGCATGCCCACCAAACCTTCCCAGTCCGATATCATGCAGACCCGCTGGGGAACCCATGGTGACCATCCCATTATTGTCGTTTACCCCGCTTTTGCCAGTCAACTCTTTTCGGAAACCATCCGGGCCTTCAACCTGGCCGAAAAATTCTGGAATCCAGTCATCATCCTGCTGGACGAAGTGATTGCCAAGGCCCGGGAAGATATCGCCCTGCCCAGTAAAAGGGATATACCCATTTACTGGGAAAAAACCAAACAAATCGAAGATTTGAACATCTATGACCGGGAAATCGGTCAGAATCCCCCCCGGGTTGATTTTTTTAAAAAATACCCCATTCATATCGACAGTCTGGAACACGACAAGCACGGCTGGCCTACGACCGACCCAAAAATTGTGGATAAAATGCAGACTCTTAGGATGCAAAAAATATACAATTACCTGGATGAAATCATTACTCACGAGGAATATTACCTGGATGATGCAGAGATCATGGTCTTCAGTTTCGGAATTTCGGCCCGGTCCTCTCTGGCTGCAGTAGAAATGGCCCGGGAGCAGGGAATCAAAGTGGGTTTGTTCCAGGCCCTGACCATTTGGCCCTTTCCCAAGCTAATGCTCCGGGAAAAATTCAAGAAAATCAAAAAGATCCTGGTAGTAGAGATGAACATGGGCCAGACTATTTATGAGATCGAGCGAACTGCCACCGATGATGTGGAACGCCAGGCCCTGCTGCGGGCCAATGGGGTTCCCTTCACCCCCACCGAAGTCCTGGAGGCCATTAAGCGGTTTAAAAAATGAGAGATTACGAACGATATATCCGTTACCGCACCTTCCCCACTCCCTGGTGTCCGGGCTGCGGAGATGGTGTTATTCTCAAGGCCATTGCCATGGCCTTCTCGGAATTGAAAATCCAGCCGGAGGACATCGTGGTGGTGGCCGGAATCGGCTGTTCCGGAAGGTTACCCACCTTTTTCAACACCAATACCCTGCACACCACCCATGGCCGTGCCCTGACCTTTGCCACCGGCATCAAACTGGCCAAACCGGATAAGACCGTAGTGGTGATATCCGGGGATGGCGATGCCCTGGCCATTGGCGGAAACCATCTTATCCATGCCGCCCGCCGAAACATCGGTATTAAGATGATCCTGATCAACAACGGTATTTACGGCATGACCGGCGGCCAGGTTTCCCCCCTCACCCCCCAGAAGTTCATTACCGAGACCACCCCTTACGGGAATATCGAACCCCAATTCGATACCGTCAACCTGCTCAAGGCTTCCAAGGCGTCTTTCGTTGCCCGGGATACCGTCAACCGGCCGATCCCGCTCAAACAGGTCATTAAAAAATCCTTTCAGCACAAGGGTTTTTCCGTGGTGGAAGTCATTAGCAACTGCCATATCAATCTGGGCCGCAAGAATAACATGAAAAATCCCATTGCCATGTCCCGGTGGATTGCTGACAAAACCGTCACCCAGGCCCAATTTGAAAAAATACCCGCCCAGGAACAGAATACCAAGTACCCGGTAGGCATTTTTGTAGAGGACAAGGAACGTCTGGAATATACCGAGCTGTACTACAAGCATATCGTGCCCACCACCCAGGCCGAAACCTCCAAAGCCAATTCCACGGCCAAAAGGCAAAAAAAATGAGCCGCTATGAGATCCGATACGGAGCAGTGGGCGGACAGGGCCTGTTAACCGCCGGCGCTCTGCTGGTTAACATTGCAGTGACCAAAGAAAACAAATATGCAGTGGAAAGCCCCACCTATACCTCCAGTGTGCGGGGGGGAGCCACCAAAGTCGATATTATCATCTCGGATAAAAAAATCATCTTCCCCCAGGCCAATGCCATTGATTTCTTCGTCTGCACTCAGCAAAAGCCCTTTGACCTGTATAAGGATCGGCTCAAGGATGATGCCACTGTCATCATTGATACCCACCTGGTTAAAGAGGTAGGAAATCCCCGCAACTGGAAACTGATGCGCATCCCTCTGGTCTATGAAACCAAAAAACAGCTGGGGAACATTGTGCTCACTTCCGTGGTAACCCTGGCCCTGACCCAGAAAATCACCGGGATCATCGGCTACCAGAACATGGTGGATTATGTCCGGGAATGGGCTCCTCGGGACTATATCGATTTGAATTTAAAGGCTATTGAGATAGGTCACGAACTGATAAAATGAATTTCGTCAAGGAATTGAAATGGCGGGGCCTGATCCACGATATCATGCCCGGCACCGAAGAAAAATTGAGTCGGGGCATGACAACCGGATACATCGGCTATGATCCCACTGCCCCGTCACTGCATATCGGCAACCTGGCCCCCATCATGATGCAGGCATTGTTTCAGAGAGCCGGACACAAACCCATTGTCCTGGTCGGGGGTGCCACCGGCATGGTGGGCGATCCCTCGGGACGGTCCGAAGAGCGCCCCCTGCTGGCTATCGATGAAATCCGCTACAACCAGGAGCAGATCAAGAAGCAGCTGGAAAAATTTCTGAATTTTGAAAAGGGTAAAAATGCAGCGGAAATGGTCAACAATTATGACTGGTTCCAGGGAGTGGAATTTTTGAACTTTCTCCGGGAGGTGGGCAAACATCTGACCATCAACTACATGATGGCCAAGGAATCGGTCAAGCAGCGCCTGGAAAAGGGTATTTCTTTTACCGAGTTTTCCTATCAGCTGCTTCAGGCTTATGATTTCTTCTGGCTCTACCAGAATAAAAACTGTGTGCTCCAGATGGGCGGCTCCGACCAGTGGGGCAATATTACCGCTGGCACCGAACTCATTCGCCGCAAGGCATCCGGAGAGGCTTTTGCCCTGACCTGCCCGCTCATTACCCGTTCGGATGGCAGCAAGTTCGGAAAATCCGAGGGCGAAAACATCTGGCTGGCCGCTGACATGACCTCCCCCTATAAATTCTATCAATACTGGCTGAACTGTCCGGATGGGGATGCGGTTGAATACATTAATAAATTCACCCTCTTATCCAGGGATGAAATTAAAGGATTGGTCCGGGAACACAAAAAAGCCCCCCACTTAAGGGTGCTTCAAAAAACCATGGCCAGGGATGTCACCTCCCGGGTCCACTCCTCCCGGGAGGTTGAAATCGCGGAAACAGCCGCGGAAATCCTCTTCGGAAAAGGCACCACCGGAGTCCTGAATCAACTCTCGGAAAAGGATTTCCTGTCGGTATTTGAAGGAGTCCCCCAGGTCACGGTTCCCGGTCATATCATAAAAAAGGGCATCAATGTCGTGGAATTGCTGGCCACTGAAACCACGGTATTTTCATCCAAGGGCGAAACCCGACGCCTGATCCAGAACGGTGGATTGAGCATCAACAAGGAACGGGTTCAGAATAGCGAGACCACCATTGGACCCGAGTCCCTGCTGAACGGAAAATACATCCTCATTCAAAAGGGTAAAAAAAGTTACGTCCTGCTCAAAACCGGATAACGTATTAGGGCGAAAACCGGGCGGCATTCAACTGAAAAGTAAACCGTTTTGATTTCGGTTCAAAGTTGTTTTTTTTCCAGATTGGCCAGAACTTTTCCTGACTCTTTTTTTATCCATACAAGCGGATCATCCTTCAACCTGACCAGAAACATCCGGGCCTGCTGGGAATCAAGCCGGGAAATGGCCTCGATGAGTTTCAGTTTGACCTCCACATTCTTATCATTCATCAGGTATTCTATCACATCCGGTAAATAATCACTCCGGCGGTTGCTCAGGATTTTGACAATAGCTGCCCGCACATACCATACCGCTCCCTTGATGGCCTCCACCAGACGGGCCTCATCCAGATTGTAATTGTTGTTCACTTCCTTGATCAGCTTCTCGCTCAAGGCGGAATCGTTCAGGCTCAGCAGGGAGATCAGTATTTCAGAACTAAAATCCGTTTTATCCTTGAGAATGGAGTTCAAATATTCCATCCGGGTTTCACCCTGTTCTTTCTTCAAGATTTCCGTGATTTTGATGACACCGCTATCTTGTTGTTCAATGGCTTCGCTGATGGCCTTCCGGGCGGCATTGGCCACCGAGCTGTCGGCATGGTATAAAAATTTGCGGTAAAAAAACTGGTCCCGGTACTTCAACTCCCTCAATACCTTAAGTGTACTGGCAGTTGTTTTTGATGACAGCTCCGACTGCAGAACGGTTTTCAGGAATTCAATCTTTTTTTCCCGGGGAAATGCGGCGAATTTTTCATCTTTGAGCAGGTGGATCTGCTTGGTGGGATTCAATCCTAAAAAATACTCCATCGATATTTCCATTAGATTTTTTTCAGCAAATGGCCCATTTTTTCTTTTTTGGTTTTCATGTACCGGAGACTCTCTTTATTGGGTTCGATCTCCAGAGAAACCCTTTCCGCAATCTCCAGGCCATAACCGGACAGGGCAATATATTTGGTGGGATTGTTGGTGATCAGCCGTAACTTTTTTACGCCCAGGCTGCGTATGATCTGGGCCCCGATACCATAATCCCTCTGGTCGGCATCAAAACCCAATTCCAGGTTGGCTTCAACCGTATCCAGTCCGTGCTCCTGCAGCTTGTAGGCCTTAATCTTGCCCGGGAGCCCGATACCGCGGCCCTCCTGATTGATCAGATACAGCAGGATACCGCGTTTTTCCCGTTCAATCATCTCCATGGCCCGTCTCAACTGGTTCCCGCAATCACATTTCAGGCTGCCAAAGGCATCACCGGTCAGACACTGGGAATGAACCCGGACCAGAACCGGATCATCACCGCTGACATCCCCCTTGATCAGGGCCACATGGGTTTCCTGGTGGATCTGGTCCTCAAACACTTTTATGACAAAGGTTCCCCAGCGGGAGGGGAGAGTGGCCTCGCTGACCTCCTCCACCAGGGTTTCTTTCTGAACCCGGTACTTTATGATTTCTTCTACGGTAATGATGGGTACATCAAATTTTTCATAAAACTCAATCAATTCGGGCATCCGGGCCATGGCGCCATCTTCTTTCATGATCTCACAGATAATTCCCGAGGGATACAAACCCGCAATCCGGGTCAGGTCCAGCGAGGCCTCGGTCTGGCCGGCCCTGATCAGCACCCCTCCCCGCTTGGCCCGCAGGGGAAAAACATGGCCGGGTTTAACCAGATCATCCGGCCGGGTCTCGGTATCAATGATACAACGGATGGTCTCGGCCCGGTCATAGGCGGAGATGCCGGTGGTAATGTTGTGGCGGGCATCCACGGAAATGGTAAAGGGGGTTTCAAAACGGGATGTATTTTTATCCACCATCAGGGGAAGTTGCAGTTCATTGCTCCGGTCCTCGGTCAGGGAAACACAGACCAGTCCCCGGGCATGCTTGCTCATGAAATTAATGGCTTCCGGGGTTACCTTTTCCGAGGCGATCATCAGATCGCCCTCGTTTTCCCGGTCTTCATCATCCACAATGATGATCATATTACCTTTTTTCAGGTAAGAAACCGCTTCCGGTACCGATATCAAATGTTTTTTCTTCATTTTCAACTCTTTAATGACCTCTGATTATATACGTATTTACCGATTAAATCAAGCTCCAGATTGACCCGTTCCCCGATCCTCAGATACTTCAAATTGGTAGTCTCCAGGGTATGGGGAATCACTTCCACCGAAAATGAGGAAGCCCTGATTTCCGATACAGTCAAACTGATCCCGTTCAGAGCAACCGATCCCTTGTAAACCAGAAATGACTTCCACTCCGGTTTGCTGAAAGTAAAGGAAAAACTCGACCGTTCTGCACTCTTATTGATGGACTTGGTCCTGACCGTCCCATCCAGATGGCCGCTGAGCAGATGGCCGCTAACCAAGGTATTCAGGGTCAGGGGCAATTCGATATTCAGCATACTCCCGGAAGGAATATCGGAAAAATTGGACAGGGCCAGGGTCTCCCGGCTCAAGTCAAAGGTATATTCCCGGGAATTGATCCCGGTAACGGTCAGACAGGCCCCATTAACCGCCACCGAATCTCCCACCCTGACCTCACGGGGCAGCTGTATACTGACAGACAATTCCGGGAAATTCTTTTTCTTCAAGGCAATCAATTTCCCCATGCACAGAATAATGCCGGTAAACATCTTCAGCCTCCTGAAAATAGGGGATTTAGTCTTCCCCGAACCACATATCCGGAGCCCAAATTCATGATCCGGTGATGGATCAGGCGAATCGGTCCGGACAGGGATACACCGGAGGCAAACAGTTCAACCGAATCACTGCCCCCGATAACCTTATTGGCCGTAAACAATATCAGTTCATCGGCCAGCTTTTTATTCAGAAACGAATTGATGACCTGCCCTCCGCCCTCGACCAAAACCGAGGCGATCCGGTAGCGGGCCAGTATTTTCAACACCCGGTTGAGATCAAGGATCTCACCGTCACTCTTGATGAAATGGTGATTGTCAACCTTGGGGGTCCGGTTGGCCGCGGTTTGGGAACTGAACAGGATCAAAGGGAAACGCTGATGATTTCGAAAGATTTTTTGATTCAAATCCAGCCGGTTATGCGTATCCAGCACCACCCGGTACAATTTTTTATCACCCCATTCCCTTTCCCGAATGGTCAGGCAAGGATCATCAACCAAGGCAGTCCTGCTCCCGACCAGAATGGCCGAAAACTCACCCCGCAGGCTCTGGGAAAACTTTCTCATTTCCGGATCGGTTATCCATTTGGAGCGATGATGCTTATCGGTCAGTTTCCCATCCAGAGAAACACCGGCCTTGAGGGTCACATAGGGCTTTTTTCGATTCATAAATTTTAAATAGTGCCGGTTGACCCGGGCATAATATTTCTCCAGACACCCCGTTTCAATCCGGATGTTGTTTTTTTTCATCACCTCGATGCCCTTCCCATTGACCCGGGAGTTGGGATCCTGAAGCGCAATTACCACCCGGCTGACCTTCTTCCGAATGATCAAATCGGTGCAGGGCGGATTGACGCCAAAATGGCAGCAGGGTTCCAGAGGAACATACAGGGTGGTATGCTTCCGGGAAACGGACTTCAGGGCCATGGCTTCCGCATGGGGTGCGCCGAAACTCCTGTGGAAACCGGTCGAAATGATCTCCCCCCGATCAACCACCAGGGCCCCGACCAACGGATTGGGTTCTGTAAATCCCTTTCCCCTCAATCCCAGGTTGATGGCGGCTTTCATGAACCGCGTATCCGTATCAGAAAATGTCTTCACACTACTCACCCAACAACGAATCGATGAAAGCCTGTTCCGAGAACTCCATGAGATCCTTTTCGGATTCACCGAAACCCGCAAACCTTACCGGAATATTCAACTCATCCAGTATATTGATAATGGTTCCTCCCTTGGCCGTGCCATCGGCCTTGGCTAAAATGATACCGCTGAGACCGGAAAAAAACTTGAACCGCCTGGCCTGATCCAGGGTATTCTGCCCCATGGTGGCATCCACCACCAGAAGCGTTTCGGCCGGCTGGGACAAGGAAAATTTCTTGATGACTTTGGTCAGTTTTTCCAGTTCTTTCATCAGATTATCCTTGGTTTGAACCCGTCCGGCCGTGTCGACAATCAGCATATCGTAATCCCGGCTCATCAGCGAATTCATACTATTATACACCACCGAACCGGGATCTGCTCCCCGGTCCCCTCCGATAACCGGAATACCTAACTTTTCACCCCACATTACCAGCTGGGAACTGCCGGCAGCCCGGAAGGTATCGGCAGCGCAAAGTAAAATCTTCAACCCCCTCTGTTGGTAGAAAAGGGCCAGTTTGGCTGCGGTAGTGGTCTTGCCACTGCCATTCACACCGACAATCAATACCACATTCTTGGCATCGGAAAATTGAATGACGGATGAGGAATCTTCTCCTCTTTTGGCTCTGGCCTCGGCAAAAAGATTTTTAAACTCTTCTTTCAGTACATCTATAAAATCATCTTTTTCAAAGGTCAATTTGATCCGCTTTTTGACTTGTTTCAGCAGCCGCTCCACCCGGTCAGCGGATATATCCGATAATATCAACAGTTCTTCCAGTTCTTCAAAAATTTCCTCCCGGTTTTTTTTGGAACCGAGGATCCGAGAGATTTTCTTCTTTAATGATATTTTAAACATTTTTCTTTAAAGGTTATTATAGCTTTTTAGCTCTTCATTTTCAATAACCTGACATGTCGTGCTCACAAATATTTCAAATAAAAATGTCATGATAAAATCATAAATTATGAATTATTTTATATATCCGGGTAATATTTATACACATTGAACATTCAACCGGTTCTCTTTTCTTTACGTAATTCGTACCGGAATAATTATAAATGGCTTATATTTATGGTAAAGCAACCATATCTCCGAGGAAGATTTGAATATAAAACATATTGGCACCAAAGTTGCAGTAAGAGACTATAGGGGTTATTATGAAAAAAAAGCATGGTTTCAGTTTTCTTGAACTACTGATCGTTATTGGTTTTTTAGCCATACTGGTTTCCCTGGGATTGAACATCAGTTCCAAAAGCCGCAACCGGCTGAGCATCCGCAATGTTGCCCAGGAAATTTCCGGACAATTTTACAAAGTCAAGCACCGTGCCATCAGGGAAATCAGGACAATTCGAATGAATTTTAATTCCCATGGATACCAATTTCAAATTTACGATGGCTCAAGCTGGAATGATCTCAATGATCCCGGTTTCGGTAACAAAACCATCGGCGATGTGGTTACAATTAATTCCCCGCTTCCCGATTTTGCCATGAACCCCAAGGGTTTCCTTGTAAAACCTGTCGCACCCAACCAATTTGCAATCATGAGTACCCAGACCATCACGCTCACTTCACCCGGCAATCAAGGGACCGACACCATCACCATCAAAATCTATCCCTACGGAGGTATTCATGTCAGCAAAGTATTTCAATAAACAGGAGGGGTTTTCTTTTGTAGAAGTGCTGGTTGCAACCGCAATACTGGCATTTTTAGTAGTCGGTGTTTTAACCATGACCACGACTCACATCAAAATTAATTCATTTGCCATTCACCATACCAGGGCAGTCCAGTTGGCCGAAGATGCAGTCGAAAGACTTCGGCGCCTGAATTTTACCGCTGTCCAAACCTTCGGAAACGTAACCGAGGTCTATGGTTCCATTGAGAATTACCCTGATTTTACCAGAACCATATCTGCCTCCATGATCGATGCCGATAACTACCGGATTACGGCCACGGTACACTGGAGAAGCCAGGGAGTCGACTCCATCCCCATCACATTTTCCATCATAAGGACACTATCATGAGAAACAACAAAGGATTTTCATTAGTGGAAATGTTAGTTTCATCAACCATATTGCTTATCATTATCATTTCCATCTATTTTCTGATCTCCTCCACTCAGACCATCCATCTGTCCGAGGGACGAAAACTGGACATGAACCAGGCCGCCCGTGCCTTCGAGCAAATGGTATGCGACAATATCCGTGGCGCAGGATCAATACTGTCCCTGCTTCACACCCCCACCTTTGTCGGATCACCGGTTCCCTTTACCGGGATCTATCCCCTGAACAACAACTCCTTTTCGGACGGGATCATACTGGCCTCGGGAGATCCCAAGGCAGTGACCAAAGCCACGGCTTCCTTTATAGCCGGTTCCGGCCCCACCACCATCTCCGTCGCCACGGTAGTGGATCCGGATGATGCCTTACTAACCGCCTGGCATAAAGATGATATCGGGATGATTGCCCGGGCCGAAGGGTATTATATGTTCAAGGTTACCGCCACCCCCGCCACCACCGACACCTCATTGACCATCCGGGGCACTCCGGTCTATTATTCCGGGCTGCTGAACACCACCAATTACAATGACCTGACTGATGAACACAACACTGACGCCAATAAAAAAGGAAATGCCTACACTTACTCCACCGATGACCCGGTCATCCGGCTGGAATACTTCAATATTTTTCTTACAAAAGTCGAAAACGGCGTCCGAATCCTGACCCTGACCACAGATACCGAGGGTGTGGGCGACATTCTCAATACAGCTTCCACAGATACCCGGGGCGTTCCCATTTTCAGCAATATCGAGGATATTCAATTTGAATATGTGACCAAAGACAATCCCCCTGAATTCTGGGCTTCTATCGCCACCATCGGAACCAGTTACAGCGATCCCTGTTCCTCGAGCGCCAGTGCAACCTGTACCAGTTTCATAAGCCAGTTTACCTCCCGCAACCTATCGGCAGTAAGGGTCTATGTCCTCTTTAAGACCGAAGAGGAGACCAATAAACCCCAGGGTTCCGGAATCGAGTTTTCCAGGCCGGTCATGGGAGATATTGCTTCCGCTATCATTCCGGTGGGCCGCTTCCATTACAACTACATGAGATACGAAGTGGCCACCCGCAATTATCTTATCTTGTATTAGGAGAATAACCATGAACATAAAAAAACAAAACGGTTCGGTGCTGATCCTGGTTCTGATAGGAACACTGATCCTTTCCCTGTTAGGCGTCATGGGCCTGGACCAGACCACAACCGAAATAGCCATTTCCAGAAATTTCGTTGCCGATAAAACCGCCCTGTTCTGTGCGGAAACCGGCATTCAATTCGGAATCAATGAACTGAGAAACACAGTGGATCCGCTGGCCGTCAAGGTCGATTTGAGCGAATCCAGTTCCCACTTCAGCAGGGCCTTTAAATCCGCTACCGTGAAGACCGGGAGACTCACGGATTCCATTCCCCAGTATGTCAACGGATTTACGGCCTTTTCCCCGCCACCGCCGCCCGGGGTATCCCTGGAGATCGGCGGCGAGGCAGCGGTCACCCTGACGGCCTGGGAACTGATTGTCTCTTCCATCGTACAGAACGTTTCCCGGGGCGAGGCCCGCAAACAGGTCAATTCGGTGGTGGTTCTGCTGTCATCGGAATATTAGGGAGGATAATATGAAAAAAATTATTTTAATCTTAGTCGTTATATTGAGTTTATGTTTTATCATCAATGCCTGGGAAGACGAGGTGCTGTTT